>CAOXTD010000003.1:129136-166157 GCA_948560265.1 uncultured Clostridia bacterium | reverse complement strand
CAGGATATATTTTCTTGGTGGAATTGTTACCAACAAAAGAAAATCCAATAGATGCAAAGATAGAATATTTAGGACAAGCAGGAAAGGTAGCACCAATTATTAAGAAGATAGAAACAAGTGCAACGTCAACAAGTATTACAGCAAAGGCAATTGTAGTAAGATTGGGAAATGGGACAGTAACTTATTATTATAAATTAGCTTCAGCTTCTGATAATGAATATCAAGAAATGACAAACGTAAATGAAGAAACAGGAGCGACACAGAATACAGGAATTACAGCAGGAGAAAAATATATCATAAAAGTAGTAGCGAAAAATGAAGTTGGTGAGGCAGTAAAAATAGCAGAGATAATAGCTACAAGAATATTTGTAGAAAGTATTAGTTTAAATAAAACAGAGGAAAAAGTGTCAGAAGGAAAAACAACTACTTTAATTGCAACAGTGAAGCCAGATAATGCAACGAATAAAACTGTAAGATGGGAAAGTAGTGATACAACGATTGCAACAGTAAGTGACACAGGAGTAGTGACAGGAAAGAAAGTGGGAACTGTAACAATAACAGCAAAGGCAACTGATGGAAGTAATGTGACAGCAAGTTGTACAGTAACTGTAAAATTGCCAACAGTAGCAGATATAGTTGATCAAGTCCAAGAAGAAAACAAAGTTGCAGAAGATGAAAATGGAAATCCGATAACAGTTCCAGGAGGGTTTAAAGTAGTACCTGATACAGAGGATAATGATGTTGATTATACCTATTCAGGAGATAAAAAACCGTGTGTACAAGATGGAATAGTAATAGAAGATGAAGAAGGAAACCAATTTGTATGGATACCAGTAGGAAATATTAAGAACAAAGATGGGACAACAACTACAATAACATTAGGAAGATATAAATTTAATGCTACTGATGGAACTCCTAATCTAAAACAAAATGCTGATAACTATGCAGAAACAGTAACAATAGAAAATTATTTTCAAGAATTAGTAGTTGGTTCTGGTAATCTAGCATCTAGAAATTTAGGAGGGTTTGTTACAAAAACAAAAACGGCAGAGGGATATTATTTTGCAAGATTTGAAAGTAGTAGAGGAACAGATGCTAAAATAAAGTCCAAAGCTAACCAATCAGTAACAACTGACTCTGGACAAAATACTGCTGCGCAGTGGTGCAGAGCAATGTATAGTGGTAATGATTATGTAGTAAGTGATTTAATAAATAGTTATAGTTGGGATACTGCTATAGTGTTTATACAGGAGTATAGTGGAAATTCGAATTATGCAAATCAAACAAGAAAAAGTACTAGTTTATCAAAGACAGGAAAAGCAGGGGATAAGGTATGCAATATTCATGATATGGCTTCAAATTATTATGAGTGGACTACAGAACATTACGCAGGAACAAGTATTGCAGATTGTGTTCATAGAGGAGGCTATGCTAGTCACAGTAACGCAGTAAGCTCAGAACGTGGCTCATCCATTCAGTCTCCTAGTGGAAATGCAGTAACTCCTCGAGTATTGCTTTGGATAAAATAAAATATGTCAAAACCCTCTCTATACTGAAAATATAGGGAGGGGTTTTTGTATTAATTTGTTTTAAGATAAAGTTTGTGCTTTTTTATTTAGATATCCAATAAAAATAAATAAAACTATTTCTTTTTTTCAAACTTTTATATATAATGTAAAGAACAAAATAAAAATCATGGAGGTAAACATGAATTTAGCAAATAAGTTAACTGTATTAAGAATTTTATTAGTGCCAATTATGGTCATTATCCCATTTTTCAATATTCAGGGGGAAGTATTAGGAATACCAGTTACCTATTTAATAGTAGATGTTATTTTTATTATAGCAGCTATTACAGATAAACTAGATGGGTATATTGCAAGATCTAGAAATCAAATTACGACATTTGGAAAATTCTTAGACCCTATAGCAGATAAAATAGTTGTGATTACAGCTATGGTTATGCTAGTAGAATGGGGGCATTTGCCAGCATGGATTCCTATTATTGTAATATTAAGAGAATTTATTGTTTCTGGATACCGTTTAATAGCTGTAGAAAAAAGTGGGAAGGTAATTGCAGCAAACATCTGGGGAAAATTAAAAACAGTAACTCAAATGATCGCTCTAATTATTGCTTTCCTTGATCCAAATCCTTATGGTGCAATTTTTGGTGGTACTTTAACAGGATATGAATTTATCATTAATTTAGTAGTTACTTTAATTATGAGTGTATCAGTAGTTGCTACTATATTCTCTGGTTGGGAATATGTAAAAGGTGGAAAAGAATTGTTTAAAGGATCTATGTAAAAAGGAGAAGTCATGGAATTAGAACAAGCGAAAAAAAGAGCAGAGGAATTAAGACCTTTACTAAAATATTATACACAAAAGTATTTTGATGATGAGCAAGTAGTTAGTGATTATGAATATGATATGCTTATGAGAGAGTTAAAGCAAATTGAAAAGGAATATCCAGAACTAATTACGAAAGATTCGCCAACGCAAAAGGTAGGAGCGAGTATTAAAAAGGGCTTTGAAAAGGTAACACATGAAGTGCCTTTGCAAAGCCTTCAAGACGTATTTTCTTTTGAAGAAGTAGAAGAGTTTGAAGAGAAAATGGAAAAAATAGCTGCTGAAAATGGCAAAACAATGGAGTATGTGGTAGAAACTAAAATTGATGGTTTGTCTTCAGCAATAGAATATCGAAATGGAAAATTATATAGAGGTGCTACTCGAGGAGATGGACTAGTAGGAGAAGATGTTACTCATAATATTGCAACAATTAAAACCGTTCCAAAAGAATTAGCAGAACCAATTTCTATTACAGTTCGTGGAGAAGTATTTATTGGTAAAACAGACTTTGATAAAATGAATGAAGATAGACTTTTGGAAGAGCAAGAACAATTTGCTAATGCTCGTAATGCTGCAGCAGGTTCTTTAAGGCAATTAGATAGTAAAATTACAGCCAGTCGTCCATTAGATATTTTTGTTTTTAATGTGCAAAAGAGTGATGACATTGATTTTACAACACATCAAGAAAGTTTATTATATTTAGAAAAATTAGGTTTCCATGTTAATCCTGTTAAAATTTTATGCAAAACAAGACAAGAAGTAAGACAAGCTATTGAAAAAATTGGGCAGATGCGAGATGGCTTGGATTTTGGAATTGATGGGGCAGTTGTTAAAGTAAATGATTTAGAGTTAAGAGAAAAAATAGGAAGTACTTATAAAACTCCAAAGTGGGCAGTTGCTTATAAATATCCACCAGAGAAAAAAGAGACTTTGTTAAAAGATATTGTATGTCAGGTAGGTAGAACAGGGGCGATTACTCCTATGGCTATCTTAGAGCCAGTTTATGTGGCAGGTTCCAAAATTTCTAAGACAACACTTCATAATGAAGACTATATCAAAGAAAATGATATTCGCATTGGTGACAGAGTTATTATTCAAAAAGCAGGAGATGTTATACCAGAAGTTGTAGCAGTTAATTTAAAGAAGCGTGATGGTACAGAGAAAATTTTTGAAATGCCAAGAATATGTCCTGTATGTGGAGCAGAAGCTGTACGTGAAGAAGGAGAAGCAGTGATACGTTGCATTGGGGTTGAATGTCCAGCCAAGCTATATAGAAGCATTATTCATTTTGCTTCAAAAGACGCTATGGATATTGATGGTTTAGGTGAGTCAATTATAGCAGAACTAATTGAAAGAGGCTTGATTGGCAATATTGCAGATATCTATCATTTAACTTTTGAAGATATTGCATCTTTAAAAAAGAATGGTAAAAAGTTTGCACAAAATATGATAGATGCTATTGAAGAGAGTAAACATAGAGAGTTATATCGTCTTATTAATTCTTTAGGAATTCGTCATGTAGGAGTAAAATTGGCTAAATCATTAACGAAATATTATAGAACAATGGAGCAACTAATGAATTCTTCTTATGAAGAGCTAAGACTAATAGAAGATGTTGGAGAAATCACAGCGCAAACAATCTATGAATTTTTTAGGCAAGAACAGACAATAGATTTAATCTCAAAATTAAAAGAGGCAGGTGTTAATATGGAAGTAGCAGAAGAAGCTATAAAAGATAGCCGATTCGAAGGAAAAACTTTTGTGTTAACTGGCTCTTTAGAACATTATTCGAGAGACCAAGCAAGTGAAATTATTGAAAAGTTAGGCGGCAAAACTTCTTCATCTGTTTCTAAAAAAACAGATTATGTATTAGCAGGAGAAGAAGCAGGTAGTAAGTTGACTAAAGCAAGAGAACTAGGAGTTACTATTATTAGCGAAGAAGAATTTGTACAAATGATTCAATAAATAAGAAAAAGGAGCGATATGGAAGAATATACTTTTGAAAAAATGTGGTTAGATTTGAAAAATGGTTATCAAATTTATTATACTTATGTTGGAAATCGATATGTGTTATTCAAAACGGCCGAAAATTGTTATACACAAAAGTTACTATCAGCAGATAAGAAGAGCCCTCACCCAAGACAACTAATGCTAACACTAAAGAGAGTAAAAGAGATGTTTCCTTATATGGAAGAAATAGAGTATAAAGTAGGAATGAATGACGAGTATAATGGATAAAAGAAAGAGAGAATCTTTAGAAATAGAGGTTCTCTCTTATTTGTTATAAATTAGCTGGTTGAACATTTACTGTTTGATAATTGGTGTAAATTACCATGCCTGGTTTGGCTTTAGCTGGTTTTTTTACATATTTTACTAAAGCATAATCAACAGGAATGTTAGAAGATTGTTTGGCTTTACTATAATGTGCACTAATAGCAGCTACTTGATTGATTGTTTCCTGTGATGGTTCTTTTTGGTTGACTACTAAGATGACATGACTTCCTTGCAAGTCTTTTACGTGAAACCAGATATCGTTTTCTTTTGCTACTTTCAAAGTAAGATAATCATTTTCTTGATTATTTTTTCCAACTAAAACAGTGAAACCATTTATTTGATAAGAAAGAAAGTCATTTTGTTTTTTGTTTGCTACTTTCTGACGATTATTAGTTCTACTTTTTATTTTAAATGACTTATTACCTTGCTTAACAGGAACTTTCCTAGAAAATAAATTATTTTCTTCCATTTCTTGATAGATGCGGTCTAATTCTGCTATATTTTTTGCAATTTGCAATTCATATACAATACTTTCTAAATAATCAATTTCCTTTTCTAATTCTTCTTTTTGAATGGTAACAATAGAAATTGTATTTTTTAATTTATGATATTTTTTAAAATACTTTTTAGCATTATCACTAGGTGAAAGAGAAATATCTAAAGGAATTGTAATAGGCTGATTTTGTTGATAATAATTATCCAAGATAATATGGTCAATATGGTCTTCTTTTAATCTATATAAATTATTTGTTAATAATTCTCCATATAGTTGATAATCTTGCATTTTAGAACATTCTTGTACTTTCTTAGTGACCTCATCAGATTTTTTTGCGATTTTTTTCAGCTTTTTAGCAATAAAAGAAAGTAGTCCATTACGATATTGTGTAAATTCTCCTTCTTGTTCTTTTTTTGTATAGTAATCATCTAAAAAGAAGTTTACGTTTAAGTGAGTGTTTCGTTCAGAAGAAGAAGATAATACATAATCATTTTCTAATGATAGGCAAATAACTTGCTGATTTTGAATTTTTGTAAGTAAATTTTGCAAATAAGTAAGTAAGGTTTTGAAGTTTTCAAAAGTCAAATCTTCACTAATTGCCAATTGAGTAATAGAATAATTTATTAAAGCCTTACTCGTTCCTGAAAAATGATTGCAAAAATATTCTGAAAGGGAAGATGACTTTGCATCATTTGAAATTGTATTATAAAAATCCGAATTTACTGAAATAGTAGAGATGTCTAACTTATTTAATTCAGGAAACTGATAAGGTATATTAGGAAGAATATTGCGAAGGGAACCAGAAAAGGTAGTTAAATGTTTTAAGCTATCTATAATCCTATTTTCTTGATTGATTAAGATAATGTTGCTATGCTTTCCCATTAATTCTATTACTAACTGGTAAGTTACTAAGTCATTTAATTCATTATAGTTTTCTAATTCTATAGTTGCAATTCTTTCTAATCCTGCCATTGTAATATTTTTTATTTTAGATCCAATTAAATACTTTCTAAGTAACATACAAAAACTAGGAGCTACAAGAGGATTAGGCTTAGAAGTGGTTGTTAAGTGGAGTGAATATAAAGAAGAAACATTACAACTTAAAGCATAATTTGTTCCACCACAATAAACTCCTAAAATAATCTCTTCAGGAAGTGGTTGATAGACTTTTGTTATTTTTCCAGTTAATAAACAAGAACTCAATTCTTGAATTACAGATTTTAAAATGAAACCATCGAATGCCATTAAAATTAACCTCTTTCTACATAGAATGGTAAAATCATATCATATTATGCAGAAATTTTCAAATTTTGCTCATATTTCTATTGACGAAAAGAAAGTGCTAGATTATAATACAAATAATATGGCTATACAACACAGGAGGTAACTTGATTTCATGAGCATGACAGAAGTATTTTATTCTTCAGATTATAATTTTTCTCAAATGACAGATGAAGACTTAATAGAATTGATTAAGTCTGATAATAATAAGCATGCTTTAGAACATTTGATAAATCGTTATAAAGATCTTGTCAACATTAAAGTAAGCAAATATTATATCATAGGAGCAGAAAGAGAAGATATTATACAAGAAGGGCTAATTGGTTTATATAAGGCAATTAAGTCCTATCAATCAGATAAGCAAAATTCTTTTAAAAGTTTTGCAAGTATTTGCATTGAAAGGCAGCTTATTACAGCAATTAAAACTTCAAATAGACAAAAGCATATGCCTTTAAATTCATATATATCTTTAAATAAAGATGCTTATGAAAATGAAGATGATAGTAGTAATACAGAATTAGAGGGAATATTAGATGCTAATATTATAGAAGATCCACTTGACATGATTACAAAAAAAGAGTATTATCAATTAGTGGAAAGTACAATTGATAAGTCATTAAGTAGTTTTGAAAAGAAAGTTTTAAATTGCTATATTCAAGGCGAAAGTTATGGCGAGATAGCTCAAAGACTAGAAACACCGGTTAAATCTATTGATAACGCAATACAAAGAATTAGAAAAAAAGCAATCAAGGGAATGCAGAATGAATAAAATAATATGTCAAGAAAGTTATTTCTTGACAAAACATGCTTCTATAGCTCAGTAGGTAGAGCGCAGCCATGGTAAGGCTGAGGTCGCCGGTTCGATTCCGGCTGGAAGCTCCAGAAAAAAATGAATAGTATTTCATGGGGATAAGTCGATTTTAATATCGACTTATTTTGTGTTTTGAGCAAATAAATGCTTAAGAGATAATGGGATAAAAATTGGAGATTGATTCTAAAATTTGTAAAAAATAGGTTGTTATGATATAATATAACTATGCTAGATTCCTAGCTTTTTAAGATATACCCCTAGTTACATTATAGGGTTGCAGCAATTGCAATTCTGGAAGTAACGTACGCAGAAAGACTAATAAATGTTGTGCGGACACGAGATCCCCAAGAATTAGAACAACTTGACCTTGTAGTTGATATTGGGGGTGGAATGTTTGACCATCACATGGCAGGCTTTAATGTACGCAGAATTACAGGCGAAAAATATGCTAGTGCAGGGCTAGTATGGAAAAACTTTGCAGAGAAAGCTATCAAGAGTGTCATGGACGACATTCAAATATTTATTGATGATGATGAAATTGAAAAAGTTAAGCAACGAATCGATAAGGAAGTTATGATTCCAGTAGATATGGAGGATAATGGGGAGAGAGAGGAAAATAGTAGTCATATCTTTAGCTTTATTCCGAAATTTCTTCCTTCGTGGATGGAAAAGCCAGACTATCAAGCTTATGACGTAACTTTTAGGCAAGTTGAGACGATTGTACGCGATATCCTATGGAAAATTATTAGAGATACGATAGTACAAATTGCTACCAGAAAAGAGCTTGAGATGAGATATGACCATATCAAAGATGGTATTTTGGAAATCCCTGCACAAACCATGCCGTGGATGGAGCAAGTCGTAAACTACAACAAGGTCCACAACAACGAAGTAAAGTTCGTCATTTTTCGGTATCCTGCAGGAGGCTGGGCAGCGCAGTGCGTGCCGCCGTCTGTCGAAGAAAGATTTAAACAGCTTGTTCCGTTTCCGAAAGAATGGGCTGGAGGTAATGAGAAGACTTTACCCAAGATTTCCGGAATAAAGGAGGCAACTTTCTGCCACAATGGATGTTTTTTTGCAAGAGCAAGAACTAAATATGCCATTATCAAAATGTGTCAGGTTGCAATGAATAAGGCGTAATCATGTAAAGTGATAAACCAGAAAGCGATGTTTCGTTTTCTGGTTTATTGCTTTATAAATAAAAGTAGTTTTATCTTTTAATATTTCCAACAAAACTATTGATAAACTTAACAAATTGTGTTAAAGTAGAAATGATAAAATGGAGTATTACTAATAGAGGATTAAAGGAGTTTACAATGGAAAAAATCAAGAAGATAAAATTAAATAATCAAGTGAAATGGATGATATTAGTAGGTGTAATATTATTTATTCTTGTAATACTTTCAATAGGACGTATTATTGATTATACCAAAGCTACTTCAGCTATGGCTAAAACAGATACTTTACACAATAAAATTCCAGAAGAAGTGATAGAACAATCTGATCTAGTAGATACTTCAAAATTATCTCCAGAAGAATTAAAAAAACTAAATGAGAAAGAATTAAAAAAAGTAGAAGAAAAGAAAAAACAAGAGGAGAAAAATAATACAAATAAGCCAACAAAACCAGTTCAAAATAAATATTATATTAAAGTAAATTATGGTGCACAAGTAGTTACCATTTATACTTATGATAAGAATGGAAAATATACAGTACCAGTAAAGGCTTGTGTTTGTTCTACAGGAGCAGCAACTCCAACATCAGGAGTTTATAGAATGAGTTGGAAAGCTACCTGGGGAAAGTTGTTTGGTAATGTTTGGGGGCAATATTGTACTCAAATTGTAGGTGATATTTTATTTCATTCAGTACCATATAAACAAAATAGAAAAGATACTTTAGTAAGTGCTTATTATGATAGATTAGGAACAAAAGATTCTATGGGGTGCATTCGTTTGACGACTATAGATGCATTATGGATTTTTAATAATTGTCCAAGTGGAACACAAGTTGAATTCTATTCTAGCTCTAATCCAGGACCTTTAGGAAAGCCAACTGCAAGAAAAGTATCTGGTGCGCCAGGGAAATTGAAAAATTGGGATCCTACTGATCCAGATTTAAATAATCCATGGAGAACATATAAACCAAACAAAGATGAGAATAAGAAGCCAAATACTAACACTAATGTAAATACAAACAGTAGCACAAATACTAACACAAATACAAATGTTAATACGAATACCAATACAACTACAAATAATGAAACAGGAAATATTGGAACCAATAATGAAAATGTAAATAATATGCAGACAACTGAACCAATGAATACAGAAAAACCAACCATACCAACAGAACCTGGAAATCCATCAGAGAATTCTAATACAACAATTAATTCAGAAGTATCAAAAAAATAAAATAGTAAAAGGAGAAATTAAAACATGAAAATGGGAATTGTAGGTCTTCCAAATGTAGGTAAGAGTACATTATTTAATGCTATTACTAAAGCAGGAGCAGAATGTGCGAATTATCCATTTTGTACAATAGAGCCAAATGTAGGAGTAGTAGCAGTTCCAGATGAGAGATTAGAAAATTTAGCTCAAATTTATCATCCAGAAAAAGTAACACCAGCAGTGATTGAATTTGTGGATATTGCAGGATTGGTAAAAGGTGCAAGTCATGGCGAAGGATTAGGAAATAAATTTTTATCACATATTCGTGAAGTTGATAGCATTGTAGAAGTAGTAAGATGTTTTGAAGATACAAATATTGTACATGTAGATGGAAGTATAGAACCAATTAGAGATATTGAAACTATTAATTTAGAATTGGTTTTTGCAGATATTGAAACAGTAGAAAAAAGAATTGATAGTGCTAAGAAAAAATTGAAAGCAGATAAAAAGGCACAATCAGAAGTAGATGCCTTTGAGAAAATCAAACAGGCTTTAGATAATGGTAAACCAGCAAGGTCAGTAGAATTAACAGAGGAAGAACAGCCATTAGTGAAAGATGCTTTTTTATTAACTATGAAGCCAATTTTGTATATAGCAAATGTTTCAGAAGAGCAATTAACAAATGCTTTTGAAGATGAAAATGTAAAAAAAGTAGTGGAATATGCAAAACAGGAGAAGGCAGAAGTAATACCACTTTGTATTAAAATAGAAGAAGAATTAGCTACTTTAGAAGGCGAAGATGAAAAAGAAATGCTAGAAGCATTAGGACTACAAGAATCAGGATTAGATAAAGTAATTAAAGCAAGTTATGATTTACTAGGCTTAATGTCTTTCTTAACGGCAGGAGAACCAGAAGTAAGGGCATGGACAATAAAAAAGGGAACAAAAGCACCACAAGCAGCAGGTAAAATTCATAGTGATATAGAAAGAGGATTTATTAGAGCAGAAATTGTTTCATATAATGATTTGATGAAAGAAGGTTCAATAGTAGCTGTAAAAGAAAAAGGTTTAATGCGTTCAGAGGGAAAAGATTATATTATGCAAGACGGAGATGTTGTATTATTCCGCTTTAATGTTTAAGTTTATAATTTTTTTACAATTTTGTCGAAAAAAATTATAAAAGTACTTGACTATTTTAAATTGCAAGTATACAATATGAGTGAAAATAAGAAAGAAAAAGTCAGTATATTTTTAAAAAAAATACAAATACTACTGATAGAAACTTCGAAAGAAAAAGGAGAAATGAGAATGATGAAGAATAAGAAATTAATAATTGTATTTATGCTAGTAGTTACATTTTTAGCACTAATGGTTACTTTTACAAAAGCTACTGATGATGTTGGACAATTACCAACAATTGATCAAGGAAATAATCCAAGTAATCAACCAACTAATACTAATACACCAGCACCAATTACAAACAATAATGTTACTCCAGTAACAAATAATGGAACAAGTGGTAATACTTTACCACAAACAGGTGTCGCAGGAGATACAGCGCTATTTGTATTTATTGGTGCATGTGCAGTATCAGCAATATATGCATATTTTAGAATTAGAAAATATAATAATATTCATTAATGGTAAAAATAAAAAAATAGAAAGAATGTTAACGAATTAGTTAACATTCTTTTGCTTTTTCAATATTAGTTTTCGGCTTTGGCTTGTACAATAATTCTTTTATTTTGGTTTGAGTTATTACAAGTAAGTAAAGTTAATATTTTTTGATTTCCAACATTTTGATTAGTGCAAGATAAGTCATTAGCTTCCACCTCGAATTTTTTAGTTATTGTATAAATTTTTTTTTGACCAGACAAACCATATAGTTCGATTTTATCTCCAATAATTAATTCATTTAATCTTCCAAAAAAGCGATCATCAATATAATTATGACCTGCGATACATAAGTTTCCTGTTTCGTTAGGCATAGGGCCGTTGAAGCGACATAGAGAAATCCTAAGTAGTTCATCATTGCTTTCAGAGAGAATTGGATAATTAAGTCCAATTTTATCAATTTTGATCATACCAATTACAAAAGGATTACGAATTAAAACGTCAGCCCCAAGTTGATTAGCTTCATAATGTGAAGAATCAGAATAAAGAGTAGTAAGTTGATAGTTATCTAAAAGTTTTTGCGACATTTTTTCTTTTTGCTGATATTGATAAACTTTCCAAAGGAGAAATAATAAGAATACAACAGCAGCAGTACTAGAAGCAGAAAATTGTAGTTGATATTTTTTGTTTTTAACAAAGTTTTTGAATTTTTGCATTTTAGTAAGCTTAGAGATAGTAAGATTTTCTCCATAAGGAATTTCAGCAATTTCATTACTAAACTCAATATGGAATTTTTTATTTCGGTGTTTTATTTTATGAATTGGAATTTGATTTTGTTTTAAACTTTCTTCAATAATTTGATTAGCCATTTTTGTTTTCCTTTTCTAAATAATACTTTTTATATAGTTTGAGCAAAAAGTTTAGAAAATATACTTTTATTTTTATAATTAATATATTTAAAAGAATAAAAGCTATTTAAATATGAAAAAATTTCAAAAAATAGGTGTCAAAACTAATAATGTATGATAGAATAAGGAAAAATGAAAAAGGAGTGTGTGCGAATTGCCAGAATTAAAGTATAAAAGGGTTTTACTAAAATTAAGTGGAGAAGCACTAGCAGGAGAAAAAAAGCATGGAATCAATGAAGAAACAATGGGAGAAATTTGTGACCAAATTAAAAAGTTAGTAGAAATGGGAGCAGAAATAGCAATTGTAGTGGGTGGAGGAAACTTCTGGAGAGGTAGAAACGGGAAAGAAATGGAAAGAACCACATCAGACTATATGGGAATGCTTGCTACTTCTATGAATGGATTGGCATTGCAAGATGCTTTAGAGGCAAGAGGGGTTTATTCAAGATTACAAACTGCTATTGAAATGAGGGAAATAGCAGAACCATTTATCCAAAGAAAGGCAATTAAACATTTACAAAAAGGAAGAGTTGTGATATTTGCTTGTGGAACAGGTCACCCATATTTCACAACAGATACAACAGCAGCATTAAGAGCAGTGGAAGTTGGAGCAGAAGCTATATTGGTTGGTAAAACAATTGATGCAGTTTATTCTGATGACCCAAAGATTAATCCAAATGCAGAAAGATATGACCATATTACCTATTTAGATATTTTATCAAAAGATTTAAAAGTAATGGACTCAACAGCAACTGCTTTATGTAGAGATAATAAAATACCTCTTATTGTATTTGGTATTGCAGACCCTGAAAATATGGTAAAAATAATTCAAGGTCAGAAAATAGGGACATTAGTAACTGATTAATAAATTTAAAATAAAGGAGATTAAAACAATGAATAATGTATTTGAAGAAAAAATGAATAAAACAATTAGTGTATTTCAAGAAAATTTAGCAGAGGTAAGAGCAGGACGTGCAAACCCAGCAATTTTAAACAAGATTTCAGTAGACTATTATGGAGTACCAACTCCAATTAATCAAGTAGCAGGTATTTCAGTACCAGAAGCTAGAATGATATTAATTCAACCATGGGATATTAATTTATTAAAAGAAATCGAAAAAGAAATTTTAAAATCTGATATAGGAATTAATCCAAATAATGATGGAAAAGTCATAAGATTAAACTTTCCTGAATTAAATGAAGAGAGAAGAAAAGAATTGGTAAAAGATATTAGAAAAACAGCAGAAGAAGCAAAAGTAGCAATCCGTTCTATTAGAAGGGATGCTATTGATGAAGCAAAAGAAATGCAAAAGAAATCAGAAATTACAGAAGATGATTTAAAAAATGAAGAAGACCAAATTCAAAAATTAACAGACAAAAAGATAGAAGAAATAGATAGCCTTTTAGCGGCAAAAGAAAAGGAGATAATGACAATATAATGGGAGAAAAGATGTTACCAAAGCATATTGCTATTATAATGGATGGAAACCGTAGATGGGCAAAAGAAAGAAATATAGAGACAAGACTTGGACATAAAGAAGGAGCAGAGACCTTAAAGAAAATAGCAAAATATGCGAATAAAATTGGAATTCAATATCTAACAGTATATGCATTTTCAACAGAAAATTGGAAAAGAACGAAAGAAGAAGTAGGCGCTTTAATGGGCTTACTTCAAATGTATGTTAACGATTTTCTAAATGATAAAGAGTTGGAAAACATTAAAATTAATGTACTAGGAGATGTTTCAAAACTAGAACCAGGACTTCAAAAAAGTATTCAAAAAGCAATTGATAGAACAAAGGACTATACAGGAATGACCTTAAATGTTGCTTTTAATTATGGTGGAAGAGATGAAATTACAAAAGCAGTACAAAAAATTGCAAACAAAGTACAAAATCAAGAAATAGCAATTCAAGATATTGATGAACGATATGTGTCAGACAATTTATATACACAAGGTCAATTAGAGCCAGATTTATTAATTAGAACAGGAGGAGAACAAAGAGTTAGCAACTTCTTGCTTTGGCAATTAGCCTATACAGAATTTTTATTTATCGATAAATATTGGCCAGACTTTTCAGCAGAAGATTTAGATGAAGCAATTGAAGTATTTGAACAAAGAAATCGTAAATTTGGTGCAAAGTAGAAGAAATGGATAAAGTAAAAGGCAAAGGAAGGAATTACGAAAAAATATGAATGTAAAAAGATTTATATCGGGAATGGTTTTATTTCCAATTGTAGCAGTGATTCTCATATTGGGAAACCAATACATAGTGGATATTGCGGTTTCAATAGTAGCTATCATGAGCATACATGAATTCTATAAAGCATTTCGTACCAGTCGGAAAGGCAAAGCCAATTGAATGGTTAGGATACTTAGCAGCAGCTCTTATTTGTATTATTCATATTGTGCCTATGACTATGGTTTTAAAAACAATTGGAATATTGTTACCAATGGCAATGCTTGTGCTATTTGCTTATGTCATTGCAACTAATGGAAAAACAACGATTCAGGATATTGCAATTACTTTTTTTGGAATTTTTTATGTAGTTGTTTTTCTACTATTTATTCCAGTTATTCGAGAAGACTTAAAAGAAGGGAAAATCTTAATTTGGTTTGTATTCTTTAGCGCTTGGGGAACAGATATCTTTGCGTATCTAATAGGAAGGCACTTTGGAAAACATCATTTTACAGAAATTAGCCCTAACAAAACAATAGAAGGCTGTATTGGTGGAACAATAGGTGGAGTAGTTACAGTTGTCATTTATGGTTTAGTATGTAATTTTGTATTCCATACTCAAATGAATTATATTTTATTAGTTGTAACAGGAATCTTATTAAGCTTAAGTGGACAGTTAGGAGATTTAGCAGCATCTGCAGTTAAAAGGTATACAGAGATTAAAGATTTTAGTAACTTAATACCAGGGCATGGTGGAATGATGGACCGAATTGATAGTATTATTTTTATTGCACCGTTTGCTTACTTTTTATTACCAATGTTAATTAGATAGAGGAGAAGAATGTTGATTTCTATTTTGATAACGATATTGAAAATAGTTTTTATATTAGGTTTTTTAGTGCTAATTCATGAAGGTGGACATTTCTTAGTTGCAAAATTGTGCAAGATTAAAGTAAATGAATTTGCAATAGGTTTTGGACCAACTATTTGGAGAAAGCAAGGAAAAGAGACAAAATATGCTTTACGTCTTATTCCAATTGGTGGCTTTGTGAGTATGGTAGGAGAGGAAGAACGTTCTAATGAAGAAGGTTCTTTTAGCAAAGCAAGTATTCCAAAAAGAATTGCAGTGGTAGCAGCTGGAGGATTAGTCAATATTGTTTTTGCTTTAATTGTATATTTTATCTTAATGGCAAGTATGGGAAATAACGTGGCTCCAATTATTGATTACCCAATGGAAGATTCAAAAGCACAAGTAGCAGGAATCCAAGCAGGAGATAAGATTAAAGAAGTAAATGGGAAAACCATACATTACAAAAAAGACTTAGATGAAGTATTAGCGAAATGTAATGGAGAAGAATTAGCAGTTGTTATTGATAGAAATGGAGAAGAAAAAAGCTATACTTTTGCACCAGGAGAAGAAAAATATAACTATACAGGAATTGCAATATCTAGTGAAAATGGAGCAAGTACCAAAATTGCTGCTATATCGGCTAAAAGTCCAGCCAAAGAACAAGGACTAGAAGTAAATGATGTGATTTTGAAAATTAATGAGGTAGATGTAAAAGGAAATGCACAAAAATTAGTAGAGGAAATTAATAAAACACAAGGACAAGAAATTAAATTTACTATAGAGAGAGGAAATGAAACAAAAGAGGTTTTAATAACTCCAGAAGTGAAGGCAGACTATTATTTAGGTGTTTATCTCCAAAAAGCAGAAAATAACTTAGGAAATAACCTATATTATGCATGGTGGGAGACAGGAGATTTTGCTTTTTCCATTGTAGATAACTTAAAATTATTATTTACAGGTAATGTTTCAATTGATCAAATGATGGGACCAGTTGGAATTGGAGAAGTAGTAGCACAAACAAATGGATTTGCAGATTTTATCTATATTTTAGCTTTAGTATCTATTTCTTTAGGATTTACAAACCTTTTACCATTCCCACCATTAGATGGAGGAAAAATAGTCTTATTATTAATTGAAGCGATTAGAAGAAAACCATTAAAAGAAAAAACAGAAATGACAATTCAGTCTTTAGGATTTATGCTATTAATTGGTTTATCTATTTATGTAACATATAACGATATACTTAGAATTTTCTAGGAGGAAAAAATGCCAGTAAAAATTACTTATTTTGTACATGGAACAACAACAGATAACATAGAACATAAATCAACAGGTTGGTTACAAGGCGAATTATCTGAAAAAGGAATTCAACAAAGTATAATATTAAAAGAACAAATTGATGTGAAGCAATTTGATATAGTGTTTTGCTCTGATTTGAAACGAGCAATAGATTCTGCTAAATATACTTTTGAGGGTGAAAAACAAATTATTTGTGATAGTAGGCTAAGAGAATGTAATTATGGTGATTTGAATGGCAAGGATACCAGATTAGTAAACTATGAAGAGCATATTCAAGAGCGATTTCCAAATGGGGAATGTATGTTAGATGTTGAAGAAAGAATAAAGTCTTTTTGTAATGATTTACTAAAGAATTATGAAGGAAAGCATATTGCAATAGTAGCACATAAAGCTCCTCAATTAGCCTTTCAAGTGATTACAGAAGGTAAAACATGGGAGGAAGCAATTGAGCAAGATTGGCGTAAGACTAAATCTTGGCAACCAGGCTGGGAATATGAAATAAAAGAATGATAAGGAGAGGATAAAAGATATTGAAAAATACAGAGAGAAGAAGTTTGCAAGATAAAAACAAGGCTTCTAAAATAAGAAATATATTTCAAATATAACGAACTTATTTCTTAAACGAGAAATAAGTTGACAAATTTAATATGCAGGATTATAATTAATATAGGTGATGCAAATGTTAAAAAGAGAAATGTATTTATCAAGAATAAGAGGTTTTTATGAGAGTGACCTTGTAAAGATATTAGTTGGAATAAGAAGATGTGGAAAATCAGTTATATTAAAACAGATTATGCAAGAACTAAAAGAAAAAGGAATAGATGAAAGTCATATTATATATATAAATTTCGAACTGATAGAATTTGAAGAGCTACAAGATTATAAAAAATTAAATTTATATATAAAAGCAAAAATAATAGACGATAAAAAGTATTATGTATTTTTAGATGAAATTCAAAAGGTAGAGAAATTTGAAGATGTTGTAAATTCGCTAAGAGCATCCATAGATAATATCAGTATTTTTATTACTGGTTCTAATAGTAAATTGTTGTCTAATGAATTATCAACCGTTTTATCAGGAAGATATGTGTTATTCAATATTTATCCATTAAGCTATAAAGAGTTTGTAGAACTTACTAATAAGGAAGCTAAATCAGAAGATACCTTTTGGGATTTTGTGAAATGGGGCGGACTTCCTAACAGAACACAATTTACAGATGTAAATAATATAAAAGATTATCTTCATAGTGTATTTGATTCTATTATATTAAGAGATGTAGTGGAGAGATTAGGATTAAAGGATACTGTTCTATTTGACTTGCTATTACAATATATTGTAGATACTACGGGGCGACAATTTTCAGCTGAAAATGTTATAAGCTTCTTAAAGAGCGAAGGGAAATCTATATCAACCGAAACCTTATATAACTATTTAGATGCATTATGTAAAGCGTTGATGATTAAGAAAATATATAGATATGACATTCATGGGAAGGCAATTTTAAAAACTTTGAATAAATATTATATGACAGACTTAGGAATTGCCCAAATAAAAAACAATAATTTTGAAATAAATAAGAGTTTTGCAATTGAAAATGTTGTATATAACGAATTGCTAGCAAGAGGATATGATGTTTATATAGGAAAAGTAAAAAATGGAGAAATAGACTTTATTGCAACAAAAACAGATGAAAAGTTATATTTTCAAGTAACATATCTATTGGAAAATGATAAAGTACAAAATAGAGAATTTGGAGCATTTGAAGAAATAAAGGATAATTATCCTAAATATGTTCTTTCATTAGATAAAGCAAGCTTTTCAAGAGATGGAATTATTCATAAAAATATAATAGATTGGTTATTAGAAGAATAAGGAAAGTGGAGTAAAGAAGTACAATGGAAGAAAAGCTAAAAACAGTCAAAGAAGTATTTAAAGATTTTGATTTTAATAGCTTCGCATTAAGCGAAGCTAAAGTTGGTTGTGTCAATATTTATAAAAAGTCCAATACATTGGAACTAAAGCTACTAGCAACTTCTTCGATTTTAATCAAAGACCTAATAGACTTTGAAAAATACCTAGAAAAACGTTTTAATTTCAAGAATGTTGAAATTAAAATAGAAGAGCCAAAGGATATAGAAGAAGGTAAAGAAGCACAAAAAGAAGAAAGCGAAAATCATATAGATGCCAAAATACAAACACAATGGGAAGATATTGTAGAATACATGGCATACAAACATCCTCTTACCAAAGCATTGCTAAAGAATAGTAGCATACAAATTGAAAATAATAGAATTATTGTGGTCATGGCAATGAAGGGGAAAAATGTATTAGAGGCAAGAAATTTTGACAAAATATTAGCACAGAAATTACAAGACTTATATCACAAAAACTATGTAGTCGTTTTCCAAGAGGAAATTACACAAGAAATGCTAGAACAATATCAAGAGCATGCAAGAGAATTAGAAAAACAAGCTATCCTCTTATCACAAAAAGAAGCTTTAGAGCAAGCTCAAGAAAAACAAGAAGAAAAAGCAAAAAGAGCACAAGAAATGCAACCTGCAAGTCCAGATGGTGTGCCATCAGCCGACGCAGGAGCACCTTGGGAAGCTATGCCACCTCCAGAGGAACCAGAAGAAGTTTCTCCAATGATTCATGGAAGAAGTATGAAATTAAGAGGTGACCCAGCAAAAATTGCTGATTTATCCGTAGATAGTGGAAATGTTTTATTAGATGGAGAAATCATGAGACATGACGAAAGTCCTAGTAGTAGAGAGTTAAAGTCAGGTAAGTTTTTAGTCATGTTTGACTTATATGACGGCACAAGCACCATTACTTGCAAAGCCTTTGTGGAAGCAGATAAGTTTGACAGTATGATGAAAAGATTAAAAGGAGCAAAAGGTGTAAAAGTAGACGGAACTGCACAGTTTGATCCGTTTTCAAAAGAATTAGGAGTGATTTCTAACACCATTCTTGAGTCCACAGGTTTGAAAAAAGAATCTAGAAAAGATGAAGCTCCTGTAAAAAGAGTGGAATTACACATGCATACACAAATGAGTCAAATGGACGGGATGACTGCTTGTAAAGATTTATTAAAACGTGCAGTTAAATGGGATATGAAGTCCATTGCCATTACAGACCATGGTGTAGTACAAGCATTTCCAGATGCACATAAATACTTAGAAAAAGACCATCCAGATTTAAAAGTAATCTATGGTGTAGAAGCCTATTTAGCACCAGATGAAGCATCTTGTGTTTCTTTTTCAAAAGGTCAAAATTTAGAAGATACTACTTATTGTGTACTAGACTTAGAAACAACAGGTCTTTCTTTTAGAACAGAAAAGATTACAGAAATAGGAATTATGAAGGTAAAAAATCATGAAGTAATTGATGAATTTTGTACCTTTGTTAATCCTGAAAAACCAATTCCACAAAGAGTAGTAGAAGTAACTAATATTACAGATGATATGGTGAAAAATGCTCCAACCATAGAAGAAGTATTACCAAAAGTATTAGAATTTGTAGGAGATAGTGTTTTAGTGGCACACAATGCAGATTTTGATATTGGCTTTTTGAAACATAATTGTACAGAATTAGGATTACAGTTAGGAAATACTTATTTAGATACTTTGCGTTTAGCAAAATCCTTATTTCCAGAGTACAAGAAATATAAGCTAGGGCTAATTGCGGATAACTTAGGAATTAAAGTAGAAGTAGCACATAGAGCATTAGATGATGTAGATACTACTGTGAAAGTATTTAATGTCATGTTAGGCATGTTAAAGGAAAAAGGAATTATTACTTTAGATGATATGGACAAGCTAAGTGGTAAAACAGATTATAAATCACTCCCAACTTATCATGCCATTATTCTAGCAAAAGATTATGTAGGACTTAGAAATTTATATAAATTGATATCTACTTCACACTTAGATTATTTTTATAAAAAGCCACGTATTTTAAAATCTGTTTATAAAAAATATTCAGAAGGCTTAATTATGGGAAGTGCCTGTGAAGCAGGAGAGTTATATAGAGCTATTATTGCAGGAAAAGCAGATGAAGAATTAGAAGAAATAGCTAGTGATTACGACTATTTAGAAATTCAACCAATTGGCAACAATATGTTTATGGTTCGTAATGAAACAGTAGCAAACATAGAAGAATTGCAAGATATTAACCGTAAAATAGTAGCTTTAGGAGAAAAACTACAAAAGCCAGTAGTAGCTACTTGTGATGTGCATTTTATGGACCCACAAGATGAAATTTATCGTAGAATATTAATGGCAGGACAAGGGTATGATGATGCTGATGAGCAAGCACCACTTTATTTGCGTACCACAGAAGAAATGCTAAAGGAATTTGAATATTTAGGAGAAGAAAAGGCTTACGAAGTAGTTGTAACCAATACTAATAAAATTGCAGATATGTGTGAAAAAATAAGCCCGATTTCACCAGAGAAATGTCCACCATATATTGAAGGGTGTGAAGAAACCATTAAAGAGATCGCTTATAGCAAAGCACATGAATTATATGGTGACCCACTACCAGAATTAGTACAAGCAAGACTAGACAAAGAGTTAAACTCCATTATATCTAACGGCTTCTCAGTAATGTACATTATTGCACAAAAATTAGTATGGAAATCAAATGAAGATGGATATATTGTAGGTTCCAGAGGGTCAGTGGGTTCTTCCTTTGTAGCGAATATGACAGGTATTACAGAAGTAAATTCACTTCCACCACATTATAGATGTCCAAACTGTAAATACTCAGACTTTACAGATTATGGAGTAAAAAACGGATTTGACTTACCAGATAAAGACTGTCCAAAATGTGGACATAAATTAACCAAAGATGGTATGGATATTCCATTCGAGACTTTCTTAGGATTTGACGGAGATAAAGAACCTGATATCGACTTAAACTTCTCAGGAGAATATCAAGCAAAAGCACATAAATATACAGAAGTTATCTTTGGAAAGGGGACTACTTTTAAAGCAGGTACAGTTGGTACAGTAGCTGATAAGACTGCTTTCGGATATGTAAAAAAATATTATGAAGAAAGAGGAGTTCCTGTTAGTAATGCAGAAGTATTAAGAGTTTCACAAGGCTGTACAGGTATTAAAAGAACGACAGGACAGCATCCAGGTGGAATTATTGTAGTGCCAAAGGGAAGAGAAATCTATGAATTTACACCAGTACAACACCCAGCAGATGACCCGAACTCTGATATTGTAACAACACATTTTGATTATCACTCTATCGACCAAAACTTACTAAAACTAGATATTCTAGGACACGATGATCCGACTATGATTAGAATGTTGTTTGATATTACAGGAATTGACCCAACGAAAGTACCACTAGATGATAAAGAAACTATGTCTATTTTTAGGTCAACAGAAGCCTTAGGAGTAACACCAGAGCAAATTCATTCAGAGGTAGGAAGCTATGGTATCCCTGAATTTGGAACAAAATTTGTAAGAGGAATGTTAGTAGATACAAAACCAACTACTTTTGGTGAATTAATCAGTATATCAGGACTTTCACATGGTACAGACGTATGGCTTAATAATGGACAAGAGTTGGTAAACTCTGGAATTGTAACTTTAAGTGAGGCAATTGGTTGTAGAGATGATATTATGATTTATTTAATTAAACAAGGTCTACCACCTAAAAAAGCTTTCAAGATTATGGAGTTTGTACGTAAAGGAAAAGCCTCAAAAGACCCAGAAAAGTGGTTGGAATTTGAGGCTGAGATGAGAGAATACAACATACCAGAATGGTATATTGGCTCTTGTAAGAAAATCAAGTACATGTTCCCAAAGGCCCATGCAGCAGCATATGTAACAAATGCTTTCCGTATAGCATGGTTTAAAGTACATAAACCAGTAGCATATTACACAGCTTACTTTACTATTCGTGCAGATGAGTTTGATAGTGATATCATGTGTTATGGCGTAGAGAAAGTAAAAAACAAAATGAAAGAAATTGAGTTACAAGGAAACAGTGCAACGACAAAGGATAAGAATATGTATGCAATTCTAGAATTGGTATTGGAAATGTATGAAAGAGGAATTACTTTCTTACCAATTGACTTATATGAAAGTCATGCAACAAAATTCAAAATGGAATCAGACACAGAAATAAGGCCACCACTTAATAGTGTGCCAGGATTAGGAACCGTTGCAGCAGAAGGAATTGATGAGGCGAAAAAAGATGGAAAATTCATGTCTATTGATGATATGAAAATTCGTTCAAAGATAGGAAAGTCAGTGATAGAACTATTAGACAAAGTTGGTTGCCTAAAAGGAATGAGCCAAAGCAACCAAATGAGTTTGTTTGGGTAGTGTCGTGTCAGGTTGGGGACGTTCCTTTTTCTGGCAAAGTTGTCAGGTTGGGGACAGACCTTGGAAAAAGAGGAGAGAATAAAAAATGAAGTTAGAAGAGATTTTTACAATACAAAATATTATCATATATTTAGTAGTAATTAATTTAATTACTTTTTTAGTAATGTGGTTAGATAAAAGAAAGGCTAAAAAAGGAAGATGGAGAATACCAGAGAATACTTTATTGCTCTTTGTGCTACTAGGAGGTGGAATTGGTGGAATTGTTGGTATGTATGTTTTTCATCATAAAACACAAAAAGCAAAGTTTGTGATAGGATTTCCAGTTATTCTAATTTGTGAAATTTTAATTGTAATAGCAACTTTTGTATTATAGAATTTTATAAAAAAGGACAATTTTCTTATCTGAAAATAGTCTTTTTTTATAACAAAATTTTTAGATATATAAAATAATGTGTTTCCATAAAAAATAGAAAATAATTGCGAAAAGTTATCCACAGAAAAAGTGCTTTATATTACAGTTGTTCACAAAGTTATCCACAATTTCCACAGGATATACACAGATTGTTTTTGTAAACTCCATGTAACAATTATGTAACACATATTGCCAAAATGTAATGTTTTTGTAACGAAAATGAAATAAAAACAGTAAAAAGTGTCGAATAAAAAAGAAATTTGTAACAAAAATGAGGCTTTTGTGAATAAAATATGATGAAAATATTACAAAAATATTACGAAAGAAATATTCCCCAAAAGCATGAATTCACAAAATCAAGGGAAAAACTGAGGATAAAACAACAAACCTGTGGATAATTAATAAATGGTTGACAAAATGCAAAAAGGAGAGTAAAATAATAAAGAATTAAAAATTGCGATGAAAAAGAAAAAATTTGGATTAATTAAGTATAAGAGAATTGGAATAGGTGAAAGCCAATCTTAATTGCCAAATGGGGAACTTTGGAGCATGAGAAGAGAAAGAGGATTAACAAAATTGTTAATCAAATAGGGTGGAACCGCGGAAAGATATACTTTCGTCCCTAGCTTATGAGAAAAGCTAGAGACGATTTTTTAGTTTCTAGCATATCAATAAAAAGGAGGAATTTTTATGGCAGATTTAACAATGGAAAAACTAGTTAATTTATGCAAAAACAGAGGATTTGTATATCCTGGTTCAGAGATTTATGGAGGTCTAGCAAATTCTTGGGATTATGGACCAATTGGAGCTGAACTAAAAAAGAACATTAAAGATGCATGGTGGAAAAAGTTTATTACACAAAATAAGTATAATGTAGGAATAGATGCCGCTATTATGATGAATCCACAAGTTTGGGTAACAACAGGGCATGTAGGAGGTTTTTCGGACCCTCTTATTGATTGCAAATCTTGTAAGACAAGACATAGAGCAGACAAACTAATTGAAGAATGGGGATTTCAAAATGGAAAAGATATTTCTGGATTAGACGGTTGGACGAATGAACAATTAGTAGAGTATATTAAAGAAAATAATATAGTGTGCCCTAATTGTGGTAAATTGGATTTTACAGATATTAGAAAATTCAATTTAATGTTTAAAACTTTTATGGGAGTGACAGAAGATGCTACTTCTACAGTATACTTAAGACCAGAAACTGCACAAGGAATGTTTGTGGATTTTAAAAATGTATTAAGAACAACTAGAAGTAAGATGCCAATGGGAATTGGTCAAATGGGACGTTCTTTTAGAAATGAGATTACACCAGGAAACTTTATTTTTAGAACTAGAGAATTTGAACAAATGGAATTAGAATTCTTTTGCAAACCAGGTACAGATTTAGAATGGTATGAATATTGGAAGAACTTCTGTAAAGAATGGCTTGTTAGCTTAGGGATCAAACCAGAAAATCTAAGATTAAGAGAGCATACAAAAGAGGAATTATCTTTCTATAGTAAAGGAACTACTGATATTGAATTCTTATTCCCATTTGGTTGGGGAGAACTTTGGGGAATCGCAGATAGAACAGATTATGATTTATCAAGACATATGGAAGCTTCAAAACAAGATTTAACATATTTAGATTCAGAAACAGGAGAAAGATATGTGCCATATTGTATAGAACCAGCAGTTGGTGTAGACAGAATCTTTTTAGCTATGATGTGCAATAGCTATGAAGAACAAGAGATTGCGGAAGGAGATACAAGAACTGTATTACATTTACACCCAGCATTAGCACCATACAAAGTTGCAGTGCTTCCACTTTCTAAGAAATTGAGTAAGAAAGCAGAAGAAGTATATAGCAAACTATCTGAAAAATTCACATGTGATTATGACGAAGCAGGAAGCATAGGTAAACGTTATAGAAGAGAAGATGAAATTGGTACACCATATTGTGTAACGATTGATTTTGACACTTTAGAAGATGAAACAGTAACCATTCGTGATAGAGATACTATGGAACAAGTAAGAGTAAAAATTGATGAATTAGAAGCTTGGATTTCAGAAAAAATGAAATTTTAATAGAACTTAAATAAAGGGTTGAAAAATAAAATAGAAATAGTATATAATCTTAGCAATGATTATATACTATTTTTTAGTAGTATCATCAAAATGAAAAGAGGCTGTAAATGGCAAGAAGAACAAAAGATACCAATGTAAAAAAGAAAAAAGGGGCATCCTTTATGAAGAATGTCCTAGTTTTGATGTTTTCACAAATTATGGTAAAAATATTAGGATTTATATATAAATTAGTCATTACCAATTTTGAAGGATTTGGAGATACAGGGCTTGGTTACTATTCTGCTGGATACCAAGTTTACTCTTTATTACTAGCTTTATCTTCTATAGGAATTCCAAATGTTATTTCTAAATTAGTTTCAGAAAGAGTAGCCATAGGAGATAATAAAGGAGCACAGCGTATTTTCAAAATTTCTATGACTTTCTTTACGATTGTAGGACTTATACTTTCCGTTATTTTATTCTTTGGAGCAGAAACAATTGCAAAAGTAGTATTTAATGTACCAGATACAAAATATGTAATGCAAGTATTAGCACCAGCTGTTGTATTTGTTGCAACATCAGCAGTTTTTAGAGGATATTTTGCAGGACTAAATGATATGAAACCAACAAGTTATTCTCAAATTCTAGAACAGTTTTTAAATTGTGTGTTATCTATTACTTTTGTATATGCATTAATAGGAAAAGAACCATATATTATGGCAGCAGGTGGTAACTTATCAACCACTTGTGCTATTGTACTGACATTTGTTTACTTAATTGCTTATTATAAAAGAAAGAAAATTAAAGTAAAGAAAAAACAAATTTCACCAGAGGCGCATAAGACAACAGGGCAATTATTAAAAACAATTTTAATTATGTCTATTCCAATAACTTTTAGTTCTGTTATTTCTATCATTAGTCCATTAATTGATAGCACAACAGTTAGCAGATGTATTCAAAGTGCATTTGCTAGTACTTATCCAATTAAGGAAGAACTAGAAGCTTTTGCTATGAGCATGACAGGAATATTGTCAAAAGTGGATACCCTAACAGCTTTACCAATTGCAGTAAACATTGCATTCTCAACTGCTTTGGTACCAGTCATATCTACATCTATTGCTAAAAGAGATTATGAAACAGCTTCTAAAAGAATGACTTTTTCGCTATTTGCATCTATACTAATCATTATTCCTTGTGCTTGTGGATTTATTAGCTTAGCTCAACCAATTTTAAACTTAATTTATCCGATAGCATCAGATGGGGCAAGTGTGCTTATTTTGTGTTCTATTTCTATGATATTTGTGGCGCTTAATCAAACGATTAATGGTGGATTGTATGGAGTGAATAAAAGTTATATACCAGCAATTGCAATCGTGCTTTCTGTATTTATGAAAGTAGGATTGAATATTACGTTAATTAGTAATCCTTCTATTGGAATTAATGGTTCTGGTATTAGTTCTATTGTAGCACAGGGATTTGTATTTTTAATTTGTATTATTGCACTTCATAAGAACTTAAAATTAAATTTTGAATTTGGTAGAATGATTGCAAGCCCAATAGCAGCAGGAGTTTTGATGGGAGGAGTAGTTTATTTTATTAATAAAGGGCTAAATACAGTAGTAGGAAATTCAATGAGCACTATTATCTCTATTATTTGTGGTGGAGTTATTTATGTACTAGCATTGTTTTTAGGAAAAATACTAAAAAAAGAGGACATTTTAATGATACCATTTGGCACAAAAATATATCCTTTGTTAGTGAAATTAAGAATTTATAAAGATGAACCAGTATTAGCAACAAAAGGTCCAGAATTAGAAGAGATATCAGAAGAAACAGAAAGAAATGTAACAATACAAGAAAATGACATGGAATTAGTAATACCAAAAGAACAACCAGGAGAAAGACAGTGGGATAAGGAGGAAGATGACTTTTTATTAAATCTAGACTTGAAAGAACAGATTCAAAAACAAGTACAAGAACAAGGAATTCCAGACTTTGAAAAAGAAGTTACTTTGATTTTTGATAGATCAAATAAAATGGAGCAAAAGGTGAGATTACTATTCGAAGATGAGATTTTAGAAGCACCAAGAGAAAAAAGAAAGAAGTCTCCAAATAAAAAGAAGGTAACAAGCCATAAAGAAAAAAGAGTAAAAGATAATACTAAAAGAGGAAAACATAGTAAATAGTTTTTTGAAAAATACTTTACTTTTTTGGGGTTTATAGATATAATAAGGAAAGTTCTAGGGTAAACTAGTCCTAGCAACTAAAAAGGTATATTATTATTAAATAATATAAACAATTTTAAAGGAGGTTCTTTATGAGTCAAAAGTATGTTTACTTATTCAAAGAAGGAAACGCAAACATGCGTGAACTTTTAGGAGGAAAAGGAGCAAACCTTGCAGAAATGACTAACTTAGGTTTACCAATTCCACAAGGTTTTACAGTAACAACAGAGGCTTGCACAAGATATTACGAAGATGGAGAAAAAATTGCAAAAGAAATCGAAGATGAAATTTTTGCAGCTCTTTCAAAATTAGAAGAGATTACAGGTAAAAAATTCGGAGATGTAGAAAACCCATTATTAGTATCAGTACGTTCAGGAGCAAGAGCTTCAATGCCAGGTATGATGGATACTATCTTAAACTTAGGTTTAAATGAAGAAGTTGCAGCAAGCATGGCACAAAAAAATGAAAGATTTGCTTATGATAGTTACAGAAGATTTATTCAAATGTTTAGTGATGTTGTTATGGAAATACCAAAGCCACTATTTGAAAAAGAAATCGACGCTATGAAAGAAAAAAGAGGCGTAAAACAAGATACAGAATTAACAGCAGCAGATTTAAAAGAATTAGTAGCAATCTTCAAAGGAATCTACTTAAAAGAACATGGAAGTGAATTTCCAAGTAATCCAACAGAACAATTAAAAGAAGCTGTAAAGGCAGTATTCCGTTCATGGAATAACCCAAGAGCTATCACATATAGAAGATTAAATGATATCCCTGGAAGTTGGGGAACAGCCGTTAACGTTCAAGAAATGGTTTTCGGAAACATGGGAGATGACTGTGGAACTGGTGTTGCATTCACACGTAACCCAGCAACAGGAGAAAAAGCTTTATTTGGTGAATATTTAATGAATGCACAAGGTGAAGACGTTGTTGCAGGTATTAGAACACCACAACCAATTGCTACATTAGAGCAAACAAATGCAGCTGCATATGCTGATTTTGTAAAATATGCTAACTTATTAGAAGATCATTACAGAGATATGCAAGACATGGAATTTACCATTGAAAGAGGAAAACTATTCTTCTTACAAACAAGAAATGGTAAAAGAACTGCAAATGCTGCACTTAGAATAGCTGTAGAATTAGTAAATGAAGGAATGATTACTGAAAAAGAAGCTGTTTTAAGAGTAGAACCAAATCAATTAGACCAATTACTACATCCAAACTTTGATCAAGCTAAATTAAAAGCTGCTAAGCCAGTTGCAAAAGGACTAGCTGCTTCACCAGGAGCTGCAACAGGTAAAGTTGTATTTACAGCAGATCGTGCAGTTGAATTACATGAAAAAGGTGAAAAAGACTTAATCTTAGTAAGACTTGAAACATCTCCAGAAGATATCGACGGAATGAATGTATGCCATGGTATTTTAACAGTTCGTGGTGGTATGACATCACACGCAGCAGTAGTTGCACGTGGTATGGGTACATGCTGTGTAGCTGGTTGTGGAGAATTAGTTGTTAATGAAGAAGAAGGAAATTTCAGAGACCCACAAGGAAATGTATATCATGAAGGTGACTACATTTCATTAGATGGTTCAACAGGAAATGTATATGGAGAAAAAATTGATACAGTAGAAGCATCTGTATCAGGAGATTTTGCAAAATTAATGGGATGGGCTGACCAATATCGTCAAATGGAAGTTAGAACAAATGCTGATACTCCAAAAGATGCAGAAGTTGCATATAACTTTGGTGCACAAGGTATTGGATTATGCCGTACAGAGCATATGTTCTTTGCCCCAGAAAGAATTGCAGCAATTCGTGAAATGATTGTTTCTAAAACTGCAGAACAAAGAGAAAAAGCTTTGGCTAAAATTCTTCCAATGCAACAAGGAGACTTTGAAGGATTATTCAAAGCAATGAAAGGTTACCCAGTAACAATCCGTCTATTAGATCCACCACTACATGAATTCTTACCACATACAGACGAAGAAATAACAGCACTAGCAAAAGAAATGGGAATGACTTTCCAAGAATTAAAAGATGTTGTAGTAAGCTTACACGAATTCAACCCAATGATGGGACACAGAGGATGCCGTCTAGATGTTACTTACCCAGAAATTGGTGCAATGCAAACAAGAGCAATTATTAGAGCAGCTATTAATGTAAATAAAGAAGGAATGAATATTGTTCCTGAAATTATGATTCCATTAGTAGGTGAAGTAAAAGAATTAAAATATGTAAAAGATATTATTGTAAAAGCAGCAGATGAAGAAATTGCAAATGCTGGCGTAACAATGAAATATGAAGTAGGAACAATGATAGAAATTCCTAGAGCAGCATTAACAGCTGACGAAATCGCTAAAGAAGCTGAATTCTTCTCATTTGGTACAAATGACTTAACACAAATGACATTTGGATTTAGCCGTGATGACGCAGGAAAATTCTTAGGTTCTTACTATGAAAAGAAAATCTATGAATCAGATCCATTTGCTAAATTAGACCAAACTGGTGTTGGAAAATTAGTAAAAATGGCTGTTGATATGGGTAAAGCAACAAGACCTGATATTCACTTAGGAATTTGTGGAGAGCATGGTGGAAACCCACCTACAGTTGAATTCTGCCATAATGTTGGTTTAACTTATGTATCTTGCTCACCATTTAGAGTTCCAATCGCAAGATTAGCAGCAGCTCAAGCAGCAATTAAACAACCTAGATAAAAAATAAATGATAAAAAGTAAGCAGGGCGTTCCCTTTCGAGAACACCCTGCTTTGTGTTAGGTTTGCAATCTTTGCTTAGACCTTTGTGATTTGGTACCGTCCTAATCCGGGAACTCCACGGATATAACCCATGAAAGACAGTTCCACAGGGTAGTGCCTTTCCAAATACTTGGTCTCAGACAAGTAAGCGGTGACGAGAGCTGAATCGCGTTTGTCACTTAAAACTTGCTGAACTTTAGTAAGTTGTTTCGGACGATGTCGTTTACTCATAGTGTTTTCCTCCAAAGTTTTATAGTTTGCTAGGATCGCAATTCCTATTATGTCTGGACACACCTAATTTGATGTATCCTTAATCAATAGAAATCTTATTAAGCTTAACATAAAACAAGAAAAATGTCAAGTTGTGGAAAATTAAAAGCAATTTATTTTTATTGTGTATTTGTAATTGTATTAAAAAATAGAATAAAAATATCCTGAAAATAGGAAAAAGCGGTTGACAAATAAAATAAAAACTAGTATAATCTTATAGTACGAAATTTTATGTAACAAATTAAAATATAGATACAAAGAATGACAGTCAAGGGAGGGAATTAAAATGGCACAACCAAAAAGAAGATGGTCAAAAGCAAGAACACATTTAAAAAGATCTACATGGAAATTAGAAAATCAAAATTTAGTTGATTGTCCACATTGCCACGAAAAAGTATTACAACATAGAGTATGCCCAAATTGTGGATATTATGATGGAAAAGAAGTAGTTGCAAAATCTGAAAACTAATGCTTAGATCTCATATAAATTTTGCAAAATGAAGATTATAAATTAATTGTAATGTAGCAAAAAACACCTGTAAAAATAGGTGTTTTTATGTGACCTAAAATTTAGCTGATTGTTTAGAATAAACAGAGTTTACAGACAATTATACATAATAGAAAAAGAAGGAGGAACAAATGGAAAAAGAAGAAAATATTTTAGGAACAGAAAAAATAGGAAAATTAATCAAGAAATTTTCAATACCTTGTATTATTTCTCTATTAGTAAATTCACTATATAACATTGTAGACCAAATATTTATTGGTTGGGGCGTTGGATATTTAGGTAATGGAGCTACCAATGTAGTATTCCCATTAACAATGGTTTGCTTAGCATTTTCACTTATGTTTGGAGATGGAACATCTGCTTATTTAAGCTTAAAATTAGGAGAAAAGAAAAAAGAAGAAGCTAGCAAAGGTGTTGCAAATGGTATTTTATTGTCTATTATTGTAGCAGTGTTAATCTGTATGGTTACTTTAATCTTTTTACCACAATTATTGAACATTTTTGGTTGTACTGACAATTTAAGAGAATATGCTTTAAATTATGGTTATATTATTGCCATCGGTTTACCTTTTATGATGATAGGAACAACCCTAAATTCTATTATTAGAGCAGATGGAAATCCTAAATATGCAATGACTTCAATGGTACTAGGGGCAGTTTTAAATGTTATTTTAGATCCAATTTTTATTTTCGTATTTAAAATGGGAGTACAAGGAGCAGCAATAGCAACAGTTATTAGTCAAATTTTAACTTTTGGGATGAATATTTTATATATTAGAAAGTTCCAATCTATTCAAGTAAAGAAGGAAACTTTTAAACCACAATTTAATAGCATTAAAAAAGTATCTACATTAGGAATTAGCAGTTTTATTACGCAAATGAGTATTGTAGTAGTTATGGCATTTGAAAATAATTTGTTAGGTCAATATGGAGCTGAATCTAAATTTGGTTCTGAAATACCAATTACCGTATTTGGAATTGTTATGAAGATTAGTCAAATTTTAAATAGTGTTATTATTGGAATTGCAGCAGGGTCACAGCCAATTATTGGATATAACTATGGTGCAGGAAAATATGATAGAGTAAAGAAAACTTTAAAAGCAGTTTTAGGTTGCAGTTTAGTAATTAGTACTATAGCGTTTATTTTATTCCAAGTAATTCCAGAACAATTAATCTCTATTTTTGGTAGTGGAGATGAAAATTATATGGAATTTGCATGCATTGCATTTAGAACTTATTTGCTATTATGTATTTGCAATGGAATTCAAATACCAGCAGGAATTTTCTTCCAAGCGATTGGAAAAAGTGTGAAAAGTGCAATTTTATCATTATCAAGACAAGTATTATTCTTAATTCCAGCTATGATTATTTTAGGAAAAGCTTTTGGACTTAAAGGATTACTATACTCAGGACCAGTAGCAGATGGATTAGCATTTGTTATTGCTGTCATATTACTAATTTTAGAACTAGGAAAATTAGGCAAGAAGAAAGTGGAAAGCAAGGCTTTAATAGATGATACTAGCACAGATAATCAATTAAATCAACATGTTGTTATTACAATTGCTAGAGAGTATGGTTCGGGTGGAAGATATATTGGAAGACTAATTGCTGACAAATTGGGAATTAAATTTTATGATAAAGATTTCATAGAAAAATTGGCACAAGAAACAGGACTATCTGAAGAATATATTGAAGAAAATGAGCAAAAAATGAGTAAATTCAGCAACTTTAATAATGGATATTATATAGGATTAAATAATAGTGATGATTTGTTTTTAAAAGAATCAGAATTGATTAAAGAACTAGCTGATAAGGAGTCAAGTGTCATTATTGGTAGATGTGCAGACTTTATTTTAAAAGATAGAAAAGATGTATTAAAGGTCTTTATTTATAGCAATATGGAAGATAAAGTTAAAAGAGCAACTGAAATTTATGGATTTGATAAGATAAAAGCTGAAAAGGAAATTAAGAGAATTGATAAATTAAGAAGCAACCATTATAAGCACTATACAGAAAAAGAATGGAAAGATTATAGCAATTATGATATTTGCATTAATAGTGATAAACTAGGTGTAGAAAAATCAGCAGAATTGATTTGTGAAATGGTGAGAGAAAAGGAATTAATTGAAAATTAATTAAAGGGACGTATAAAACGTCCTTTTTATTGCTTTATAATCAAATTTCATATCCATAGACAATTTTATAAAGGTTGTGATATAATGCAACTATTAATTTGAATTATTGGAGTGTAAGCTATGAAAAAATTAAATCTAATATTAGTATACAATCAGGACGAAGACAAGATATTGATGTGCCAAAGAGCAAAAGAGCCTTTTAAAGGGAAGTTTAACTTAGTTGGTGGAAAAGTAGAACAAAATGAAGAAGAATTGCATGCAGCATATAGAGAACTGCAAGAGGAAACAGGAATTACGAACCAAGATATTTCACTTTCTCATTTAATGAATTTTCAATATCCATTTAATGATATGGAATTAGAAGTATTCTATGGAAAACTAAATAAAGAAGTGACTTTAGTAGAAGAAGTCAATCATTTACAATGGATGGATAAGAAAGAAAATTTCTTTGACTATAACAAATTTGCGGGAGAAGGTAATATTGGACATATGGTTCGCCAAGTAGAAGAATTTAAAAAAATAGGAGGAAATAAAAATGAATAGAGAAAAAGCTTTTGAGATTTTAAAAAAATATAATAAAGAGGAATTTCATATTAGACATGCTTTAACAGTAGAAGGTGTCATGAGGTATTTTGCAAAAGAGATGAATGAAGATGTAGAATACTGGGGAATAGTAGGATTACTTCATGATGTGGACTTTGAAATGTATCCAGAAGAACATTGTATTAAATGTGTAGAGTTACTAAAAGAAAATGGAGTAGAAGATAGTGTAGTAAATTCTATTTGTAGCCATGGGTATGGTTTATGCTCCGATGTAAAACCAGAACATATTATGGAAAAAATTTTATTTGCAACAGACGAATTAACAGGGTTAATTTGGGCTGCTACTAAAATGAGACCTTCTAAGAGTACTAAGGATATGGAGGTATCAAGTCTTAAAAAGAAGTTTAAAGATAAGAAGTTTGCAGCAGGTTGTTCAAGAGATGTTATTAAGCAAGGAGCTGAAATGTTAGGTTGGGAATTAGATACTTTATTCGAAAAAACAATTTTAGCTATGAGAGAAGATGAAGATAAAATAAATGAGTATTGCAAGGAGTAAAAGATGGAAGAAAAAGAAGAACAAACAGAAGCAAGAAAAAAAGAATTAGAACAATTAGCAGAAAAAAACTTAAAAAAGATGAAAAAAGAAGCAAGTGAATTTAAAAAGTTTATTTCTAGAGGTAATGTAGTAGACATGGCAGTTGGCGTTATTGTCGGTGGAGCCTTTGGAAAAATTGTGACTAGTTTAGTTAATGACATTATCACACCATTAATTGGTATTATCATTGGTGGATTAGATTTTTCAAATTTAATATTGGAAATAGGAAATTCTAAAGTGGCTTATGGATCTTTTATTCAAACGATTATAGATTTCCTAATTATTGCTATTTGCATTTTTACAATGGTTCGATTGTTTGAAAAACTAAAACATGAAGAGAAAAAGGAAAAGGTGGAGGAACCAGCAAAGAAAAGTGAAGATATTGTTCTTCTAGAGGAAATTAGAGATTTATTAAAAGAAAAACAAAAAAGTGAGTAAAACATGAAACCTTTTTTAAAAAAATGACACTATAAGGATAGAGGGAGAAAAAAATGTTATCTGTATTAGAAGTAAAACGAAAATTGCCACAAGTTTTTATAGAAAATCTATATGAGCTGTTTTCTCCTTTAACAGTGGATAAAATTTTAGCAGGAATGGCAGGAGAAAGATATACTACCTTAAGAGTAAATACTTTAAAATATGATATTCAAAGTTTAATGAGAGATTTTAAAGAAAAGAACATTAAATTTGAGAGGGTGCCTTGGTATCAAGATGCCTTAATCATTAAAAATGTAACAGAAAAAGAAATTCAAAAATTAGACCTTTTTGAAAAAGGATATATCTATTTACAAAGTTTATCTAGCATGGTGCCACCACTAGTATTAAGTCCAAAACAAGGAGAAAAGGTGTTAGACTTAACAGCAGCACCTGGAAGCAAAACAACACAGATGGCAGCAATGATGCAAAATAAAGGCGAAATTTTAGCAAATGAATTAGATAAAATTCGTTGTGAAAGATTGCAATATAATGTAACAGCACAAGGAGCAAGTATAGTAACAGTCAATAATGATTATGGAGAAAGAATAGGAGCGAAATATCCAGAAACTTTTGATAAAGTGTTATTAGATACTCCTTGCAGTGGCGAAGGACGTTTCATAGCATCAGATGCCAAAACATATCGTAATTGGTCAGAAAAAACGGTGGCAGAACTAGTAAAAATCCAAAGAAAATTATTAAGAAATTCTTATGAAGCTTTAAAACCAAATGGAATAATGGTATACTCTACCTGTACATTAAACTTAGCAGAAAATGAACAGATTTTAGAATGGGCTTTGGAACAGTTTGACTTAAAATTGCTGGATATAGACTTAGAATTAAGAGAAACAGAAAAAGGACAAACACTGAATACCCAAAAAGCTATTAAAATATTGCCTTCTAAAAATATGGAGGGATTTTTTGTGGCAAAGCTACAAAAAGGCAAATAATGGAGAGAAAAAATGAAAAAGAATATTTTACAGTATTTAGAACAAACAGCAAAAAAGTATGCTAATAAGACTGTTTTTGCAGACATAAATAGAGAAGTTACTTATTCTGAATTTATAGAGAATAGTAAAAAGATAGGAAGTAGCTTAAGTAATACAGAAAAAATGAATCAGCCAATTGCTATTTTACTAGATAAAAGTGTAGCTTGCTTAGAAGCTATGATGGGAGTGCTATATAGTGGAAATTTTTATACAATTTTAGATGTAAAATCTCCTAATGAAAGGTTAGCTTCTATTCTAGATACTTTAAATCCAGTTGCAATTATAACAGACAAAAAGAATGAGGCAAAAGCAAAAGAAATTGCGGCAGAAAATCAAAGAATATATACATATGAACAAATGACAGAAATAGATATACAACAAGAAAGACTAGAGAAAATTAGAAGCAAAATGATAGACACAGATACAATGTATATTTTATTTACGTCAGGTTCAACAGGTGTTCCAAAAGGAACAGTGATTAGCCATAAAGCAGTAATAGCTTATGCTCACTGGGCTAAAGAAGCCTTTGATATTAATGAAAATACCATTTGGGGAAGTCAAACTCCATTTTACTTTAGCATGTCAATTACAGATATTTTTACTACTATTTTATCTGGTGCTACTTTTCATATTATTCCTAAAATGTATTTTTCATTTCCTGTAAAATTGTTACAATATTTAGACGAAAAGAAAGTAAACACAATTTATTGGGTTCCGTCAGCACTATGTATTGTAGCAAATTTAAAAGCTTTAGAAGAAGTAAATTTACCATATTTAGAAAAAATATTATTTGCAGGAGAAGTAATGCCGACAAAGCAACTTAATATGTGGATAGAACATTTCCCAAAAGCGTTATTTGCAAACTTGTTTGGACCAACTGAAACAACAGATATTTGTACTTATTATATTGTGGATAGAAAATTTGAAAATACAGAAAGCATTCCAATTGGAAAGCACTGTGATAATTGCAATGTAATGATTGTGAAAGAAGATGGAACTGAAGCAAAAAATGGGGAAGAAGGTGAACTTTGCGTTAGGGGCAGTTTTTTGGCACAGGGTTATTATAATAACCCTGTACAAACACAGAAAGTGTTTGTACAAAACCCTTTAAACCAAAGATATCCAGAGATCATCTATAAAACAGGAGACATTGTTAAAGAAAATGAAAGAGGAGAACTGATTTATCTCTCTAGAAAAGACTTTCAAATTAAACATATGGGATATCGTATTGAACTCGGAGAAATAGAAACAGCTATAA
>CAOXTD010000003.1:76444-129039 GCA_948560265.1 uncultured Clostridia bacterium | reverse complement strand
AAAGGACTTGCTAGAACAAGCAGGAAAACGATTACCAAAATATATGTGTCCAAATGAAATACATTGCTTAGATAGAATGCCATATAATGCAAATGGTAAGATCGATAGAAAAAAATTAAAAACAATGATATAAAAGAAATGGGGGCGAAACTAACCGAAAGAGGTTAGAAGAGAAAATGGAGGAATTACTAAAATTATTAAAGAAAATCAAGCCAGAAGTGAACTTTGAAGGAAATGAACATTTAATAGACAATGAAGAATTAGACTCTTTTGATATTGTGTCTATTGTATCAGCAATCAATGATGAATTTGACATTGAAATAGGAGCGGGTGATATTGTTCCAGAAAACTTCAATTCCGTACAAGCTATGTATGAGCTAATTCAAAAATTAGAGGATTAGGAGAAAAACAATGTCAATCAATTCATTATATTTTGTTGCTTTTGTAGCAATAGTATGTATCTTATATTACATTTTTCCTAAAAAAGCGAAATGGGTAGTATTATTAATAGCCAGTTATATTTATTATTTCCTAGCAAGTAATAAACTAATTGTATTTTTACTATTTACTACAGTATCTATTTATTTAACTGCTTTATTATTAGGAAGAATTGATAACAAAGCAAAAGATAAATGTAAAGAGATTGAAGAAAAAGAATTAAAAAAGAAAATAAAACATAGAGCCAAAACAAAGAAAAAATGGGTAGTTTTCTTAGCTGTTTTAATTAATTTTGGCTTTTTAGCGTGCTTGAAATATTTTAATTTTATAGCAGGAAACTTAAATGGTTTATTTGCATTATGCCACTTTCAAATAGAAATACCATTCCAAAAATTTATATTACCATTAGGAATTTCTTACTATACTTTACAAGCGGTTAGCTATGTGATTGATGTGTATAGAGGAAAATATGAGCCAGATAAAAATATTGGAAGGGTAGCTTTATTTGTATCTTTCTTTCCACAAATTGTAGAAGGACCTATTGGAAGATATGAACATTTAGCGCATCAATTATATGTGCCACATAAATTTCAATATAAAAACTTAAAATTTGGTATTCAATTAATGCTATGGGGCTATTTTAAGAAAATGGTTATTGCAGATAGGGCAGGTCTATTTGTTAACGAAGTATTTGCACATTATGCGAATTATACAGGAATTACAATTATTTTTGCTATTATTCTATACACAGTACAAATCTATGCAGAATTTTCAGGTTGTATGGATATTGTAAGAGGTACTGCTCAAATGATGGGGATTGAAATGGCAGAAAACTTTAAAAGACCATTTTTTTCAACTTCAGTACAAGAATTTTGGAGAAGGTGGCATATTACTTTGGGGGCATGGCTAAAAGATTACATTTTTTATCCAATCTCTTTTTCAAAATTTACGATGCACCTTACAAATGGTGCCAAAAAGATTTTTAAGAATACATATTTATCAAAATTAATACCAGCTGCTTTTGCTTTGTTTTTTGTATGGCTTGGAAATGGCATTTGGCATGGTGCTAGTTGGAAATACATTTTTTATGGATTATATTACTATATTATTATGATGATAGGAATGTTATTAGAGCCGTTGAGTAATAAAATTTTAAATCTTCTAAGGGTCAACACAAAAGCTTTTAGTTATCGATTATGGCAGATGTTTAGAACTACGATAATAGTATTTATCGGAATGATGATTTTTAGGTCACATAGATTGTTAGATGCTTGGAAGATGTTTTGTTCTATCTTTACATGGCAGGGAATTGGTTCTCTATTTGACGGAAGTTTATTTAACATAGGATATATTCCACATGATTTTATTGTACTAATTGTAGGAATTATTTTAATGTTTGTTGTGGGATTATTACAAGAAAAAGGATATCATATTCGTGAGACAATAGCAAAGCAAAATTTGCCTTTTAGGTGGCTACTTTATTATGCCATTCTATTTGCCATTATCATTTTTGGAGTTTATGGACCGGGATATGCGGCAAGTGACTTTATTTATGGACAATTTTAGTGAGAAAACAGTAGGAGGAGAAATGAAAAAACTAGTAATCGTAATGAGAGCACTGATATTTTTTATGGTAGGAATTTTGCTATTTTTATTTCTATCACCACTTTTTGTACCTAAAACAGGGAATAGTAAAAAAGGGTTTTATCGAGCAATCATACAAGGATTTTATGATGAACCAGAAAATAGCTTAGATGCTATTTTTATAGGAGAAAGTTCAATCTATAAATCTATATCACCTATTGAAATGTGGAAAGAACATGGATTTACTAGCTATGATTTTGCCTCACCTGGACAAAAAATTTGGGATAGTTATTATTGTATGAAGGAAGCTTTAAAATATCAAAAGCCCAAAGTAATTATATTAAATGCAGACCAAGCATTTGATGCAAAGCCATTAAGCAAATTTTTTAAAAGTCATTTGTATGACAATATGCCATTAAGTATGAATAAAATAGAGGCAGTAATGGACCCTGTACAAAAAAATACAACAGAAGAAATAGCTTCTTATTTATTTCCTATTTTTAAATATCATAGTAGATGGAGTGAACTAGATGAAGAAGATTTTAAAATGGCAAATGAGAATTATCATTATGCTAAAAAAGGATATGTTTTAATCAAGAAAAAGAAGGCTTATAAAGGAAACAACAATTATTTACAGAAAGAAGATAAAAATAATAAGATAACACCAGAATCAGAAGAATACCTTCTAAAAATAAAAGAGTTATGTCAAGAAAATGGTATTCCATTATTATTGCTAGAAATGCCTGCACCAAAGGTATGGAATAAGACAAAACAACAAGAAATGACGAAATGGGCAGTTAAAAATAATGTGGCATTTTTAGATTTGAATAAAGTGGTAAGTGAAATGGGAATTGATTGGAAAACAGATACAAGCGATAAGGGAATACATATGAATATTTATGGGGCCAAGAAAGTAACAAAATACGTAGGAAATTATTTGAAGGAAAATTATTCTTTACCAGACCATAGAAATAATCCGAATTATCAACAATGGAAACAAGACCAAGAAGAATATGAAAAAGCTTGTAATATTTAGAAATTAATGATAAAATTGTGCAAAATGATAAAAGCTAATACAAAAGGAGAAATTCATTTATGATATTAGGAAATATACTAAAAGAACATAAAACATATAGACAACAAATTTTAAAATTAGCAAAAGCTGACTTAGTAAAGACATATAGAGGGGCAGCACTTGGATGGTCATGGGCTATTATTAAACCTGCTGTTACTATTTTTGTGTACTGGTTTGCTTTTGCAATTGGACTAAGAGCGGGGAAAGATGTGAATCGGATTTCCGTTCTTTTTGTGGTTGATTGCTGGAGTAATGCCATGGTTCTACATGAATGATATGCTAACAGCAGGAACAGATACCATACGTAAATATAGCTATTTGGTAACAAAAATGAAATTTCCAATAGCTACTATTCCTACCTTTGTAAGTATTTCAAAATTTATTATTCACCTTATATTAATGGCAATTATGATTGGAATTTTTATTGGTATGGGATATCCACCAAGTATTTATTTATTGCAACTACCATTTTATATGATATTGATGTTCTTATTTTTTACCATTTGGAGTTTATTTGCATCCCTTCTTTCAGCAATGAGCAAGGATTTTGCAAATCTAGTAAAATCAATGATAACAGCTGTTTTTTGGTTATCAGGTATTCTTTGGAATCCAGAGACAATTAAGATAGGGTGGATAAAAAAATTGTTAATGATAAATCCAGTTACCTTTTTGACAAACGGATTTAGAAATTGTTTTATTAATGAAACTTGGTTTTGGGAGCAACCAAAAAGATTCTTGTATTTTGTTGTAATTACTATCCTATTGCTTGTTTTAGCAATTTGGACTTATAAAAAGTTAAGAAAAGAAATTCCAGATGTATTAAATTAAAGGAGTTTGAAATCGTGAAAGAAGAAATTGTAATTGAGTTTGACCATGTAACTAAAATGTATAAATTATTTAAAAATGATAAAAAAAGACTATTATATACATTTTGTAAAAAGATAAAATATAAAGAAAAAAAGGCAGTTAATGATGTTTCTTTTGAAATAAAAAGAGGAGAAGCAGTAGCACTATTAGGAAGAAATGGGGCAGGAAAGTCTACTATTTTAAAAATGATAACAGGTGTATGTTTTCCAACAACAGGAGATATAACAGTAAATGGTAGGGTAAGTGCTTTGTTAGAGCTAACATCAGGGTTTGACCCAGAATTTACTGGTAGAGAGAATATTTATTTAAAAGGACAACTATTAGGAATTAAAGATAAAGAAATTAGAGAATTAGAACAACAAATTATTGATTTTGCTGAAATAGAAGAGTATATAGACCAACCAGTAAGAACTTATTCAAGTGGTATGAAGGCAAGGTTAGGCTTTTCCATTAATGTAAATATTAGACCAGAGATTTTAATTGTAGATGAAGCTTTAAGTGTTGGTGATGAAGAATTTAAAAGAAAATGTGTTAAAAAAGTAAATGAAATTACCAGTAATGATAATATTACCTTATTATTAGTGACCCATGTAACAAGTGTGGCAAAAGAATTTTGCAAGAGAGGATTGCTAATGAAAGATGGAAAACTAATTTATGATGGGACAATAGATGAAACAATTATCAAATATGAGGAGACCTACAAAAAGAAATAATGGAAGGAGCTTTTAAGGGAGTGGAAAATAAATTTTCAATATTAATGCTATTAGAAACAAGTGAAGATATAGAAGACACCATTTCTAATTTAGTGAAATCAAATATAGAAATTATTTTATTAAATAATACAGAAGGAAATAAAGCAGGTAAAGAACTAGAAGAAGTTTTAGTAAAATATCCTACTGTTATTTATGTAGATGCAAAAAATAAAAGTAAAAATGAAGCATATAATATTGGATTAAAAAAAGCAACAGGAGATTATATTAGCTTTGCAGAACAAGGCATAAAATATGAGAAAGGTGCAATAGCAAGTGTACAAAAACATATCCAAAAGGAACATGCTAAAATAATATGTTTGAAACCTTGTTATGTAAAAAGCGAAGAAAAAAAGACCTATAAAAAATGTTCTAGTTCTAATAAAAATTTAAGCATAGATTTAATAGAAAGTCCATTAGAGCTAAGAATGGTTTTACCAGCATATTTTTTTCATAAAGACTACATCAAGCAAATGGACGAAACAATGTATTTTGAAGATGCTAAAATTAAATTATTGCTAGAAATTTTGTTACAGCACCCATCTTATTATTTAATCAATCATAAATCTGTATATTATACCACACCGAAAGAAGATGACATTGGAACAAATACCATGCAGAATGAAAAACAGTGGTATCAGGCATCTCTGACTCAATTTGTAATTCCGTTTTTAACACAAATACATGAAAAAGCTAGGCAAGTTCCAACTTTTATACAAGAAGCAATGTTATATTATATATATGAAAAATATAATTGTAATTTAAATGATAGAAACAAAATGTTATTAGATAAAGAAGAAGTACAAGCTTTTTTAGATAGTACAGCGACTGCGCTAACCTATATTGATACAGATTTGATCATAGAAAAGGCCAAGTATCTATTATTTAAAATGCCAAGGTGGTTAGCTTACCAATTTGTTTTATTAAAAAATGGGAAATTGAATGTAGAGACCAATATAGCAATAGCTGACCAAAAGATATATTTGCAGGAAAACAAGAAAGAATATTTAGTTAGTGAATTAGAACAAGAAAAATTAAATATGTATGCTATCAATTATGAAGATAAAGTGTTAAATATGGACTTTTCAATTAGTATGCAAGATTTTCTAAAAAGAGACGATATAGAAGTCATTGCAAAATATAATGGAAAAATAATCAAAGCGATTAAGACAGAATGTTATCCACTGGTAAAAGTCTATGGTGTAACTATGGCAAAGAAAATATTTTTCCATATTGATATTCCACTAGAACAAAAAGGCAATATAGAATTTTATGTTATCTATCAAGAAAAAGAATATAAAATGAATATACGATATGAAAAGCCACAAGCACGCTTAACCAATTCAAGATATTCTTATTGGAAAATAAATAATGCCTATTATTTGTGCAATAAGAGAGAATACTTAACCATTGAAAGAAAAAGAACATTTTCAGGAATAGCAAAAGAATTAAAGTTCTTTGCAGCAAGGATAGTGCGAACCAACCATTTACCAGTTACTTTAAAATATTTTACATTAAGACTAGCTTATTGGATAGTGAAGCCATTTTACAAAAATAGGCAAATATGGATTACTTATGATAAATTGTATAAAGCAGGAGATAATGGGGAATATATTTATAGACATGTTAAAGAAAATCATTCAGATATAAAGATGTATTATGTTATCAAGAAAGAAGCCTTAGATTATGAAAGGTTAAAAAGAGAAGAAAATGCTAATCTTTTATTATATGGAACTTTCAAACATAAATTAATGTCATTATTAGCGACTGTTATCTTAGCTACTCATGCTAATGCAATATCTTACTGTGGCTTTAGTTCTAAAAAATCAAAATTATATATCTGCGATTTGTTTGATGCAGAAATTGTATGTATACAACATGGTTTGACTATTCAAGAAATTGCACAATATCAAAATAGATTAGTAGATAATACCAAATTATATTGCTGTGCTTCAAAATATGAAGTACATAATTTGTTAAATAATGCAATGTATGATTTTCAAGAAAAGCACATAGAAATGACAGGTTTAGCGAGATATGACGGATTAAAAGATAAAAATCAAAAACAAATCTTAATTACGCCAACTTGGAGAAGATATTTGACCCTTCCTTCTCCTAAATATGGGGAAGCGAGACAGCATAACGACAGTTTTAAAAATTCAGACTATTTCAAAATATATAATACATTAATTAATGATGAAAGACTTATTAGTACAGCCAAGGAATATGGTTATAAAATTATTTATGTTTTACATCCATGTACAAGCTCACAAATTGATGATTATGACAGAAATAATCATGTGGAGCTATTAGCAGCAACAGATAATGTGAATTATGAAAAAATGTTAACAGAAGCTAGTTTAATGGTTACAGATTATTCAGGAGTACAATTTGATTTTGCTTATATGAGGAAGCCAATTGTGTATTATCATCCTGATGAATTGCCACCACATTATGAAACAAGTGAATTAGACTATGAGACAATGGGATTTGGACCAATTTGTAAAACAAATGACCAAATTGTTAATGTTTTATGTGAGTATATGAAGAAAGAATGCAAAATAGAGGAAGAGTATATTAGAAGAGCCAATGACTTTTTTGCTTATGATGATTACAACAATTGTGAAAGAATTTATCAAAGTATCCAAAATAGATTAATTAAAAAAGAACAAAAAAATATAGGAGAGAAAGGAGCAGAGAATGAATATAGCGATTATCTTTGCAGGAGGTAGTGGTACCAGAATGAAAACTCATGGACTACCAAAACAATTTTTGAAAATTGAGGGAAAAACAATTATTGTGAAGACTCTTGAAAATTTTGAAATTAATAAGCAAATAGATAAAATTTATATTGCTTGTAAAGAAGATTGGATTGATTACTTAAAAGAGGAAATTGAACAATCTGGAATTAAAAAGGTAGCTAAAATTGTAAAAGGTGGAGAAAGCGGACAAGATTCTATTTTTAATGCCTTATATGCTGCTTATGAAGAAAACCCAAAAGATTCTATTGTATTAATTCATGATGGTGTAAGACCTTTTATTAGTCAAGAATTAATTAATCAAAATATTGAAGATGTTAAAAAATATGGCACTTCTATTACAGTAACGCCTTGCTTTGAGACTGCTATCCAAAGTAGCAATGGAGAATTGGTAGAAGAAGTACCAAATAGAAGTGAAATGTATACTGCCCAAGCGCCACAATGCTTTAGATTGGGACAAATTGTAGAAGTTCATCAAAAGGTAAGACAAACTGAAAAAGGTTATGATGGTGCAGTAGATTCTTGTAATTTAATGAGAAATAATGGATACCCTGTACATATGACAATGGGACCAAGAAATAATATAAAAGTAACTACACCAACAGACTATTATCTTATTCAAGCATTATACAAATATAAAAAAGATGAATACAGGTCAGAAAATGAGCTAAACAAAATTATAGAAGAAGATATTAATCATATCTTAGATAATCCTATTAATTTTAAAAAATTGGAAAATTCTACTGTATTAATTACAGGTGCTAGTGGAATGATAGGAACTTATCTTCTATATACATTAGCCATATTAAATGACCTAAGGTCTCTAAATATTAAGATAGTTGCTTTAGTAAGAGATAGAAATAAAATTACAGAATATTTAAAAAATAGAGATGATATCATTGTGTTAGAGCAAGATGTATGTGACAGAATTAACTATGATGATAAAGTAGACTATATTATTCATGCAGCAAGTCCAGCAAGTCCTAAGATTATGAAAGATGCACCAGTAGATACTTTAATGGCAAACACTTTAGGAACATATAATACATTAAAACTAGCTAAAAAGAGTAATGCAAAATCTTATGTATTTATTTCTTCTAGAGAAGTTTATGGAGAACCTTATGAATGGCAAGAAGAGTTTAAAGAAGATACCTATGGATTTATAGACCCATTACTTCCAAGGTCATGCTATCCAGAAGGAAAAAGAGCTGCTGAAAATATGTGTGTTACTTTTAGGGAACAATATGGAGTAAATGCAAAAATCGTAAGACCAGCACATACCTATGGACCAGGAATGTCAATTCATGATGGAAGAGTGCAAGCTGACTTCTTAAAAAATGTGGTGGAACATCAAAATATTTTAATGAAAAGTACAGGTGAGTCTCTAAGAACTTATACTTACATTAGAGATGTAGTAGCAGGAATTTTCTTCGTGTTATTAGAAGCTGATGATATAGCATATAATGTTGCTGATGAACAAGCGAAAATCACGATAAAGGGATTAGCAGAGTTATTAGTGGGGCTATATCCAGAAAGAAAATTGAAAGTAGAGATGAAAATAGAGGAAAACCAAAAAGGAGTAGCACCATTTAAGTTAGGAACCATTAATAGTGAGAAAATCAGAGCTTTAGGTTGGAAACCAACCATAACAATAGAAGAAGGCTTTAGAAGAACCGTAGAATATATTGAGAGTAATCAAGCAAAAGAAGGTAAATAACTTCTACTACATAGAAAGGGAGTAGTAATGGAAAACCAAGTAAACAAGAATTGCATAATAGATATTTATTGGGAAAGAATATTTCTAAATATTACTTTTAAGCTATATGAAGAAGCACAACAAATTTACTTAGTTTCTGGGAAAGAGCAATATTGCATACCTTTAGAAAAAACAGAAATACAGTATCAATATCATGCTAAAATTAATATAACCAATATAGATGGAAAAATGTTAGAAAACCAAAATTACCGATTCCGAATAAAAAAAGGAGAAGTGTATGAGGATTTAACCATTGACTATGCGCTTGCATATCGATTAGAAAGTTTAGGAAAAATTTGTAGATATTATCGTGATATTTATGCATATACAATTAATTTTGAGGTGAGAAAATTAGATGATGAACAACTAGGTTGTGTATTGATATCTAGGTATATGAAATTAAATAAAAATCCTAGGAAACATTGTTTTTCTAACAAAAGTACAAAAAGTATTTTAAAAGATACCACTTTTAACTTTATGGCAAATATTATGAAAATTTTGTATCAGTTTTTTAGCTTTTTGCATCCAAATAAAAGCAAAAAGATCTTACTTATGTCAGAAACAAGAGCTCCTATGAGTGGAAATTTGTTGGCATTAGATCAGAGGTTAAAAGAAAGAAATATTGATAAAGATTATAAAATAAGCTATTCCTTTTCAACTACATTGCAAGAAAGTAAATGGCATATTATTTCAAAATGGTTTAAACTAATTTGGATAATGTCTAAACAAGAATTTATATTTGTAGATGATTATTCACCAATATTTAAGTATATTGATATTAGTCCTAAAACCAAACTAATTCAAGTATGGCATGCAGGAGTTGGCTTTAAGTCAGTTGGATATGCGAGATTTGGCTTTGGAGGTCCAGAACCATATCAAAGTAGTCATAGGAAATATGATTATGCTATTGTTGGTGAAGAAGCATTAATTCCAGTATATGAAGAAGTATTCGGCATTACAAAAGAGAAGATATTACCCTATGGACTTGCTAGAATGGACCATTTTTTTGATAAAGAGAAAATAGGAAAAATTAAAGAAAATTTATATGAGAAATTTCCAAACTTAAAGGAAAAAAAGGTGATTTTGTTCGCACCAACTTTTAGGGGAAGAAGGCAAGCAAAAGCATATTATCCTTATGATAAATTGAATTTATCTAAGATTCATGAAGTATGTAAACAAAAAAATGCGATTTTTATGATAAAAATGCATCCATTTATTCAGGAAAAAATAGAAATACCAAAAGAGTATGCAGAGTACATTCAAGACTTTAGTGATTATACAGATATTAACGATTTGTATTATATCGCAGATGTATTAGTCACAGATTATTCTTCTAGTGTCTACGAATATAGCAAATTAAAGAAGCCAATCTTATTATACACTTTTGATTTAGATGATTATCAATTGATTAATAGAGTGCATAAAAATGTTAGAGAATATGAATTTGCAACTGTATGCTGTACATTAGAAGAATTACTAGAGCAGTTAAAAAAATTAGAAATGGAAGCAAAGGAAACTGTGGGAGCAGAAAATAATAAAATGGCTTCTGATTTAATTATTGATAATATTATTTTAAAGGGAAAAGAATGATAAAAAAGATATTCATATTTGGAGCAAATTTGATTTATTGTTTTTTTAAGTTATTACCAACCAAAAAGAAGATTACTATGATTAGTAGACAGTCAAATAAAAAAACAGTAGATTTTATGTTGCTAGAAAAGAAGATAATAGAAAAATCACCAGAATATAAAGTAGTGGTATTATGCAAAGAATTGAAAGGTGGAGCAAAAGCAAAGTTGAAGAATAAAGTAGGATATGCTTTCCACTGTATTCGACAAATGTATCATATTGCTACTTCTAAAATTGTAGTATTAGATTCTTATTGTATCTTGATCAGTGTACTAAAACATAAAAAGAATTTAAAAGTAATTCAAATGTGGCATTCTATGGGAACTATGAAGAAATTTGGATATCAAATTTTGGATAAAGAAGAGGGATCTTCTAGTAAAATAGCGAATTCTATGAAGATGCATAGGAATTATACTTATGTTTTTGCAAGTGGAAAAGCATATGCTAGTTTATTAGAAGAAGGCTTCAACTGTGGAATGGATAAGATACAGATTTTTTCGCTTCCTAGAGTGGATTTATTAACAAGTAAAAACTACAAAGAAGAAACAAGAAGCAAAATAGAAGAGAGATATCCAGAAATAAAGGCAAAAAAGAATATTGTATATTGTCCAACTTTCCGAAAGAATGAGAAAGACTTTAATAAAAGAGTAAAAGAGATAATAGAAAAAATAGATAAAGAGAAATACAATCTTATCTTAAAATTACATCCACTAAGTAAAGTAGAGATAACAGAAAATAATATTATCAATGATAAAGAATTTTCTACTATGGATATGCTAATGGTAGCAGATTATGTGATTAGTGATTATAGTTGTATTATTTATGAAGCAGCTATCTTAGAAATTCCCTTATATTTTTATGCCTTTGATTTACAAAAGTATTTAGATACCAGAGGTTTGACAATTGATTATCAAAAGGAATTACCAGGAGTAGTAAGTAAAACAATAGATCCAATTATAGATGCAATAGAAAAAGGAGAATATAATAAAGAAAAATTACAAGACTTTAGAGAAAAATACATAGAAAATATAGAAAACACGACAGAAAAGATAGTAGACTTTATATTTAGCATTATTTAGAAGGGACTTGGGTGACAGAAATTGCATAAAATTTTTAATGATAAGACGAAGATATATTGGATATATGCTATTCTCTTTATACTAACAGCATGTATTGTATTTTCTGTTTTTGTAATCAATAAACGTAGTTTTGTTTGGCAAGATGATGGATTAAAGCAACATTATATTATTTTAAAAGATTTTAATGAAAAGGTTAGAAATTTTTTGTCAAATCCTAGTGAAGGACTTGACTTGTTTTCATGGAATATGGGATTAGGATTAGATGTTATAGGGCAGTATTCTTATTATGTTTTAGGTGATCCATTTGCCTATATAAGCTTATTATTTCCTATGCAACATTTAGAGATAGCTTATAATTTACTAATTATTCTTCGTTTATTTTGTATAGGTATTGCTTTTATTACTTATAGCAAATATCATTTGCAAAAAAGTGAAAACGTAAAAAAGAAGTTTTATAATATATTAATAGGTGCTTTAATATATACTTTTTCAGCATACAGTATATATGCTGGGGTAAGACATCCTTACTTTTTAAATGCCATGATATTATTTCCTTTGCTTTTATTAGGAGTAGATAAATTATTTAGGGAGAATAAAAAAATTCCTTTCATTATTTTTATTGCATTATCAGCTATATCTAATTATTACTTCTTTTATATGCATACTATTATGATAGTTATTTATGCAATTATTCAATATATTTGTGAGTATAGAAAAGAAGGAGCAAAGCATTTTTTCAAAAAGCTAGGCTTGGCAATTTTGTGTTATGTTATAGGAATTTTGATTGCAGGAATTATCTTAATGCCTACCATTCACTCGTTTATCAACTCAGCGAGAAGTGGTGAAAGAACATTATGTCAATATAATGAAGAGTACTATCAAAACATATTTACTATTAATTTATTAACTGTAAATGATAATAATTGGAGCGCAATAGGTGTATCTTCTATTATTTTATTAATGTTACCTATTTTATGGTTAAGAAAAAAGGAACATAAGATTTATTTAATCTATTTCCTAGTTGCTACAATAATGCTATTAATGCCTTTTATTGGATCGTTAATGAATGGTTTTTCATTCCCAAGTAATCGTTGGTCATTCATGTATAGCTTTATTTTAGCCTATATTGTAATGTCTTGTTTAGAAGAAAATTATACTAAAAAAGAATTAATAAGTATGGGAGCATTTTATGCACTATATAGCATTATAGGAATTAGTGTTGTATTAATCAGCAAAATGAGAACATCAGTACAGATACTTTATTTCATACAAATCATGATTGCTCTTTTAATATATATTGCTATAGTTTTACAAAATAGTAGCAAGATATTTCTTTTAGTGAAATATAAAGCAAATATTTTTAAGATAATTGTATTGTTATTGGTAATTAGTAATATTGGAATAATGGCATATGGACTTTATAGTTCTTTTGATAGGGAATATGCAAAGGAGTTTATTAAATTAGGTCAGGTTGAAGAAAAAATAAAAACACAAAGAGGAAAGAACCAAGATTATTCTCAAAATATTCAAGAGATTTTAGAGAAAGATAAAGAATTTTATCGTATTTCGAAGTTGCCACATGAATTAGCAAATTACTCTATTTATTACAACTATCCATCAATTGAGTGTTTCTTATCATTAGGAAGCAAATATGTATACAATCTAAGTAGAGAGCTGGCGGATAATAAATATTCTACCACGATGAATGTAAGAGGCTTTGCTGATAGAACTAAGATAACAACCCTATTGGGAAATAAATATTATGTAGTAGATGAGAAAAATCAAAAATATGTTCCTTATGGATATACTTTGCTTCAAGAGAAAGAAGGAAAAAAGATTTATCAAAATAAGTATCCACTTTCTATTGGTGTTTGCTATAACAATTATATGTTAAAAGAAAATTATGAAAAGTTAAATCCAATTGAAAAAGAAGATGCTATCTTAAAAGTAGCAGTTGTTGATAGTAAAGAAGAAATAAAAGATGTTAAATTAAAAGAGAAAGAAGATATAAGGGATATTCGAGATTGTTATCGAAGTATTTCATATAAATTAATAGACAAAGAGAATATTGTAACTCAGGAAGAAAATAGAAAACAAGTTGTTACTAAGAAAGACAAGCAAAGTATTGAGATAGAGATAGACAATATAGAAAATTCTGAATTATATGTTTATATTTCTGGGTTTGAATTTATGGGTACTAGAAAGCATACAGTAACAGCAAAGTTTAAAAATAAAACGGCAAGTAGGGTAATTAATAATAAAATTACTTCACCTTATTACCAAAAAGTACCAGAAATATTGTTGAATCTTGGATATTATAACAATGCAGAGGGAAAAATAGAGTTAACTTTTAGTACAAAAGGAGTTTATTGCTTTAAGGATATACAAGTAGTTGCAGTTTCTATGGATAATTATGAAAATACAATTCAGAGATTACAGCAAAGTGAATTGAGAGAATTAAAATGCAATAATCGAGAAATCAGCGGAAAGATTGACTTAAGTGAAGATGCAGTTCTACAAATAACATCAAGTTATACTAATGGTTGGAAAGCATATGTAGATGGAGAAAGAGTAGATACAATTAATGTTAATACAGCTTTTATAGGAATTCCAGTAAAAGCAGGACAACATGAAATCTATTTAACGTATGAAGTGCCATATTTGAAATTAGGTATAATTTGTACAAGTATAGGTGTTGTGACTTTTATAGTTGTTGCGGTTCTAGAAAAAAGAACAATAAAAAATAATTGAATAAATATAAAAATAATCTTAATACAATAAGTTTTCTTATTGTATTAAGATTTTATTTTTTATGAAATTGATATTATTTAATTATTTTCTGTGACTTGATTGTTATTTTCTTTAATTATTAGTTTTTTTAGATGTTCTACTAGATGTAACTTTTGTAAAAAAGAAATGAAATACATACAAATAAGTGCAAGAACAAAATTAATTACTAAGTAGATACCAAGCCTAGGATAATAGGATAAAGAAGTAAATAGATTAACATCTCTTACAATATCCCTTGCCAAAATATTACAAATATATAATGGCAAACTAAATTTTTCTAGCCAGAAAAATATTTTATGATTAAACAAATTGAATTCTAAAGTTTTTTCGCTAAATGCTAATAAAGTAGAAATTGCTAAAAATGCAAGTAAGAAAATATCTGCTTTAGTGCTTGAAAGAAATTGAGAGGTTAGAAAAGGTAAAATGAATCCACCAACTTCTATTAATGTGATAAAGATTTTTCCTGTTTTAGTAAATGTAATATTTTTTAACTTTTGACAAAGCAAATATAAAATACAGCCTAAATTCAACTCCAAAAAGCCTCTAATTAGACCTTTATATGCAAAGCCAAGCCATTTTTCTGGGGTTCTTAAACTGCCATTACTATGAACAAGCCAACCGAAGCCAAGTAATATCACTAAAGGAGCAACCAAATAAAGATAATTTTTCTTATATTTTCGAAGTAGAGGATATAATATCATCATAGATAATAACATAGCAGAAATATACCAAACTTGTCCAATAATGACATTGACTTTTAATCCTGTCATGCGTAGTAATAACATATCTAAAATAGAAAGTACATTTTGAGACAAATCTATATTACCGCAAACATTTTGCAAAATTAAATCAAGTAGACCAGCAAAGAAAACATAAGGCAGAAAGAAGAGATATTTTTTCCAAATGAAATGGAAAGTTTCTTTTCCTAAGTTTTCTGTATTCGGTTCTTGCTCATTTCTTCGAAAAGCTGTCTTGGACAATAAGAAACCAGATACTAAGAAGAAAAACTCAACTCCAATAGAACCTTTAGAAAATAAAGCCTCTCCGCTGTTAGCAGCAAAGACATTACCGTGGAAAATGATAATTAACATGCAAAAGCAAAATTTCCAAAAACTAATAATGCCATTGTGTTTTTTTGCAGAAACGGGAACAAGTTGGTTTTTCGTCATAGTATCTGTATCCTTTCATTTGTATTTCTATTTTTCTAATTTGTAAAATGCCTTTTTACCTTTTTTCAAGATAGCATATCCTTCTTTAAAATCATTTTCAGATAATTGGTAAGTTGTTTCAGTTATTTTTTCTTCATTTAAAGAGATACCACCTTGTTCAATTAAAGTTCTTGCTTGACCCTTAGAAGGTGCAAATCCAACTTGTATCATAGCGTCTAAAATAGAAATAGGTAGGCTTTCTATTTTTGAAGTAGGCATGTTATCTAAGCTACCATTTCCCTCAAATAGAGCTGATGCTGCTTCTTCAGCTTTTTTTGCTTCTTCTTCACCATGAATTAATTTGGTAATTTCAAAGGCAGCTATTTTTTTAGCTTCATTCATTCTTTCATCTTGATGAGCGCATAATTCATTAATTTGTTCCATTGGTAGAAAAGTAATTAATGATAAGACAGTTTTTACATCTGCGTCATCAATATTTCTCCAGTATTGATAAAATTCATATGGAGAGGTTTTTTCAGGATCAAGCCATAAAGCACCTTTCTCTGTTTTACCCATTTTTTTACCTTCTTTGGTGGTTAGTAATTTGAAAGTTAAACCAAAGGAGTCAGAATGTCCAACTCTACGAATTAAATCAACACCACCTAAGATATTAGACCATTGATCATTTCCGCCTAATTGTAATTTACAGCCATAAGTTTCATATAAATGTAAAAAGTCATAAGATTGCATTAACATATATCCTAATTCAAAAAAGGTAAGTCCACGTTCCATTCTTTGTTTATAACATTCTGCGGAGAGCATTTTGTTCACAGAGAATAGGGAACCAATATCACGCATAAACTCTACAAAGTTTAAGTTTAAAAGCCAGTCACCATTATTTACAATAATAGCGGCATTATCGCCTTCAAAACTCAAAAATTTAGACATTTGCTTTTTAAAGCATTCTACATTGTGATTAATTTCTTCACGTGTCATCATTCTTCTCATATCTGTTTTACCAGATGGGTCACCAATAGTTGCAGTACCACCACCAATTAGAATAATAGGTTTATGACCTGCTTTTTGCATTTGAGAGGCAACCATTAAAGAAATAAAGTGACCAATATGTAAACTGTCAGCAGTAGGATCAAATCCAATATAAAAAGGAACACTTTCTTTTCCAAGTACTTCTTTTAATTCTTCGTGGGTTATTTGTTCAATATAACCTCTTTCCATTAAAGTATCAAATACATTTTTTTCTGCCATATTATTATCATTCCCTTCCATTTACAATTTAATCAATATTTTACCACTAAATACAACAAAAAAGCAAGTTGAAAAATAGAAAAAGCTTAGAAATATACTATTTTCCATTTCACTTCGGACGCTTCGCTATTTGAGATAAATCTCAAACACCTCGTTATATTTTAAAATGGTATATTTCTAAGCTTTTTAGTATAATTACCTTTACTTTCCATTAATACTAATGATATAATACAATCAAAATTTGATAAATAAAGTGAGGATAAATTATGGAATGGATGAATAGTTCTATGCAAGAAATTGAGCCAAATAAGATTAGTAACCAAGAACAAAAAGAAAAGGTGGCAAAAGAAGTAGCTAGCAAGGCAAAAGATGGAGATATAATAGGATTTGGTTCAGGTTCTACATCTTATTTAGCAGCAAAAGAGATTGCTAAAAGAATGGAAGAAGAAGGATTGAAAATTACAGCAATTCCAACCTCTTTTGAAATAAAAGCGCTATGTCAAGAATTAAAAATTCCAACAGTCAGTATTTTAGAAGCAAAGCCAGATTGGGCATTTGATGGTGCAGATGAAGTATCTAAAACAGATAATATTTTAATTAAGGGTAGAGGAGCTGCATTATTCAAAGAAAAACTAAACATGGTGAATAGTGGAATTACATATATTCTAGTAGATGATAGTAAATTTGTGGACAAGTTAAATGAGAAATTTCCAATTCCAATCGAAGTATATCCAGAAGCGATTAGTAGTGTGAAAGAAGCATTATTAGATTTAGGACTTACAGAATGTACTTTGAGAAAAGCAGAGAAAAAAGATGGACCAGTATTTACTGAAAATAATAATGTGATTTTAGATGCTAAATTTGTAGATGTGTATGAAACTTTAGAAGAAGATATTAAATCTATTACAGGAGTTATAGAAAGTGGATTATTTATGGATTATCCAGTAGAAGTATTACATTAAAAGAGGAGAAATATAAAGCCAGAGGAGGAATGACTATGTGGGGAGACATCGCTATTGCATTTTTGTTAGCGTTTATTACTGCTTTTGTATTAACGCCATATACCATGAGACTAGCAAAAAAGGTAGGAGCAATAGATATACCGAATGATAGAAGAGTCAATAAAAAACCAATGCCAAGACTAGGTGGTGTAGCTGTTATTTGTGGTTTCTTGGTATCAACAGTATATTTATTAATTGTGATGAATTTAGAACATTCTGTTGATTTGTTTGGAGAAGAACAATATTGGCTTAAAATGTTAGGCTTTTTTATTGGTATTGTCATATTAGGAATTACTTGTTTTATTGACGACGCTAAGGGAGTGCCAAGTTGGGTAAAACTTATTATGCAAATTATTGCAGCAGTTATAGTAGTTGCTTGTGGAGTTCGTATTCAAAATGTTCATTTGCCATTTTTAGATGACAAAATTGGTTTAAATGAATGGTTTTCTTGTGGACTTACTATTTGTTGGATTATAGGAATTACCAATGCTATTAATTTAATTGATGGCTTAGATGGCTTATCTTCAGGAATTACTTTGATTTCATGTTTTTCATTGTTAATTATTTTTACCCTTAACAAATCACCAATCATTGCAGTGCTTTTAATTGCAGCATTAGGTGGAGCAATTGTAGGATTTTTACCATTTAACTTTAGCCCAGCAAGAACTTTTATAGGGGACACAGGTTCTAATTTCTTAGGCTTTTCATTAGCTATTATTTCTATTTTGCGGAGTAGCCAAAACATATACAGCAATTGTGCTAATTGCGCCAATTATTGTACTTGCTTTTCCAATTTTTGATACTTTATATGCTATTGTACGAAGAATTATTAAAGGTAAGTCTATTAAAGCAGTATTTCAAGCAGATAAGGGGCATTTACATCATCGATTAATGAAAAAAGGATATACACAAAAACAAGCAGTATTTATTTTATATGGACTTACTGCTACTTTAGGAATGTTTGCAGTTATTCTATTAGAAAGTGGAATTTGGAAAGCATTATCATTTGCTTTATTAGTGATTGCGTTTGTGGCAATTGGTTATAGAGATATCTTTAGAGTAAAGACAGAGGAAGAGATTATAGAGGTTGACGAAAAGAATATTAGACATGATAAAAAGTAGAAAATACCAAAGGAAGGCAAAAGAATGGAAGAAGAAAGACTAATTAGTCCAGAATTAGAGGACATTCAAGAAGAGAGAATAGAAAACACTTTAAGACCTAAAACTCTAGAGGAATACATTGGACAAGATAAAGTAAAAGAAAATATGAAAATTTATATTGAGGCTGCCAAAAAAAGAGGTGAGCCTCTTGATCACGTTTTACTATATGGACCTCCAGGACTTGGAAAAACAACACTTGCCAATATTATTTCTAATGAAATGAATTCAAATATTAAAATTACATCAGGTCCAGCTATTGAAAAACCAGGAGATTTGGCAGCATTGTTGACTAATTTATCTGAATTTGATGTGCTATTTATTGATGAGATACATCGTTTAAACAAAAGTGTAGAAGAAATACTATATCCAGCGCTAGAAGACTATACTTTAGACATTATGATAGGTAAAGGACCTAGTGCTAGGTCTATTCGTTTAGACTTACCGAAATTCACATTAATTGGTGCGACTACTAGAGCAGGAGCATTAGCCACACCATTAAGAGATAGATTTGGAATAGTACATCATTTAGAGTTATATCAAACCAAAGATTTAACCACTATTGTAAAAAGGTCAGCTAAAATTTTAGAGGTAGAAATTGATGATGAATCTGCAGCAGAAATCGCAAGACGTTCTAGAGGAACTCCTAGAATTGCAAATAGATTATTAAAAAGAGTAAGAGATTATGCAGCAGTTTTGGGGGATGGAAATATTACTTTGAAAATAGCTAAAACAGCATTAAACAAACTAGAAATAGACGAAATGGGATTAGATGATATTGATAGAAAAATATTAGAGACGATGATTATTAAATATAATGGAAGGCCAATCAGTATTGAAACGGTTGCAACAACGATTGGCGAGGATAGCGAAACAGTAGAAGATATGTATGAGCCATATTTAATTCAAATTGGATTCTTAGCCAGAACTGCTAGGGGAAGAATTGCTATGCCAGCAGCATATAGCCATATAGGAGTAACTTATGAGGGATAATGTCAGGTTGGGGACGTATGTTTAACTGACATCTGTCCCTTAACTGACAGAATGAAGAAGGTGAGAAAATGAAACTTTTAATGCACACATGCTGTGCACCATGCAGTGTATATTGTATAGATAGTTTAAGAGCAGAAGGAATAGAGCCAACGATTTATTGGTATAATCCAAATATTCATCCATATATGGAATACAAAGCAAGAAGGGAATGTTTAAAAGAATATACACAAAGTATTGGTATACAAGCAATCTTTGAAGAAGATTATGGATTAGATAATTTTTGCAAAAATGTAGTGAATTCATTAGAAACAAGATGTACAGATTATTGCTATCGTGTAAGGCTAGAGCAAACTGCAAAATATGCCAAAGAAAATGGATATGATGCAATAACAACTACATTATTAGTAAGTCCCTATCAAAAGCATGAGGAATTAAAGCAAATAGGGGGAGAAATAGCAAAAAAATATGGACTTACTTTTCTATATCGTGACTTTAGAGTAGGATTTCGTGATGGGCAAGCAAAGGCACGAGAGATTGGAATGTATATGCAAAAATATTGTGGTTGTATTTTTTCAGAGGAAGATAGATATAGCAAGCAAATTGAAAAGGATAGATTAAATTCTTGATATTTTCTTAAAATTAAAAAAGGAATTTCTTAAATTTAAGAAAAAGGCTATAAGATATGATATAGTATAGGAAACTTAGGAGTAGAAGAATATGAAAAGAGAAAATAATACAAGAAAAAAAGTGGCTATTATTGCAGTATTTATCTTACTAATAGCAGTTATGGCTTTCGTAATTTTAAAAGTATATTCAAACAACAATGAAATAGTAGAAACTGTGAGTGGAAGACAAGAAAACAAAATAGAACCAGAAAAGCCAAAAGAAGAAACAACAAGTGCTTCCCTTATTATGGTAGGAGATAATTTAGTACATAGTAGCATTTATAAAGAAGCACATAGAAATGCAGACAATAAAGGATATGACTTCAAACCAATGCTTAGACTAATTAAAGAAAAGGTCAAGAATTATGACATAGCTTATTACAACCAAGAAACTATTTTAGGCGGAAGTAAAATGGGCTTATCTGACTATCCATGTTTCAACTCACCTTACGAAGCTGGTAGTAACATGCTAGATGCAGGATTTAATTTAGTCAGTACAGCAAGCAATCATACTATGGATAGGGGAGAACAGGCGATTTTAAATTCAAGGGCTTATTGGGATAAACAAAAAGATGTATTGGCTGTGGGAAGTTACAAATCTTTTGAGCAAAGAGATGAAGTGCAGATTCGAAAAGTAAATGGAATTACTTATACTATGCTAAATTACACTTATGGGACAAATGGAATACCAGTACCAACTGGAAAAGAATATCTAGTAAATGTATGGCCAACAGATTTATCGATTAATGATCCGAAAAGGGATACAAAATATCAAGCATATAAAGAAAAAGTAAAAGAAGATATTAAAAGAGTAAGAGATAAAGTAGATGTCTTAATTGTAGCAATGCACTGCGGAATAGAATATACAGCTGAGCCATCTGCTTATCAAAAAGATGAAGCCAAATTTTTAGCAGAACAAGGAGTAGACTTGGTTATTGGAACACATCCACATGTATTAGAACCAGTAGAATGGATAGATGATACATTAGTATTCTATTCTTTAGGCAACTTTATTTCAGCACAATATCAAGATGAGAATTACAATAAAACAGTAGGATTAATGAGTTCGTTAAGAATTACTAAAACAACTAAGGAAGGAAAAAGTTCTATCAAAATAGATAATGTAGAAAATGAATTTATTTATACTTACTATAATCAAGCTACATGGAGCAATTTTAAAGTAATACCATTTAGCCATCAAGATATAGCAAAGCATTTGCAAGGCTATCAAAAGGTACATGAAAGATATAAAAAAATAGTGCAAATGTATGATGAAGATATGGTAGTAGTACCAGCCTATTCAGAAAATGTCGCACATGGGGACGCTAGTTAAGTGCGACATGTGTCCCAAAGTACGACAATGAAAACAGAAAGGAAAAAATAATGAGCGAAGTATATTTTAAAATAGACGAAAATTTTGAGCCGATTATTAAGAAGGCACTAGCAGGAAAAGAAGTAAAATCAATGAATTTGATTACAACTGGTTGGACGAATATTGTATATGAAGTGGAAACAAACGAAGGCAACTATTTTTTCCGCTTCCCACGTGATGAATTCTGGTCTAGAACCATTGTAAAAGACAGCGAATTTGCACGGGTATATTTATCAGAAAACTTCTTTTAATACTTGCCAATTAGAATTAAAAAGAGATGAAGGTAGACCTTTTAGTGTGCATAAAAAAATTGCAGGAACTCCTCTTGCTGAGAAAATAGAGCAATTATCAGAAGAAGAAATTGCACAGATATCAGCAGATATTGCAAAATTCATGGCAGAATTACATCAAGTGAACTTTCAAAATGAAAAGATTTTTACAATTAATGATATCGGACTAAATTTATCAGAGTTTTTAGATGAGTTATTAACGAAGCATGTAAGTCAAGAGGACAGAGCATTTTGGAAGTTCTCAGATACAGTTGAGACACCAAAATGCTTAGTACATGGAGATTTAAACTTAAGCAATGTGCTATTAGATGAAAACAACAAAGTAACAGCCATTATTGACTTTGGCTTTGCTGGTTATGGAAATATCTATGATGATGTAGCTAGAATTATTAGTAGAAATTGTCCTAAAAACTTTAAACGAGAAATTATTCGAAATTATGAGAAATATGCTCAAACGAAACTTGACGAGAAAAAGTTAGAAGATAAAGTCATAGAATGGATTAATATAGATCAAGGATATATTAATTACATGAGAGGAATAGGAATTTATGGATAAAATAGTCTTAATCGATGGAAACAGTATTTTAAACAGAGCCTTTTATGGAATTATGGGTTCTAAAATGTTAATGACCCCAGATGGTAAATATACGAATGCGATTTATGGGTTTTTAGCTATTCTATTTAAAGTATTAGATGATATTAAACCAGAATATCTTATGGTTGCCTTTGATCTAAAGGCTCCAACAGCAAGGCACAAGATGTATGAAGGATATAAGGCGAACCGTAAAGGAATGCCTAATGAACTTGCCGAACAAATGCCAATGCTAAAAGATATTTTAAGGGCTATGAATATTACTATTGTTGAGATGGAAGGTTATGAAGCAGATGATATTTTAGGAACCATAGCAAAAAAAGCAGAAAAGAAGAAATTAGATGTTACCATTGTTTCAGGAGATAGAGATACTTTCCAATTAACTTCTAATCATATTAAAGTACGTATTCCACATACAAAAATGGGGAAAACAGAAGTAGATGTGTTTGACGAAGATGCTATTTGGGAAAAGTATGGTATTATGCCAAAACAATTAATAGAAGTAAAAGGATTACAAGGAGATACTTCTGACAATATTCCAGGCGTTCCAGGGATTGGAGAAAAGACTGCTTTAGAGTTAATTCAAAAATATCATTCTATTGCTAATCTTTATTTAGAAATAGAAAGAGATAAGGCAGACTTAAAGCCAAAAACAAAGGAAAAGTTAGTTGCTAATAGAGAATTAGCAGAACTTTCTAGAACCTTAGGAACGATTAATGTTCAGGTTCCAATTGAAGAAAAAGTAGAAGATTTTAAAAGACAAGAATGGAACGAAGAAGAAGTATATGCTAAATTTAAAGAATTAAATTTCAATCGTTTTATTGAACGTTTTGGGTTACAAGGAAAACCAGAAATGCCTCAAGATATCCATGAATTATTTAGCATAGAAACTATTAGATTAGAAGCCACAACAAAGCTACAAGAATTAATAGATGCTATTAAACAAGATGGCAAATTAATCTATTTCTTACAAAAAGAAAAGGCAGAAGTACAACAAACATTGGACGTAATTCCTAAAAAGATAGTTACGCTATATATGATTGCTAAGCAAAACGTTTATGAAATTCCAATCAATAATACAGATTTATTTGTTCAAAATTTCAAAGAAATTTTAGAAGACAATAGTGTAAAAAAATATAGCTATTGTATGAAAGAAGATATTGTTTTATGGAGAAGGCTAGGAATTGATTTAAATGGAATTTATTTTGATGCCGAAATTGCAGGGTATCTTTTAAATTCTAGTATTAGCCATTATACTTTAGAAGAACTAAGTCAGCAATATTTGAAAATAGAGATTACTAGTTATTTAGAAGCAATGGGAATGAAGCAAGAACAAGAAAAACAAATGACTCTATTTACACAAGAAACAGATAAGAGTTTAGACTTTGACAGATATCAAAATGCAATGTATGTGTATGTTATTGCGAAGTTACAAGAAGTTATGATACCAAAATTAGAAGAAACAAATGCAACAGAGTTATTTCAAAACATTGAAATGCCATTAATGAAAGTTCTAGCCAATATGCAATATGATGGGATTTATTTGGATAAAGAAGAATTAATTAGTTTTGGAGATAAATTAAAAGAAGAAATAGAGAGTTTAAAGCAAGACATATACCAATTAAGTGGAGAAGAATTTAATATTAATTCTACACAACAATTGGGAAATATATTATTTGAAAAACTGAAATTACCAGTATACAAGAAAACGAAAAAAGGATATTCGACAGATGGTGACGTCTTAGAAAAATTACGTCCAGAACATCCAATTATTGAAAAATTATTAGAATACCGTAGCCTTGTAAAGCTTAATTCTACTTATGTAGAAGGACTACTACCATATGTCAATCCACAAACACATAGAATACACTCCTATTTCCACCAAACGATTACAGCCACAGGAAGGATTAGCTCAACAGAGCCAAATTTGCAAAACATTCCAACGAGAGCAGAGCAAGGAAAACAAATTAGAAAGGCTTTTAAAGCAGAATCGGGAAATGTTTTTATTGATGCAGATTATTCACAAATTGAGTTGCGTATCTTGGCGCATATTTCAAAAGATGAAACCATGAAGCAAGCCTTTTTAAATGAGGAAGATATTCATAGACAGGTTGCGTCTAAGGTATTTAATGTTCCAATAGAGGAAGTGACAAAAGAACAAAGAAGTGCAGCAAAGGCGGTTAATTTTGGAATTGTTTATGGTATTAGTGGATTTGGACTAGCAGAACAATTAGGAATTAGTCGTAAAAAAGCAGAAAATTATATTGAGCAATATTTGAATAAATATGAGGGAGTAAAAGCCTTCATGAATGATATTGTAGAAGAAGCAAAAGAGAAAGGATTTGTAGAAACCTTGTATCATCGTAGAAGATATATCACAGAACTTTCTTCTAATAACTATATGGTAAGACAATTTGGAACAAGAGCAGCCATGAATACGCCAATTCAAGGAACAGCAGCAGATATTATGAAGATAGCTATGATAAAAGTTTTTGATAGATTAAAAGAAGAAAAATTAGATGCCAAATTAATTTTGCAAATTCATGATGAATTATTAATAGAATGTAAAGAGGAACAAAAAGAACAAGTAAAACAAATTCTAAAGGACTCTATGGAGCAAGCTGCCATATTAGATATTCCATTAGAAGTAGAAGTTTCAGAGGCTGACAATTGGTATGAGGTAAAATAGGAGACAAAGGAGAGTTTAGAAAATCAAGTGAAAGTATTAAAAAGATTATTGATACTATTAATGGTTATTTTTATCTTATATTTTGTTTTATTTCATTTATTAGGCTTAGAAGATAGAATTATGAAAATCGCATATCCTCAAGAATATGCTGAATATGTAACAAGATATGCTGAAGAATGTAAAGTGGACCCATTATTGATTTATGCCATTATCAAAGCAGAAAGTGATTTTAACCCACAAGCAAAATCACATAATGGTGCCAAAGGGCTTATGCAACTAATGGATAAAACGGCAATAGAATTATCTAAGCAAATAGAAGTAGATTTATATGACCCAGAAACGAATATTAGGTTAGGCACTTACTATTTTTCACAGTTATTAGAAAAGTATAACCAACAAGTGGGCATTGCACTAGCTGCTTATAATGCGGGAATGGGAAATGTAAACAATTGGATAGAAAGAGGAACTATTCAGACAGATGGTTCTGATTTGGAAAATATACCATACAAAGAGACTAATATGTATGTGAGAAGAATTTTAAATGATTATGAGATGTATCGAAAGTTGTATGAAAAGTGATAAAAGTAGAAAGGAAATGGAGGAAAAGCTATAATGAGAGTTGCATTAATTCAAATGGAATCAAACGGAACTAAAACTGAAAATGAAGAAAAAGCATTAAAACTATTGAAACAGGCTATAAAAGAAAAAGCAGACATTATTTGCTTGTCAGAACTTTTCCTTTCATGGGGGAAAGAATTTGAAAATGGAAAAGTTAAGCTAGAGGAAATACAAAAATATCAAGTTTTGGCGAAAGAGAATAATGTAAATATTATTTTAGGAAGTGTAGCTCTAGAAAAAGAAAATTCCAATAAAACTACTAATACATGTTTTTCAATAAATCGTAATGGAGAAATAGTTGTCAGATATGACAAAAAGTATATGTATGTAGTAAACAAACCTGATTTTAGACTAGATGAGAGAGAAGATACAGTTAAAGGGGAACAATTGGGAATAACTGAATTAGATGGGATAAAAGTAGGGATAGGAATATGCTTTGATTTAAGGTTTCCAGAATATTTCAGAGAACTAATTAAAAATGGTGTGGAAGTTATATTTCTTCCAGCACATTTTAATGTAAATACAGGAAAGAATGCTTGGGATATATTAACAAAAGCAAGAGCAATAGAAAATCAAGTATATTTTTGCGCTTGTAACCAAACTGGAGAAAAATTATGTGCTAATACACAAGTGATTTCTTATGATGGAACTATTATAGAGTCCCTAAATAGAGAAGAAGGAATATTAACAGTTGATTTGGATTTAGAAGAGCAAGCCAAGTATAGAAAGGAATTTCCTGTATTAGAACAGATGAATTAATAGAGATAATGAAACTTTAGTAATATTCACCTCAAATATATACTTTATTAAAAATATTATATCCTATGGGATATACTTTGAGAGTAGTGCCTATTGAAAAGCAGAAGAAATAAACCGTTTTAGAATTTTTCTAAAGCGGTTTATGGCACAATTGGGTCAATTATCTCATATTTCCTTGAATAGTCCTTAGTTTCCTGATTACTTTTATAAACTTCACTACGGTTTTTTTGCAAAAAATTTACCAGTTCATATAAATCTACCCAAATTTGATTAGGACCTTCTTTTTGTACTTCGTGGAAAATAAGTTGTATACCAAAGTGAAGGTGGGGAACATTGATATTATTGACATTTTCCTTTGTGCTATATCCAGTCATACCAAGATACCCAATCACATCACCCGCTTGCACAATTTGACCTTCTTTTAAATTTTCTGCATAGGGGTGATTTTTTCTCAAGTGAGCATAGTAGTAATAACGCTTTTTATCAAAACTACGAATACCAATTCTCCAACCACCATATTGGTTCCAACCGGCTGCTTCTACAACCCCTGATTCTACTGCTATAATAGGAGCACCAATACTTCCCATTAAATCATTTCCAAAATGTAGTCTTTTATATCCATAAGACCTAGAAGCACCAAAATCATCATAATGACTATAAGAGTAATTTTTAGCAACAGGGTGGAAAGCTTTGATACCATATGTATCTTCAAATTGTTTTTGCGGAATTTCTTGTTCAACAATAGTATTATTGGCTACTTGATTATTTTTAGTAGTATTCGTTTTTACTTCTTTCTTAAACTCTCCAATGAACTCATGCAACACACTATCGTAACCTTCAAAATAATAGTTATAATTCTTCATATCTTTTGTCAAATCTGCCATAGTTTGACCGCTTCTCAATTTTTCTACTAAATTAGTTAAATCTTGATATTTGTATCTTGAAAAGTCATTTCCATATTTGCAGGCTAAATAAGCAATTAATTCAATCCAGTTTAATTTCACATCTTCATTTTTAGTATGTGACTGAATGTCTAACTTTGATGTCTTGTCTAGTACGTCGTAGGAAACTTTAAATTCAAACCATTTAATATATTTTTTTTCTTGCACAGTATTTTCTAAAGTAGAATTATTCCATTCAAAAGCTTGACTACTTGAAACAGGAATGGCAGAAAGTCTCTCAAAAGAAAAGAAACCTACTAAGACTAGTAACATAGAAAAAGAAATTAGGAATATCCACTTTAATTTTTTAGACAATAACATGTAAACTTCACCAATAAAAATTTATGAAAGAATAGAAAGAAATATGCGAAAGTTTTTTGTACTGACCTCTCAGTCTAAAGATTTTTTTTTAAAAATGTGATATAAAATCATAGAATAAATTGGAAATTAAAGTAAAAAGGAGAAGGGAACAAATGAGTAAAAAGCTATATGAAACTATTGAAATTACAGACTTAAAGGATATGTTAAATAAGACGAAAGATATATATGCAGATAAAATAGCGTATAAAGTAAGAGATGGAAAAGATGGATATCTTACTTTTACCCACAAGCAAGTAAGACAAATGGTGGATAGTTTAGGTACAGCATTAATCGATATGGGATTAAAAGGCAAAAGAATTGCAGTCATTGGTGAAAACCGTTACGAATGGGAAATTGCCTATCTTTCTATTGTCTGTGGAACAGGTATTGTTGTACCATTGGATAAGTCTTTACCAGAAAATGAGTTAGAATCTCTCATTGAAAGATCAGAAGTAGAAGCAATTTTTTATTCCAAAAAATATGAAGAAGCATTAACTAGAATCAAATACAATGAAAACAATAAACTAAAACATTTAATCTCAATGGATAATGTAGAACATGGCAGTGGTATTTATTCACAGCAAGAGTTAATTCAAAAAGGTGAAAACCTAATTGCACAAGGAAATAGAGAATTTATAGATGCCAAAATAGACAGTGAAAAAATGGCAATTATGTTATTTACATCAGGTACTACATCAAGTTCTAAGGTAGTAGCACTTTCCCATAAAAATATATGCTCTAATCTAATGGATATTGGAAGTATTTTAAATATCACATCAGAGGATACGCTTCTTTCTATCTTACCAATTCACCATGTTTTTGAATGTACAGTTGGATTTCTTTTTTCTCTATATAAAGGTGCAACTACTGTATTTTGTGATGGCTTAAAGCATGTGATTGACAATTTAAAAGAGTATCAAGTAAGCGTAATGGCGTGTGTTCCAGGAATTTATGAAAGAATATTTGATATTATTAGAAAAGGACTAGAAAAGCAAGGTAAACTAGAAGAAATTTTAAGAAAAGAAGAAGAATTAAGAAATCATACTATGGAAGAAAAAAGGAAAGCATTTCCAGAAATTCATGAAATGTTAGGTGGAAACATCAAGTTATTTATTTCAGGAGCAGCAGCTTTAGATAGCAAAATAGAAGAGAGATATAGATTGTTAGGGCTTAATTTAGTGCAAGGATATGGACTAACAGAAACATCACCAGTAGTAGCAGTAGGAACTAATGAAGAATATCGATTAGGTTCCATTGGAAAAGTAGTTCCAAGTATGGAAGCAAAACTTGTAGATGTAAACCAAGATGGCATAGGAGAATTAGTGGTAAAAGGTCCTAATGTTGCTTTAGGGTATTACCAAGATGAAACAGCTACCAAAGAAGCTTTTCAAGGAGAATGGTTCTATACAGGTGACTTAGCCAAAATAGATGAAGATGAGTATATCTATATTTGTGGTAGAAAGAAAAGTGTAATTGTTCTAAAAAATGGTAAAAACATCTTTCCAGAAGAAATGGAAGTTTTAGTAAACAAAATTGAAGGAGTAAAAGAGTCTTTTATCTTTGGGAAGCAACAAACAGAGGATAAAGAAAACATTAAAATTCATGTAAAAGTAGTTTATGATAAAGAGATAGTAAAAAATGTATATAAGGCAGAAACAGAAGAAGAAATCTATAAAGCAATTTTAGAAAAAATTAAAGAAGTAAATGAACAAATGCCAAAATACAAGGCAATTAGAGGGCTTATTTTAACAGAAGAACCCCTCATTAAAACCACGACAAATAAAATAAAAAGGCAGGCAAATTTAGATGCAATTAACAACTAAAGTATTAGGAAGAGAAATTTCCTTTTACCATGAAATTGATTCTACTCAAAGTGAAATTTGGAGAAGGATAGAAAATGGTTCTATCGTCAGTGGAAGTGTAGTAATAGCAGATATTCAAACACAGGGAAAAGGAACACATGGGAGGATTTGGCACACAGATGAGCCAAATAATATTACTTTTTCGCTATATCTCCAAACAGAATGTGTGCCAGAAAAATTAGAGGGACTTACTGTAGAAATTGCACAAATTTTAGTAGATATTTTAAAAAAAGAATATGGGATAATGTTAGACATTAAAGAACCAAATGATATCATGTATCATCAAAAAAAGATAGGTGGTATTCTAACAGAAAGTAAAGTTTATTTAGAAACAGTCAAATTTTTAGTAGTGGGAATTGGAATTAATACCAATAAAATGCATTTTACAAGTGATATTGAAAATATAGCTACCTCTATTCAAAAAGAATTTGGAATAGAAGTAGATAGAGACAAAGTGATAGTAGAGTTTTGTAATCAATTTGAAGAAATCATTCAAAGAAGGATTAATGGTTAGCCTAAAGAATAGAATTTTGAAATATATCAAGAAAGGAATGAAAGGAAAATGAAAATAGGTTTTTTATTTCCAGGGCAAGGCTCACAAACAGTAGGAATGGGAAAAGATTTATATGAGAGTTATGAAGAAGCAAAGCAAGTGTACGACAAGGTAGAAAAAGTAACAGGAATGGAGATAAAAAGGATATCTTTTGAAGGTCCAGAAGAAGAGCTAAACAAAACACAAAACACTCAAGTTGCCATATTAACTCAAAGCTTAGCAATACTTGCTATTTTAAAAAAGCACAACATACAAGCAACTATGTCAGCAGGATTAAGCTTAGGTGAGTATACAGCGCTAATAGAAGACGGGATATTTGATTGGGAAGAGGGAGTAAAGTTAGTACAAAAAAGAGGAGAAATTATGCAAAACTTAACACCTCAAGGAAATTGGAAAATGGCTGCTATATTAGGTCTAAATGAAGAAAAGGTACAAGAAGCTTGTAACCAAGTGGAAGGTTTTGTAGTTCCTGCAAATTTCAATACCATTGGTCAAATTGTTATTTCTGGAGAAGAAATAGCAGTTGCTAAAGCAGGAGAAATAGCTAAAGAGTTAGGAGCTAAAAAAGTGAGCATTTTAAATACGGCAGGTCCTTTCCATACAGAAAAATTAAGTGAATGTTCCAAAGCGTTAAAAGAGGAAATTACCAATATAAAAATAAATGCTAAAAATAGTAAGGTAGTTAAAAATCTAGATGGAAAGCAATATTCTCAAACAGAGGACATTGCACAAGTTTTAGCGGACCATATTATGAATCCTGTTAGATTTACCTACGATTTACAAACAATGTATGACAATGGCGTAGATACCTTTATTGAAATTGGTCCGGGAAAAACATTAAGTGGATTTGTGAAAAGAATGAATTTTGAAAGGACAGTTCAAATCAAGAACATTAACAATGTAGATACATTAGAGCAAGTGATAAAGGAGGTAACAGAAAATGAATAAGGTTGCTTTTATTACAGGAGGAACAAGAGGAATTGGAAGGCAAATTGCAATAACTTTAGCAAATGCAGGGTATGATGTTGCAGTGAATTATAGGACAGAAAATGAAGATTTGTTAGTTACAAAAAGTGAAATTGAAAAATGTAATGTAAAGTGCTTGCCAGTTCAAGGTGATGTTTCTAGTTTTGAAGATAGTCAAAACATGGTCAAGCAAGTGATAGAACAATTAGGCAGAATAGATGTGTTAGTAAATAATGCAGGAATTACCAAAGACACATTACTTATGAGAATGAAAAAAGAAGATTTTGAAGATGTATTGCAAGTCAATCTTGTAGGAACTTTTAATGTAACAAAGACAGTTATTCCATATATGATGAAGCAAAAAGAAGGAAGAATTATTAATTTATCTTCTGTTGTAGGAATTAGTGGAAATGCAGGTCAAGCAAATTATGCTGCTTCTAAAGCAGGAATTATAGGGTTTACCAAAAGTTTAGCAAAAGAAGTAGGAAGTAGAAACATTTTAGTAAATGCAGTAGCTCCTGGATTTATTGAAACCCAAATGACAGATGTCTTAAAAGAGGATATCAAAGAAGAAATCAAGAAAACAATACCACTAAAAAGAATGGGAACAGTAGAAGATGTAGCAAATGTTGTGAAGTTTTTAGCATCTAATGAGAGCAGCTATATTACAGGACAGGTTATTCAAGTAGATGGTGGAATGTTAATGTAAAAGGAGAGAAAAAATGAAGAAGAGAGTTGTGATTACAGGATTAGGAGCCATTACTCCAATTGGAAAGAATGTAGAGGAAACTTGGGAAGGAATTAAGCATAAAAAATGTGGAATTGATGAAATTACCTTATTTGATACAACAGAATACAAAACAAAACTAGCTGCGGAGGTAAAAGACTATGACCCACTACAATATTTTGATCCAAAGCAAGCAAAAAGACTAGATAGGTCATCTCAATTTGCTATTATTGCAGCAAGAGAAGCAGTAAAAGATGCAGGAATTACTAAAGAAAATACGGACTTTGATAGAGTAGGAATTTTTGTTGGTTCTGGCATTGGTGGATTAAGAACCATTCAAGAACAATGTGAAACAAATTATGAAAAGGGAAATAAGAGAGTATCTCCCATGTTTATTCCAATGGCAATTGCTAATATGCCAGCAGGAAATGTTGCTATTGAATTTGGATTTAAAGGAGAATCTATCAGCGTTGTAACAGCATGTGCCTCTTCAACGCATTGTATTGGGGAAGCATATAAAACGCTTCAACTAGGAGAAGAAGATGTCATTGTTGCAGGAGGAACAGAAGCTGCAATTTGTGAAGTAGGAATTGCAGGTTTTGAAAATATGAAAGCATTATCTAGTAGTACAGATAAAAATAGAGCGAGTATCCCATTTGACAAAGAAAGAAGTGGATTTGTTATGGGAGAAGGTGCAGGAGTTGTTATTTTAGAAGAATTAGAACACGCTAAACAAAGAGGAGCAAAAATCTATGGAGAAGTAATTGGTTTTGGTTCTACCACAGACGCTTATCATATCACATCACCTTGTCCAGACGGAGAAGGTGGAGCAAAAGCAATGATAAGAGCTATTCAAAATGCTGGTATTTCTCCAAATGAAATAGACTACATCAATGCACATGGAACTTCTACACATTTAAATGATCAAACAGAAACTATGGCAATTAAAACAGCTTTAGGAGAAGCAGTACAAAAAGTAATGGTTAGTTCTACAAAAGGAAACATAGGACATTTATTAGGAGCAGCGGGAGCAGTAGAAGCTATTTTTTGTGCAAAAGCTTTAGAGGAAGAAATAGTACCACCAACTATCAATTATCAAGAAAAAGATGAGGAATGTGACTTGGATATTGTACCAAATGAGCCAATAAAAGCAAACTTAAGTGTAGTTATGTCTAACTCTTTAGGCTTTGGTGGTCATAATAGTAGTGTTATTTTTAAGAAATTATAAGTTGAAAGATAGGAGAAGTTAAAATGGAATATGAGAAAATTAAACAATTGATGGAAGATATGGGAAATTCAAAATTGACCGCAATTGATATTGATTTTCCAGATGGAACTAAAATTAGTATGAAGAAAGAAACTACTGTAAAAGTAACTACACCAGTAGTAGAACAAATAATTACAACAGAAAATATGTCAGAAGAAGAAATAAAAGAAACATCGTTAGATGCCATTAAAGGAAATATTGTCAAATCTCCAATGGTAGGAACCTTTTACTTAAAACCTTCTCCAACTTCTGAAGCCTATGTAGAAGTTGGAAAGAATGTTAAAAAAGGAGATACCCTTTGCATTATTGAAGCTATGAAGTTGATGAATGAAATTGAATCTGAATTTGAAGGAAAAGTAAAGGAAATCTTAGTGAAGGACGGAGAAGCTGTAGAATATGGCAAGCCATTGTTTATTATTGAGTGAGCAAACTAAGCATATTATTTCGTTTGTCCTTGCTGTCCGTTGCTTTCAAATAATAAAATAAACATAAGAAAGCAACGGAAGGCGTTCGGCCATGCCTCACCTTGCGCGGACTTCACTTTCATAATATACATTAGTTTGAACTTAATAATAAAAGGAAGGATAAGAAAAATGTTAAATAAAGAACAGATAAAAGAGATTATTCCACAAAGAGAGCCATTTTTAATGATTGATGAAGTGGAAGAATATATACCGGGAGAAAAGACCGTGGCATATAAAAATGTAGATAAAGAAGAATGGTATTTTCAAGGACATTTTCCAGGTAACCCTATTATGCCGGGAGTATTAATTACAGAAAGCTTGGCACAAGCAGGTGCAGTGGCAATACTTTCTTTAGAAGAGAATAAAGGAAAAAATGCTTTGTTTGGTGGAATTGATAAATTGAAGTTTAAGAAAATGGTAGTGCCGGGAGATAGATTAAAATTAGAAGTGAATATCATTAAGAAAAAAGGTCCTATTGGTGTAGGAGAAGGAATTGCAACTGTTGATGGAAAATTAGCGGCAAAAGGAGAATTTACTTTCGCGGTTGTTGAAAAAGAGGTGAAATAGATTGAATAAAATACTAATCGCAAATCGTGGAGAAATTGCAGTTCGTATTATTAGAGCTTGTAAAGAAATGAATATAAAAACAGTAGCGGTTTATTCTGAAGCAGATAAAGATGCCTTACATACAAGACTTGCAGATGAAGCTATTTGTATAGGACCTGCAAGTCCGAAGCAAAGCTATTTGAATATGAAGAATATTATTGAAGCGGCAAGTATCACAAAAGCGGATAGCATCCATCCGGGATTTGGCTTTTTGTCAGAGAACTCTCAATTTGCTAAGATTTGTGAAGAGTCTAATATTAAGTTTATTGGTCCAACTTCAAAAGTCATTGATTTGCTAGGAAATAAGTCGAATAGTAAAGAAATGATGAAAAAAGAAGGTGTACCAGTCATCCCAGGTTCTGATGGAAGTGTAAAAGATTTGAAACAAGCTATTTTAGTTTGTGAAAAAATTGGTTATCCTGTTTTATTAAAAGCTTCAAGTGGTGGCGGTGGAAAGGGAATTAGACAAGTCAATTCTTTTGATGAGTTAGAAACAAATTACAATATTGTTAAACAAGAAGCCAAGAATGCTTTTAATGATAGCGAGATTTACATAGAAAAGTTTATCCAAAATCCAAGACATGTGGAAATTCAAATTTTAGCAGATGAACATGGAAATGTGGTACATTTAGGTGAAAGAGATTGTACAATTCAAAGAAATCATCAAAAGATGATTGAAGAAACTCCTTCTACTATTTTAGATGATAAACTAAGAAACAAAATGGGAAGTGCAGCTATTAAAGCAGCAAAAGCAGCAGGATATACAAGTTGTGGGACAGTAGAGTTTTTAGTGGATAAAGATAAGAATTTCTATTTCATGGAAATGAATACAAGAATTCAAGTAGAACACCCTATTACAGAAATGAGAACAGGAATTGATTTAGTCAAGGAGCAAATTCGTATTGCAGCAGGGGAAGAATTGAAATTTAAACAAAAAGAAGTTGAGTTTAAAGGTCATTCTATAGAATGTAGAATCAATGCAGAAAATCCAAGTAAAAACTTTATGCCTTCACCAGGAAAAATCAATGAAATGAATTTACCGGGAGGAAATGGTATTAGAGTAGATACTGCCATTTATAGTGGATATACCATTCCAGCCAATTATGACTCTATGATAGTAAAAATTATTGTATTTGGGACCTCACGAAATGAAGCGATTAGCAAAATGAAAAGAGCTTTGGAAGAACTTGTAATAGACGGAGTAGATACAAACCGAGATTTCCTTTTTGATATTATTCGTAATCCTAATTTTATTAGAGGAAATTTTGATACATCTTTTATTGAAAAGGAGATGCAAAAAAATAAATGATTGTTGATAAAATCAAGAAAAGAGAAACGAAAAATCTAGCAAATAAAAAGTCAAACGTGGATATTCCAATTGGTAAATGGCTCAAATGTGAAAAATGCCATGAAATTATTTATAAAGATACTGTTAGAAACAATTTCAATATTTGCCCTAATTGTGGTCATTATTTTAGAATGCATATTGGTAAAAGAATAGAATTAATCATTGACGAAGGAACTTACAAACGTTTTGATTTGAATATAGAAACAACAAATCCTTTAGGTTTAGAAGATTACCCTAAAAAACTAGCAACTTTAAGAGAAAAAACAAACCTAGAAGAGGCAGTTGCTTGTGGAACAGGAAAAATTAAGGGCGAAGATGTAGTTATTTGCATTATGGATAGTGGCTTTCTAATGGGAAGTATGGGAGCAGTAGTTGGAGAAAAAATTACTTATAGTATAGAACAAGCCGTTAAGCTAAAGTTACCACTTATCATATTTACTGTATCAGGTGGTGCTAGAATGCAAGAAGGTATTATTTCTTTAATGCAAATGGCAAAAACAACGGCAGCTCTTACTAAGTTAGATGAGGCAGGACTATTATACATATCTGTCTTAACAGACCCAACCTATGGAGGAGTTACTGCATCTTTTGCAAGTTTAGGAGATATCATTTTAGCAGAACCAGGGGCTATGATAGGTTTTGCAGGTCCAAGAGTAATAGAACAAACGATTGGAGAAAGTTTGCCAGAAGGTTTCCAAACAGCAGAGTTCTTACTAGAACATGGATTTATTGACAAAATTGTAGCAAGAGAAGAAATGAAAGACACATTACATCAGCTAATTCACTACCATAAAGGAGGAGTGACAAATGGAAAAGAATAAATCCTCTGCTTGGGAGAAAGTAGAAATTGCTAGAAATCCAAAAAGAAAAACAGCCATTGACTATATAGAAAGCATTTTTGATGAGTTTATTGAGTTACATGGAGATAGATGTTTCAAAGATGATAAGGCAATGGTTTGCGGATTAGCAAAATTAGGAGAACAATCATTTACCATTATTGCAGAGCAAAAAGGAAGAACAACGAAAGAAAATATGGAAAGAAATTTTGGAATGCCTAATCCTGAAAGTTATCGAAAAGCAATTCGATTTATGAAACAAGCTGAAAAGTTTCACAGACCTATTATTACTTTTGTAGATACCAAAGGAGCCTATCCGGGAATTGGCGCAGAAGAAAGAGGACAGGGAGAAGCAATTGCAAAATCTATGTTTGAGATGGCAAAGTTAAAGGTTCCTGTAATTGCTATTGTAATAGGAGAAGGCTCTTCGGGTGGTGCCTTAGCCATCTCAGTGGCTAATAAAATTTTTATGTTAGAAAATGCCATTTATTCTATTTTATCTCCTGAAGGATATAGCAGTATTTTGTGGAAAGATAGTAGTAGAGTAAAAGAAGCAGCAGAGAAAATGAGGCTAACAGCAAAAGATTTATATGATTTAAAAGTGATTGACAAGATTATCAAAGAACCAGTAGAAATGGAAGAGGAAGATTTTGAAAAAGTAAGTCAATCTATCCAAAAGGAAATTCAAAAAGAAATTCGTAAAATGCAGAAAATGACAGAAGAAGAATTAGTGGAACAACGATATGAGAAGTTTAGAAGTATTTCGGGGTTTCAAATAGTTTGATAATATTCTAATTTTGTAATAGCATAATATGATAAATTTTTTTGTTTTTCAAATGCCCGTTGCAGTCAGCAAATTCAAAGAAGCATGTCAGAACGGTACCTCTCAAAACTGCAAAAACATATCATATTATGCTAAAATGAATAATAATGAAAGGAAGAAAGTATTATGTTATTAAAAGATAAAACGATACTAATTATGGGAATACGTAACAAATGGAGTATTGCCTATGGAATTGCAAAATCAGCTTATGAGAATGGTGCAAAGCTTATTTTTACTTACATGGGAGAAGAAAATAAAGAAAAAATAGAAGAACTTATTTCTGAATTTCAAGGAAGTAAAGCTTATGTATTAGATGGTGCATCAGAAGATGAACTGGTACAAAAAGTACTTACACAAATCAAAGAAGAAAATGGGAAAATAGATGGTTTAGTACATGCTATTGCACATGCCAATACAGAAGATTTGCACCAAGATTTCATCTATACCAGTAAAGAAGGATATGCTCATGCTCTTGATGTAAGTGCCTATTCCTTTGTACTAGCAGCAAGAACGGCAAAAGAAGTAGATTTATTAAATGAAAATGCAAGTTTAGTAACCTTAACTTATCATGGTTCTACAAAAGTGCTAGATGGATATAATGTAATGGGAGCAGCAAAAGCAGCATTGGAGGCTAGTGTACGATATTTAGCAGAAAACTTAGGAAAAGAAGGAAAAAGAGTAAATGCTATATCAGCAGGACCGATTAAAACGTTATCTGCTAAAGGCATTAAAGACTTTTCAAGTATTTTAACTGTTGTAGAAGAAAAATCACCATTACATCGAAATGTAACAACAACCCAAGTAGGAAATGTAGCAACTTTCTTACTAAGTGAAATGTCAGATGCTGTGACGGGGCAAGTGATTTATGCAGATAGTGGATATAATATTATGGGAGTGTAGTTTCATTATGAAAATAGGGGCTTTCTATATTAAGTTATAGAAGGTCTTTTTTTATTTTGAAAAAGGTTGCTTTTTAATTACAGTAAAATGCACTAGATTTTTTGTAACAAATGTGATATAAATTAATAAAAATATGAAGTTGAGAGAAGAGAACAAAGATATCAAGATAGTGTCTTGTGCAACAGGTGATGAAAATAAGAGAATGCAACGAATTTTGAAGTATTATGGTGGACATGAGATTAATTTGAAATTCTATTATAAGAAGATATAAAATCTTATAAAAAATAAGGGGGAGTGAAATGGAGAAATTTACAAATCCTAACATTTTAAAAGAGAAAAAGAGGTTAACAAGAAATGTGCTACTTAGCATCTTGCTTCTTATTATAGCTATTGCTCTAGCAGCATTTGGTTATTATATAGTAGAACAAGCAAAAGCAAATGCAAAACCATTAAATGATATCATTGTGGAGCAAGAGGGGGGAAAAGAAGAACAAATTGCTACTATTGATGTACATACAAAGCCATATTTATTTGCAGAAGAAACAGATTCTACATATGGATATTTTATTGTAACAGACGAGGAATTTATGTATATTGCTTATATGGGAAAATATAATGAACTAACAAACAAAACAGATTTGAAAGAAAATCCTGTTACGATTACAGGAGGAACAAAACTAATTCCAAAAGAGATTAAAGAATATGCTTTAGAAGCATATAATCAAGGTCTAAAAGAGGAAGAAAAGCTAACTATGGCAGATTTTAATTCCTATTTTGGAGCAGTTTACCTAGATATTTCTGCAACAGGTATGGATGATATTGGATTTATTCCTTATTTTAGTGCTTTTGTTTGCGGACTATTGGGACTTATTGCTTTTGCTACCACTATTACTCAAAAAATTAAATTTAGTAGCAATATTAAGAAAATGGATGAAGCTACTATTGAAACATTGGATAATGAAATGAATAGTTCAGAAGCTTTCTATTATGAGAGGATTCATCTATTCTTAACCAATCGTTATGTCATCAACTTCAAAGGTAGTTTTAGAGTAATAGAATATCAAAATATTATTTGGATGTATTCTATGATTTATCGTACAAATGGAATTAAAACAAGTCAAAGTATTAAAGTCATGACGAAAGATGGTAAAACACATGAAATTGCTGCAATCGATATTGCAACAAAAGCCAAAAAAGAGATGTATGAAGAAATTTGGAATACTATTATTGCAAAGAATAATCGTATTATTCTAGGATTTACAAAAGAAGCAGAACAAGAAGCAAAGGAGAGAATTGAAAGATAATGGCAAATATTTTGGATTATTTAACATGGAGAGGAGATATTCCATTTTCACAAGTTCCATTAAATGAGATAGATAGCCTTATTTTATCTAGAATTTCCTATTTTCCTTTTGATAATCTATTTCAAGGAGAAGAGAAAATAACGATAGAAAAAGCTTACAAAAGGTTTAGAAAAGAAAAGGATAAAACAGTATTACAAGTTGATGATTTAGATTTGTTCCCAGCAGTAGCAAAATGTGCGAGATATAAAGATTTGGTATTGCTAGATTATATCAATAAAGTAGAACCGAAAGAAGAAAAACAATTTTCAGCAATTACAATATGCTTACCTAATCATATTTTGTATGTTTCTTTTAGGGGGACAGACAATACTTTAATTGGTTGGAAAGAAGATTTCAATATGAGTTTTTCCTCCCATGTACCATCTCAAAAAGACAGTAAAGCTTATTTGAATAATATTGCTAGTAAATATGAGGGGGATATCATTGTAGGAGGACATTCAAAAGGTGGTAATTTAGCAGTATATGCTGCAACTTTTTGCAATGATGAAATCAAGAAAAGAATTAAAATAATCTATAATGAAGATGGTCCTGGTTTTGATGATGATATTGTTCAAACAGTAGAATATCAAAAAATGATTCAAAAAGTACACACCTATATTCCTCAATCTTCTGTAATTGGTAGATTATTAAATCATCAAGAAACATATGTAGTAGTTCAAAGTACAGCAAATGGAATTATGCAACATGATTTATATAGTTGGCAAGTATTGGGAAGTAAATTTGTTTCTGTGAAAAATGTAACTGATAAAAGTTTGCTAGTTGATAAAACTATTAAAGAATGGGTGAAAACTGTGCCTGCTGATCAAAGAGCACAAGTAGTGGAGGTATTATTTGAGATTATAAATTCTACAGATGCGACTACTTTGGAAGAACTTTCTAATAAGAAGATAGCTACTGCTAGATTATTGATTAAAAATTATCAAAACATAGATAGCGAAAATAAGGTTCTTATTTCAAAGGCACTACATTCCTTGTTAGGCATTGTTAAAGAAAACGTTATGATGAATATTTCAAATAAAAATAGCAAGAAAAGTAAAAAGGTAAAATCTTCAAAACTTGAAATTAAGATTTAAATATGGTATAATGAAGAGTACAAATCTGCTGATAGCAGAGAAGACATAGGAGGTTTTACATTATGGTACAGTTCTGGGAAAGAGCTGAGATCGTAAAGCGGTTAGCAGCAACGACAGGAATGGATAAGATATTGCTATTGAGAAGTTCCTTGCTGATGGATGAAATTCTGAAACAGTTGGGACCTGAGGAAAAAGACAATATTGCATCTATGTGGTTCAAAGCATCTTTTGATGAATTGACGTATGGCATGAAAATGAAAATTGACAAGATCATGCCTGAATGCGAAGAAATTTTGCAAGAGATGAGTGCAACCAACCGAATGCTTGCTGCTTCGATGTGGAAGGCTGGAAGTTTTAGTGGCGAAAACTGGAACAAAGGCCTGCTAAAGTTATGAAAGTAAACCTCGACACCGCCGACAAGTACAACGGCAGCCCCACTTCGGTGGGGTTTTTTTATTTTTAAAATTTTTTCAAAATGTCACTTACTTGTCACTTTAAGTGTCGTATAATAAAATCAACAAAGTAAAGAAAGGATAAAATTATGGAAATTTTAAGAGTTGAAAATTTAAGTAAAGTTTATGGAAAAGGAGCAGCTAAAGTAGTAGCACTTGATAATGTTTCTTTTAGCATTGCAAAGGGAGAATTTGTAGCAATTGTAGGAGCTTCTGGCAGTGGAAAGTCTACCTTATTACACTTAATTGGTGGAGTAGATAGACCAACAAGTGGAAAAGTATTTATTGATGGAAAAGACATTTATGGTTTTAATGATGATGAACTTGCTATATTTAGAAGAAGACAAGTGGGACTCATTTATCAGTTCTATAACTTAATACCTATTTTAAATGTAGAAGAAAATATTACACTTCCACTTAGTCTAGATAATCGTAAAATCGACCCAAAAAGATTAAACGATTTAATTCAGTTATTAGGTCTAGAAAGTAGAAAAACACATTTACCAAATGAATTATCAGGAGGGCAACAACAAAGAACCTCTATTGGAAGAGCAATGATAACCAATCCTGCTATTATCTTAGCAGATGAGCCTACTGGAAATTTAGATTCCAAATCAAGCGATGAAATTGTAGAATTATTAAAGAAATCAAATAGAGATTACAAGCAAACTATTGTGATGATTACACACAATATGGAGATTGCTAAAATAGCAGATAGAATTATCAAAATTGAAGACGGAAAAATTGTAAAAGATATGTAGAAAGGAGGGAATTACTCAAGATGAAGATATTAAATAAAGTATCACTTAAAAATTTGAAATTAAATAGAAAGAGAACTGTTAGTACAGTTATTGGAATTATCCTTTCTACTGCCTTAATTTGTGCAGCTTGTACATTAGCAACAAGTTTTCAAGCGACTTTACTACAAAATGCGATTAATGAAACAGGATATTATCATTTATCACTAGAAAATCTAATACAAAATGATATTCAAACTTTGCAAAATAACAGAGACGTTAAAGAAATTTTTAGTGTTTTGCAAGAAGGATATGGTATTTTGAAAAATGGAACCAATAAGGACAAACCATATTTAAAATTATGCTCTATGAATGAGGATACTTTTCAAAAACTAAACTTCAAACTAGAAGAAGGAAGATTTGCACAAACTAATGAGGAAATTGTGATTTCTCGCCATATTGAAACAAATGGAGAAGTTAAGTATAACATAGGAGACACCATTACAATTGAAGTAGGAAAAAGAGAAAGTTTAGATGGATACGAATTGCATCCAGGAAATCCTTATGATGTAGAAGTTGGAGAACATATCGTAAATCCACAAAAAAGAACTTTTAAAGTAGTTGGGATTATGAAAAGACCTAATACAAGTTTTGAAAACTATAGTGATGTAGGATATTCTGTTATTACAACTGGTGATACCAGTACTCCTAATGGAAAACTAGAAGGATATATTGCTTTAAAAGAACCAAAAGAATATGAGACATCTATTCCACAAATATTAGGTGTATCTAGTATGAGAATAGTAGAGGAAAATAGTACACCAATGAAATATGATGTTTCTGCTATTAACCACGAATTACTCAGATGGGAAGTATTTGCTTTTAGTGACACTACTCTTACTATGCTATATAGTGTGATTGCAGTTGTTGTTATTATTATTTTATTTACTAGTGTATTTTGTATTAGAAATTCTTTTGCTATTTCTACTACAGAAAAAATTAAAATGTATGGTATGCTTTCTAGTATAGGTGCAACCAAAAAGCAAATTAAGAAAAGTGTTATATTCGAAGCTTTAGTGCTTGGAGTGATTGGTATTCCATTAGGAATTTTATCAGGAATATTAGCAGTATGGGTATTACTTCAAATTGTTAACTATTTATTGGGGCCGGGAGCAATACTTGCTTATACAGATGGAATTTTATTTAAAGTTTCTATTATTCCAATTATCCTATCCATAGTCCTCGGATTTTTAACAGTATATTTATCAGCTATGTCTTCAGCTAAAAAAGCAAGTAAGGTAAGCCCAATAGAACAACTAAGAAATACAAAGGATATTAAAATTAGTAGTAAAACATTGAAGACACCAAAAATCATCTCAAGAGTATTTAAAATAGGGGGAGTATTAGCGTATAAAAATTTAAAGAGAAGCAAAAAGAAATATAGGACAACAGTCATATCTTTAGCAGTAAGTATTAGTATTTTTATTGCTATGAACGCTTTTTTACACAATGCATTAGATATGGCAGGGAATTATTATGAAGATTATGACTACAATATTAATGTTTCGGCTCAGTCACCACATGTACTAAGTGAAGAAGAATTAAACCAAATCATGTCAGTGGGCAATATCAAAGAAAGTCATATACTTTATGATAGCCAAAGAAGTTCTATTAATATTTTAGATTTAAATAAAGTGGATTATCAAGAGGAATTATTTGTAGAAGTGAAAATGGATTCTAAAACAGGGGCTGCCATTTTAGATAATAATGGTGAAGTAATTCCAACAGGTAGAAAATATATGTTATTAGAAGTATTAGCACTAGATAGCAAATCTTTCGCTCAATATGCTAAGAAAATTGGAAGTTCTTATGAAAAAGTAAAAGGAACAGGAATTTTATGTGATACGTATTCTTATTATCAAGATGAAGTGGGAAATACAGTAGAACAAAGAGTATATAATTACAAAAAAGGAGAAAATATTGTAGGGGAGTATAACCAAAAAGAAGTTAGTATTCCTATTAGCGAAGTTAGTAAAATAAAACCTTATGGATATGAAAACTATAGTTATCATGGTGGATATCTTGTTGTAGAATATGGAGTACATCCAGAGTTTGATTTTGAACCTAAGTTTGTTACCATAGATGCCGAGAATTCAGAGCAAGTAACTAAAGAAATTGAGAACCTAAAGCTAGATATTAATGTTAGAAACATGGAGGAAGAAGTCGCAGGGGAAAGGTCAATGATAATTGTTATTAACATTTTCCTATATGGATTTATTACAGTTATCAGTTTGATTGGAGTAACGAATATCTTTAATACCATCACATCTAATATGGAATTAAGGCAAAAAGAGTTTGCGATGTTAAAAAGTATTGGAATGACCAAAAAAGAATTTAATCGTATGATTAATTTGGAAACTGTATTTTATGGTACAAAATCTTTAATTTATGGAATTGCCTTAGGAATTCTTGCAACATTTGCGCTATATAAATCGTTTGCAGTAAAAGTGGATAGCGGAATGTATATTCCAGTGAATGCAATTATCATTTCAGTGATTTTAGTATTTATTTTAGTTTTCTTAATTATGAGATATAGCTTAGGAAAGATTAATAAACAAAATACGATAGAGACAATTAGAAATGAGAATGTATAAGATGAAGACTATATTATAGAAATTGAAAAACTAAAAAAAGAAGTATTCTAAGAAGCGGAACCGAAGAGCATGGTTCTGCTTTTCATTTGAATTAATCCTAAAAATTTGAAATTTCTTTGTGAATTTGATAATATATAAAGTGTAAGGAGAGAAAATATGCAAATCTTATTAGTTGAAGACAATGAAATGGTTGCAAAAGGATTAATTTATTCATTAGAACAAAAAGGATATCAAATTATTCATAAAACTAATGTAAAGAGTACGATGGAATTCTTAGAAAATCAAGAAGTGGAATTGGTAATACTAGACATTTCACTTCCAGATGGTAACGGATTTAATTTATATCAAAAATCAATAAGCTACAAGAAAATACCGACTATCTTTTTGACAGCAAAAGACGAAGAAGATGACATTGTAAAAGGATTAGAATTAGGAGCTGAAGATTATATTACTAAACCATTTTCTACAAAAGAATTAATTGCTAGAATTCAAAAAGTTTTGTTGCGTCAAAAGAAAAATACTATTATAACAGTTCAAAATATTGAATTTGATCTGGATAAAATGGTAGTGTATAAAAATAAGCAGGAGATTATTCTTACTAGCTTAGAGCTAAAGATATTGCATTTACTGTTTTTAAATCTAAATAAAGTAGTAACAAGAAACGATATTATTGATAAAATATGGGAATGGACAGGTAATGATGTAAATGATAATACAATTACAGTATACCTAAAGCGAATTAGAGAAAAATTAGATACTGATATTATAAAAACAATAAAAGGAATTGGATATCGTATTGATACAAATTAAAGAGGAGATAGAAAATGAAAAATAAAATAGAATTAAAGAAAGCTTTTATTGTAAGTATTGTTTTTATTGCTAGTTTTTTAATTCTTTTTGCTATATTGTATCAAATACAATATCAAACTTATACAAAACATTTTAATGAAAAGTTGAATGTTATTATTGTAAAATTGCAAGAGAAGTATCCAAATTTAACATCAAATGATATTATGAGTATTTTAAATAGTACAGAAGAAGCGGAGATAGACTTGTTAAGACAATACGGAATAGATTTAAAACAAGATGCTATTCTTTTAAAGAATGATAATGCTTATCAAAAATTTTTGATAACTAACCTTACTTTACTTAGTGGATTTGGAATATGTTTATTATTTGTTTTTGCGTTATATAACTGTAAGAAAAACAAAAAATTAGTAGAAATTACAAATTATATTGAACAAATTAATCATGGAAATTATAGTTTAGATATTGATGATAATACAGAAGATGAATTATCTATTCTCAAAAATGAAATTTATAAAACAACAATTATGTTAAAAGAAGTTGCTGAAAATGCTAGAAATCAAGAAATTAGTCTCAAGAATTCTCTAGAAGATATTTCACATCAATTAAAAACACCTCTTACTTCTATTATGATAATGTTAGACAATATAATAGACAATCCAGAAATGGATAAACAGACAAGAGAGGAATTTATTAAAGATTCTAAAAAAGAAATTACCAATATTCATTTTTTAGTACAGGCTCTTTTAAAGCTTTCAAAATTTGATGCCAATACGATTCAATATCATAATCAAACTGTTTTAGTAAAAGAATTGATAGAAGAGGCGGTAAATAAAATATCTGTTTTATGTGATTTAAAAAATGTAACTATTCAGATACAAGGAAATGGTGAAGATACTATTTGTTGTGATGATAAATGGCAAGTTGAGGCAATTACTAATTTATTAAAAAATGCAATAGAATATTCTGAAAATTCAGGTAAAATAGAAGTTAATTATATACAAAACAAATTATATACTCAAATAGAAATTAAAGATTATGGTAAAGGAATTGAAAGCAATGATTTACCACATATTTTCGAGAGATTCTATAAGGGGACAAATTCCTCTAAAGATAGTGTTGGAATTGGTTTGGCACTTGCTAAGAAAATTATTGAAAAGAATAACGGTAGTGTTTTTGTAGAAAGTGAATTGGGAAAGGGGACAACTTTTATTGTTCGATATTTTCGATAATTGAATATTGTAAAAAACAATAAAATATGATAATATTCGATTATAGAGTATAGAAAAAGTAGAATATATCAAAGAAATACTAAATAAAAAATAAAAGGAGAACCAAAATATGAAGAATTATTTTTTTACCTCAGAAAGTGTAACAGAAGGACATCCAGACAAACTATGTGATTATATCTCAGACAGTATTTTAGATGAATGTTTAAGACAAGATGAGAATTCAAGAGTAGCAGTTGAAACTTTTGCAGCAAATAATACTATTACAATTGCAGGGCAAATTTCAACAAATGCTAAATTAGATGTGGGGGAACTAGTAAGAAAAAGAATTCAAGAAATTGGATTTGATAATAGTCAAACTGATATGGATTACAGAACTTGTGAAATTCATACAGATATTACAAAACAGAGTCCAGACATTGCTATGGGAGTTGATGCTGGAGGAGCAGGAGACCAAGGAATTATGTTTGGTTATGCTTGTGACGAAACTGAAAGTTATATGCCTTACGCTATTGATATGGCACATAAATTAGCAAGAAAATTAACAGAAGTACGAAAGAATGGAACCATTTCATATTTAAGACCTGATGGAAAAACACAAGTAACAGTAGAATATGAAGATGATAAACCAAAAAGAATTGAAACGATTTTAATTTCTACACAACATCAAGATACTGTTAGTGTAGAAGAGATTAAAAAAGATTTAATTGATAAAGTAATTGAGCCAGTAGTACCCGAAAATATGATAGATGAGAACACCAAAATCTATGTAAATCCTACTGGAAGATTTGTTATTGGTGGACCTTTAGGAGATACAGGACTTACAGGAAGAAAAATTATTGTAGATACTTATGGCGGATATGCAAGACATGGTGGTGGATGTTTTTCAGGAAAAGATGCAAGTAAAGTAGATAGAAGTAGTGCCTATATGCTACGCCATATTGCAAAAAATATAGTGGCAAATGGATATGCTAAAAAATGCGAGATTCAAGTAGCTTATGCTATTGGAATGAAAGAACCATTATCGATTTGCGTTAATACATATGGTACAAGTCAAAAAACAGAAGAAGAACTAGTAGAATTAATTAAAGAAAAGTTTGATTTAACACCTGATGGTATTATTCAATATTTAGATTTAAAAAGACCTATTTATATCCAAACAACAAATTATGGACATTTTGGTAAAGAAAATTTGCCTTGGGAAAAGATTATTGAAATATAAAAGGGAATCCCCCTTCACTCCAATGTACACATAGAGTGAAGGGGGACTATTGGTAGACAATCTAAAAACCGCGTTTCTTCAAATTCCGAATTGTCCATACATTCTGCTTTTTTCTCTGCTTAGGATGCCGTTTTTGGCCATTTTCGTCTTCAATTTCTTTCACTTTGGAAGAAATTCCATAAGACTTTGGCTCACTGGCTTTCACTATTTGCAGAAGAAGATTCCCTGACAGTTTCTTTGTTCGGAGAATGGTGTAACCTTCGAGTCCTTCCAAAACAATATCTCTGCCTTTAGAAATGTTAGGCAAAGTCAAGATATCTCCCCATTCTTCTGAGGTTACAGCCTGATTGTTTCGTTTTTGAGGTCTGAGACACCATTTGTCCTTTGGGGTTACAGGTCTTTTTTCCAGGTCTTTGACTACATACCGCCTGGGCTTACATGGTTGCTTTGTTTTTTTCTTAGACATAGCCCTTCAACTCCTTTTCCATAAAGTGAATAGATTATATCATATTATGTTAAATTATGCAATGAAAATTATTTTATTTTGGTTCTTGATTTACAAAATGATTTGTGATATAAAATTGAGAGTAGTATATAATGCAAAAGAGAGTGTGAAAGGAAGTATTAAAAAATGGAAGTAAATGAAGAAAAAAGAGTAAAATTTATGGAGAATGCAGGGAAAAGAGTCAATAAAGTTATGCATGATATTCAAATTTTAGAGCCAATGGCAAGAAGTAGTGTATATGATTTTACAAAAGGTGATGTAGAAGAAATGTTTCTAGCTATGCAAGAATCTTTAAATACTGCCAAAGCTGAATTCGAGAAAAAATTTGAAGAAAAAACAAAGGCAGAAAGAAGATTGTTTTCTTTTGGAACAAATGTAGTATCAGTTGCAGAAAACAATAATGCATCAAACACTGTGCAAGCACAAAATAATGTTAATGTTCAAAATAGAGAAACAGTAGAAGAGACAGTTGTAGCAAATGCAAATGTAGAAGATATTACAGATATAGAATTATAAAAAACGAGGAATAATTCAGTTGTAGAACACTGAGTTGTTCCTTTTTGATTATTTAGAATTTATCAACCTTTCTTTGAATATAATATATTAAGAAATTCTAAATTCACACAAAAAACACATAAGAGCAATCATAAAGTAACAAATAAAGGATAGAATAACAAACATGGAAGGAGGAGATTCAAACAGAAAGTTTAAAAATAAAAAATGAAGAGGTGCAATTAGAAGGGCTGATACCAATTCAAGTAAAAGGTAAGACTTTTGAAACATTAATGTCAGTGTATCAAATAGCACTAAATCAAGTAGTTGAGGAATTAGAGCAAATAAAATTAGGGATGAATAGAATTTATGGTTATGAAATCATTAATCATATTACTTCTAGAATAAAAACACCAGATAGCATTGTCAAAAAGATGAAAAAGAAGAATTATAAACTAAACTACCAAAACCTAGTTTATAACATTCATGATATTGCAGGTGTGAGGGCAATATGTCCAACCAAGAGTAACATAGAAAGTCTTGTAAGTATTATTAACCAATTACCAAATATGAAAGTAATAAAGGAAAAAGATTATATTACGAAACCAAAAGAAAGTGGGTATTCAGGATATCATTTAATTGTAGAAGTACCAATTCAAGTAGAAGAAAAAATACTTCCTGTTAAAGTAGAGGTTCAACTAAGGACTATGGCAATGGACTTTTGGGCAACAAACGAACATAAAGTAAAGTACAAAACAAATAAAAAAATATCAAATTTGGACTCTAAGAAAATGGTTTTTTATGCAAAAATATTAAATTTTATGGATAAAAAGATATCACGTATATATCAAAAACAATTCGAATAGGGTAAGATGTAGTAATATCAACACTTTAGGATACGATCCTTGAACTGACAGGTCAGTTTGAGGATTTTTCCTTTATAATATGATATACTTGTAACAATAGTTCAAAAGAAAGGGGAGTATGATAGTAAAATATCATGCAAAAATGAAATGGAAAAAATCTTTGAAGCTACTGAATTTAAAAATATTAAAGAAATTCTTTATCATTCAGCACAAGTTTATGCTAAAAATATTGCATTTACCATTAAGCATAAAGAGGAGAAGAAAGTTAGTTATGAAGATGTAACTTATGAAAGGTTATTAAAAGACGTTAACAAATTAGGAACAGCTTTTTATAATATAGGACTAAAAGCAAAGAGAATTGCTGTTATTGGTAAAAATAGATATGAATGGGTTATTTCTCATTTGGCTAATTTATTAGGTGGAATTGTATCAATTCCATTAGATAAAGACCTACAATATGAAGAATTAGAAACTTCCCTTATTAGAAGTAAAGCTGATTGTATTATCTTTGATGAGAAATTAAGTCCAACTATAAAGCAAATTCAAGAAAACAATAATACTTCTTTAACAAACTATATTTGTATGGGAGAAGTAGATGGCTTTCAGTCTGTTAAGGGCCTTTTGGAAAAAGGAGAAGTGTTATTAGAACAAGGACAAAATGAATATCTTAATGCTAATATTGATGAAAATGTAATGAACATTTTGCTATTTACATCTGGCACTACTTCTCAGTCAAAAGCGGTTATGTTATCACAAAAAAATATTGCTTCAAATATTTATGCAATGCAATGTGTAGAAGATATTAGGTCAACCGATACCAATATTGCTTTTTTACCATTTCATCATATTTTTGGTTCAACTTGTATGATTATGATGCTTGCTTGTGGTGTAAAAACAGTATTTCCTGATGGTCTAAGATATATTAAACAGAATTTAAACGAATATAAAGTAAGTTTGTTTGTTGGTGTTCCAGTGTTAATAGAAGCTATTTACAAAACCATTATGAAAGAAATTGACAAGCAAGGCAAAACTGATCTAATTCGATTTGCAAGAGGACTTAGCAAGTTTTTATTATTTTTCCATATTGATGTAAGAAGAATGCTATTTAAACAAGTCATTAATGCTTTGGGTGGGGAATTAAGACTTATCATTTCGGGTGGTGCGCCAGCAGATCCTCAAATTTCACAAGGATTTAACGATTTGGGAGTATATACTCTTCAAGGATATGGGTTAAGTGAAACTTCACCTGTTATTGCAGCAGAGAATGCAAGATTGACTCAAAATGGTTCAGTAGGAATTCCTATGATAAATGACACCATAGAAGTAGTCAATCAAGATGAAAATGGTATTGGAGAAATTAGAGTAAAAGGTCCTAATGTTATGCTGGGTTATTATGAAATGCCAGAATTGACATCAGAAGTATTAAAAGATGGCTGGTTTTATACAGGAGATTTAGGAAAATTTGATAAAAAAGGTATTCTATATATTACTGGTAGAAACAAGAATATGATAGTACTTAGAAATGGTAAAAAGGTATTCCCAGAGGAATTAGAAACTATCGTTAATCGTTTAGAACTAGTAGAAGAATCCATGGTGTTTGGTATGCCTGATGAAAAAGTGAAAGATGATGTAAAAGTATCTGTTAAAGTAGTATACAATCAAGAAGTAGCAAAGGAGAAATATCCAGATAAATTACAAGAAGAGTTATATCAAATTATATGGGAGCAAATTAAGGAATTAAACAAATCTTTTCCAAGGTACAAACATATTCAAAAACTCATTTTGACAGATGAAGAATTGATAAAAACAACAACAAAAAAAGTAAAAAGACAGGAAGAAATGAAGAAGATTTTGCAAGAAGGCTAAAAATGTGGTATAATAAAGAGTAATGTTAAAAGCATTTGTATTGTACTTTCAAATGAATAACTTGCAAAGTACAATCCTATCTTTTGGTGAAACACAAAAATCAAGCATCAGTAAAGAAAGGAAGAGAGCAATGGAAGCTGCAACGTTTAAGCTCACCTTAATCAAGGTGGCAGTTTTGTATTCGCTTTTTGCGATACTTGTACTTTTTGTAGGAATTGGTTTTATCATCTATCATCATCGAAATCTTGAAAATGAACGGCATCTGAAATTAGGAAACAGATGGGTTGCAGTCATTTTTATCGACTTGGTAGCTTGGTTTATACTTATTCTCTACATAAATCACATTTATTAAACATTGCAAGGGGAAGAGTAGTGAGACAGATTTATCTGCTGCTACT
>CAOXTD010000003.1:59896-76410 GCA_948560265.1 uncultured Clostridia bacterium | reverse complement strand
ATTAACTAATGATATAATTACTTCAACAAGGAGGTAACATGTCTTTAATTAATGTAAGCAATTTAAGCTTTGGATATGATGGCAATATAGACAATATATTTGAAGATGTATCTTTTCATATAGACACTGACTGGAAACTAGGATTAATAGGTAGAAATGGCAAGGGCAAAACTACTTTTCTAAAATTACTACTAGGCCAATATCCATATAAAGGGAGCATTTCAAAAAATGTAGAATTTGACTATTTTCCTTTTGAAATCAAAAATAAAGAAAGACTAGCAATAGAAATTGTAAATGAAATTGCACCACAAGTAGAAGATTGGGAAATTATGAAAGAATTAAATTTGTTAAACACAGATACAGAAATTCTATATAGGAATTTTAATATACTAAGTGGAGGAGAACAAGTCAAAATTCTTTTAATTAGCTTATTCTTAAAAAGCAACAATTTCTTATTAATTGATGAACCTACCAATCATTTAGACAGTGAAACAAGAGATAGTCTAGTGGAATATTTGAATAGGAAAAAAGGATTTATTCTAGTATCTCACGACAGAAATTTCTTAGATAAGGTAGTAGACCACATTATTTCTATCAACAATACAAATATTGATATTCAAAAAGGGAATTATTCTTCTTGGCAAGAAAACAAAGAAAGGCAAGATAACTTTGAACTGATGCAAAATGAAAGATTGACCAAAGATATTAAGCACTTAGAAGCGGCTGCTAAGAATACTGCTAATTGGTCAGATAAGGTGGAGAAGTCAAAGTTTAACACAAACAATTCGGGTTCTGATATAGATAGAGGATATGTTGGACATAAATCAGCCAAAATGATGAAACGTTCTAAAGTATTAGAACAAAGAATTGAAAAGTCTATTGAGCAAAAATCTAGTTTATTAAACAATATGGATAGAAGTGATAGCTTAAAGATAGTTCCTTTGCAAAATAATAGAAATCCAGTTATGATAGCCAATCAGCTACAAATAAAATACCAAGATAAAGCCATATTTTTACCACAGACGTTTGAAATCAATCAAGGTGACAGAATTGCTATTACAGGTAAAAATGGGGCAGGGAAGTCTAGCATCCTAAAATTAATCTTAGGAGAAGAGATGGCATATTCAGGAACTTTCAAAATGATAAATGACTTAAAAATATCGTATGTATCACAAAGTACAGAAAGCTTGAAAGGAAACTTAAAGCAGTATGCACAAGAAAATGAAGTAGAAGAAAGCATTTTCAAAGCAATGCTTTCCAAAATGGGATTTTCAAATAGTGATTTTGATACTAAGCTAGAGGAAATGAGTGAAGGTCAAAAGAAGAAGGTACTAATTGCCAAAAGTATTTCAGAGCAGGCTAATATTTATATATGGGACGAACCTCTTAATTATATTGATATTTTAACAAGAGAGCAAATAGAGGAAGCTATCTTGAAATATACTCCTACGATGATTTTCGTAGAACATGATGAATATTTCATCAAAAAAGTGGCAACACAAATAATAAATTTAAAGAAAGAAGGTTAATCATTATGAAAGAATTAGAATTAAAAGTAGAAGGAATGGTTTGTGGAGGTTGTGAAAAAAGAGTAGAAAATAGCCTATCAACATTAGAAGGTGTAAGCGAAGTAATTGCCAATCACCAAACAGGAACTGTTCTAGTAAAAATGACAGAAGATATAGATATAGAAGTACTAAAAGAAAAAATAGAAGACCTTGGTTTTGAGGTAAAATAGATATGAAGAAAATTATTTTATCCATTGATGGAATGACTTGTAGTGCTTGTTCTAATGGATTAGAAAAATACTTAAATAAACAAAATGGGATTATCAACGCATCTGTCAATTTAGTTATGGCAAATGCTACTGTAGATTATGATGAAAACATATTAGACCAAGAGAAAATAGAGAAATATGTAAAACAAGCAGGGTTTACAAGTCTAGGTATTTTTAAAGGTTTTGAAGTAGAGAAAAAGAGCAAAACAGAAAAGGTAAAGTTTATTATTTTTACTGTTTTAGCAATTATTTTAATGTATATTTCTATGGGGCACATGATAAATCTGCCTACAATTTCTATTTTTGATCCACATCAAAGTCCTATTGTTTACACAACTACACTATTAGTGCTTACTATCCTATTTTTAGTTTATGGTTGGGATATTTTGAAAAATGGTTATAAAAATCTCATTCATAGAATACCAAACATGGATACATTAGTGGCTTTGGGAGTTATTAGTAGTTTTGCATATAGCTTGTATGGAATGTATCAAATCATTCAAGGGAACCATAACTATTTAATGGACCTATACTTTGAGTCATCTGCAATTGTTATCTATTTTGTCAAATTAGGAAGATATTTAGATGGCATTAGTAAGGATAAGACAAAAGAGGCAATTCAGAAGTTAACGCAGATTACACCAAATGAAGCAATTATTGAAGTAGAGGGCGAAGAGAAAAAAGTTACTTTAGATGAAATTAAAAAAGGAAATATAGTGATTAGTCGTCCAGGAGAGAAAATTGCAGTGGATGGCGAAATAATAGAAGGAAAGGCACATTTAGATGAGGCGTTTATTACAGGAGAAAGTAAACCTGTTTCAAAGGAAATTGGTAGCAAAGTAGTTGCTGGAAGTTTGAACTATGATGGATTTATTAAATACAAAGCAGAGAGAATAGGAAGAGAATCGACTGTATCTGAAATAGTACGTTTAGTGATGGAAGCCAGCAATACTAAAACGCCTATTGCTAAAATTGCGGATAAAATATCAGGATATTTTGTACCGATTGTTATGGTAATAGCCATTATCACATTAATTGCTTATTTACTATTAGGCTTTGGCGTATCCAGTAGTATTATTACTTTTGTAACTATTCTTGTAGTAGCTTGCCCATGTAGTTTAGGTTTAGCAACTCCTCTAGCAATTATTGTAAGCGAGGGACTGTGTGCAAGTAATGGAATTTTAGTGAAAAAGAGCGAAATTCTAGAAAATGCTTCTAAAGTAAATACCATTGTATTTGACAAAACAGGTACTTTGACTTATGGAAAACTAAAAATTGCAAAGGTATGTAATTATAGTGAACTAGCAGAAAGTGAAGTCCTAAAATTAGTAGGAAGTATCGAGAAAAAATCTACACACCCAATTGCAAAAGCATTTACAGAATATATGGAAGAAAACAAGCTAGAGTATTTAGAAATAAATGATTTTCAAGATGTTTCAGGATATGGAATTATAGGGAAAATAAATAATGAAGAGATAATAGTTGGAAATAGCAAGATTTTGGCAAAATATGAAATACAAAATTCATATGAACAAGAAGAAAAAGAGCTTGCTAAGCAAGGAAATAGTATTGTATATGTTGCTAGAAATAAGCAGCTAATTGCCTTAATTGGTGTGAATGATGTGATACGTGAAAATGCAGTAGAGGTTATCCAAAAGTTAAATGAGAAGAATATTCAAACGATTATGCTAACAGGGGATAACAAAGAAACGGCAGAGAAGATAGGGGAAGAATTAGGAATTACAAAGGTAATTGCGAATGTTCTTCCAGCAGAAAAAGCAGATATGATTAAAAAGTTAAAGGCTGATAATCAGTATGTGATGATGTGTGGAGATGGCATTAATGATAGCCCTGCGCTAGCAAATAGCGATATTGGTGTTAGTGTGAAAAGTGGAACAGATATTGCAATGGACTCATCTGATGTTATTCTTACCAAGAGTGATTTAGGTTCTATTTTGAGATTAATTACTATCAGTGAAAAGACAATTAAAAACATCAAGCAAAATCTATTTTGGGCATTTTTCTATAATCTTTTGATGATACCAATTGCTGTAGGAATACTAAAACCTTTTGGTATTAGCATTAATCCTATGCTAGCAAGTTTAGCAATGGTGTTTAGTAGTCTGACAGTTATTCTAAATACTTTGAGGCTTAAGAGAGTGAAGTTGGACTAACTATATTAGGAGGGAAAATGGAGCAAAGAATTGATAAAATTAACTATTATTTAAATATTGCAAAAGCAGTAGCAGATAGAAGTACATGCCTTAGAAAAAAATCAGGGGCAGTTATTGTTAATCAAGACGAAATTATTTCAACAGGATATAGCGGAGCACCTAGAGGAAGAAAGAATTGTATAGATTTAGGATATTGTTGCAAGAAAAAATACTTTCCAGATGTAAGACATGCGGGCTATGATGCTTGTAGAAGTGTACATGCAGAGCAAAACGCCTTAATTAGTGCTAGTAGAAAAAATATGCTTGGTGCTACATTATATTTGGCACAATACCGTACAGATACAGGAAAATATGAAGAGAATGCAGGCTGTTGCCAAATGTGTAGAAAAATGATTATTAACAGTGGAATTGAACAAGTTATTGTAAGAATTAGTGATACAGAATATCAAAAAATTGATGTCAATGAGTGGATACAAAATGATGATTTGTTAGAGGGAAAAATAACATACTAAAAATATTGTTGATTACGAGTTAAATAGCAAGATTTGTCTTGCTATTTTTCTATTCCTATAGTAAAATTAGTACAGTAAAAAGTTAAGAAATTCTAAATAATAATTTAAGAAAGCAAAAAGAAGGTGAACACATGGCAAAACCAACAGTTGCAATTATAGGCAGACCAAATGTAGGAAAATCTACATTTTTTAATTATGTAGTAGGAAAAAGAATTTCCATTGTAGAAGATACACCAGGAGTTACAAGAGATAGAGTATATGCAGATGCCAATTGGAGGGGAAGAGATTTTACATTGGTAGATACAGGAGGAATTGAGCCTGAATCTGATGATGTCATTCTTTCTCAGATGCGCAGACAAGCAGACATGGCAATTGAAATTGCTGATGTTATCATATTTTTAACAGATATCAAACAAGGCGTAACAGCTGCTGATGAAGAAATTGTTTTGATGCTAAGAAAATCGAAAAAGCCAATTGTTTTAGTATGTAATAAATCAGATACTTTTGGAAATACACCAAATGAGTTATATGAATTCTATAACTTAGGAGTTGGCGACCCATATGCAGTATCTAGTGTGAACGCTAAGGGAATTGGAGATGTACTAGATGCAGTTTATGAGCATTTTCCAGAACAAACGGAAGAAGAAACAGATGATACCATTACAAAAGTTGCTATTATTGGAAAACCAAATGTAGGAAAGTCCTCTTTGATTAATAGAATTTTGGGAGAAAATAGAGTAATTGTGAGCGACATAGCAGGAACTACAAGAGATGCTATTGATTCTGAATTTGAAAATCAATTTGGAAAGTACGTATTTATTGATACTGCAGGAATTCGTAGAAAAAGTAAGGTTAATGATAATTTGGAAAAGTATAGCGTTATGAGAAGTTTGCTTGCTGTAGAAAGAGCAGATGTATGTATTTTAATGCTAGATGCAAATGAAGGAGTTACTGCACAAGATACAAAAATTGCAGGTGAGGCACACGAAGCAGGAAAAGGTGTTATTATTGTTGTTAACAAATGGGACGATATTGAAAAAGATGAAAAAACAATGGAAACTTACAAAAAAGATGTATACAATAAATTGTCATATTTATCTTATGCGCCAATATTATTTATATCAGCAAAGACTGGTCAAAGAGTGGATAAATTGTATGAAATGATTAATATGGTAGCAAGCCAAAATGCTTTAAGAGTATCTACAGCTGTTTTAAATGATGTATTAAGTGAAGCAGTAACGATTGTGCAGCCGCCAACAGATAAAGGAAGAAGATTAAAAATATTTTATATGACGCAAGCAACAACAAAGCCACCAACATTTGTAGTATTTGTAAATGATAAACAATTATTTCATTTTTCATATGAAAGATATTTAGTTAATCAAATTAGAAAAGAATTTGGACTGACTGGAACGCCAATTAGAATGATAGTACGAGAGAAAAAAGGAGAGTGATTATTATGGCAACATATATTATAGTTGCAATTGTAGCGTATTTATTAGGAAGTATTAGTTTTTCTGTCATCATTAGTAAAAAAATGGCAGGGTTTGATGTAAGAGAAAAGGGAAGTGGAAATGCAGGGACTACTAACGTTTTAAGATCTGTAGGAAAAAAGGCTGCAGTAATTACTTTAGTTTGTGATGTTTTAAAAGGTGTAGTTGCTGTTCTAATTGCATTACTGGCAGGAGTAATTATCAAGGATTTAGATAAAGCTTTATTGGTGCAACTTGCAGGTGTATTTGTTATTATTGGCCATACTTTTCCTGTTTTCTTTAAATTTAAAGGAGGCAAAGGAATTGCTACTTCACTTGGTGTACTTTTGATTATAAATTGGCAAATTGGTTTAATATGTTTAGTATTTGCATTACTATTAATGGCATTAACTAGAATGGTGTCAGTTGGTTCTATTGCAGCTGCTGTATTATTTCCAGTCTTAGTATTATTTATTAATCAAAACTATATTGTAGCTGAAAGTAGTAATTGGAGTTATTTGATTTTTAGTGTTGTGATTGCACTCTTAGTTATCTTTAATCATAGAACTAACTTAAAACGTATTTTTACTGGCACAGAGAATAAATTAAGCTTCAAAAAGTAAATTGCAAGTAAGCTATTGAAAGGAAAAGAAAAAATGAAGAATATTTGTATTATAGGTAGTGGAAGTTGGGGATGTGCATTAGCTATCCATGCAGCTAAAATAGGACATAATGTAAAAATTTGGTCTTTTGCACAAGAAGAAGCAGACTTAATTAACAATGAAAAGAAATGTAAGTTTTTGCCAATGGCGACTATGCCAGACAATATTTATTGTACAACTGATATAAAAGAAGCAGTTGATGGCTCTGATTTAATTTTACATGTTACACCATCTAAATTCTTTAGAAATATATTAAAGCAATATAAAGAGTATATTACAAATCAACCTGTTATTATTTGTTCAAAAGGTTTTGAACGTGAAACATTGTCTACATTAAGTGATGTAGCAAAAGAGGAAATTCCAAATGTAAAACTAGGAGCATTTTCAGGACCAAGTCATGCAGAAGAAGTATCAATTCGGGATACCAACAGCTATTGTTATTGCCTCTAAAGATTATGATATACAATATTTAGTGCAAGATGCTTTTATGAATGAAGCAATGAGAGTATATACTAGTACTGATATGCAAGGCGTTGAACTAGGTGGTGCATTAAAGAATATTATTGCTTTTTGTGCAGGTGTAACAGCAGAGTTGAACTTAGGAGATAATACTTTTGCTGCACTCATTTCGAGAGGATTAACAGAAGTAGCAAGATTGGGTGTTGCAATGGGGGGAGAGCATAATACTTTTTATGGTTTATCAGGTCTTGGTGATTTAATTGTTACTTGCATGAGTGAACATAGTAGAAATAGAAAAGCGGGTAGATGTATCGGAAGAGGACTAAGCTTAGAAGAGACTAAACAAGAAGTTGGAATGACAATTGAAAGTGTTGACAACATTGAAGTTGCACATGAACTTGCTAAAAAATATAATATTGAAATGCCAATTGTTGAAACAGTTTATGATGTTTTATATAATCATTTGCAACCAAAAGAAGCAGTTTTAAAATTAATGACTCGTGAAAAAAAATCTGAATAAAAGAATATTTTTCGTTATTTCTTCTTATACTATTTCTATAAGTTAACTTTCATATTTATAAAAAAGTTTGTCCTTGCGTTCGCTTTCTCCTTATGTAAAAAATAGTTTATCTATTTTTTACAAATTAAAGATGAAAGCTCAAGGCACTCAGCTATGCTTCGTCTTGCGCGGACTGCACTTTTCCATAAATATTGAGTAGTTATTATAGGAGGAAATAGTATGGAGAAAATTAGCGAAACAGCTAGAAATATGTATCAAAATGCAGTGAAGGCGACAGGAAAACTCGCACGAGAAATAAAATTAAAGACTCAGATGTCAGAAAATAAAAGAAAAATTCAAGAAATTTATGAAGATATTGGCAAAACAATGTATGAAAAATATCTTTTAAAAGAAGAAGTTAATCCAGAGGCAGATTTATTAAATCCATGTGCTAGAATTGATACTTTAGCAGAGGAAATAGATACTTTTCGTATGGAACTATTAAAATTAAAGGATTTAAAACAATGTCCTGAATGTCATTATGAAATTTACTATGATTTTCATTATTGTCCTAACTGTGGATATATCCAAGAACAACCAGAAGAGTCAAAGCAAAATGACGGACCTGCTACTATCGTGACAACTGATGAAGAAGACCAAAATTTAAAACATAGTAAAGAAGTTCAAGAGCAAACAGAGGATGTATTAGATGACACAGAAGTTTTAACTGAAATAAGTATACTAAATGAATATGATAATGAGGATGAATAGATTTGTTATAATTTTAAAAAAAGATACTAAGAAAAAAAGGAAGAAGAAAAGTGAAATTAGTAGTACAAAGAGTAAAAAATGCAAATGTAGTAGTAGAAAATAAAACAATAGGAGAGATTCGTCAAGGTTTTATGTTGTTACTTGGAGTGGCACCAACTGATACGAAAGAAATTGCTGATTTCTTAGTTCAAAAATTAATTCATTTACGTGTTTTTGAAGATAAAAACCAAAAAATGAATTTATCGATTCAAGACATTGATGGCGAACTTTTAATTGTATCACAATTCACGCTATATGCTAATAGTAATCATGGAAATAGACCAAGCTTTACAGAAGCTGCTAAACCTGACTTAGCAAATGAATTATATGAATATTTTGTAGAACAATGCAAAAAAGAAAATATTAAAAAAGTAGCTACTGGAGAATTTGGAGCAGATATGCAAGTATCACTTCAAAACGATGGGCCGGTTACGATTATTTTAGAAAAAGAAAATGTTTAAATAAAATACCTCTATTGTTTAATAGGGGTATCTTTCATATAAATAGCGAATAACACTATCAATACTACTTTTGGTAATATTAATAAAAAGATCTTGATCTAAACTAATCCACATATTAATTTTATAATCTTCTTGATTTTCAATTAAAGCACCCATCATGTCTACCATTTCAAGAGGATTGGCATATTCTTTTTGCCAGAGAAGTTCATCTTCTATGGCAATTTCTTTATTTTGAAAAAATCGAGATAGGAAAGAGGGAATTTCTCCTTCTTCATCACTATATAGTCTTACAAGAGCATTCATTTTTCATTCCTTTTTATAAATTTTCTTTATTAATAGTATTCAACAAACAAAAATATTTATACTTGAGAATAAAAGGAAATATTTTGGTCAAACTAAATAAAAAGAAAGCAGAAAGGAATTTTTTAAGATGAAGAAAAATGTTATTATCATTTTCGTTAGCATTATTGTAGTTATACTTGTTTTATCTTCACTAGTAGTATTTGCAAGTAATGGAAAGCAAGAACTTACATTAGAGGAAAAAGTAACACAAGAAATTAAATATATTGATAATTATCTTGTTTCAATGTTAGGAGATTTTAATGGACTTCACATAGGAAGCTTTTTGAAAGAAGATAATTCTTCTGAGTGGCAATTTGATTCCTTGCAAGATAGTCAAAAATCAAATTCGAATAATCAAAGTTCTAATAGTGAAAATAACTCTGCGGGAAATTCTGGAAAATCTTCCAAGAATGAAGAAGAAAGTCAGTCAAAAGACCATTTGATTAATAATAAACCAAATAGCAAGGAAACTCAAAATGGGGTTTTAGCAAATCAAGGTAAGTATGACACGAAATGGGAGACAATTCAAACGCAAATTGAAAATCTCTATCAATCTTGGAATACGATTAGTATTGATTTAAATGCTTTAAATGTAGATGGAAAGTCTATCTTAGCTTTTAATGATTATTTGAATTCTAGCACACAGAGTATCAAAAAGAAAGATAAAAAAGCGGCTATGGAGGAAATTGCCAAACTATATCAACTCCTTCCAAAGTATAGTGAAGATTACAAGTCGAATAGTAAAGAGACGAATATATTAGAAATCAAAAATGCTGTTGTAACAGCTTATGTATATGTTTCTAATGAGGATTGGGCATCAGCAAAGAAGCAACTTTCAGGGGCAATTACACAGTTTACCAGTTTATTAAATAGTGTAGGACAGAATTTTCAAAATCAAACTTTAGTCAATCAATGCTATATTCTAGTAAATGAGCTAAATAAAGCAATTGGATTACAGGATAGAGAAATTTTCTTTATTCAATATCAAAATTTAATGGGAAAAATGGATATTATATAGATTGATTTTTCTTCAAAAATACAGTATAATAGAAGGGTAGTAAGTTGGATAGTCGCGTATAGCACAGTCGAAAGACAGCGTACGAGGAAAGTCCGGGCTCCATAGAGTAATGATGCTGGATAACGTCCAGTGAGGGAAACCTTAAGGAAAGTGCAACAGAAAATAACCGCCTATTTTATAGGTAAGGATGAAAAGGCAGGGTAAGAGCCTACCGCTGATATGGTGACATATCGGGTCAGTGTAAACCCCATCTGGAGCAACACCGAGATAGAAGGTTAAGGCTACTCGCCGTCTTCTAATTTGGTGGCTTGAGGCTTATAGTAATATAAGTACTAGATAAATGACTATCCTAGACAGAACCCGGCTTATAGATTTGCTACTAAAATGACCCACTTTGGCTAACTGCCTAAGTGGGTGTTTTATGTTCTATGTTTATAGTGCCATAACTTCTTTGATTATGGAATTCATGTCTTCTGGTAGTTTACTCGTATAAGCAACTTCTTGTTTCGTAATTGGATGAATAAATCTCATATAATAGCAATGCAACGCCTGTCTATCAATCAAAGGAGAAGAAGTACCATAAAGTGTATCGCCTAAAAGAGAATGACCAATATGAGCCATATGAACGCGAATTTGATGTGTTCTTCCAGTTTCTAATGTACATTCTACAACATCAAAATTAATTGTTTCATTGAGGTTTTCTATATGAAATAGTTTCTGGATTTGCTCTTGCGATAATACTTGATAATGGGTAATTGCTGTATCACCATTTGCATTCACACATCTTTCAATAATACTATTTTCTTTTCTAGCAATTGGAGCTTGAATAGTTCCTTTCTTATTTTCTAAATGTCCATTCACAACAGCAATATATTTCTTCACAAATTCTTTTGACTTCATTTGTTTAACCAGACATTCTTGGATATATTCATTTTTAGCAAAAATAACTAGACCAGAAGTATCTTTGTCTAATCGATTCACTGGTCGTATCTTTTTCTTTAATCCAATTTTGTCAAAATAATGTCTTACTCTATTAGATAAACTATCTGTATAATGGTCGCAAGAGGGATGCACAGGAATTCCAGCAGGCTTATCAATTACTAAATAGCCGTCATCTTCATAAAGAATAGAAAAAGGAAGAATAGTAGGAACAATATTTGCATTATCTTCTTCATATTCTAAGTCACATTGAATGATGTCTCCCTGTTGAATAGGGTGGTACACATAAATTAGTTCGCTATTAAGAGATATTTTTTGTAATTTTTTTAATTTTAACAGAAGTCTATCAGACATAGAAAACTCTATCTTCAAGACTTCTTTTACAGTTTGATATGCTGTTTTTTCTGGCACTTGATATACTAACTTCATATTATTTATTACGACTTTCTTTTAAATAGGTAGCTTCTAAATCTGCTTCGTGCAAAGCTAATGCTAAAGGGAATTTCTCATATACACTACTGATCGTATTATACAATTCCTTTGGCTCTGTAAATCCCATATGCCAACGAATTGAATACATTTCTTCCATAGTTAGGTCAATAAATTTGCTAATCATCATTACTGATTTTTCTCCATGTCCATAAGGAATTGTATCATTAATGGTATAGTATGGTTCTTTTACCCAAATTCCATCTTCATTTTTCTTATTGCGAAAATCTACTGTATAGAAGTTAGTTTTACAAATGTCATGTAATAGAGTAATTAAAATAATAGTTTCTTCAGAAGTTTGTACCATATCAGAATATGGTTTATGAGATAATTTCTCTTTTAACATTTCATATACATTAAGACTATGTTCTAATAAACCACCCTCATGATTTCCATGAAATCTTGTACTAGCAGGAGCTTTATAGAAATCTGTATTTTCTAAATAATTGATTAATTTATCCACGCCTTCTCTTTGAACTGTTTTTAAAAGTGCTACAAATTGTTCTTTCATAAATAATATTCCCCCTAAAATACAACTTTTCTTTTTCTCGAAGATTATATACTAAAAAGCACTTTTACACAATAGTTGAGAAAAAGGTTGTAAAATTTGTAATTTTGTTTTATTATTTTGGTAGTGCAAACCCTTGAAAATATTGCAATGTTAATATTAGTTGACAAAGTTCCAACTCAAATTGATAGAAAGCAACTTACGAAAAGACTATAATTTTAACCATAGAAAGGAGCAAATAAAAATGAATTTAGGCGAAAGATTATTTGAATTAAGAAAGGCAAAAAATTTAACGCAAGATGATATGGCAGAAAAATTAAACGTAACAAGACAAACAGTTTCTAAGTGGGAGACAAACCAAAGCACTCCAGATTTTGATAAAATTATGCCATTATGTGAATTATTTGAAATAGGAGTAGAAGAATTGTTGACTGGTAAAAAGTCAGAAGAACAACAAAAGAAAGAAGAAAAGGTACTTACTAAACAAGAAGTGAAAGAAAAGTCAGCTAAAGTAGTTAGTACTTCCATCTTTATTTACTTTGCTGCAGTAGCATTCTTAATGATAGCTATTCCAGTACAACATGCAAATCCTATTATTGCAAGTTCTATCTTTTTGTTATTAATAGGTTGGGGAACCGTTCGAATTATTAGGCATTATATGTCTAAACCAAAGTTTGAAAAGACGAAGGCAGAAAAAAGGCAAAATTCTATTCAAAGACAAATTAATGGAATTATAAGTTGTATTTGTGTAGCAATTTACTTTATCGTTAGTTTTATTACATTTGCTTGGCATATTACTTGGATTATCTTTGTGATTAATGGCTTGATTTGCCAAGTGGTTAAACTTATTTTTATGTTGAAGGAGGAAGAAGATAATGAAGAATAAAACAGGAATTATTATTTTACTTGTTTTGCTTTCTATTATCATTTTGGGATTAGTTATATTCTTAGTAAGATATTTATGTGGAGGAGGACAGAGCATGATAAGATGGGGGAGAAGTAGTAACAATGTCATTTTTAATCAAACTTATACTTTAGAAGAAATACAAGATATTGATATTAAACAAGATGCAGGAGATATTATGATTAAAGAATCTCCAAATGATAATTTTGAAGTGGTAATTTATGGTGATAATACACAAGATGTTAATGTGAATTTATCTTATGAGAAGTTATCTATTGATTATACCAAAAAAATGAGATTTTTCTTCTTTAGTTTTGGTACTGTTAAGAATGATATTATTGTGTATGTTCCAACAAAATATGCAAAAGATATAACAATCAAAAATGACTATGGCAATTGTGAAATTGGCAATTTCGAAAAGGCTAGCATAGATGTAGAATGTGATGCAGGAAATGTAGAAGTGGGAAAGATTAGAAATGCTAATATTCAATGTGACTTAGGAGGAGTGAAAGTTGAAGAAGTTTTGAATAAATGTAACATATCAGTTGATTCTGGAAATGTAAGAATTGATAGGTTATCTATTCAAGAAAATTCTTTTATTAAAGCTGATCTAGGAAATGTGACAGTTAATGAAATAAACGATATTTATGTAGATGCTAAAGTAGATTTAGGAAACAGTACAGTAAATGGAAGTAATAGAAATTCTGATATTACATTAAAAATTGAATGTGATTGTGGAAATATTAAAGTGGGGAAATAGTATTTTTTCTTTAAATATGTAAAAAGAAGTAACATTTTTGTTACTTCTTTTTTGGTGCCGTTGGCGTAGATATCTACAACTTTTTTCACACCTTTAACGATTGATACAAACATCAATCAATTCATTATCTTAACTTTAACATAAAATTTATAAACTTTCAAGTATTTTGAATAAAAATTTAGTACAAAAATTTTTGTTAGTGTAAAATATATTCGGGGAAAATAAAAAGATAAAAAAATAAGAGATACTCTCAAAGTTGTGTTAAAATAATTTTGGTGAAAACTAATTTTAACCAATGAAGGGAGTATCTCATGGAAAATATTTTACACGATTTTGAAGAAAAAGTCATTAGTTTAATGACAGAATTTTTAAAAAGTTCAATTCAAACAGGTGGATTAAGCAATTTTACTGATAATTTAATGGACAACTTAATGCAGTTAGGATATGATTTAACTAAGTTTTCATTAGAATATGCAGAAGATATTATCTTTAAATTAAAAGAAAGAAAACAGCAATTTGAGTCATTAGAAAAAGATAATAGAAAGATAGCAACCATATTTGGAGAAATAGATTTTAGAAGAAGATATTACTTAGATAAAGAAAATAATCAAAAAGTATACCTTTTAGATGAATACTTTAAAATTGCACCAAATGAAAGGCTATTAGAAAATGTCGAAACTCGATTAATAGAAGAAGCCATACAAACTAATTATGAAAAAGCTGGAAAGATTGCAGTATATAAAACAGAGATATCAAAGCAAACTGTAATGAACAAGATAAGTGAACTAAAAATCAATTTAGAAGAAGATAAAATTTGTAGTAAAAAAGTGGTTGATAATATTTACTGCATAGCAGATGAAGATCATGTTCATTTACAGAAAGGTGGAATTGAAGAACCAAGATTAATAGTTGTATATGATAGTATTATGAAGAATGGTAAGCGAACGAAGTTAGAAAATAAGAGACACTTTGGTGGAGTATATAAAGGAAAAATAGATGATTTATGGGAAGAAGTTTTAACATATGTAGATAACACTTATGAACTAGACAAAGTAAAAAATATATATGTTTTAGGTGATGGAGCTAATTGGATAAAGACTGGTTTAGAATGGTTGCCTAAGAGTATAAATGTATTAGATAAATTTCATTTAATGAAGGCAGTAAATGGAATAGTAGGAAAGCAAACAAAAGAAAATGAAAAAGAGAAATCGGAATATAAAAGAAGAATCTACAGAAGTTTTTACGCATTAAATTTTGAGCAAACGAAAGAGATTGTGTATGAGATATTAGCAGAAGAAATAGAAGAATCTACCAGAACAAGAAAAGAAAAATTACTACAATATATTTTAAACAATAAAGAAGGGATAAGCAATTTGTATAAACATCAAAAAGAGTTGCATGGTTGTAGTGCAGAAGGACATGTAAGTCATTTGTATTCTGCTAGATTGAGTAGTAGACCATTAGGTTGGAAAACAGTTAATGTAGATAATGTAAGTAGACTAAGATTAGTAAAAGCAGATAAAAAAGAGATTAAAGAAATAGTACATAACAAAAGAAAAGTAATAGAATTTAAAGAAATAGAAAAGATTAGACATATAGCAAACAAAAAGATAAAAGAAAGTATTAACTTTAAAACTGGAACAATACCAGCAATGAATTTTGGAACTATAGAAGAAAGACAATTTTTTAAACAATTATTAGGATATAAAAAGGCTGTTTAATACAGTTTAGTTATAGAGCAATTTTGAGGGTATAAAATTTTTCAATAAATTTCCCCGAAAAAAAATTGACACTATCAAAATTTTTATACTCGTTGATAAAAATATAAATTTATGATATTATTGTCTAAACAAATAGTAATTGAAAGCGAGACAAAGTTATGAAAAAGGAAAATACAAAAATAGTTATTTTTGATTGGGGCGGAGTAGTAGAAAGCCATAAAAATGGAGAATATAATTGCTTTACTGCAAGAGTGGATGTAATAAATAAATTAGCAAAAAATAAATTAGATGCAGATTTAATAATAGAAAAATGTAATAAATGTGATTATAATAATGAAACTAATAAGTATATTTCCGAAATAAATACCAAACAAGAAATACAACAATGGTTTAAAAAGCAAAAAGAGATATTTGATTTACAATGTAATTATGAAGAATTTTATAATGTATATCAAGAAGAATTTGATAAGGTAGAATACTATAAAGATGTTATTAAATTTGCCCACAGTTTAAAAGATAAGTGTAAAATAGGAATTTTATCAAATTTATGTAGTTTTGATAGTCCAAGAATAGATAAGCATTATAATCTATCAAAATTCGATTATGTTTGGTTATCTTTTGAAATGAACTGTAGAAAACCAAATGAAGAAATTTATATCATGGTGGAAAATGATTGCAAAATAAAACCTAAAAATATTTTGTTTATTGATGATGCAGAAGAAAACATTAATATTGCTAAAAAGAGAGAATGGAATGTTTGCCTTGCAAATGGACATGAATTAGATAAAATAAAACAGAGAGTTGCACACTTTTTAAAATAAAAAACTAAAAGGAGGAATAGTATGCCAAGATGGGGGATTCATCTAGCTATTGGAAATAAAATATTAGAACATAAACCTAATCTAGATAAAAATGCATTTTTATTTGGAAATATATTACCAGATTTACAAGATGGGTATTTAATTAAAGATGTTTCTAATATAACTGATCATGGAAAAAATCATTAT
>CAOXTD010000003.1:0-59882 GCA_948560265.1 uncultured Clostridia bacterium | reverse complement strand
GAAAGCCAGTATATGAAAATTTTTATAATATTTATGCACATAAATTAGATAATGCAATGATATATGGATATTTTACACACTTAATTAGTGATTATTGTTTTAATAAAAAATTTGAAGAAAAATGTCTATTTAATAAACAAGATAATTTAATAGGATATACAAATAAAGATAATAAAATTATAAAAAAATCAAAAGAAGAATGCTTAAAAGACAAGCATTTAGAATTTAAAATATTTGAATCTTATATTTTTAGAATATACAAAATAAATATACCTTACTATGATAAAAGTCTGCTATGTCAAGCAAATGAAATAGATAATATAAATATCACTATTGACGATATTAAAAAAGCTATTTATTTTATTGAAAGTTGTAAAGAAAGTGCAAATTTAGAAAATAATCAATGCTTTATTTTTGAAAACAGAGAATTAGAAGATGAAATATTAAATGTTGTTAAATTTTCTTTTGAATTAAATAAACTGTCTAAACAATAAATTTTACTGTAATGTTAAAAGCGAATGAATACACACTTCATTCACTTTTAACATTTTTATACACATATCAGTTCATTATAAACGATTTCTTCAGCTTGAGCCTTAATAGAGTTCATAGTTCCAACCCAATAAAGTATATCTGTATTTTTCATATCTTCAGTCAAATTGCTTTTGACTTTTAGTTGGTTAATTATCTGTTCTACTCTATTTTGAGCCGTTTCTTGTATTTCTTTTAAATGTGCATTTAATGTTCCATTCATAAGCATTATAGTATAATCAGCTTTTTTGTGTTCTTTCAAATAATTTAATCTCATTCTTCCATATTTGTTTAAAGTAATTTTTTCTTGTTTAGGCATTACTAGGTTTGGTATATAGTAATCTCCCTCTAAATGATATTCAATGCCTGTTCTCTCATCAATTTTTGTTTTTGGTAATTTGTTTTCCATATCTAAAATTCCTCCTTTTAAAATCTAGTATCATTATTTCTCTTTTTATTCTTGATTTGCTTGTTTTCATCTGGTATAGTTACTTTTCTAGCAATATTATTAGCAATTTCATTATCATTGTTATCAAATATTCCGTTTTTATATAGGTCATCACTAACAATTTTATAGTTATTATCTTTATCATAGCAAATTCTTTTGTGAAAATGGTTCATAATGCTATGCCAAAAGCCTTTGAATTTCTGCAATTCTTGTTTTATCTTTTCTTTTTCAGTTTGTAACTTGTTAATAATCTTATCTTTAGCAGATAATTCCTCTTTCAAACTACCAATTTCATTATCTTTTAGTTCTATTTCATATTTAAGTGAACGGTTTTCTTTTTCTATTTCAAAAGCAGAATGTTCGAAATCTTTAATTGCCATATTTAAGTCATTTACACTTCTTACTGTCTGGGTTATATCTTTTACATCTTCTGTATAATTTTTGATTTTCTGGACATCCTCGTTTGAAATAACCATATTATTTTTATTCATCAAAGTAGGCTTTAAATTATCTAATATTGTATTTATATCATTACTGGTATTATCAAGTTGTTTTGTTTGATTATTAGCTTTTTCAAGTTTTTGTTCTTTCTGTTTTAGCTGTTTCTTAATTTCTCTGTAATTACCCATTTCATTAACATTGATGTCTTGATTTCTGCCTTTTTGCTTTTGTTTTAACCTAGTATTAACTTCATAAAACTTGTTATATGACTTAATACAAGCATTACGCATTTTATCTTGTATTTCAGTAAGTGTTGTTTTGGTAAACAATTTACTTTTTCCTACTTGTTTTTTCATTCCTCTATTGCAATTTGTAGTTACTGGAACACCTATAATATGCATATGGGGAGATGTTTCATCAAAATGTATTGTTGCATTTGCTATTTTAAAGTCTGGAATAATTTTATTTAAGTCTTTTATCTGTTCATTATAAACATCAACCATTTTAAATCTATATCTTTCGCTTTTATCGTTCCAAAAGTCCATATCTCCAAGTTCTATTATAATTTCACAAGCAATATCATTTTGAGATTCACATACTTTTTTGAAGTAATCTCCGATTTTTCTATCTTCACGAGTTTGCTTATTGTTATATTCAATTCTAGCTTGTTCAAATTCTTCTAAATATACTTGCTTTACATCATTTACAATATCACTTGTTCCACAAATTGTTCTAATTAGTTCTGTTTGATTATCATAATCTCTTAAATTGTGTTTATTAACATCTGATAAATCTTTTGCATTTTGAATTGCATTATTTGCTAAAGAAGTAGTACCAGATACATTTTCTTTTGCAACTTTCTTTGCTAATTTACTTTTGTTTTTATCACTACCTAAGTGAAAAGAATATGCTAATTCTTGCTCCATAAAATCCCTCCTTTGAAATTTCTTCGTAGCACAGGACTTCGTCTTGACGGAAGTCCTAACCCCCTATATGTTATGACATACTATCATAACATGGGGGCTCTGCGAGGCAATAAAATTTATTTTTAGCAAATAAATTTTATTCAAATTAACTCTATACAAAATTATATTGCTACTAGCAAATATAATTTTATCTCGTTAATTTGTTTCTTGTGTATTTTCTTCGCAGAATTTTACTGGCTTTACACCTACTGAAATAGGAATAGGCTCTTTTGTGTATATTACACTATCGTTTGTTTCATCTGGTATATAATCAAATGCTGTATCAATCTCTTTCATTTGGAATTTATCTTCTTCATTGATATAGATTATTCCAAATCTATACGTTTCCATTTTATTATCTGGATCTAATTTGTAGTAATTTTCTAAAGGGAAAACTCTAACAATAGCACTATTATCTTTAGCAAAGTTAAAATAAAACATTTGCTTATCAACAAAGTAAGTTGCCTCTGTATAATGAACATCATAATATTGTCTTAATCTCATAATAATTTCGCCAACTTCTTCCTCTGGCAAATAATTACTAAATCTCACACTACCAAGCACATTACCTAATATCATAGGCTTAACCGTTTCAATATAACCATTATCATATAATTCTTGACAAGGCTTATAAATTGAGTCTCTAAAATTGATTTGTGTTACAACTACTTCGTTACCAACTAAAGCAAGTTCTATATCATCAACATATTTCATTATTAAGTCTGATTGTTCTTGTCTAGTGTAGTCTTTCCACATTTTAGTTCTTGCTTGATATTCTTTTTCTAGTTTTACTTTATTGATAAAATCAATATCTCTTTTTAGTAAAATATCTTTTGGAGTAAATTTTAGTTCTTCGGTGCAATCAGTTGTATCAAGCTTATTTTCAAGCTCTGTAATTGCATTTTCAACAATTTTCTTTTCTTCGTTATATTCTTTTAGTTCAAAAACTCCATTGATATAGGCTTTTTTAATTCTTTCAAGTTTGTTATTTTGTTCTTTTATTTCTTTTTCTAATTGTTCTTTAGGCTCATCAAATTTTTGCTTTATCATAGGTAAGAAGAATTGATTTACAACAGAGTCATACTCTACTAATTCACTAATAAACTGATTAAAATAGTCATTTATAACTTTTTCTTTAAATTCGATTTTGCAATCATTACAATAATAGTAAAAATAGGCATTTCCATTTTTCTTTGTAGTAGCTTTACCTCCTAAAACTCTACCACATTTAGGACATTTTAATTTTTGTAAATATAAATAAGTTAATGTTCTTTTATAACTTCTTGAATTTTTCTTTTTCTGTACTTGGCAATCTGCCCACATTTCTTTTGATATAATAGGTTCGACAACATTTTCATAATAAGTGGGGTGTTTGGTTTTCTTACCATGAACAAAATCTCCCTTATATATTTCATTTTCTAAAATACCCATAATTGTTGAATCTCGCCAATTATCTTTTCCTAATACTTTTTCTTCTTTGAATAGATTGCTTATTTTCTGATAAGAATAGCCATTATAGTATAAATCAAATATTCTAATAACAATATCTTTAGTTGAGTAATCAATTACTAATTTCTTATCTTCGTGCTTATAGCCTAATGGTGCAACGTGTGGAATATGTCCGTTTTTTATTGCTCCTGCCATACCTATTTTCGTTCTTTCGCTAGTTCTTTCAATTTCATTTTGACTAACACTCATTAAAAGTCTTGAAATCATTTTGCCGTTTGCACTTGTAGTATTTATTTCATCATTAGCACAATCAATATATGCATTATTTTCATCTAAAAAGGTTATTAGTTTTTCCCAATCAAATATACTTCTAGTTATTCTGTCTAGTTTCAGGGCAACAATAGTATTTATCTTTTTAGCTTTAATATCACTTTTTAATCTTTCAAACTCTGGTCTATAATTACCAGTTTTTGCACTTATTCCAGCATCTTCATAATAATCAATTATTTCATAACCTTTGAATTTACAAAAAGTTTCTAGTTCTTGCTTAATTATCTTCATTTCAAACACCATCCCTTCTTTATAGATTTAGGATGATTTTTTGCAAAATAAAAAATCAACCATTTTACTGATTGATTTTCATATCTATCTGTTCTATAAAAAGTTCGAACAGATACGTCGTTGGAGGCGCCACCCGGATTTGAACCGGGGATCAGAGTTTTGCAGACTCGTGCCTTACCACTTGGCTATAGCGCCGATTATTGTGCGTTACAGTTTATCGTATACTGACGTTGTAACTCGCTTCACTCGAACAACCTCAGCAACTTGGCTATAGCGCCGATTATAAAAAATATTTGGAGCAGGTAACGGGAATCGGACCCGTAACTTAACCTTGGCAAGGTTATGTTTTACCACTAAACTATACCTGCAACTATGCTTAATCATATAGAAATCAAGCATACTTATAATACCAAAATTCTATGAAAAAGTCAAGGTAATAGGCTTAAAAAATCCATAAAATAGTCATTTATGCCCTTCTTTTCTATAACTTTTTGATTTTGTATATTCAATGTTCCTATTGTTTTATCTTTTATCTGTATTTTTACACTTCCTATTATCTGCTTTTCTTGCACAGGTGCTTCTAAATAATATAAACTATTCATTTCAAGTTCTATATTGTCTACTTCTGTATTTTTAACTGTCATTGTTTTATATGGCATCTCTTCTAACTGTATATGTATTTGATTTGTTTTTCCTTTATTAATATATATGCGTCTTTCATTTAATTGTTTCCAATTTTCAAATTTTTCTTTTATAATTTCTTCTAAATTTACTACTTGATAGTTTTTATGCGTATATTCTATTAGGCTTATACTATCTTGTGTTCTAATTTTCTTTGTATCTGCTCCTAATACAACAGTTATAATGTCAAAATCTCCTCTTTTACATGCTGTAACTAAACATCTATTGGCTCCGTTGGTAAAACCTGTTTTTACACCATATACTCCGTCTAAATATCCTAATAATTCATTTGTATTAGATATAACTTGTGGTTTTCCATTAATCGTTACTGTATAAGCCTTTGTACTAACTATTTCTTTAAATTTCGGATTTTGCAAACCATAATCTGCCATACAAGCAAGTTCATAGGCTGTTGTATAATGTCCTTGTGCATCTAATCCATGTGGTGTTATAAAATGACTATTGACCCACCCCATTTCCTGAGCTGTTTTATTCATCATTTCTACAAAGCCTTCTACACTTCCCCCAACATGTATGGCTAAAGCAACTGCTGTATCATTTCCGGATTTTAGCATTAGCCCATATAATAAATCATGTACTGTTATTTTATCATTTACTTTTAATCCTAATCTTGAACCTCCTGTTCCTGCTGCTTTTTTATCTATTGTTACAACATCTGTTAAATCTGCATTTTCGAGTACAACAATTGCTGTCATAATTTTAGTCGTACTTGCCATCGGAACCTGTTTTAGTCCATTCTTTTCATATAAAATAGTCTTGGAAGCTCTATCAAAAACAAGACCTATTTTGGCATTTAATTTTGGTTCTCCTGTTATAGTTTTGGAAGCCTGCACAATCTCTTTTTGAATCTCCTGTAAATCTATTTCTTCTTCATCTTCTAAGTCTGCATAGCATACTCCCACATTGCTAAACAACATAAATATTATGGTAACTATTAATAGTAACATTTTTGCTCTCATTTTTAGTTGCAAACCATGTTTGTTTACCATAATATTTTGTTCTTTTTTTCTAGTTTCCATAAAAAAATCTCCCATACTTTTGCATTATCCTTGCTTTATTGTATGAGAAATTTTTTCTAGTTATTCGTCTTTTTATTTTTGAAATTTGATAACTATCTCTTTTTTGTATTCTAGAATTTTCTAAGTTTGTTTCGTGTATTTTACATAATACTTTTTAGATATTCTCTTAGTTGCACTAGTGCTTTATATCTATGGCTTATCTTATCTTTAGCTTCCGTTCCAATTTCAGAAAGAGTTTTTCCATCTTCTAGTTCAAAGATTGGGTCCATACCAAAACCACCTTCTACTCTTATTTCAGTTGTAATATATCCTTCTAATTCTCCTGTAAAGGTTTTTTCTTCTCTTTCTGGAATAACTACTGCAATAGTACAAACAAATTTACATTTTCTTTTTTCTCTTGGTAATCCTTGTACCTTTTCTACTATATAATTATTTCTCTCTGCTTGAGTTGCATTTTCTCCTAAAAATCTGGCTGTTTTAATCCCTGGAAATCCGTCAAATGCTTCCATACATAGTCCACTATCATCAGCTATACATAATTTTCCCGTCATTTTTGCAATGGTTCTTGCCTTGATTAAAGCATTTTCTTCAAAAGTTTCTCCATCTTCTTCTATTTCTATATCAATTCCTAATTCTTTCATGGATACTACTTTATATCCCTTTAAAATATCTTCTATTTCTCTTATTTTTCCTTTATTATTTGATGCAATAATAATTTCTTTTTCCATATTCTTTCCCTTCTTATTGTTTAAAAAACAGATATGATATTTCATATCTGCTTCATATTAGTTTATCTTTTTATTTCTTTTTGGTATAGCGCAACTTGGCACCTCGTCTCCATTTTTTCTTCTGTCAATAATATAGGTACTTCCTGGTGTAACTTTTGCTAAGTGTTTTACTTGTGCTGCTACTTCTCCTATTTCTAATACATTGTGAAATCTTCCTTTGTCTACAATTACTACTCCTATTGAAATTGTAGTAAGTGGAAATTGTTCTAAAATACATTTTCTATTTGGTACTTCTAAATACCCTTTTTCAATATCCTCTTCATTAAAGTATTTTTTCACTCCACTTTCAAACTCTAGAACAATATCTTGACAAATATGCTCACATTCTGTATTTGAAATAATTGCAACAAAGTCATCTCCGCCAATATGTCCTACGAAACTGTCTTCTGCTTCCATATCATGAACATGTTTTAAAATACATCTTGAAGTAAACTTAATAATTTCATCTCCATTAAAGAAACCATAAATATCATTATATGCCTTAAAATTATCTAGGTCAATATATAAAATAGCAAATTCTTCTTTATTTAATAAACGCTTTTTCATTTCAGCTTGAATTTGAACATTTCCTGGTAGTCCAGTTAAAGGACTTACTCTACGATTTGTATCTAATAAACGTATCACATTCTTAATTGTATAATATAAATATTCCTCATCAATTGGCACTTTAATATAGTGCTCTACACATGCCTTTAAAATTTCAACTCTGTGTTCTTTTTCTTTATTAGAAGATATCACAATAATTGGAGTAATACTGTTATCTTCATTTTCACGAATTTGGTTACATAACTTGATAATATCTTCTTGTATTCCATCTTCATTAATAATGATTAATGCAGGAATATTCTTTAAAACATTTTCAATTTCAGTTGTCTTAGCTTTTTTAAATTTGTATTCTTTTTCTTTTTTGAAAATGTCTACTAATTTACTTTTTAACTCATTATCATTATCAATGATATAAATTTCTTGCGCCATGTTTTTCTCCTTCATTTGTTTTCTTTTTATTGTGGATATCTAATTTCTGTTTTTGCCTTTTTAGTATATCCATTAACATTTGTTACTTCTACTAAAATAGTATTATTTCCTTCTTGTAACATAGCTGGACCTATTTTAATATATTTTTGATTATCTACTGGATTTACATATTGCTTGCCATTTAAGTTTAGCTTAATTTCTTTAATTCCATCTTCATCAGATGCCTCTATAATAAATTCTCTGCCATTTCTAATTAATTGCATTTTTGGCTCTGAAGTAGTAGCAACAATCTCTTTTTCCATTTGCTCTATATTTCCACTGCTATCCTCTGCTATAATGATAATTTTCTTTGTTCCTGGTGTTAAGTCAATTTGTTTTTCTATTTTTATTTGGTTTTCTGTTGTTGCTTCTTCTCTAACAACTTCTCCATTTTCCCATTGGTATGATAAGTATGCTATAGCAGTTTCATCTTCTGCAGTAATTGTCATTTTTTTGCTTCCATCTGCTACTTTTATATCAATCTTTGGTTTAGTAATATCTAGCCCCTCTACAATATATTCTTTCTGATAATGAGCTTTTTTACCTTTCATATCTTCAATTGTAATATTTAAAATACTATTCTGATTTGGAAGTAAGATTTCTTCATAAGCTGTTAATCCTCCTTGTGGCACTTCTGTAGCTTCTCCATTATTCCAAGAATAAATAACTTTAGAAATTTCAGTTGTATGTTCTACACTAATAATAACTTTGTCACTTTCTCTACTAACAATTACCTTTGGCATATTGGCTGGATTTTTATCTGCCGCTTCTTTGTATATTGCATATGAACCTTGTCCCATTAAAATAATACCAAATATGATAATTACAATAGCAAAAAAACGAACAATACTTTTTGTTTCTATTGCCCCTCCGCTACCTGAACTTTTTTGTTTTGTTTGTTTCTTTTTCTTTTCTATCATAAGGATTTGGTTCATTTGTATTCTCCTTGCTTTTTAGTTTGTTTTTATCTATTTTGTACAATAATTGTAATTATATTACTACAAATTAATTATATCATACGCACTTTTTAATGTAAACATTTTTTAAAAAAAACGAATTAACAACATCTAAAAAGCAAAGCTTTTAAGATGTTGTATTATTCGCATAACTTATTTCTAGGTCAAGTGCTATATAGCACTTTCCTAGAACTAAGAAAAAATAAAAAACGGGCTATTGCCCGTTTTCTACTAGATTACATATTTCTTAATTAAGAAAATTCCTCCTGCTAAAATACTTGTGCATCCTAGAACTAATATTGCATATGTTTGGCTTGAACCTGTTGCTGGTGCTAATAATACTGGTGCTTGATCAATATCATCTTCTCCTTTTACTTTGTTTCCTGGAGTTGAGTCAATGTCTGGTGAATTATATTCATTTTCATCTTTACTAATTTCTGCCCAGTTTATTTTTTCACCCATGTTGTTTTTGCCATTAATCCAGGTTAATACAATATTTACTGTTGCGCTTTCTCCTGGTTGTAACAATTTATCTTTTAATTGGTCTGTTGTTACTCTTCCATCTTTTTCTTTCCATTTTGGATTATCTTTTGCTACAAATTTTAATCCTGCTGGAATATAGTCTTCAATTTCTTTTGCATAACCTGCGATTTCTCCTTCATTGGTTACCTTGATATTAAATCTAAATTTTACTACAATCGTATTTGTTTTTCCATATGGAATTTCTACCTTCATTGGTGGCTCTGGATTTTCATTTCCTGTATGACCAGATTTAGTAACTGTTGTTTTTCCATCAACTGTTACAATACTTTCTGTTACCCATTTTTTTAGACTTAAGTCAAAGTATTTTACTTTGATTTTTTCTATATCTTGGTCATCTTCTCCTTCATTCCATTCATCTGGTGTCGAATCCACATCATCTACTGGATTTCCGTCTTCATCACTATCATCTGATATTTGCGCCTGATTGATAATTACTCTATCTGATGTATTGGGCTCAACTACCTTAAACGCAATTTTTACGTCTTTATAATCTGGCATATCCATAGTTGCTGGATTAAATGCACTAATTAGATTTTCTTTTTCTGTTTTCTCCTTATCTTTTGATAAGAAATCAGTTTCTATATATTTTGCTTCTGATACTTCTTTTGTTTCAGTTCCATCTTCTTTGTACATTTTCCATAAAAATGCTGTGTTAACACTATGTTCTGGTAAAAATTCTAATCCTTCTGGTAAATCATCTTTTACTTTACTTGCATATCCTGCTACATTTCCTTCATTGAAAATTCTTAAAGTATAGATAACAATATTTCCATTTGCTACATCTACTGGTTCTTTTGTGTGTTCGTAGCTGTATTCTGTACCATTCTTTACAAATACTGGTGCACGGTTTGTAATCTCTGTTGTTTTTTCTCCATTTGTAACACCTGTAATGAATTTTCTTAAAGCTAAGTCAAAAATTCTTAATTCTAATTTTTCAAAATCATCATCATCTTGTTGCCCTGGAATATATGTTTTTCCACTTTCAATTTCTGGATCTTTGTATTCTGGTAATGTCTCATCTGATGGAATTGTTGTATTGTCTTCTTGTGAGTCTCTATCTTCTACTTCAAGTCCTTCTTTATCTGTAAATCCTGATATTTCTGCTATATTAGTAATCTTTTGATATAAGTTAATATTTTCTTTTACTTTACATCTAATTTGTACATCAATATAGTCTAAAGTATCTCCTTCTTCATAACCAAATGCTTTTAATAGAACTTTGTCATTTCCTTCGCTTCTGTCTGCATAGATTAAATCTCTATTAGCTGAATTTGTTGTTTTTGGAGATGTAATATCTGTTTTAACAACTCTTCCGTTAGATTCTTCTACAATTTGCCATCCATATTGTTTATTTAATTCATCATCAATTAAAAATTCCAATTGTGGTGGTAAATGATCTTTAATTTCTGTCACATATCCATCTATTTGACCTTCGTTATATACTCTAATAGTATAAGTTACAATATCGTTATTAGATACACCTACTGGTCTCTTTGTATGATTATAATTTGCAGTATTTTCCCCTTCTAATAATGGTTTTGTGTCAACAATTGGCTCTCTACTTGTTAGAACATGTGATTTTCCATTTGTCTTTACATCACTAATGAATTTTCTTAAAGACAAATCAAATATTTTTTCATCCTTTGGTAACAATTTTAAGTCTTCAAAATCATCATCATCTTCTTTACTGCTTGTTCCATAATTCTTAATTTGGTCATCTGTAAGATTTCCTGGTTTTGAGTCTTGATCTAAATCTCTATTTGTATTACCATCTTCATCTTTATTTCCTGTAATTTCTGCAATGTTTTTTAAAGTCTTTGTGCCTGCTCCTGCAACAGCCATTACTTCACATTCAATTTGTACATCTTCATAATTTAAAGTTGTTCCATTGAAAGCATTGATTCTCTTATTTTCTGCTGCTAGATAATTAGTTGTTACTGTTTTTCCATCTTCTGATACTGTCCAACCATAAGTACTATTGATTGTACTTTCTGCTGCTGGCACAAATTTTAATCCACTTGGTAAATGGTCTGTAATTTGTGTTGCCCAACCTGCTACTTCACCTTCATTATATACACGAATGGTATAAACCACTTTATTCCCTGTTTGAACAGTTAAAGGATCTTTTCTATGTTCTTTTTTAGCAGATGTATTATTAATTCCTGTTGCTTGTTGATTTGCTAATCTTTGAAGTTCTTCTGCTGTAATAACTGGTTCTCTACTATTGTCTCCTGTTAATGTTTTTCCATCAATAGAAGTAATAAACTTTCTTAGAGCCAAGTCAAATTTCTTTGGCACAGTTGGTTCCATAATTAAATGTTCAAAGTCGTCATCATCTTGATAATTATTTGGTTGTTCACCATAGTTATTAATTTGGCTATTCGTTAAACTTCCTGGTGTTGAATCACGATCTTTTAAATTAGTACCTGTATTACCATTTTCATCTCTATGTTCTGTAATTTCTGCTACGTTTTTCATATTTTTAGCCGTTTCTCCTGGTATAGCAATTACTTCACATTCTATTTGTAAATCCTCATAATCTAAGTTTGTTCCGTTAAAAGCATCTATCTTATGATTTGCTAAATATGCTGTTTCGATTGTTTTTCCATCACCTGATGGATTAGTCCAACCATAAGCACTATTGATTGTACTTTCATTTGCTGGTAAGAATTTTAATCCGTCTGGCAAATAATCAGTTACTTTTGTGGCAAATCCACTAATTTCTCCTTCATTATATACACGAATGGTATAAACTACTTTATCTCCTGTTGTTACTTTTAAAGCATCTTTTCTATGTATTTTATTGGCTGTTGTACTATTACAACCTGTTGCTTGTTTATTTACTAAATTTTGTAATTCTGTAGAACTAATCGTTGGTACTCTGCTATCACTTCCTGTTAATGTTTTTCCATTAATAGAAGTAATAAACTTTCTTAATGCTAAATCAAATTCTTTGTCTGGTTCTTTTTGAGCATCAATATGCCCTGTAATTGGTTTATTTCCTTTTTCAACTTGTACTACTGGTTGATCTCTTCTTGGATCTGGGTTTGCTACTGACCAGTAATTAATTGTTGTATCAAAATAGTTACCTGTAATACTCATTCTAATATTGGTTGCATTTGTTGTTGATGGTATAGAAATATAGAAAACTGTATTGTTTCCAACCATATCTTTAATAGTAGCTCCTGATACTTCCACTTTACTGCTATTTAAGAATTTTACATCAGTAATTGTTGTTCCATTTCCATCTGTAAATGTAGCATTTAAAGTATAAGTAATATTTCTTAATTGATTGATTGTATATGGTCCTACAATATGTCTATTTCCTTCTGTTACTACAATTGGATTTGTTTGTTTAATTTCTACTGGACTAGAAGTTTCACCATCTGTTTCATAATCATAACTAAATCCTGCCGCTTTTGGTGTTTGTGTTAAATAAGCAAATAGAGCATCCATAGCATGGATTCTTGCATTATCTTCATCATCACTTGGGTTAAGACTACTATAACTGTTATCTTGATATCCTAATTGAATGGTTGGATTATTTTCTACATGATATGCATCATCATTTGTATAATACCAAACTGCTAATTGTTGAATACTGTCAATATCGTCATTTGTTAAATTATCTACTAATCTATCATTAAAATCACTAGTATTTGGATATACTTGAGGATATTTCTTAGCATATGCTTCTACTGCATCTAATAAAGCCTTTTTACTTTCTTCTGCTACTTTTCTATCTTCGGTAGATGCATTATTCTTAGCCGGTATATAGCATTGGTCTAATACCCACATTAACCTTTCATAATCCTTGGTTCCATAAATAAGAGAGATAGGAGTACGATAAGTTGTAGTAATAGTACTTGGCTTTCTCATATCAAACACTTCAGTATATTCAGCTTCTCCTATGGCTGAATCCATAGATTCACCACCAAATCCTGGTCCTCCTTTAATACAATAAAATGTTTCATTAATATCATTTCTTGTATTATAAATTTTCCAGATATATTTAGCGCCATTATTGACTACCTTATAGCCATACCCTGAACTTCTGACAGCTTTAATATTTAATGTTTTGCTACTAACTGCCGTTGCTGCTTGAACACTGTTTGATGTTCCTAAAATACTAACAACTGCAAGTATTAATATTGTTAATAAAATTCCTCTTTTTAGTTTCATCTTTCTACCTTCCTTATTTTATATAATACCTTATTCTTATTTTACTTTGGTAAATTTATGTTGTCAATAGTAGTATTTTCCTGTTTTTAGCTTCCATTCTTTAGGCGTTTTTTTAGCCTTACGGAAGTTGTTTTTTTAAGCTTTACTTTTTTTGTCAGTCTCATATTACAATTATATTACATTTTCGTTACATTTTCAACAGTTTCAGGGTATTTATTGGCTTTTTGTTAGTATTCCGTAAGATTTTTTGTGACTTTTTATAAAGGTATATCCCTAACCTGATGAAGAAGCAAGCGCTGCCTATGGCAGATACAGCGAGCTTCTGAATATGCATAAACTATTGTTGTAGACTTTGCGTAGTCAAAGAATACAACAATTAGTTTGATGCTCGCAGCAGTACAAAAAGAAACGTGATATTTCACGCTTCTTTTAATTTCTCAAAACCTAATGTAACCTTAAATAAATCTCCATCTAAGTAAATGTGGAATTTACCACCTTGTAATTCTGTAAGACTTGATGCAATGGAAAGTCCTAACCCACTTCCTTCTGTATTTCTAGAACTATCCCCTCTTACAAAACGTTGCATTAATTCTTCTGTGGTAATGTTTAGTTTTTCCTTTGACACATTTTTCATTTGAATGACAATACTAGTTTGTTTTGGCACAACATCTAAGTAAATTCTAGAACCTTCCATGGCATATTTAGAAGCGTTGGAATACAGATTCTCTAATACACGATATAAATACCTTCCATCTGCACTAATAAATACATTTTCTTCTGGTAATGTCATAATTTCTTCTAAGTTTCTGGCTTTAAATCTATCTTCAAATTCTCCCGAAACTTGTTTAATAATTTCATTGACATTAATTTTTTCCATTTTCAATTTGATATTTCCTGAAGATGCTTTTGATGCTTCTACTAAATCCTCTGTCAATCTTTTTAGTCTTTGTGATTTACTATCCAATATTTCTAAATATTCTTTTGCTTTTTCATTTGGCATCTCTTCTTTTTTCAGTAAGTCTACATAGTTGATAATAGAAGTCAATGGCGTTTTAATGTCATGTGATACATTAGTAATTAATTCAGTTTTTTGTCTTTCATTTTTTAGACTTTGTTGTATGGCATTAGATAACCCTCCTGCAATATCTTCAATATAAATTGCCATTTGTTTTAATACACCTGTTAATTCATCTGAGTCTAGTTCAATGTTAGTATTACCTTCATAAATTGCTTGTAATGCCTTTTGAATATTTTGGAATTGCTTCATTCTAACAAATAAATAAACAAAGGTACCTATACCTAAAGCCATCAATACCATAAACCAAAATACTGTCTCTCCATCACCATAAGCATTAAAACGTGCATCTAGCATAGCTGTTGTAGCAATTCCTCCTGCTAAGCAAAAGCCTCCATAAGCTAATATTAATTTAGTGGAGAATTTACGATTATCAAATACTGTTTTAATACCATACCCTATCATATAAAGCATAGTCGTTTTCCATAGAGTATGTGTTTTCATCCTCTTCACTACTGTTTCTAGTAATAACATACCTGCTAAATAAATAATAAGTGCACCAATGATTACTCCACTGAAAATAACTGCTCTCAGTTCTGAATTAACAGATACAAAACAAGATGCTCCTATTCCTACAATAAAAAATCCTATGATAAATGCTAGTTCTAATGGTATTTTATCAAATCCATTTAAATGAATTCCTGGTCCTTTTCCTTTTTTTCCAATACCATTTAAAACAATAAGGCCTAGAGCCAATAGTACAGCAATACAAAGTGGTATGAAAATAGGCGCTAAAGTATTTGCTTTCATAGATAAATCATAAGTAAATTTAGCAAGTGAATACTCATCTTTATATGGTAAGTTATCTATTAAAGAAGTATATACCTCTTTGATATTAGAACTATTCATATCTTCATATTGTATTTTATAACGAATTTCTTCTAATGATAAGTGAGAAATATTCGTATCTACTTTTCCTTTTTGGAAATTCCAATAAATAGAGTTTTCACCAATCACTTGCTTTATTTCTTCAATACTATCAGTTCTCATAGTATGCTCTAAGTTAGTAACTGCCACTCTTTTTTCTTCATCTATCATTAAATATTTAAAGTTATTATTCGTATTTCTATTGTAGTAAATAACTCCCTTTTTTCCGTTGATATCAACATCTTCTTGTATATCATAACCATAAGACTCTACAATACCATAATGTCCATAACTACTTTCTTCATATTCTATAGATGCAGAGGCGCCTTCACTGCTAACCTCTAGCCTTTCAGTAGCATCTGGCATTATTTTGCTAACTTGCCCATTTGCAAATACTGGGATATAAAAATGATTATAAATAGAGTTGAAGTAATTATTAGAAAATAGTCTGGTATCATAATAGTTTGTAGTTTCTTCTACTTCAATATCTGTATCTATAATAATTAAGCCTGTAATGCAAGCAATTAAAATAAGACCAAAAAAGGGTGCTAAAAAATAACAGATATTTTTACTAACTCTTGCCCAACTAATTTTATTTTCGCTCATTCTATTCTCCTTTCTCTATTTTTTTCATACAAAATCATTTCTGTTTTACTAATTCTCATCTAAGTTCTCTATTTTGTATCCAATTCCCCATATTACCTTTAAGTATTTAGGTTCTCTTGGGTTAATCTCTATTTTTTCTCTAATATGTCTAATATGAACTGCTATAATGTTCTCTGCGCCATAACACTCTTCTTCCCATACATTTTCATAAATTTGTTCAATAGAATACACAATCCCTTTGTTTTTGGTTAAAAATTTTAGAATATTATATTCTGTAGGGGTCAATTTAACTTCTTTTCCTTCTACTTCTACCTTTTTAGTATCATCATTGATAAACAACTCTCCAGAATGATAAATATTTTCACCTTCTTGTATCTGATCTGCAATAGAACCTAAAGAAGTATATCTTCTAATTTGCGAATTAACTCTTGCAATTAATTCTAATGGGTTAAATGGCTTTGTAATATAATCGTCTGCACCATTATTAAGCCCTGTAATCTTATCGTAATCTTCTGATTTAGCTGAAAGCATAATAATTGGTATTGCCTTATCTTTACGAACTAAATTAGCTGTACTAATTCCATCTAATTTAGGCATCATGATATCTAATAACATTAAATGAATATCGTCTCTTTCTTTTACAATTTTTAGTGCTTCCATTCCATTGTATGCTTTTAAAATGTTATATCCTTCTTTTGTCAAATAAATTTCAATTGCATTTACAATTTCTCTATCATCATCTACTACTAAAATATTATACATAAAATTCTCCCTTTGATTTATTTTCCCATTTATTATATCACATTTTTAGCATATTTACTATATCACAAACTTCTTAAGAAAAAAGGCAGAAAATTATTAAGTTTTCCTTAAAAACGAAAAAGTATCACATCTTCTATGTGACACTTTTTTCGCTTTTATATTCTATGTATTCCTCTATTAGCAGTTTTATAACTGTAAAGACTGGTACTGCTAAAAACATACCAAGTACTCCGAAATAGGCACCTCCTATAGTAACTGCAAAAATAACAAGTAGTGGGCTAATGGAAAGCGAATCGCCTATAATCTTTGGATTAATAATATTGGCATCAATTTGTTGTAAAATAATAACAATTACTGCCATTAATGCTGCTTGCCCAATTCCACCAGTAAATATAGTAATAATAATAGCTGCACCAACCGCTATTATCGCTCCAAAATATGGAATCAAATTAAATAGTCCTATCATAAATCCTAATAGTATAGAATATTTTACTCCTAAAATAGACATAGCAATAGAAGTTAAAATTCCTACTACAAAAGCATCTAATACTTGCCCCCCAATAAAACTGAAAAATACTTCATTAGATTTATTAAAATATTTGCTAATTATTTGATAGGTATCTTCTTTAAATATTGCTTTCGTTAGCTTTTTGAAAAAGTTTAATATTTGTTTTCTCTCTGCTAATAAATATATAGAGACAATAAAAGATACAAATATATCAAAAATACTGGTAACAACATTAATAGCTCCTTTAGCATATTCTGTTAACATTTCCATATTTAGATATTGTTTTAAATCAATATTTTGAATACTCTCTGCTAAGTGAATGATAATGTCATTTTTCCAAACAGACTCTTCTGGTAGATTATTAATTGTTTCCATTGTATTATTATAATACCCTCCAAAATTATTGACAAAGTCTACAATACTTTTAGCAATATTGGGAATAACAAAGTTTAGAGCAATTATAATTAACAAAATGGCAATAATATATACAGTAATAATGGATAATCCTCTTGCTCTTTTAGCAATAATTTTTGGTTTTTTTACTTTTCTATACCAGCTTTCTACTTTTCTACAAGGAATATAAAACAGGTAAGCAATTAATAAGCCCATAATAAATGGTGTTAATACATTAAAAAGGTTGCCAAACCAACCAGTAATTTGACCAAAATTATCTAGTAATTTATAAACTACAATAATGGCCATTCCTAAGGTAAACCAATAAAACCATTTGGTAAATTTCTTTTCTTTCATATTTTTCTCCCTTTCATTTTATTTTTATAAAACTCTATATTAAGCCTATTTGCCTTCTTTTAATTAGACATTTTACATAATTTATGTTATAATAAACTTAGTTCTATTTTATTGTCTTCTTTTCGGAGCTTTCCTGTTCGCCAAATTTCTCTTTGGGTTCTAAAGACCCACGTAACAATTATCTGACGCAAGAGCAACCTTATAGGGGATTTCTTCTATATAGGTTGCTCCTTGTTTTTTCTATAAGTCTATTTCTAATCCAACTGGGCAATGATCGCTTCCCATAATTTCTGCATATATCGTACTTTCTTTTATTTTTTCTTCTATGGATTTTGAAGTCATAAAATAGTCAATTCTCCACCCTATATTCTTCTCTCTTGCATGAAACATGTAGGACCACCAAGTATAGCAATTTTCTTTTGTTGGATACATATAACGAAATGTGTCTGTAAAACCTACCTTTAACAATTCCGTCATTTTTCCTCTTTCTTCATCTGTAAAACCTGCACTTCTATGGTTTGTTTTTGGATTTTTTAAATCAATTTCTTCATGTGCTACGTTTAAATCTCCACAATAAATTACTGGCTTTATTTTGTCTAATTTAGATAAGTATTTGCGTATTTCGTCTTCCCATATCATACGGTAAGAAAGTCTTTCTAATTCCCTTTTAGAATTTGGTGTATAGCAATTTACCATATAAAAATTCTCAAATTCTAAAGTGATAATCCTTCCTTCTTGGTCATGCTCTTCTATTCCAATTCCATAAGTTATATTTATTGGTTTTTGTTTTGTAAATATTGCTGTTCCCGAATAGCCTTTTTTGATAGCACTATTCCAATAACAATGATATTTCCTAAAAATATTATTTAGCTCTATATCAATTTGCTCTTCTTGCATTTTTGTTTCTTGTATGCAGAAAATATCTGCATTTATTTCTTGAAAAAACTCTTTAAATCCTTTCTGTACTGCTGCCCTTAAGCCATTTACATTCCATGAAATTAATTTCATATTATTTCACTCCATCTTTTAGTTCTAATTTTCTCTTATTGTAAAGAACCAAACTCGAAAAGTCAAGTTTTTTAGGTATCTTATTTTACTGACAATGCATTTTTTCGTATCTTAACGATTCTAATTAAACATAAAAAAACATCACTTTCGCTTTTGCTACTTGTGATGTTTCTATCAATTATGTCCGATAAACTTGGACATTTTACATTGCATTAAAATATACGTTACCACCTATGTTAACTCCTGATGCACAACCTGCTGAACGGAATGATAAGTAATTATGATTCCTTTTACCATTTAAGGCATCAATTACAGCTTGTTTTACGTGTGCTGGATAGTTGCCATTTAATCTTCTTACCCAGTGACTATCAATTGAATAACAAAATTGTCCTGGTGCTTTGTATTGGCTTAATGGATCTGTTCCATTATATCTCCATCTGCTACTTGCTGCTCTATTACATGCTGTTGTAATAACTGCTAAGGAAGCATTATAGCTTGAAGATGCTTCTTGTGCAGTAATAGCACATAATAAATCTAGCTCTGCTTCTGAGTAACTCCATTTTCCAGATGCATAACTTACTCTAGGTCCACTACTTGCCCTGGTTGTTACTGTTTGTTTATTTCTAACTTCAACGATTTTGTTAACTGGTTTTTTAATGATTTTTGAAGAAATCTCTTTCTTCTCAATTTCTTTTTTGTTTTGATATTTAATTTTATAAGTAACTTCTTTTAATCCGTCAACACCATATTGTACAATTCGGTCTTGTTTTGCACCTTTTTCTGATGCTACATTCTTTTTAATTGTTTCATATGGAATTTTTACTTTTTTGACTACAATCTTCTCAACAATTGTGTCATAATTTTTCAAAATTTCTTCTGCTGTAATTTCTTCAGATGTTTCTACAACATCAGCTGCTTCAATTTCTTCTTCTGACATTTTAGAAATTTTAATTGTTTTGTTATCAGATAGTTCTGAATCTAAGTCAGGCACTACCTTTTCATCATCTAATAGAATAATGTGGTTTTCATCAAGTATCTCTGATACATTTGTCTTACTTGTTAGTACATTCATTTCATATCCACTAGCTAAAACTATCTTGACGTTACGGAAAGTAACATTTCCAGCCATTACACCGACTGTCATAATCAACATAAAGATTAAGCTAATACATATAATCTTTTTCAGTGATATTGATGCTTTATCATCATTTTTCATAAGATATTGTTCCTCCTTTTATTAAGACCAACAACTATATTATACCATTTTTGTTAAGAAATGTCAAATTTCCACAGGTTTTGACACAAGTCTCTCCCTATCTTAGGTTTGCAAAATATTGCAAAAATGGCAAATTTCGAAAAGCATCTATTAGTATATTATATGCAGGCTTGTACACAAATATGACTATTAAAAAAAAATTATTTTATTTGAAAAATTTTTTTAGCATTTTCATAGGTTGCTTTTGCCACTTCTTCTATTGAAATGCCTTTTATTTGTGCAATCTTTTCTGCTATATATTTCACATTTCTAGAATTATTACGTGTTCCCCTTTTTGGCTCTGGTGCCAAATAAGGACTATCTGTCTCTATTAAAATTCTTTCTAGTGGTACCGCTTGAATGGCTTCCCCTGCATTTTTTGCATTTTTAAAAGTAATTGGTCCTGCAAAGGAAATGTAAAAACCTAACTTTAAGCCTTCTCGAATTAAATCTAAATTCAGTGGGCAACAATGAAATATTCCTTTTTTGATTGGTGTTATTTCACTTTTTAGTATTTCCAATGTGTCATAAACTGCTTCTCTTGTATGAATCACTATTGGTAAGTCTAATTTATTGGCTAATTCTATTTGTTCTTGAAAAACTAATTTTTGTTCTACTTTGTTTTCTTTATTCCAATAATAATCTAAGCCAATTTCTCCAATAGCAACTACTTTCTCATTATTGGCTAATTCTTCAATTTGTTGTAACTGCCTATTTAAAATTTGTTCATATTCTGTATTTTGCTCTGGAATATCATTTGGTGAAATGCCTACAATTGCATATATATTTTGGTGAGAATTTGCTATTTTAACAGCTTCTTTTGAAGCTTCTAAGCTATATCCTGCACAAATTAACTTTGTTACTCCCTCATTCCAAACTGCTTGTAAAATTTCTTCTCTATCTTCATTAAATTTCTCGTCATTGTAATGTGCATGCGAATCGAACAATTCCATCATTGACTATTCCTTTCTTAAAATCAACAGTTAATAATATATCAATTTGAAGTGAAACAAGGTATAGGGGTGCCCGAAGGGCGGGGACCATGTAGCGGAGCGTCCGCAGTTGAACGGAAAATGATATATTATTAACTGTTGATATAATAAATCTATTTAAATATAATATTAAAACTAGCCACAGCATATTCTGCTATATGAGAAAGGCTTAAATCCATACTCTCAATGTTACTTAGACTTAGCCTTTCAAGATTTGCTATTGGCTTATGATTTTCATTATTTTGGATTTCTATATTAGTCCAAATATCTCCTATATCGCTAGAAAGCTTACTAGATATCGCTTTAAATATTGCTTCTTTTGCTGCAAATCTAGCAGCGTAATGTTGATATCTCATTTTTCCTGTATTATCACAATACTCTATTTCTTGTGCTGTATATACCCTTTTTAAAAACTTCTCGCCTTGTCTTTCAATGGCTTCTTGTATTCTTTTTACTTCAATGATATCTATTCCTGTTTTTATCTCCATTCTTATTGCCTCTTTTTGCGTAATATATCTTTATCTACTTGCTACAAAAATAATACTAGCTACGTTAATGATAATCATAATAATCATGATTGCAATAATCCACTTATTACTTTCTTTATTTCTACCTATCTCATAATCTTTATATAACAAATCATATTTTTGTTTTAATTTATGGAAAGTAGTCTGTAAGATTTGCTCTTCTGCATAATATTTTTCTAAGATTTTCCCTATTTCATCATAAGTTACTTCATATATCCATTCTTTTTTAGCAAAACTTAAAAATTCCTTCTTTACTAATTCAAATTGCTCATTCTTCTGAAATTCATAATTTAACTTCTTTAAATAGATTTTTTTATACAAGTTAAAAATAAAATGATATAACTGTTCATTTTCAAATTGAAACGGCAAAGTAGTATAATTTTTAATATTATTATCACATGTAAGTAGTACTGTTGTATTATTAGAAAATCCATAATAAAGATATTTCTCGCGATAAGTATATGCTTCTTTTAATAGCGCATCTTCAGTTTGTTCACGTGCTGGTTTTACAGTTCTATACTTTTCAAATTGTTTTTCTAATAAATTAATGTCTGTATTTTCATTCCAACTTGCTTGATTCAAGCAAACATAAGAGTATGTAATCAATCGATCTGTATCTAGATTGATTTGTTTTGCTTTCAAGTTATGTCCTGCAATTTTTTTTACAAAATCAGCAAATGCTTGCATATTATTTAATTTTCCAGTTTGTATTTTAATTGTTTCATATTGTTTACTGTGCTCTGCTTTAGAATTAATATCTCTAAACTTATAATTAAAGTTGAGTACATCTGAAAAATTTTGATTTTCAGTTAAAGCAGTTTTTAGCATCAAAAAGCATACCCCTGTATTAAAGCAAATAATCTCTACTTTTGTAATATCGAAAAAGATGCCTCCTGCTTCTCCAATTTTTCCTGGTACATCTCCTTCTAATGTATATTCAAACATATTGCAAGGCTGTTGGCTAATTATAGTTGCTTGCATTTTCTTATCCATTGACTCTAACTCTTTTATTTCACTCGGTTTCTTTTCTAAAGACCAAAACATTTTCTCCTTCAGCTCTGGTAAAAAATAAGTATCTACCCCTACGTCTTTTTTACGATCAAATAACTTTAACTTACAATTTGAATTTTTTAATAACTGATATATGTAATTACGATACTTTTTCTCTTCTATTACATAAGGATAAATAAAATAAGTATATTGGTATTTCATTTTAAAATCCATCTTTGGTTTTCCTCTTTATTTCTTAATTCTTTTCTTGTGTTATTTATCTGTATAATAATTTAAATTTAAGTCTTCTCCTCTATGCCATTTCCCTATAAATTCAATTAGGGAAGCATTTTCTAGGGTATATGATGGTGCTACAACTTGTTTTCCTCTGGAATCAAAGGTTCCCCACATACCATCTTTTTTGACACTGACATATCCGAATTTATTTTGTTCTGTAGCATCATCATAAATATAATCTACTATTACAATGCCATCTTTATTCACATAGCCATACTTTTCATCTTTTTTATCTAGGAATAATGTATTTCCTTTTAATACTTCTTTACTTGTTTTCTCTTCAAATTTAAAGTTATAATACTTATAATCATTTTCTACTCTAACTTTCATATAACCTAATTCCGTGTCTATTTCCGAAAGAATACCACTTAATTTAATTGTCATATCATTACCTATGAAGTCTGTATTCTCTGCATTTGACTTGTCTGCTTCAAAAATTCCACTTTCTGTGCGATAAATTAAGCTATCATAAACTGGCTTCACAACCCTTTCACCTGACAAATTAATTACCCCACACTTACCATTTTCTTTGAAAATATAATTATCTTCAAAAGCATATGTAATATCTTGGTATTTTGCTTCAATTTTTATTTCACCTGATAAAGTTATTACACCATATTTTTTATTAGAAAGTATAACAACATTTTCTCCATTAATGGATTTAACACTATCAAATTTGCCTTTTAAATAAGTAGTTCCTTCACTATTTACGATTTGCCACGTATTGTTTTCTTTTACTACATAATTTCCATTTCCATAAATTGCTTGAACATCTTGATATTTCACTTCAACTGCTACTGTTTTATCTCTACTAATTACTCCCATTTTGTTGTCTTGACCTATAACAATATATCCATTTGCATACTCATCAGAAATTGGCTTAATTTCTTTATATTCTGGTTCAATGATAACCGCTCCAATATGGTCTACTAAACCGTATTTTTTATCTTTTTGAATTAAAATACTATTTTTTACACCTTTCAATGCTTGAATAGCATCATATTCACATTTTAATAATTCTTTTCCTTTAAAATCTACCAAACCATATTTTCCAGCTTTCGACACTAGTAGTACATCATTTTCGTACCATAAATTATTATTTGTATCATAGTTTTCTAGAGCTTGAATAGTGTCATATCCTGTTATGATTTCTTTTGATTTACTATCGATTACTTTTGATTGATAAGAACCCTCAATATAATTTACATCATATGTGCAGAGAAAAACATCTTTTGTACTATCTGGAATAACAATAGCTTCCTCATATTCTGGTTTAATTATGATATCTCCTTTAGAGTTAATTACACCCCATTTTTCATTTGTATATACTGCAAAATATTGATTAGCTACAGCTTTTTCTTCTGTCCCTAATCCACCACTTAGTAACTTGCTAATAGCAATAACTACCATAATGACAACTGCTAATGCGATAATGACTGCAAATACTTTTTTCATATTTAATTTCTTTTCGCCACTATATCTTTTAGCACCACTACTCATTTTGTTTCCTCCTAAATCTTCTTTTAGTAGTTATACTATATCATATCTCTAGTGAGAATTACAAGGCATTTTTAGTTTCTTCAATAGATTTCATCATTTTCTTTTTTACTTGCCTCCATTTTTTGAACTATACTTTTAATCTTTAATAGTAAGTTTCGACATTTTTGTATACCAATTTGCTTTATATTTAGCCACTTATACAGTTCGTGACATTAAATGTCAATATGCTTTAGCGTAATTTTATGTCATAATTTGTCAAAGGTGATCATATGATTAAAGAAAAAAGAAATCAATTTGGTTATACTCAAGAAGAAATGGCGGGCATCCTTGAGATTAGTCTAAGGCAATATGTTAGAATTGACAAAGAAACATGTTTACCTAGAAGTGATATCTTGGATAAATTAATTTCAATTTTTCATTTAAGTAATGAAGAAATTGGAATTTATGTCAAAACTGTATTATATAAGAAAATCTCTTAATAGCAAAAAAATCCAACAAGAAATTCTATTCAATTTCTTGTTGGATTTTTGCTCTTTACTATTTTATAAGCTGTTTTTTATTTACTCTAGCTACAATAACTGTCATGTCATCTTTTTGTCTTCCAAAATCATTATCAATCGCTTCTTCTAAAATTAAATTAGCTATTTTTTGGCTATCATCTGTTTGAATATCCTCTAACAAATATTTTACCCATAATTCTTGATTAAGATATTCTGAATTAGATTCAATAATTCCGTCACTACATATTACGATAATATCATTTTCTTGTAAATCATAATCATATACCACTAAATCACTTTTATCTAAAATTCCTGCTGGCAAAGTAACTGCTTTTAATAATTGTACTTCTTGATTTCTTTTCACAAAAGTTGGACACGCACCATTTTTAATAAATTCCATATTTCCACCATATAAATCTAGTATTTCAATATCTAAAGTAGCATACATGTCCTCTTTACTTGTTGCTGCTAGTGTAGAATTAATTAAATTTAATGATGTTTCTTTATCAAACCCTGCTTTAAACAATCTTTCTAACATTTTAACTGCTATTTTACTACTTTTCATTGCTTCAGGACCAGAACCCATACCATCACTAATTGCTACCAAATATTTTCCATCTTCTAGCTTTGTTTCAATATGGCTATCACCTGAAACTGGAGAATCTGCTTTTGTACTTGTTGCAACCCCTATTTGTACAGTATATTTGTCATCCGATAAATAGGTAAATTTGCACATTGTTTTATTTTCTCTTAATCCACACTCTTGCGCTTGTATTAAGAATTTATCTTCTAACACCTTGTTTAAAATTTTTCCTATTTTTTTAATATTACACTTCGTTCCTTCTATTTCATCACATAACTTATGATATACTTCTACTTGATATCTACCAGAAGGAAACTGCTTCACCCTAATATCTTCTATTTCAATGTCTTTTTCACTTAATAAAGTTTTAATTTGCTGTTTTTGAATAGCAAATGTATCTTCCTCAGCTTGCTCATCTTGCATTTCCTCAGCTAAATGGGAAATTGCTTGAGATACTCCTTCTAAACCGGGTGGCTACATTTTTCTTATCTTCTTGCATTTTCTTTTTCCAGATGAAGTTTATTTTGCTTACACGGTAAGCTGAATTAATCGCTTTTATCATTTTAGATACGTCTTCTATTACTTGCTCATTCTTTTCATAAAAACCTACCAAATAATTATTGTGTTGCTCTAAAATTCTTACAAGTTCTTTTTCCGTAAGGATTTCTTCTTTTAATAAATAATGAAAAATATCGTTTACAATGCCATCTTGATTTTCTTCAATCTCTTCATAAAGCATATTTTCTTCTATTTCTTGTAAGTTGACTCTTAATTCCTCTAAAAAGATTTGCTCATTCGATAATTCTTGCTGTTTTAAATCTTCCTCACTAACTAGTGTACTGGCTGCTTCTTGATAGCTTTTTGCCATATCTTGAATTGCCTCTGACATATGATTTAATTTGAAAATAGCATCTTCGTTTTCTGTCAAACTTCTACCAGTAAGTGTTGTTTCTGGTAGCAATTTTTCTCTTCCCATGAAATCTGCAATATCTATTTTTACTCTTTTTGGTATTGCTAATAACCCTAAAAAGGCAATTAGAATTTCTTGCATTAAAATAATTGGTACTGTATTTCCATTGGCAACATAGGTTAAAGCAATATTACCTAAAATAAAGCCTATAATAACTCCTATTTTGCCTAATTTATTAAATAGACCTGCAATCATACCAGATATAGCATAAGAAGCCACTAAAATCGGTTCTGAGCCTCCTATAATACCTAGGGTTATTCCTATCATTACTCCTGAAGTTGCACCAATTAGCATGCCATTTTTCCAACCTAATACCAAGACAATGAGAATGCTTAAAATATTTTTGATACTAAAACCAAAAATGCTTAAATCTCCAAAAGCACAAACAGTAATTGCTAATAATAAGCTTGTCCCCATCACTTCCTCTACAGAAAATACTGTTTTTGTGCCTAATTCTTTAATAATGGGAATACTATTTGAAAATATTTTATAAAATACAAAACAGCTAATTGCTAACATAATACTAGTTAATAAATCATATATGTAAAAGCTTCTAAAGAACATTGGCACTATTTGAACAAGTAGTACAGATAGAAATAAGCGAAAACCTAATCTTCTCTGTTCATTTACATATTCTTCTATTCGTGACCTTTTTAATAATGTAATAGCAAAGAATACTAATGTTGTTAAAAAATAAGTAAGCATATTACTTGGTCCAAATTTTATCCATGTTCCTATTAATGTAAACACATATACAATTCCTACTGGTGAGTAGTTGCTGAGCATTGCTGCTAAAAAGCTAATAGCAAATGGACTTAAACTTAACATTAAGTTTTCACTACTAAATCCTACCATAGAAATTAAAAAACTAATGGTATATAAAATAACATTTTGTATACTAAAAAGACTTTTCACTATCTCTTTCATTGATTTTTTATTTGCTTTTTGTTCTTCATTCATTTGCTGATTTTCATCAGGCAAATCTTTTGCTATATTTTGAAACACTTTTTGATCACCCCTACTTTTTAATTTGGCTTTTCTTATGTAAGCTATTATCAATAGCTTGTACTATACTAATACAAATTTACAAAAATGTTTGTCGTTTTTCGTACCAAATTAAAAAAAGTTTTCTCTCTTTTTTGCTATCTTTCGTGTTTAATTTTCTCTTTTACTTTTTTTATGTTATCTATTTTATCGTAAAAAGTTAGAAATTACAAGGTTTTGTTAGAATTTCCCTTTCTTTCGTTATAAATATTGTATTGTGGAGATGAATAGAAAAATAAAAGTAATAGACTGGCTATTAAAATAACCAGTCTACAACTCTATATATTATCAAAAAATGAATAAGCTAAATACAAAATCCTGGGGCTACGCCAAAAGTGCCATTTGCATTATAACTACCATTAGTATAACCAGTACCACCAATATCAATAAAATGAGTGTTCTTTGGCACATATGGTGAACGGAGCCACCAACTATATGCACTACCTAATTCGCTCGTCTTCTTTACACGGTTTGTGCTTACTGCATTCCATTCTTCTGTTACCCCTTGGTAATATTTATATTGGTTTCCCTCACTTGTAATTGCAACTCCATATGCTCCTGCTTGATATCCACTATTAACTATTTCGCTTGCTGCTAACATCCATAAATAATCATTACATATTGCTACGCTGTTTGCATCATTATATGTTGCAATATATTTTTTCTTTACTTGTTTGATATAATTCTTGTTATTTAGGTTTTCTCCTAATCCTCCAATTACTCCACTTTGGCTTGCATTACTGTTACTATATCCATTTAAGTCTTTTCTCATTTGCGTTGCTCCCCAACCGTCTTCATTAGTATCACTTGAATTCATTGACATATAGTTATCTCCTGTCATGAAATCTAAAAACTCAAAACTAATACTTGCTTTTGTGTGACTTCCCCCATATACTGTTTGGTCTACTAAGTCGTCATGTTTAAATCCTAGTACTCTTACTCTTCTTGTTTCTCCATTGTATTCTACTTCAAAGATATCTCCTACTTTGATATCATAACTTTCTCCTTTTTCTGTTGTGCCCGTTGCCTGTGTTGAATCACTTGTAATACTATTATCATTTGCTATCTCCTTTGCAATTCTATCTATTTTTGCCCATGGATTTTCTGGAACTTCTGGAGTTTGAGTATTCATTCCATTGGTATATTCATTTATCATGTTATCAATTGAATTCATATATTCTTGCTCATTCTTGATGGCATCTTCTGTCTTATTTTTTGCTTCTTGCGCCTTTTTAAAGATACTATTTTCTCCCATGGTATACATGATAGTTATTCCTGCTAAGATGAGTAGTATCACTATCGTTACTACTAACGCTACAAGTGTTATACCTGATTGTTTTTTCTTTAATGTTCCTTTCATTTTTCCTCCTTTGTTTTAGTGTTTCCATTGTTCATTATTTTTATGCATCTTTTCTAGGCACACTATTAGTACATTTTATTTCGCACTATAGCTATAACATTTTGTTATATTTTAGCAATACATGTCATAAAATGTCAATATGAATAGCAAAAAAAGAAGAACAAGATTGTTATCTTGTTCCTCTTTTTCTAAGCATTGTCTGCTTACTATTTATTTAATACTTTTTTCTTAATGAATATTATTCCTACAGTTAAGATTGCTAGAACACCTGCTGTTATTGCAATATACACTATTATATTTCCACTACCAAATGGTGGTAAAATAGTTACTCTTTCTGACTTAACACTATCTACTTCTGCTGGTGTCTTTGTTGGGTCTTGGTTACCTTGAATTGAGTATGCCATTCTTCTACCTACGGTATTTGAAATAGTAGTAATTTCTGCAATGTTGTCATATGTTTTATCATCTGTACTGTTTTCTGGGTTGATTAATTGTGTTAATACTAATCCTACAGTTGTATTATCTCCTGGTGTTAATGCTTTATTTAAGTTTGATGTTCTAATGATATTATTATATTTTGTTGCTCCTGCTTTAGCATCATTGCTTAATTCTAATGCATTGCTATCTGTTATTTGCCATCCTGTTCCATTGTTGTTGTCTGTTTTAAAGTTTAAGTTATTTGCTACATAGTCTGCAACAATATCTGCTTTTGTTGTAACTACTGTACCTGCACCTGTTCCTTTATAGTAGAAGTCTTGTCCTTCATAGTCTGTTTCTCCCGCATTGGTAACAGTTAGTAAGTAACTGATTGTAATATTAGCACCTTGCATTAATTCTTCATCCATAGTTGCTACAATTAATCCGTTATTTCCTTGGCTGTCATACTTACTATCTACTAAAGCTTTTACTGAAGTTCTGTAAGCATAACGGTCTTGGCTTGCTCCATAATATTCTGGATATTTATGGTTTTTAATACCTTCATTTAATTTGTATGGGCTGCCAGATCTCCATTGTAAATCTGTCATACCTTTATTAGCGTCAAATAGGATATTTCCATTCGCTAATTTAATTTGGACATTGGTTATCTTTTTGCCTAATTCTAATGCTGCTTTTGGTCTTTCAGTAATACCCAAGTCTACATCATTTAAAGTATATTTTCCATTATAGTCATTACCATATCTGTAATTGTTCTCACCATTACTTGTACCTGCATCTCCATCTGTTCCAGTTCTGTTATATTCTCCTTCTAGTACAATTAATCCTGTTACAGCAGTCATTTTTGTATTATTAATTAATTCTGCAGTATTTCCTGTTGTATATGGTGATGCTAAAATTTCAGCTTTTCCATTAGTTACCTGGTTGTTACTATAATTAATTACCTTTTCTCTTTCACTCCAAATGTCTTTAGCATCTGAGAAATTGTTTCCGCTTCCTCTTAATGTATCTAATTGCTTAATATCATAGTATCCTACTTCTGTACCTTGATATTTTCCGTCATATCCTTCTATTTTAGTATCTTTATATTCGTCAAGCTCTTTGCCATTCTTCATATCTTTTTGATATACAGTTGACTTGAAGTCTTGACCATTGTATGAGGTTGTATTTGAACCACCATTTGCAGTTGTATTGGCTGTCGCTGTAGTATCTCCATAGTGGAATCTAATAAAGTAGTTACCTGGTATAATGTAGATTTTGTTATCTTTATCTGTTTTGAATTCGTATTTACCATTTTGTGTTTTTGTTGTTTGCCATACATATTCGCTTCCATCTTCTAGTCTTTCTACTAATTCTACAGTAGCTCCTGTAACTCCAATCTCACTACCTTGTCTCATACCATCACCGATAATAGCTTGTGATACAGTTTGTGTTCTTTGGTCTTCCCACACATTACCATTAATACTTCTGATGAAATCTTCTTCAACAATTACTTTAATACTCTTTGCACGGTCTGTATCATTTTCAAAGTTCTTCTCATATTTGTTGCCTTCTAAGTCTTCCTTACATAAGTTACCTGGTGTTGAATTAATATCAATTAGTCCTGCTGGATCATTGCTTCCTTTTGTTACACCATTTGGTAACTGTGTACCATCTTTGTAATATGTTTTGTAACCGTTAATTTCTACATAGTTTTGTTTTAAAGTATTGTCTTCGTCTGTGATAATCTTTCCATTTTGTTTATTTACTTCAAATGTTAAGTAAATGAATGCTTCTTCACCACTTGCTAGTTTTTTACCAGCTAAACCTTTGATATAAATATCATTATAGTCTGATGTCATATCACTTCTACACTCACTGCTTCTTGCTTCATATTGTCCTGAAGTACTACTTTGTGTTCCTTTATTGTTGCTACTAATCTTATCATTTAGTTTTAATTGGTCTATTGTCTCATAGTAGTCTGATTCAGTAAAGTTAATTTCTTCTAAGTTGTTACTATTACTATTACGTTTATACATTACCCAAGATAAGTCATCTCTATATGTATAGTCTTTATCAAAGTAATCAACAATTTCTGTAATTTCTCCTAAGATACTCTCTGACACGTTTCTTACTGTAATTTTGTAGGTTACATATAGTTGTAATTCCTTATCTTCTCCAGCTTTGTTAGTACTAGCACTTCTGTAGTTGTAATCTGCTGTGTAAAGCTCTTTGGTGTAATTACCGCTATAATAGTTGTTGTAGTCCCTCATCCTTAATTGAATTTGCCAGTAATCTTCTTTACCATCATTTGGTCTGTTAGCTTGTTCAAATTGAGCTTTCGCTTCTAGGTAAGCTTGGTAATCTGATGGCTTTCTACCATTGTGTTCATAAATATCTCTTAATCTTCTTAATTCATCTTTTTGCTCTGCTGTTAATTCATTTCTCTTATTATATTCATATACTTCTGTTTTACCATTAATTCTAGTAGCTGCATAAAGAATATCTTTTCTTAATGCTAAGTCAACTTCTTGTCTTCTCCATAAGCCTTGATTTACATAGAATTGTCCTGGATAAATTGGTTTGTATACAACTCCTTCAATTGTTTCTTCTGTTAAGTCATATTCTAAGCTTCTAGCTTCTTCTGCTGTATCATATGTCATATCTATTGTTTTATTAATGATAAAGTCATCGTATACTGGGTATAAATCATATCCTGCTGTTCTAGAATTTGCTCTTGCTCTATTGGTATTATTACTCTTTGAACGTTTTGTTGTAGTTACTGCATTATCAAAAGTAAAATCATTTGCATGTACAACTTTTTCTGTATCTTTATACACTATTTTAAAGTTGAAATTGGTCAATTTCGTTTCGTCCATTCCAGCTCTAGTAAATGCAAGTCTATAGTTGTTGATAACACTATCTCTTAAATAATTAACTAATTTATATCTACTTGATTCTGGTCGATAGTTATTAATATAGTCTGTTCTAAGATCTTGCTGAATCATATTGCCTAATATTGTAAAGAATTTCTCTAAAACTTCATCAATTTTGCTAAGATCCGCATTTGGAATAGGATCATCTTTTCTAATGTTTTCAAATTCTTGATCTATTGTTAGAGTATAGATTCCTTCTGGCATTTCTACATCAAAATCATAATATACAATTTTAAGTTGTCTCATAGCTCTTTCTACTTCATCTAAAAGTTTTGTTTTGTTTACTACAATTGTTGATCCTCCACTATTACTTCCATCTGGATTTGGTCTACTTGTTCCTCCTCCTGATATGATGTCCATTGCTTTTGTATAAGATTCTATCTTAGTATCTTCAATAAATTGAAGCTTTCTTAGCATTTCTTCGTCCCCACCAGCAATATTTCTATATATTCTTAACATATCGCTTTCTTCTGGTGACCTTCTGTTTCTGCTAATAAATTCTTTAATTTCTTGTGAAATTTCACCTTCTTGGAATTCTTCTGTTTCTTTAATTTCTCCATCTATAATGGTATAAAAACCGTCTATCAATCTAGTTTCTTGTACATAGTCGCCATCTTCTGTCATCTTAAAGCCCATTAAATCATATTGTGAAAAAGCTTCGTTATATCCATTTGTTAATGGTGCAATTTTCATTGAATTGCTTGGTACTTTATAGTTAGCTGGGCTTGAGCCTATTTCTGAGAAGTTTTTATCGTAAGTATCTCTATCTGTTGATTTTTCTGTACCTTTTGAAGTCCAGAACCAATCAACTCTATTATAAGCATCAACATCTCTATTATAGTCTGTTGGTAAATATACTTGTCCATTATATTCGAAAGTTACATAGTATTTTCTTAATGGATCAAGTCCTTTGAATAAGTAATCGCCTTTTTCGTCTGTATAAGTTGGATTAATTCTTGTCATAATCTGCTCATCAGAAGTATCTTCTGATGTAGGCTCTAAATTAACCATTGTTCCATCTTCATCATAAATTGTTACTTTTACATTTGGTAAAACCCTGTCAATTCCTTCTTTAAAGATACCGTCTGTAAGGCTTTCTTTACCTTCTGGTACATCTTCCCATACCTTACCACCCAAGTCCATCGTTATTGGGAAAGCATTATCATCTCCTGCGTCAATTTCGATTTCTGTCTTGAATAATTTTCTTTCTCCCCTTAGTAAATTAAGGTGGTCTTGAATTGGTGTAGATGTTAGCCAAGACCTAGCATTACAGTCATAACATTTCATTTTGCTATGTCTATGTGGACAAGCAAGCCAGCATCCGTCTTCATCACAATCATAACAACCACTATTATGTGAATGGTGACAATGGAATGGATCATCACATTCCCAATTTACAGTGTAATAGTATCCTTGCATTTTGCATATAGTAGCTTCTGTTACACCCATCCATTTAAATTCAATATGTAATTTTAATTTAGTTACATATTCACTTGGATCTGAATCTGCTGATAAGTCAGCGTTTGGATTATCTATTTTTAATTGGAAAGTATCTTCTCCTGCTGATTTTCCTTTTGGATATACTTGTTTCGAATAATCTACAAATGATCTATCTGTTTCATTTGGTTCAAAATATTCTGGTTCATATCCAGTTCCATCTGGGTCAATATATTTCTTGATATCAATTCTTTCTTTAACAATTTCATTTTCTGAATTGTATCCTATCATATACATGTCGGAAATTCCTCCAACAGCCACATCATCATAAGCACCATTAATATAGTCTATTGAAAATGGTCCTACAGTTAAAGTTTGTTCTTGATAACTTGCCTTTATCGTTACCTTATCTTTTTCTGTTTCATCTGTTACTTTAATATCTGGATCTGTATAATGTTGTCCATTATCTGTTGTTTGATCATGGAATTCTCTATAATGTATTGCTTCATTATATAATGAGTTTCCTACTTCATGTCTTCCAATATTTAATGTAGTAGCCCATATAGCCATCTGTTTGTACATAGTAACATCACCCATGTCTGGATATGTTAAAATATATCCTGCTTCTGGAAGATACCCTCCAGCAGCTACAAGATTTTGATGATTTCCTACGCATCTTAAATATGGATAAGTATTTTCTCCTTCATGTTCTCTCTCTCTATGAGCTCCATGAACTTTAGGCCATGATATTTTAGCTGTTGAATCAATAGAACCATATTTTTGTGCTTCTGCAATTGTTAAGGTAGGTCCTGGATTCTTTGGCCAGAAGGCTACACCATGTTCAATACAATATAGTACCTTTCCTGGTACGAAAGCAATACCTGAAAGATGTGTACCATGGACTTCAATGCTTCCATCACCACCAGTAATACTAACCGAATTAACATTTTCAATAGCATAAAACTCTGTATCTGATTCTAATTTCTTTGCCGTATCTTTTGTAATTCCTTGAATCGTATATACAATTACATTTGGTATTACTAGTACTGCTATAATTGCAAATAATAGTATTAGTAATATATATCGTTTCTCTTTTCTATTTTCTGTATCTCTCATATTTTCCCCTCCTTCCTATTTGTCTTTCTTGATTAAAACACGTTTTTTAATTTCAAAAATTCCAAATCCTAGTAAAGCAATAATTGCTAATGCAAAAGTTGTGTAAATAATGACTTTACCGGTTGCTACTGAAATGATGACATCTGCATTCGACATATCATCTTCTGACTCTAGTCTATTAGCTGCAATTGAGTCAATATCTTCTAAACCAAGTTCATTATAGCTTTCATAAATCTCTGCATTATTGTTAATAGTTTTTCCTATGGTTTTGCTATTAATTGCATAACTTAATACTAGTCTTACTTCTCTGCTTTCTCCTGGTAACATTTTCTCATTTTCTAAGGCTGTATTATAAACTGCTCCGTTATTGTCTGACATATACCAGTCTTTATTTAATTCACTGCTAAATTTAGTATTTTCTGGTAAGTAATCAATAATCTTTTTCACATATCCGTCTACTTGTCCTTCGTTTGTTACTACAATTTTGTATTCGATAACTAGACTGCTATTTCCTACATCTTTACTTGCAATTTCACGTTTTGTTATTTTTGAATTATTGTAATTATATGTTTTTGTTCCATTGCTTGGTGTCGTCACTGTTACTTTGCTAATATATTTATCTAATCTTAAATCAAATTTTTCTGCTACAAATAGTCCAATATCAATATCTCTTACATTATCATTCGTAATTTTAATTGTATTACTTACACCTGCTTGTCTTTGTTCTCCATTTAATACAATTTTCATACTAGTTGCATCAGAGTTAACACTTTCTGCTATCCCTTCTTTTTGATAATCTGTAATACTATATTTACCTGCATCATATAAGAATAATACTAAATATTCATCTGGTTTTAAGTTAGAAAATTCATATTTTCCACTACTATTTGTTGTCGTAATTTTTTCTGCACCTGTTGTTTCATCTTTTACTATCTGACTATTTGATTTATGTAATAATACAACTTGTACGCCTGCTAGTAGTTGTTCTGTTTCATCTCTTTTACCATCTTTATTCTCATCTATCCATGCGGTTCCTGTAATTTTATATTTTCCTGTTGTAGTTGGCTTATCACTTCCGCCTTGATTTCCTTTATGAGCTTCTTCATCATATTCAATAATTGCTTTTACTTTGTTAGATTCTATCGTTTGAATACCTTGTGCTGCTAGTGTTGCTACTGTTAAAATCTCTTTATCATTTTTATCTGGTAGTAAATCTGCCTTTACTGTTACTGCTAATTCAATCTTTCCGCCCGCTTCTAAACTATGAATATTAATTGTTAATTTTCCGTCTCTTGCAGATGAATTTGTCTTAGTTTGTCCATCATATGTATACTCTGCCTTCACTAATTTTAATCCCTCTGGAATAGGCATCTCTATTACATTTGAAATAGAAGCTACTTTGCTATTATTCTCAATAGTAAAATGATAAGTATAATTACTTCCTTCTTTAATATATTGGTTATCTAACGCTTTTTGTTCTATTTTTAGATTTATTGTTTCTCCTAATAACTTTCTGCTATTAGAATAATGTTTTTCTATTCCATCTGCTGTTGCTTCTACTAAAATCTGAGATTCTCCACTAAAGTTTGATAATTCTAATGTCATAAATACATATACTGTATCTCGTATATTAATGAATTGAGGTTCATCACTCTCATTCTCTGTCTCTTTCAAGGATTTAATGGAGCTTTTCAAGTTTCCTATATTAATCAATATCTTATTTTCAGTTTGGCTAATATTTTCAGTCTTTTTGTTAATTCCAAAAGTATCTTCAGTATAATAAACTTCTTTTACTTTTACTCCTTGTGGAAGTGGAATACTTAATGTTACATTATCTAAATCTTTATCATAAGAAATATTTTTTACTTCCATTCTATAAATTACACTGTCTCCGTTACGTAATACTACTTCTTCATTAATATTAGGAACATTGACAATTTGCAAATCACCTTTTAATATTTTTAAAGTATATGATTCAGACTTAATTTCTCCTGACATATTATTAGCTGATACTCTTACAATATTTGAAATATCTTTGTCACCTGGATATTCGTTTACTTCTTCATAATTCTTTTCTTCTGTTGCTCCTGATGTTTGCTCTATCTCTTTAATCGTAGTCCCTTTTTTAATTCTTAATTCGTATTCTTTTACAATAGTTTCACCCTTTTTAATATCTCCAAGTGTAATTATTTTTTCTTTCTCATTACTGTCTGCATATCCCTTAGTTCCTTCTGGCACGCTTGTATGTACAGTTCCTTCTGGTGCAGTAATTTTCAATTTAGCATTTTGAGCTATTAAATCGCCATTGTTTTTAACTGTTGCTTTCATTCTAACAATTTGCCCTTCTCTTGCTGTATTACTATTAGAGCTCACACTAACTTGCAATTCTGGTCCCTGCCCTGTAGTTAATCCAATAACACCTGCAACTTTAGTTTCTCCTAAAGTAGCATCTGCCATTTTATTGTCATAATATACTTTATAATTTGAATAAGCCTCTTTGTTATATGATAAATTTGCTGGTAAATCTGCCTTATAATCAAAACTAATTTGTGTACCTTTTGCTATTTCTCCACTAATTACGATTAAATAGCTTTTGATTTCTGCTAGATTCGTTGGTTGTTCTGTCCAACCATTATTCGTATCTATTAAGTTTTTATTTGCTTCTCCATTTGTAGAATAATATACTTTTACTTTACTACTATCAATACCACTTGTTGTTATTTGATTTTTCATTGCCATTGTGAAATTAGTTCCAAGGTCTGCTGATGCATCTATTGCCTTATTTCCGCTAAATGGTATTCTTCCTAGTATTGCTACATTCTCAATACTATTATCATAATTGTTAACAACAGTTCCACCAATTGTTACTTCCTTAGCATTTCCATTTGCATCAATATTTTCAGTTTGTTTGTCTGCTGTTAAGTTGCTAATACTTCCACTTGTCTTAAATCCAGTCATATGATTTTCAGCTACTACTCCATTTGGAGATACAATAGTAACTCCAGTTGTTGCTAACCCTACTGGTACTGTATCACTAGTTGCACTTCTTGCTTTTAAGTTTGGATTTTGATAATACTTTTCAAATAATACTGTATTTTCATTTGTGTAATATAGGTAAATATTAGAATTTGCACTTGGTGTTAATTTCTTGAAAGTAATATCTGCTTTTATCACAATATTTGCACCTTTACTAATGATGTTTCCTTCTTTATTTGAAGTTCCATTATCCATATATCTTGTTTGTGTTCCTGTTAGTTCAACAAGAATTACTTTTCTGCCATTTTGTTCTACTACTTTTGTTCCTTTTATTTTTAACTCATCTTCTAATAGAAGATCTACACTTTTTAAATTTAAAGTTTCAATATTTTCAGGTAATATAATTTGTAATGTTGGATTTTTATATAATGCATTTTCATTACTTGAAGTATCTAATACTACTCTGATTTCTACATCTTTATTTTCTACCATAGTAGATAAATTTTGTGTTCCAATACTGATTTGTGCTTTAGAAACTGGTTCTACAAAGCTAATTTGTGTTTCCTTTGTTTTGTTATCTGTCATTACTCCTAGCGTCATTTCTTTGAATTCTTGCATTTGCTCTTTTGTATATTCTTGGTTTCCTAAAATAGCTTTTTCTACTACTATTTCAATGTTTCCTTCTGTTACTGGTTTACTTGTTTTTATAATAATTTCATTTACTTTTTCTTCTGCTATGTTGACTACATAATTTCCATTATTGTCTTTTTCTAAATTCTTTGTGATTTCTGCTAGTTTTTCTCCTGCTTTGTTAAGAATTTCTACTTTTCCTTCTTCTCCTAACATTTTAGTAAACACCGCTTCTGATATCATTACTGTTTTACTATAAATTCCATCTTTGTTATTTAATTTACTACTATATTCATTTTTATTTTCATCTACATATTTTTCAGTAATAGTTTGTAGCTCTACACCATTTGTTAAAGCTTTATCTTGTATTTGTGCAGTGTAAGTTACTGTATAGTTTGTATCTTTTTTTGCTCCTTTTTTTGCAAAGTTTGCATATAAGTAACCTTTACTCATTTTTTGTACTGTACTAATAGTTGTATCGATTAATTCGCCTGTTGCCTTTTCAATACTGTAAGCAATTTTTCCACTTTGTGTTAGTTTTGTTTGTTCCATGTTGTAAGTTGTTATTTCTGCTTTTACTTCTATTTCACCAGTAATTGCATTTTCATTTGCTTTTTCTAATTGTTCTTGAATATAGTTATATACTTCTTCACCTGTATAAATGAAATTTACTAAATACTCATCTACTGCTTTCTTGTTCCAAGCAATTTTTCCATTTTCTTCTTTATTTTCTACTTCGATTTCTATTTTTCCAGTTTCTTCATTATACTTGTAATTTGCTTCATTAAATTCGTAACTGCCCTTTCCATTTGTCCCCTCTGTTGTGTTAGCAATAACTGTTATTCTCTGAGGTTTCGCTGTATTTTCTTCTGACATTGCAATTTCTGGCAAACTTACTTCTAGTTTTGTTTTTTGTACTGGTAAACTATTGTCTTTTAATCCACTTCTTACTCTTGCTTGTACAATTACACCTTTTTCATTTTCATTTTTGTATGGCAAATATTTACTAACTTCACCAGCCAACTCTACTTCTGCTGTTCCACTCCAATTTATTTGGTTGCTAATTTCTTTTTCAATTGCTTTTTCTTTGCCGTTCTCGTCCATGTAAGTTCCAGTAAATTTAACTGTTGTTGTTTTGCTAAAAATATCTTTATCTACTGTTTCACCGGTTACCATAGTAAAAGGAACTTCAATCAAAATTTCTTCACCATTATTTACTTGCTTAAAATTAATTTTATCTTTGCTACTGCTTTGTACTTTATCATGTTTTAAGCTGTTACTATCCACTTCAAAATTGGCATTTAAAAATTGGACTACTCCATTTTTTAGATAGCCTGTATTACTTACTTTGAGTTTTAGATATAGTTTCGCTTCTTTTCCTATTTCAAAAGTTTTGCTATATGCTTCTTCTTCAAAATAGCTATTAAATTCAACATTTGTATGATTTGTTTTGCTGTTTTGATTTGTTAAATTAACGCCTGCTGCAATTACTGCATCTGTTAAAATTGTCACATAACTTGTAAGCATCATGACTGTTAAAATTGCTGCTATTAATTTTTGTTTTAGTTTCATAGTAACCTCCTAAAATTACGCCATTTTATATTATTTTGGCAATAATACGCCATATAATATATTATACGACTTTTTTGCCCATTTTTCAATGGTTTTACGGATTTTTTTCGTTTTTTAACATTTTATGTAGATTAATTTTTCTTCCACATCTTTTGGGCATACTTTTTTTATCCTATAATATTGGTTATACAATATCATTTTAGCATGTTTTTTCTTTTTTTCAATGGAAGAAAACTACCAGAATTGTCGAAAAATGGAATTTCATTTACGGATTTTTTATTTTGGTAGTAAATATTAAATTTGTATTACAATTTTTATTTTTTAAATTCTTTAGAATTTGTCACATCTTTATTAAATTTGAATATACTATAATGAAGTAAAAACAAGGAGGTTTTTTGTATGAACCAAATGAATAATATGGACATGGGAAAATTAATGGAAATGCTTTCTAAAATGGACAAAAAGCAACTAGAACAAGGATTAGCTAAAGTTAGTCAAGTGCTTAGTAATGAAGACAAAGCTAAGATTATGAATGAATTAAATAAACATCAATAAACTTCGTAGAAAGGAGAGATTATTATGAGTGAAGATATGTCAGAAATCGTACAAAAAATGAGTGAAATGTTGAAGAATAATGAAATTCCAGATAATGTAAAATCTATTTTAGATGGTTTTACTTCTAATCAGAATAATTCCTCTCCTTCTCAAGAAGACTCTTCTAATGCTACGGATAGCAGAAATGAGCAAAATTCTTCTGATTCTTTTGAAATGCCTAATATTGATTTAGGTACTATGTTAAAAATGAAATCCATTATTGATTCTATGAATAAGCAACAGAATGATCCAAGGGCTAATTTACTTAGGTCTTTAAAACCTTACTTAAAACCTAGTAGAAAAGAAAAAGTAGATCAATATATCAAATTATTTAGCATGGGAAAAGTATTTGAAGTAATCAATCCTTTGGGAGGAGAGAAGAAAAATGATGTATAATTATCCTTTCTTTAGTTTTCCTCATTTTAGAAGATATTCACACTATTACTCACCTTATTCCATTCCTACAGTTAAAAGAACGGTTCCTAGTTCTCCTAAGAAAGAGCTAACCTGCGAACCTTCCAAGGAAAATATAAAAGAAAAGAGCTCTAAGAAAAGAGCTCCTGTTGGTTTTAGCTTTTTGAATAATTTTTTACACCAAGAAGATAGAGATGAAACAGAAGAGTTCTTTGATGTTTTTGGATTAAAACTCTACCATGATGACATTCTACTAATTGGTCTTATTTTCTTTTTGTATCAGGAAGAAGTGAAAGATCAATATCTATTTTTTGCTCTAATTTTATTGCTATTAAGCTAAGTGTCAGTTAAACATACGTCCCAAAACTGACACTTATTCTAATACTACTTCTCCACTATCATCTACATAAGCACATATTTTTATCTGCTCTTCAAATTCACTTTTTTCAATTTCTTTTACAATATTAGCAATACGAATTTGTGGAGATTCAATAGAAGCTGCAGCAATAATAGCCTCTTTATTTCCTTTTGCTCCTGCATGTGCCATTCCTCTTAAAATACCAAGTACTACTATATTCTCTCCTGCTAGTACTTCTGCCCCTGCATTAACATCTCCTAGAACTACTAAGCTTCCCTCAAATTCAATTTTTTGTCCTGAGCGTAATGAACCTCTATGGAATTGTGTCTCTGAAGTAGCTATATCTCTACTAAATGCTTTTTTGATACCGTGCAAGCCCAACATTTTAGGACTATCAAATTCTACCTCTACATCTAATATATCTTGAATAGCGTCTTTAATTTGCTCCATTTCTCTATTTTTAAATACCTTTCCTGTTACCAAAATTGGTGTAGAATCTTCCTGATATAGGCTTTTTAATTCTGGCATTTTCTTTTTTAGTTCTGTCATAATCTCCTTTTGACTTGCTTCTTCTTCTATTTTTAAGATTACTTTTCCTCTTTTTGTTTGAATACTAATTACATTACTCATTTTCTTTCTCCCTTTATTATTTAATTATAAACTAATACATTAGGAATAGCTGTCACATTTTCATTTACTTTTTTAGAATTCATTCCAAAATATTCTTGCATAATTTCTTTAGCTGATGGGGCTACATTACCGCCTGCTCCTGCATTTTCTATAAAGACAACTACTGCAATTTCTGGATTGTTATATGGTGCAAATCCTGTATACCAACCATTTACTTTATCTTTTTCTTCTGTCTCTGCTGAACCAGTTTTTCCTGCTATTACCATATCTAAATCTGAAAATACATAATAAGCTGTTCCTCCACTTTCACTGGTAACACCTTTCATTCCTTTTTTGATTGCTTCGATTGTCTCTGTTTTTAGTTTTAAATCTTCTACCTTAGATGCTTCTTCGCTAATTCCTAATTTTTCATTCACTTTTTTATTGATTTCTTCTTTTGGTATATTATTGCCATCTGAATCTGTAATTGCTTTTATCACAGATACATCTACTGCTTTTCCACCATTTGCTATCATACAAATATATCTTGCCATTTGAATTGGAGTATAACTATTATAACTCTGTCCAATAGATGCTGATAAAGTTTCACCTAATTGCCACTCTTCATGATATGTGTCTTGCTTGTATTTAGTAGATGCTACAATTCCTGCAGATTCTCCCGCAAGTTCTATTCCTGTTTTTTTGCCTAATCCATATTTGTAGGCATATTCTGCTATTTTATCAATTCCTACTCTGTAGCCTATTTCATAAAAGAAAATATTACAAGAATGTTTAATAGCATCACTAATATTTAAAGCCCCATGTCCATAATGACGATCTGTATATATCCAACATACTGGGTGGTGTCCTCTTGAATATGGGCCATTATCAGTTACTAATGTTTTAGTTGTAAAAGTTCCTGTTTCTAATGCCGCTGTTGCAACTGCCATTTTAAAAGTTGAACCTGGTGCATAAGCGCTTGAAATGGCCCTGTTATAAGTATTGCTTTGTTTTTCATATTCCTTTAATTTTGCTTGACTAATCCCTGTTGCAAATAGCTCTGGTTCATAACTTGGATAACTTGCCATTGCTAAAACATCTCCTGTTTTTACATTCATAACTACTGCTGCACCAGCTTTAGCATTGTGCTTTTTATTATCAATCTCTCCATTTGCAATTTTTTTGATATTCTTTTCTAATGCATCTTCTACTTTCTTTTGTAAATTAGCATCAATGGTTAAAGCTACATTATTTCCTGCTATTGCCTCTTTTGAAATGTATTCTTCTGTAATTGTTCCATCTACTGCCATATCAATTTGTCTAACTCCGTCTTTTCCTTTTAAATATTCTTCTAATGTATATTGAATTCCTTCTCTACCAATTAGGTCATTCATTTGATAAGTATCTTTATTTGCCTCGTATTCTTCTTGATTAATTTTTCCTACATATCCTAATAAATGAGATGCTAAAGTTTTATATGGATATTGAATAACTGGTTCTGTGACAAGAGAAGTTCCTGGAAATTTATCACTTTGCTCTCTAATCTTATTAGCACTTTCTCTACTAATGTCTGTGGATATGGTAATTGGCTTAATATTGCTAAACCCCTCTATTGTTGTTTCATAGCGTACTGTCATAATTTTTCTGGCATTTTCTTCTTTATCTTCTTGAATATCATATTTTTCTTTTAGCTTTTTGAAGGCTTCTTCTGCTGAGGCGTTTTCATCTATTCCCATTTCTTTTTTCCATTTTTTTTGTTCCTCTTCAGTCTTTTGTTTAAATTTATATGGCTTTACTGTAATTGGTAAATTATCTATATAGGTATCTTTGTTTTTTTCCAATAGCTTTACTAAATTTAAAATTGTATTATTTAATGTTTGTGTGTCTATTTTAGTTTTATATAATTCTAAACTAAATCCCATCTTTGTAGTTACTAATTTATTACCTGACGTATCTGTAATATTTCCTCTAGCAGCTTTTACAGTTGCTTCTCTAGTCAATCTAGTATTAGAAGTCTCTAAATATTCTTTTCCGTGAATAATTTGAAGATTAAATAGTTGTGTAAGTAAAATCATTCCTACTAATAAAACGAATATGGTTAGTACATTATATCTAATTCTTTCGTTTCGATTCTCTTTTGGCTTCAAATTATCACCTACCTTTCCTAGAAATTAGAAATATCTTGTAAGGACTGATTTGCTTTTAAATACCTTTTCTAGACCATTCCCTACCTTTTGTATGAGTGGATATAAAATAATAACTAATACGGCATTAAAAATAACCTCTACCATAAGAGTTGTAATAAATGGTAATATCTCAATATCAAATTTCCATCTTAAAATCTGAAAAAAATATTGACCTAATTCATAAATAGCTGTACTTCCCATTACCATAAAAATAAGTGTTATTCTACTGTCTTTTGAAAAATTTTTATCTAAATATTCCCCTATTAATCCTATAATTCCTAACATGAAACCTGAAATTCCAACTGTCTTTCCAATTAATAAGTCTAAATAAATTCCTAACATCAAGCCAAAAACAAATCCTAATTTATTTCCTACAAATAAACCTATAAATAATATGAATACTACAAATAGGTTTGGCTTTACTCCTGCTATATGAAACCAAGTAAAAAAGTTAGCTTGCAAAAAGTAAATCATAAAAAATGTTAAAATTAATCCTAAAATGGAAAAAAATTTTTTCAAGTCTCTCTCCTACTTTCTCTTATTTCATATTATTTAGTAATAACTAAAACTGTTTCTAATTTTTTAAAGTCTACTGCTGTTTCTACATAGGCATATCTATCTGTAATATTTTTAGTACTAACGACCTCTCTAATTGTACCAATAGGAATTCCTTTTGGATAAATTCCTCCTATTCCAGAAGTTTCTACTTTGTCATCTTCTAGTATTGTGGCATCTGTTGGAATGTAACTAGCTCTTAAAGTAGAATCTCTTTCTAGAGTACCTGTTACAATAATAGGTTCTCTAGATGTACTAATATTGCAACTAACTGAACTTGCTGTGTCTATAATAGTTTGCACTTTAGCTGTTGTTTGCGTCGTTGAAATAACATGCCCAACTAGTCCTTGGTCTGCAATAACTGTCATATCTGCTTTTATTCCATCTTTTTCTCCTACATTAATAACAATCATTTGATTATAATTAGTAATATCTTTATTAATAATATAGGCTGGTACAGTTTGATAGTTTTGATATTTATCTTTTAAATTAACATATTCTTTCAATGTCTCATTTTCTGCTTTTACAATCTCAAACTCTCGCAAAGTTTGCTCCAATTCACTATTTTTTCTTTTTAGTTCTTCATTTTCTTCTTGTAATTTATTAATATCTGTAAAAAAACTACTATTACCTTCTATTTTATTCTTCAAGTAAGTTAGTCCATTTTGAATTGGCATAACAAATGCGTTAAAAGCATTTTCTAGATAAGACATTTTTTGTACATCTATATTAGATAAAACTACGGTTAAAATAAGAATTACAATGGTAATCATAATTCCAATCATACCTGTTTTCTTGTTTCGATACATGAAAACGCTCCTTCATTTTCTATCTTTTTCTTTTAGAATTCATTAAAACATCTCTTAATTTTTCTAAATCTTCTAATGTCTTCTCGGCCCCCCTTGCAACACACTCTAGTGGATTCTCTGCTACATATACTGGCATATCAGTTTCTTTTGCAAGTAATGTATCAAGTCCTTTAATAAGTGCTCCTCCTCCTGCTATAATAATACCTCTCTCCATAATATCTGATGCAAGTTCTGGCGGTGTTCTTTCCAATGTTTGCTTCACTACTTCAACAATTTTCTGAATAGAATCTCTCATTGCCTCAAAAATCTGACTAGAAGTAATCGTTAAGGTTTGAGGTAATCCTGTAATTAAATCTCTTCCTCTTACTTGCATGGTAGCTTCTGTCATAAGTGGCATAGCACAACCAATCTGTTTTTTTATTTCTTCTGCTGTAGTTGCTCCTATAGACAAGTTTAATCTATGTTTTGCATAGTTAATAATGTCTTCATCAATTTCGTCTCCTGCTACTCTTAAAGAATTACTTACTACAATTCCACCTAGAGATATAACTGCAACTTCTGTTGTGCCTCCTCCAATATCTACAATAATATTTCCATTTGGTTCTGACACCTCTAAGTTGGCACCAATAGCTGCTGCCATTGGCTCTTCAATCAAATATACTTCTTTTGCGCCTGCTTGCATAACAGATTCTTCTACTGCTCTTTCTTCTACTTCAGTAATTCCTGATGGTACTCCTACTACCACCCTTGGCTTATGAACATTATGCCTTTGACATACTTTTTGTAACATATTTTTTAACATTAATTGCGTTGCAGTAAAATCTGCAATAACACCATCTTGCAAAGGTCTAATTGCATTAATTTCTTTTGGCGTTCTTCCTAACATTTCTTTCGCTTCTGCTCCTGTTGCTAAAATATTATGATTCTCCTTTTCTATTGCAATGACAGAAGGCTCGTTTAATACAATTCCCTTCCCTTTTATTGTAATAATAATATTGGCTGTTCCTAAGTCTACTCCAATATCTTTTGAACTAAAACCTGCCAAATTCATAATTTTCTTCCTTTCTCATTTTTAAGTATCTTTCATTTTTAGAAAATTACTTACTTTATCTTTTTAATTTCTTTTTCCAATAAATATGATTTTATACTAGTATATTGATTATACCCAATTATGATATGATCTAACAATTGAATTGCAAATACTTCTGCTGCTTTTTCCAATCTTTTTGTAAATTCTATATCTGCAGTACTTGGATCTGTTTCTCCACTTGGGTGGTTATGAACCATAATAATTTTAGGAGCTCCTATTTTGATAGCCTCCATTAATATATCTTTTGTATCCACTTGTACGGAGCTAGTACCGCCTTGTGAAATCGTTAGTATTTTTAGGATAATATTTCGAGAATTCATAATAATTACTTTCACTATCTCCCTTTTTTCATTTTTTAATTCATCCATAAATAAATTTACTACATCTTGTGGCATTTTTACTTTTGCCTTTATATTTTCAATAGGCTTAGAAATACGTTTTGCGAGTTCACAAATTGCTTTTAGCTGAACTGCCTTTACTCTACCAATCCCTTTAATTTTCATAAATTCTTTTATAGATAAATCTTGTAAAAACGTTAAATTATCTTTCGTGCAACATTCATTTTTGTTAAGTGAAAGTATCTTTTGTGCTAGGGTAACTGAGCTTTCTTCCTTTGTTCCGTTCTTTATTATAATCGCTAGTAACTCTGCATTCGATAATGTATGTGCTCCATACATCTCTAATTTTTCATAAGGTCTTTCTGAAATAGGGAGTTCTTTCATTTTGATAGACATACTTTTTATTCTTCCTTTCTTGCTGTTATTGCCCCCTATTAAATTATTTGAAATAAAATTTGTTAGATTTTTTACTACACTTTCTTGTAAATAAAAATGGCTAAAACTATTCCTATGATACTTGCTATATTAATTTTAAACATTAAACCAAAAGTAAGTTTAATAACATTTAGATTCAATTCTATTGGTGTAGATAACCCAAACTCTTCACCATAAGCTAACCATGATAAAAATTCAACTTTAGAAGCTAATTCGCCTAATAGTCCTCCTACCACTATTCCACATAATAGAAATAATATTAAAATCCATATATTCTTTTCTCTCATTGCCATTTTCTTCCTCCTTAGTATTCCCTCTCTTTGTTTTCTTATGCTAGTGTGTATTATATATGCAAATAGCTTTTTTTTCAAGATGTTCCTTTACTATTTCCTGATATTTTTTGTAAAAAACTATTTTCTTTTTATTTTTGGTATGATATTATAAGAATTACCATAAATTGTTGGTTTCATTTTCAGAAGAAACATAGTATAATATATAGTAATATTAATATATTTGGAGGCGACCTAATGAAGTTTGAAAAACTAAGTGAAAATAAAATACGCATTACTTTAAGTATTCAGGATTTAGCTGAGAAAGAAATTGATTTTCATGTATTTATGTCTAATTCCATTGAATCACAGGATATCTTACTTGATATGTTAGAGCAAGCAAAAAAGGAGACTGGTTTTGATCCAGAGAACTATAATTTAAAAATAGAAGCCTTAGCAATGGCTGATACCAGTTTTGTATTTACCATTACTAAAGAAGTTCCTGAGGAGAAAACAAAACTACCAAAAAAGAAATTTACTATTAAAAGAAAAAGTTTAAATCCTTCTTCTACACAGGCTGTCTATGCTTTTTCTAATTTTGATGATTACTGTTCTTTTCTTCACTTTTTGCAAGAAAGTAATTTGCTAAATGATATTGTACATATTGCTGACTCTGTTCTACTTTATCAATATAAAGAAAAATATTACTTATTAATGAATGGTATACATAGTGAAGTAGTAAATAAATTAAGGTTTTACACAGCAATCACAGAATTTGCAAAATATATAACGAATTCAAAGGTTTTTGTTAGTAAACTTTTAGAATGTGGAAATTTAATTATGAAAGATAATGCTTTAGAGGTTGGCTTAAAACATTTCAACTAGCTGTAAGGATGTCAGTTAAGGGACGTATGTTCAACTGACATCTTATTCTTTTATCTATCTTATATCCTTAAATAATAAAAATGTCAGTTGAACATACGTCCCTTAACTGACATTTTTCTTTTAATAAATATAATTTTGTGGGTCTTGTAGTACTCCATTTACTCTAATTTCGAAGTGTAAGTGTGGTCCTGTTGAATACCCAGTAGAACCTACTTTTCCAATTACTTGACCTTGTGCAACTGATTGCCCAACTGAAGATAATAGCTGACTACAATGTGCATATACTGTTTGTACGCCATTACCATGTGATATGATAACCATATATCCATAAGAATTATTCCATCCTGCTGTTGTAACTGTTCCTCCTGCTGCAGCTTTAATTGGTGTGCCTGAAGGTGCTGCTACATCTAATCCCCTATGTCCATAGCCTCTACTACCAAAACGTGTAGTAATAATTCCTGATATAGGTTTAATTAGTGCAACTCCAAGATTTATTTTTCTACTGGAAGAACCTGTAACATTTCCTCCTGAAACAACAGATTGTGTATTTGCATTATTCGCAACATAAGTTACTTTTGGAGCTTCATATAACTTTGATACACATTTCTCTACTGACGTGAATTTCTTTAATTCTGTGTCATATTTTTCTACAATTCCAACTTCTTTTTGATTCTGACTCTTTTTCTTTTTTAATTCAGCTATAACCTTTTCTGCTTCTTCAAAAGTTTCTACATAAACCTTTTCCTTTTTGTCATCTGTTATAGCATAATATTTATAATATTTGGTTCCATTTTCAGTTACTTTACTATAAATTTCCTCATCATTAGCAGTAATATCTTTCTTTAGCAAACATAATGTATATTCGGGAACTGAATCAATTTGTGCAAATGCAATATCTTCTTCTGTATTTCCTTCCATATAATCATTAATTCTTGCTTGTAATTGACTTTTGTTTTCTGTATACCCTATTACTTCTCCATTTACGGAAACTGCATAAGTAGGTTTATAAAAAACTGCTACTGCTGTAATAATAAGAAATATGGATATAATCACTAAAAAAGTATATTTAATTGTGGTTCTAAAGTACGTTAAGCACTTCTTAAAAGCGTTAATGATAAACAACTCCTCACTTTTTAAATTCACGTTCTTATTTTATCGCAAATTTAAAAATTTGGCAAGTGCTTATCAAAAATTTATTGCTCTAATTCTGTCTTTACAGTTTGTATTTCCGTAATAGTTGCCTTTTGCGCCGGTTGATAATATCCTTTGGTTTGTGCAACTTTAAATAATTCATATTGGAAACTTTCATCTCCATTTCTAATTTGTTGTAGAGTTTGTCTTAATTGCATATTCTCTGCTTCTGAGATAGCTGTTTGATAAGCTGTTAAATCAGCTTTTACACTACCCAAAATATCATTCACCATTGTTTTTTCATCCATAAAATTTCCTCCCTAATTCTAATTATTTAAAAATGATAATAATTTTTGTTTTGTGTTAAGTGCATCTTGTGCTGATTTTGCAAACATTTGCTTAATTTGTGGGTCTACAGCTTGTGATGAAAATGTATTTAATTTTTGATAAGCTGTTTCATGTGCTCCTATTAAATGTCTTAAATGTTGTAATTCTAATTGATTTAAATTTGGCATAAGTCTTCAACTTCCTTTCTTTAAAATAATTTAACAAAATTATTCACTTTTTCTTTCTCTTTTATACACAAAAAACGCAAATAAAATTTTTATTTGCGTTTTTACTCTTAATTTATTCATTTCTATTCAATAATTTGTAAACCTGCAAACTTTGCCATTAATCGCTTATGTCCTGATTTATCAAATTGAATATCTAGCTTATAATCGTCTCCTTCTTCTTCCATCTTTTGAATGATTCCTTCTCCAAATTTTTTATGATAAATTCTTTGTCCTTCTTGATATTGTGAAATATCTACACTATTGCTTGCTTGTTTTTGTTTTAAAGAATCCAAGAAACTTTCAGCAGTTCTATAATTATAGGAAGTAGCCGTCATTTTTGGTGTTTCATCTGTATCTAGCTTGTATGTTTTCACTTTTCCGCCACTAGTGTAACTGCTTTCATTCATTGCTCTTCCCATAGCAGTTTTACCATATTCCCACTGGTAACCCGAATCTTCAAACTTCTCTTCTACTGTCTCAATATTTCCATCTAATAAGTCATCTGGAATTTCTTTGATAAATCTAGAAATCGCATTATAGCTAGTAGAACCAAAAATAGTTCTATGTTTGGCACAAGTTAAGTGTAAGAATTGTTTGGCTCTCGTAATTCCTACATAAAACAGTCTTCTTTCTTCTTCTAGTTCTTTTGGTTCTCCTATTGATTTATATCCTGGAAAAATTCCTTCTTCCATTCCTATTAAAAATACTACTGGAAATTCCAATCCCTTCGCACTATGTAGGGTCATTAATGTAACACTATTATCTGCATCTTCTAAGTTATCTACATCACTAGATAATGTAATACTTTCTAAGAATTCTGCTAAACTATTGTCTGCTGATTCTTCTTCAAACTCAATTGCTACTGTTAAGAATTCCTCTAAGTTCTGAATTCTGCTTTCTGCTTCCACTGTATTTTCCGTCTCTAGTGCTTTTGTATATCCTGATTTGTTAAGTGTTTCTTTTAATAATTCTGATATACTAAGTTCCTGTCTTTTTAATCTTAATTCTTCTATTACTTGAATAAACTCATCTGCATTCGCTTTAATTCTATTTAATCCATTTTCTTCTGCATGTTTAATAATTTCATACATAGAGCTTCCCGTTTGATCTGCAATTTGCTGTACATGATCTAAACTAGTTTTGCCAATTCCTCTTTTTGGTTCATTGATAATTCTTTTTAAAGAGATATTATCTGATGGATTGTGAATGAGTCTTAAATAAGCAATAGCATCTTTAATTTCTTTTCTTTCATAGAATTTTACCCCACCAACTACTTTATATGGGATATCTTCTCTTCTTAAAATATCCTCCATTGCTCTTGATTGTGCATTCATACGATATAGTATAACAAAGTCTTTCGGTTTTAGGTATTCTTCGGTTTTTAAATGTTGAATTTGCTGTACGATGTAATTTGCTTCATCATATTCATCTTCTGCTTGATATAAAGCTGGGATACTTCCTTCTTCATTTTCTGTCCATAATTTTTTCTCATATTTATTTTCATTGTGTTTAATAACTGCATTAGCCGCTTTTAGAATATTTCCTGTGCAACGATAGTTTTGTTCTAGTTTGATAATCTTGGTTCCTGGAAAATCCTTCTCAAAATTTAAAATATTGCTAATATCTGCACCACGGAAGCTATAAATTCCTTGGTCATTATCACCTACAACTGTGATGTTTCCATAGCGTGAAGCTAAAATGGTAACTAACGTAAATTGCGCTTTATTAGTATCTTGATACTCATCTACTAATACATAGTGGAATTTTTCTGTGTAATATTGCAACACATCTGGATTGCTAGATAATATTTCAATGGTGTCATTGATAATATCATCAAAGTCAATGGCATTGTTTTCTTTTAACCTTCTTTGGTATAGTTCATAAACTTGTCCTATTTTTTCTCTACGAAAATCTCCTGCATATTTTGTTTGATATGCTTTTGGTGTTAACATTTCGTTTTTGGCATTACTAATTTCAGCCAGAACGCTTCTATCCGTAAACATTTTGTCATCTATGTTTAATGTTTTTAGGCACTCTTTTACCACAGTCCTTTGATCTGAAGTATCAAAAATTAAGAAGGAAGTATCAAATCCTATTCTATCAATAAATCTTCTTAAAATACGTACACAAATAGAGTGGAATGTTCCCATCCACATTTCCTGTGCAACATCTCCCACAATTCCTTCTACCCTTTGTTTCATTTCACTAGCTGCTTTGTTTGTGAAAGTAATGGCTAGAATATTATATGGTTTTACATTTTTTTCTGATATTAAATATGCTATTTTATGTGTTAATACTTTTGTTTTTCCGCTTCCTGCTCCTGCTATTACTAAGCATGGACCTTCAGTTGCTAATACCGCTTCTTTTTGTTTATCGTTTAAACCTTCGATTAAATCTTGCATTTGTTTTCCTCTTTCTATCTATTTATATTTCTGCTTTCTTATTATACATATAATCAAAATTGAAAGTCAATGCTTTTTATTAAAACTTTTGTTTTCTATATTGACATTACGAAAATTCCAATTAATAATCCTAGCATATTTCCTATTGCAGTCATTCTTCCATGATATAAGTTATTTGCTTCTGGAATTAACTCTCCTGAAACAATATAAATCATGGCGCCGCCTGCAAAAGCCAAGCACATAGCAATAATAGTTTGTGAAATTCCTCCAATTAGTGCTCCAAAAAAAGCACCTATTCCTGTTGTAATTCCTGATAAAACAACATAAAAAATAACTTTACTAGTTTCCATTCCTCCATTTTTCATAGGAACTGCCATTGATATCCCCTCTGGGATATCATGAAGGCAAATAGCGATTGCTAGTGATAATCCTAATTTCAGTGATGCCCCAAAACCAGACCCAATTGCTAATCCTTCTGGAAAATTATGAAGCGCCAAACCAATACTAACAATAATTCCTGTTTTCAGTAAAGTATTCTTATTGCCCCTAAATCTAGTATGATTGTTGAATTTTTTATCCACTACCATATCGCAGAAAATCATTAAAACAATTCCTAGTATAATTCCTAAAAAAGCAGTTGGTAAATTTGTCAGACTAAATGCTTCTGGTAATAAATCAAAGCAGACTATAGCTATCATTAATCCTGATGCAAACGCTAAAATAAAGCTTAAAAATTTATTAGAAGTATTTTTAAACTTTATTCCTATAATCCCTCCAATAGTAGTTCCAAAGGTGCCAAAGAATAATCCTATTAATGTTGTTTTTATAATTTCATTCAAAATGAAAACTCCCTTCCAAAATAGAATGGCTTTCTTCTATTTTATTTAATAAGGAGTTTTCTTATTCATTGTTTATTTATTTTCGTTACTTATACATTCACTAATATCTGGTTCTGTCAAAGCTTCTTCTATTTTTATTGTATATTTTTTAAAATTTTGCCGATAAACCATAGATATGGATTATCTACCGTATTTGTGGTAATATTGCTAGTTCCTTCTACACTTTCTAACAACTTTAATAATTCTTTTTCTTCTTTTTGGCTTATTTTTACCAATAAAGTAGCCTTGAAAGGATTTTCTTTTGAATAACTATTTAGCAATTCTTGCTTATCTTTAAATTTTTCTTTTGCTTGGCTTAAAGCCTGTTCTTTTGAAGTATAGGTAATCTTATCTTCTCCGCATTGAACTATTAATAGTTCTTTTATCTTTTCAAATTGCTCTGTAGATATTTCGTCTTTTAATGTAATGGTTATATAATAGCCTTCTTGATAAAAGCTAAATAAAATATATAAATTACCTATGATAAATACTACCAAAATAACTAGACTAATTATTGATATAATTGTTTTCCTTTTCATTTTTTGATTAATCTTTTCTAAATAGTCAACTTCTTTACTATTATCCTGTTCGTTTTTATCTTGCTTCATATCTCTTAACATTTGACTACAATCTTCACAATTTTTCAAATGATTTTCTACTAATTCTTTAGAACTATTACTAGCCACCCCATCGCAATAACAAAATAATAAATCTTGTACAATTTCACATTCCCTTTTCATTTCGTTTTTCCTCCTTTATTTTTTCTTTTCCACGAAAAAAAGTTACTCTTGCCCAATTTGGCGTTTTATTCACAATGTCTGCAATTTCGTTATATTCTAAATTTCCAAGAATTCTTAAGTACATTACATTTCTTGTTTCTTCATCTAATTTTTGAATTTCTTTTAATAACATTATTTTTTCCTCATTATCACAAATAATATCTTCCATTGGATTTTCTATCAAAATACTATTTTCTATTTCTTCTAATGGTACTTCTTTATACTTTTTCCTATTACTTTGATACCAAATATATTTTGCAATTTGGCACAGCCATGTAGTTATTTTACTCTTTCCTCTAAATTGTTTGATATTTTTTACAGCTACAAAAAAAGTTTCTTGTACAATTTCTTTCGATAATTCTTCATTTTGTGTTAAGCAGAATATGTATTTATATACTACTTTTGAATATTGTTTATAAATTTCTTCTATATCCTGCATAATTTTTCTCCTTTCACTTTATTAGTGTCAAATGAAATAAAAATATTACAAATATGAAAAAAGATTTTACTTTTTTCGTAAAATCTTTTTCTTGCTTTATTCTTCTTCATTTCCTTTTAGCTTTTCAGCTGTATCTGCTGTAATTAAGCTATCTACCATTTCATCTATATCGCCATTTAAGAAATTCTCCATTTGATAAATTGATAAACCAATTCTATGGTCTGTAATACGACCTTGTGGATAATTGTATGTTCTAATTTTTTCGCTTCTGTCTCCACTTCCTACTTGGCTCTTTCTAGCATTTGCTACTTCTGTGTCTTGTTTTTCTTTTTCTTGATCATACAATCTAGAACGTAACATTCTCATAGCATAATCTCTATTTTGGAATTGTGACCTTTCTGTTTGACATTCTGCTACCATTCCTGTTGGAATATGGATTAAACGCACTGCTGACGAAGTTTTATTGATGTGTTGTCCCCCTGCTCCTGATGCTCTAAATACTTCCATTTTAATATCAGCTGGATTAATATCAATTTCTACATCTTCTACCTCTGGTAAAACAACTACGGTTGCGGTTGATGTATGAATTCTTCCACTAGCCTCTGTATCTGGCACTCTTTGCACACGGTGAACACCACTTTCGAATTTTAGTCTACTATATGCTCCTTTGCCTGTAATCATAAAAGAAATTTCTTTATATCCGCCAAGTCCAGTCTCATTTTCATTTAATACTTCTAATTTCCAATGTTTCTTTTCTGCATACATGGAGTACATTCTAAATAAAGTCCCCGCAAACAAAGCAGCTTCTTCTCCGACCTGCTCCTCCACGAATCTCGCAAATAACGTTTTTATCATCATTTGGATCTTTAGGAATTAATAAAATTTTGATTTCTTCTTCTAATTTAAGTAATTTTTCTTTGTTCTCTTCCAAGTCCAACTCTGCTAATTCCTTCATTTCTGGATCATTTAGCATTGCTTTTGCATCTTCTATCGCTTGATTTGCTTTTTTATATTCTCTATATTTTAATACTACTGGCTCTATTTCTGCATGTTCCTTCATTAAAGCTTTCCATTCTTCTTGTCTACTAATTACCTCTGGGTCGCTAATCTTTTGAGTTACTTCGTCATAACGCTTTTCTACTTCTTCTAATTTTTGAAACATATCAATCTCCTTTTTCTAAATAAAAACAAGTCAAATATTTTGACTTGTTTATTATACCCCATTTACTACTAAATTTCAACCCAGTAATAATCTAAATTTAGCTCATCTAAAATCTGCTTTTCTCTTTTTGTGCAAGTAAACAATATAATTTGATGTTCTTTTGCCTGTTCCATTAAAAATAGCAAACTATTTTTTAAACGTTCGTCATCAAAATAAGCAAATGCTTCATCTAAAATGATTGGCATTTTTTCTTGTGAAATTTCATCAAGCATAGCAAGTCTTAGTGATAAGTATAACTGATCAATTGTTCCTACACTTAATAAATTAGCTGATTTATATTCTCCATTTTCTAATTCTACAATTAATCCTTGTTCTTCATGGATACTTACTTTTTGATATTTTTCATCTGTTATTTTTTGTATCAAATTTGACAAATTCTGTGTAAATTTTGGAGTAACACTTTTTTTCATCTGTTCATACGCTTTTTCTAATAATTCTTTTGTAGCTTGAATACATCTATCTTTTTCTTCTACTATTTGTAATTGCTCTTTCAAATTTTCATATTCTTCTTTTAATGAGACAATTTCCTCTAATTTTTCTGAAATATTTCTATCTTCATATTCTAAACTATTCAATTGCAAACGGTAATTTATTATTTGCTGTTCTGAAGCTTCTATTTGTTTTTGTATTTCTTCCATTTTTGATACTAAATTTTTGTTAGAAATTTCTTTTTGTTTTTGTATTTCGCTTTTTTGTTTTTGCAATTCTTTTTTTAATTTATTATTTTTAATATAATTAATTACAAATAAAATTAATTCAACTGGAATAAATGACAATAATATGTAATTAATTATTCTATTACCTATGAATTGAAAATTTAATATGTTTATTATGATTAATAAAACTAATATAATTCCAAAAGCAAAATAATTTTTTTTCACTTTTTCTTCTTTTTCATTTTGTAATTGTTTTTTTAATTCATTTTTTTCTGCTTCTATTTGATTTTTTTGTGTTAACATATTCACTTTCTTTAATTCATTATTTCTATTCTTCTCTTTTTCTAGTTTATCCAAAATTTCATTCTTATTACTCACTAAATTCTGTTTGTTCTCTGTGTAGCATAATTCTGTCTTTAGGACAGTCTCAATCTCTTTCATACGTTTTTGTATCAAATTAAGTGGTCTATCTTGTGTTCGGTTTGTTCCAACTTCTTCTACTAGCCTCTTGTTTAGCTTATCCATTGCCTTCTGAAATGACACATTGTCTTCCCCCGTTCCCGCAAGATTTGCAATCTTCTGGACTAGTACATTTTGAGTTGAACGTTCTAACACCACTTCCTGCTGTGGGGTCATAATCGTAGAAAGATACATCTTTTCATCTACATTAGTTTGATCATAGAAAAATTGACTACCGTCCTTTTTGTCAATTTTATATTGATTAGAAATCTCCTCTAAATTCTCATCAAATAGCTTCGCATTTTTCTTTGTAAAATCTCTATAAATTTCATAATTCATTCCATTATCTAATCTATATTTTATTTTTCCTGAAAATTCTTCTCCAATCCATGGCTTATATTTTTCATAATCTGATATTTCTTTTCCATTTTTATTTTTAGAAATTCCATAAAAAATATTTTTCATGTAATTTAATAAAGTAGATTTTCCACTTTCATTTTTTCCATAAATAATATTCAAATTATCTTTCAAATTAATTTCTTTTTCTTTCAAAATTCCATAGGAATTTACTTTTATATTTTCAATTTTCACAAATAGCTCCTCATTTTTATTTTATTTTTCCATAATAGATAAACCAATTTCTAATATTTTATTTATTTCTTCTTCTGTATAATTTTGATTTTCTTTTTCTTCTAATAGTTGTTTGATAAAAATTCCTTTTAATGTTGTTTCATTTGTCATTTTTTCTATTTCATAATCTGGCTGTGTTTTATTTTTTATTTTAATAATATTTTCTCTCGTAATTAATTTCATTAATTCTAAAATATCAATTTCAAATTTTCTTTTTCCAACTAATATGATTTTATAAAATTTATTTTCATCTAATAATAATTCATTTAACTTTTCTATTAATTGCTCTAAGTCATTTAATTCAGTAATATTCATTTCTAATTCTACAAATTCTTTGTTATCTACTGGAATAAAAGCTATTTCTAATTTTTCTTTTGTTAGCTCTCCTACAATAAATCCATGTTTTCCTAACTCATCAAATCCCATAGAAATAGTAGAACCTGGATATATAATTCGTTGGTTTTCTTCTGTATTATAATCTAATTTATGAATATGACCAAGTGCTACATAATCAAATCCTAATTGTTTTAATTTATATTTATTAATTGGATTGTACTGCAATCCGAGTTTCACCTGCATTTAAACTTCCATGTGTAATAAAAATATTAATTTTATTTTTATCTTCTATTTTAATATTATCTAAATCAATGCCAGAATGGTAAAAATCTTCAAATCCCATTCCATAAATATCGGCATCTGGGGTTGTCACTTTTTCTATTTTAGAAGTAAATATTTTTACATTATCATTCCATTCAAAATTATAGTACATAGAATTTTTTAAATATGGGTCATGATTTCCTGGTGTAATAAAAATTTGAGTTTGTGGAATTTCCTGAAATAAATGATTAATATATTCAATAGTAGTTTTTTTGATATATTCATGTTCATAAAAATCTCCACTAATAAATAAATATTCAATTTTATTTTCTCGAATATATTGAATTATTTTTTTAAATATTTCTCTTTGATCTATTCTTCTTATTTTTCCGAAATTATTTTTTAGACTTAAATTAGTAAATGGTGTATCAAAATGTGTGTCTGCTATATGAATAAATTTCATTTTTTTCTCCTTCTATTTCTTTATTTTTTCTGTCTTATTGTATCCTATTTTTTTGCTTTCGTCAACCACTTTTCAAAACATTCGTTTTTAGTTTAATTGCTGATTTCTTATCTTTTCCCTCGATTTTCCATTTTGTCTTATTGTCTACTATTTTCTTTAGCACAATTAGTACATCTCCTAAGTCTCAATTTTCTAATTCTTTTTCTCCTAAATTTTATGTTGTTATGTATACTTATAGTTTCTTTCACATTTTCTACTCTGAATTTTTACCTTTTTCTTTATCCGCAAGCTTTTTTAGATATTTTTTCTTTACATTTTATACCTTTTTGAGCCTCTCCTTTTCTATCTTTCCACCCCATCTTCTAAATCCTTCTGATTTCCATCCTTTCTCTTCACAGTTTCAGCTCGTATAACATTGTCTAATTGTAAACATTTTTTCTTCTTTTTCACTTCTTCTACTTGACTACCAAAAACCATTTTTTTTATATCGACTTACGGCACTTTTCTCATTCAATTTTGTGTTTTTTCTTTCTCCTTGTATCCTACTTCTTATATTTATCTTTCTAATTCTTCTTGCCATTTTTCTCATTAATTTTTTTCTTTTTTATCTCTTTGTTGTTTTTGTTTATTTGTTAATTTCTTTTTCTACCTTTTATTTTTTTATTCTTACTTATTATTTTTTATTATATTTTTTGTTTTTTTATTTCCAACTTTCATATTTCATTTTCTTATTTTTTGATTTTACTTTTTTCATTTTCTATTTCATTTTTTATTTTTGAAAATAAATTCTTCTATTTTCATTTTTTTATTTTTAATAAATTTTCTATTTTTAAAAGTTGAAAAAATTTATTTTTTT
>CAOXTD010000002.1:54558-193229 GCA_948560265.1 uncultured Clostridia bacterium | reverse complement strand
GCTTTGCTGCCTCCTGTTTTTTTCTCATCTCTTCTAATTCTTCTGGAGTTGCAAAACATGGATATGCTCTACCTTGTTCAATTAGCCATTTAGCATATGCCCTATAAATTTCTCCTCTATTGCTTTGTTTATATGGTCCATATTCACCCTTTTCTTCTGTTTCACTTGTAGCTCCCTCATCAAACTCAATACCAAAATCTTTAATCGCATTTACAATTTGTGCCACACCATTTTCTATTTCTCTTTTTTGGTCTGTGTCTTCTATTCTTAGTAAGAATACTCCTTTCGTTTGATTCGTAAGCTGTCTATTAATTACACATTGCATTAAACCTCCTACATGAACAAACCCTGTAGGACTTGGTGCAAACCTTGTTACAATAGCTCCCTCTGGTAAATTTCTTGGTGCATATTTCTCCTCATAATAGGAAATTGGTTTTACATTTGGAAAAATTAAATTCGCTAAATCTTTATAATCCATATTCTCTAACTCCTTCTCGTCCAAAACTCTTTTGTTACTTTTCTAGAACTAAAAAAAGTAACGTACTCTTTTATACGTTACTATTTTACACTATTTTTGATTAATATTCAATGGGTTGACTCTTAATCATTTGAATTAATTCTGTCATTGCCATTTCTTCACTTGCAAATCTTCTAAACATTTCTACATCATTTGATGTAATTGCCATGCCTTCGATCGCTAAGTCATTTTGAATATTTTCTATATTAAAATTGAATATTTCTTCATTATACATATTTTATACCTCCAAAACTGGATTTTCTTTTGCCCAACACTATAACTATTATACCACAAATTAGGCGAAAAATCAAGTTTTCGGAGACTTTTTTCATCGGTATACAATCTCACATACGTTCGATTGCTTCAGCTATCTGTACGTCGCTTTGCTCCAACGGCTAGCTGAAGTAGCTACTAATTTCTTCCAATTGTTCAAATCCAACTTGTCTAAACACTTCATAAGCTACAATTGCCACTGAATTAGATAAGTTAAGAGAACGCAAATGCTCTTTCATAGGAATTCTAATGGTATTTTCAATATATTTTTTGAGTAAATCTTCTGGTAACCCTTTGGTTTCTTTTCCAAATAGTAAAAAGATTTCTTCTGATTTTGTGTAATCCATATCTGAATAGCATTGTTGTCCCTTTGTCGTAGAAAAATACATAGCATTTTCTTCTGGTGGATATTTTGCTAAAAATTCCTGTAAATTTTCATGCACTTCAATAGTTAGCTTATCCCAATAATCTAATCCGGCTCTTTTTAAGTATTTATCTGATATTTCAAATCCTAATGGTTTTACTAAATGTAGTTTTGCTCCAATTGCTGCACAAGTTCTTGCAATATTTCCTGTATTTTGTGGTATTTCTGGTTCTACCATTACAATATTTAATTTCATCTTTTATATCCCTTCTAACAGCCATTTGAAAGGCGATTTGTCTTCTCGCTCTCTTCCTTCTTGATTTGTGTACTGCTTATTAGAAAATATGATATCCATGACACTATCTGGATAATATTTATCTAAAAATCTATCTAAACTGGTATCTGCTGAAATATTCTGCATTCTTTCATATTGTCTATACCCTGCAAGCATAGAAATAACAATATTGAACATCATAAAAACAAAAAAGAGGGTCGTTGCTATTTTGGCTGTTCTGTTCATATTCGCTAAACTATCTAATTTCGTACTAAGTGGGTACATCCATTTGATAAATATAATGCCGCCTAATCCCCAGTAGATACAGTGTAAAAGACCTGTTCTTCCATTTACATTAAAACGTAATCCACTATATTCCCATGAAACAGTTCCAAATAAGCATTCTTGCATGTAAGAAAATAAGTATTCTGTAATTCCTCCTAATATAGCTGTATATATAAATATTTTCACAAAGCTTATTTCCTTTGTATTTTCGGTTGTTGCTCCTGTTATTCTCGGAACTAGTAAATAAAATAGAACTGCCCCTGCTCCATAAACTGGAATAAAGGGTCCATAAATTACTCCTTGTCTTACTTCAAAGTGTCCTTCTTGTACAATGCAGACAATGGTTTCTACAATGCAACCTATGACACTAACAAAAGTAAAAATCCAAAAAACTTTAATCAATTCTTTTTTTAAATTATTTTTCATACTTTTCCCCAATTTATTATTTTCTATTATACTATATCACATTTTGTCATAATTTGTATTAATTTTTTATTAAAATTTTCTTGGTTCTATGAAATTGTATTTGTAAAAATACAATTTTTACATTTTTAAGAATTAATTGTCGTAGAGGTTTTACCTGTTCCTACTACACTTTCTTGTAATGAGCGCCATGTATTGCAACCAACGATTCCGTCTGCTACTAATCCTACGCTTCTCTGATATGCCACTACTGCACGATAAGTCTGTGGTCCAAATACACCATCTAACCCTCCTGTTGTATATCCCAATGTGTTTAAATTATCTTGTGCAATACATACATAAGCGCCTCTGCTTCCTTGTCTAATTAATGGAAATCCACCTGTACTGCATGCTGGTGTTCCTCTTCTTTTATCAAAGTGTACCCATGTTGGCGTAAGTGATGCTGGTTCTACATAACTCCATACTCCTGAAGAAATAGCAGAATTTCTTAATCGATTTCGATTGCTATTGCTCATTCTTTGTCCTACATCAAATGCTGTTCCTGCATAGTGCTGGGATTGGTTTCCATGACCACCTTCATAAGGTCTTTTGAAGGCAAATCCGACATCAATTGGCGCTCCAAATATATATCTTTGACTATTCCAAGCTTGTATGACTCTTTTTTCTGTCCAAAGTACATTACTTTGACTAGAACCTTTAAATTCATTGACTGTTAATGTTCTTCCTGTATTATATGGCATTGCTTCTGACAATCCTCTATAATACGTTTCCATACGGTTTGTATCATTATTATATACTAATATTCTTGCCATTTTCGTATCTCCTCTCATTCTTATTATATGAATCTTTATTTAAATTGTTGAGAGAAAATTAATGTGAGCAAATGTCAGTTAAAGGACATACGTTTTCCCAACAAAAGCTTTGCTTTCGTCGGAAAAACATACGTCCCCTAACTAACACTATTCTATTTTTATACTTCTCTTAATTTTAAAATTAATCTTTGTTTTCCATAATTAGTACAGGTAATTAAAGTAAGTTCTCTTTTGCCATTTGTTAATTGGCTTGTACAAGATGTATCAGTTGGCTCCACTACACGTTTGTCATATACTTTATATTTTATTTTCTGTCCTGATAAATCAGTTAATTCTGCAATGTCTCCATTTTTTAATTTATGAAGCTTTCCAAACATAATTCCACTTTCGTAATAATGTCCTACAATACAATAATTTCCCACTTCATTTGGTTGTGGTCCCCAATATTTATTAATGGAAACATATAATAAATCTGGCGAAGTTTCTGAAAGTACAGGATATTCAATACCAATTTTTGGTATTTTTAACACCGCTTCTGTTGTATATTTTATTCCATCTTTTGAAGTATATGTAGCTGTATCAATCTTGGGCTTTGTATTTCTTTCGCTTGTATGTTGTTGTTCTTGTTCTTTATTTAAAATAACAACAATGACATCATTGTCTGCTTTTTTTACAGTAGTATCTTCTCGGTTATATTCTAACTGTGCTAAAATTTCTTGTGAAACTTGAGCAATTTTGCTCCTGTCATATTCTGCATATACATAATAGGAAAATAAAAGGCAAACTAAAAATACAGACAAAAAGAACTCAATTTTATAAATCACTTTTTTTCTTTTTAGTTCTGGCGTAACATATAATTTTTCTGTTGCTAAAATCTGATTCATTTTACTACTCCTTTCTTTCCTAATAGTACAGTTTTTATTATACCATATTGCTATTTGTTTTTAAAGTATCTAATTCAAAAATTTTTTTGAAAATATTACCAAGTAAATTTGACAACCCCTTAAAAAGTTTATATACTTATAAACATATAAAAAGGAGAGCATTATGTCTGTTTTAGAAGAAACCAAATTTTTAATGAAGAAATATCATATTACTGCTAATAAAAACTTAGGGCAAAACTTTTTAATTGATGATGAAGCTGTTGATACTATTGTATCTTCTGCTCAGATTAATACGAATGACTTAGTCATTGAAATTGGTCCTGGTCTTGGAACTTTAACGGCTAGGCTATTGGAAAAAGCTGGCAAAGTAATTGCGATTGAACTAGATGATAAAATGATAACTATTTTAGAAGAACGTTTTCAATTTTATGATAATTTTGAATTAATCCACCAAGATGTGTTAAAAATAGATTTGAAACAAAAAATAGAGGAAAATAAAGCTAATACTTCTAGTGTCAAAATAGTAGCAAACCTACCTTATTACATCACAACTCCTATTATTATGAAATTATTGGAAGAGCATTTACCGATAGAAAGTATTACTGTTATGGTACAAAAAGAAGTTGCAGATAGACTAACTGCCATTCCAGGTAAAAAAAATACGGGCGCTATTACTTACTGTGTCTCTTATTATTGTGAAGCTCAAGAAGTTTTATTAGTTCCTAATACTTCCTTTATTCCTAGCCCTGAAGTAAATTCGGAGGTAATCCAACTAAAAGTTAGAAAGGAACCTCCTGTTGTTGTAAAAAATGAAGCTTTCTTCTTTAAGATAATTCATGCAAGTTTTATGCAAAGAAGAAAAACTTTATTAAATGGTCTTGCCAACAATGGCATTGCTTCTAAAGAAATCTTGAAAAAAATGCTACAAGATTTGCAGTTAGATGAAAATACACGTGGTGAAACCCTTAATTTAAATGAATTTGCTAAAATTAGTGATTATCTTACTAATCAATAAGAACTTGAAATAAAAACTATGTCACTTTTATTAGCTATGACATAGTTTTTCTTATATCTTCTTTTATGAATTACTTTTTAGATGTTTCCATATCTTCCATAATTTCTTCTTTTGTCAAACCTGTTATTCTCATAATCTGCTCTAGCGTAAGTTCTTCTTCTAACATCTTTCTAGCATCTTCTAATTTTGCCTTTTTTTCGCCCTCTTTTATACCTTCTGCTTTCCCTTCTTGTCTTCCTTCTTGTCTTCCTTCTTGTCTTCCTTCTTGTCTTCCTTCTTTTATTCCCTTTTCTCTGCCTTCTGCTCTACCTATTTCTAGTCCTTCCTCTCTTCCTAGTTTTAAGCCTAGTTCTCTCCCATCTCTTTCTGCTTCATACATAAGCTGTTCATGGTCTCTTTGCGCTAAGTCTGCCTTTAGTGCCATTCTTCTCAACAAATCATCTTGACTAATCTTATCTAGCTCTTCTTTTGCTTCTTTAATATCTTCGTTTTCTTCCATAATTTCAGCTACCTCCTTATTTTCTGGGTTATCCAAAAACATCATCCATTGTAGCATTTCATCTTGTTTATTGTTTTTATACTCTTGAATTGCTTTTGACATCTCAATTATATTTAACTCACAGAAGCTTGTCAAGATTATTTCTTTATATTTCTCTTCTCTCAATTGCCACTTTGTATGTGCTTTATGTATTCCTCTAAACTGTTTTATTTCATCATCAACAATAATAATACTAATGGTTTTTCTAAGCCCTTTATATTTTTGACCTATTTTTAGATTTGCTACATACATTTTTGCCCAATAATATAAAAAACGTTCTATCATCTTTTCATGTGTAGACAATTGGATTTCGATATCACATTCTATGTTGTCATTAATTACCGCTCTTAAATCCACTCTACCATTTTTACTTTCCTTATTGTCATTTACTAAGTCTTTTCCCCTATCCAAATCTAATTTGTGTATTTTGATTTTCAAAATATCCTCTAACATTGCTTTTGTAATTCTTTCTTTGCCTCTCCCAAACAGTGCTTGAAACACTACATCATTCTTAGGTTGTAATATTCCTTTCTCTTTATAATCTTCCATTACCATAAATACCTCCCATAACATAAAATTTTATATTGATAGGCAAAAGACATTACAATAAATTATTTTCTATTTATTTTTATGGGGAAATTTTTAAGAACGATACCTGATATTATCTTTAAGAGATTTTTAAATATTTAAAAATAAACTTTCTGAACATAAAAATTTTAAGATAAAAATTAAAGAAATTGTAAAGCCTTTCGGCTAAAAATATAATGAATTTATTTTATATTATCTTGCGCCATATTACAAGAAAAATCGTGTGATTTTTTTCGACATTATTCTACATATCAACATATTAACTCTTTCTTTCATATACTACCTTATATAGGGAAAAAGGAGGAGAATATGAAAATAGGATTATGTTTGGCTCGGTGGGGGCATAAAAGGTGCTGCACACATAGGTGCTTTAAAAGCATTTGAAGAAGCAAATATACATTTTGATTATATTTCTGGAGCTTCTTCTGGAAGCATTGTAGCGGCATTATATGCAAGTGGATACACTGCTGATGAAATATACATACTATTTAAAAAGTATGCTAAGAAAATAAAATATGTTGAATGGAAAAATATCATAAAACTAATTATGGGACTCATTTTCAAAAGACAAATTGTAATTGATGGTTTAAATAGTGGAAAGGTAATAGAAAAAATCATTGAAAAGGCTTGTTTGGAAAGAAATATTTACAATATAAAGGAGATACCTAAAAATCTCATTATTTCTAGCGTAAACTTAGATGATGGAACTGTATATCTTTTTTCATCTATATTAAGGCCAAAAGATACAAGACGAAATTATTCTAATAAAATTAAATACATATATGATGCCCCCATTGCCAAAGCAGTAAGGGCTAGTTGTAGTTTCCCTCGGAGTTTTTTCACCATGTGATTACCAAGGCTATAAATTAGTAGATGGTGGAATTAGAGAAAATGTTCCTTGGAAAGAATTAAAAGAAAATGGAGTGGATAAAGTCATTAGTATTATCTTTCCTAAGAAATTAAAATGTAAAGAAAATAAGAATATTATTGATGTCATTAGTGGTTCTATAGAATTAATGGGACAAGAGCTTTCTAATTATGAATTGGAAGGTGCAGACTATTTACTAAAAGTTACTACTGTTAACACGCCTCTTTTAGATACTAGTAAAATGGACCATTTTTATCAAAGAGGATATGAAGAGACTAAGAAAAGGATAAAAGAAATTATTGCAATCTCTTAAGGCATAAAAAATATATCACTTTACTAATTGTGATATATTTTTTTATGCTTGGTGTTACTCTTCTAATCCGAAACTAACACCTAATGCATTATTAATTCGATTAATAATTTTCTCGTCATCAATATGTCCTATTTTTTCTTTTAAGCGGCTTTTATCAATGGTTCTAATTTGCTCTGTCAACACTACTGATTCAGCCTTTAATCCGCTTTGTTCTGGTTCTATTTCTATATGAGTAGGTAGTTTTGTTTTTCCTGTTTGTGAAGTAATTGCTGCTGCAATTACAGTTGGACTATGTTTATTTCCTACATCATTTTGAATAATAAGTACTGGTCTTACACCACCTTGTTCAGAACCAACTACAGGGCTTAAATCTGCATAAAACATATCTCCTCTTTTTACTATCATTTTTCTTCACTCCTAATATTTGTGTATTTAAGGTTTTTATATTGATATATTTTAATATTAGTTTGAAATAAATCTAGTTTAAAAAGAGGCTTTCTTTTTAATACTGCGCTATATTATTTTCTTGCAGGCGAAATGCTAATACTTCCTCTTTTTTTAGACTATTCATTTTTATCTCATTATATAATATGTAAACTAGATTTTTTTGGTTCTTATCTTGTACTATTAATTTTTGAATATTTCCTGTAATTCTATCAATGACTAATTTTTTGCTTGCTACATATGGTGTTCCTTGAGAAAGTTCTACTTCCATAATAATTTGATTATTTTCTTCATATAATTTCGTTTTTTCTCCACTGGATTTTGCATTTCTATAATCTTCTATGAAAGAATGAAGCCATATATAATTATCTGTTAAGTAGGGGTAGTTTTCGTATATTGTTGTTAGGTTCAATTTAGAATTATGAATTGTAAGTTTGTTTCCATCATAAATAGTTTCTAATCCCTGAATATTGCTTGGCTCTTTTACTGTTTGTTTTTCTATATTAGGACTCACATACTTTTGAATTAAAAGATATTTTGTTTTGTTTTTATTACTTTCTATGGATACTTCTACTTCTGTTTCATATGAACTAATATTTAAAATATATTCCTCTACTTCTTGTAGAGTTTTGTTATTTAAATTATTTCCAATATTCAAATTTTTATTAGCATTTTTCATAAAAAAAGCAAAAATAATTGCAATAATAATTAAAATTGCTACACTAGTTATAATGATAACTTTCTTATTTAGTTTCATACTTACCTCATTTCTTCTCTTTTTGGTCAAATAAAAAGAGAATATTTCTATTCTCTTTTATCTATATTCATAAACTTTTAAAGTATTCAGTTAAACACTCAATTAGTTCTTTCTTAGTTTCTATGGCATTGATTTTTTGTCTTATGCTACTCGCTTCTCTCAAACCTTTTAAATAATATGTCATATGCTTTCTCATTTCTTTTATTCCTGTGCTTTCTCCTAGTTCTTGTACTTGCCATTCGATATGTTCTAATAGCAATTGTAATCGTTCTTGATTGTCAATTTCTTGTATAGCATTTTGTGGATTTTTTAAGTATTCTTTTATTTGCTTAAAAATCCAAGGATTTCCAATAGATGCTCTTCCTATCATGATTCCGTCTACGCCTGTCTTCTCAAACATCTTTAAGGCATCTTTTGGAGTTTTTATATCACCATTTCCAATTACTGGAATGGAAACTGTTTCTTTTACTTTTTTAATCATTTCCCAGTCTGCTGTTCCTGTGTAAAATTCGTCTCTAGTTCTTCCATGAATTGTGATAGCACTTACTCCTGACTTTTCTGCCATTTTAGCAAATTCAATGCAATTGATGTGTTCTTTATCCCATCCTTTTCTGATTTTTACAGTAACAGGAACTGTCGCATTTTGCACAACTGATTGTATAATTTCTTGTGCTAATTCTGGGTTAAGCATCAATTTACTACCATCACCATTTTTGACCACTTTTGGTGCTGGACATCCCATATTAATGTCTACAATATCTGCAATTTTACTAACTTCTTTAGCACTATATGCCATTGCTTCTATATCATTTCCAAAAATTTGCACTGCTATTGGTCTTGTTTCATTTTGCATATTTAATAACTGATTCGTTTTTTTATCTTGGTAAAACAAACCTTTACCACTGACCATTTCTGTATACACTAACCCTGGTTCAAATTTTTCACAAACACGGCGAAATGGCAGGTTTGTAATTCCTGCCATTGGTGCTAGCAAAATATTATTTTTCAATATGACATTTCCTATTTTTAATGGTTTTAAGTACATTTATTACTCCTATTTTTATACTTTTATAAAATCGAGAAATCCGCTGATAAGCTATCAGCGGATCCTCTTTTGTTTCTTGCGGTGCTCTTCACATCAAAATGCGCTTGTTTGGGGCTGATACTCTGTTTTAAATAATGATAACACTTTGCAGTGTGAAGCAGGGGATATCTATTCAAAAAGCAAAATTGCTTACTTCATTATATCACATTTTATACTTATTTTCAAATTACTCTACAAATAGCGTTCTTTGTCTGTGTGAACTAATATTTAATAAAATTGCAATTAAAATCAAATTTGTTAATAGTGAACTGCCTCCATAACTTACAAATGGCAGTGGAATTCCCGTAATCGGCAAAAGTCCCATAGTCATACCAATATTCTCCAACATATGGAAAAAGAAAATCCCTGTAATTCCTGCTGCAATGTAAGAACCGACATCATCTTTTGCAGTCTTTGCTACTTTAATGGACTGTATTAGCAAGACCACATATAATATAATAATAGCTGCACCTCCTACAAATCCCATTTCTTCACCTATTACAGCAAAAATGAAGTCTGTTGTTTTTGGATACAAATAGCCTAACTGTGTTTGGTTCCCTTTTAAGATTCCCATTCCAAAAGCCTGCCCTGCACCAATTGCAAGTTTAGACTGTATAATATTATATCCTGCTCCTCTCGGATCTAAATCTGGATTTAAATAAACATCTATTCTAGATTTTGCATGGTCTGGCAAAATAAAGAAGTATGCTAAAGGCACAATAATGACTACTAATAGAGTAGCTATTAAAATATATCTTTTTCGTATTCCAGCTACAAATAACATAAAAATAAGAGCAACCAAGAAGGCTAGTGCTGTTCCATAATCTGGTTGTTTAATAATAATTACAACTGGAACTGCAACCGTTAATATCGTTAATGCTAGTTTCCATATACGATTTATTTCATCTTTTTCTTTTTTTTGAAGTTTTACCATAACATTCGCTGTAAATAGAATTACTGCTATTTTAGCAAATTCTGCCGGCTGAAAAGAAAAGGGACCAATGGAAAACCAACTAGTGGCGCCATTAATAGGTTCAGTAAATAATACTACTATTAACAAAAGAATACTAATACCATATAGGAATGGCGATATTTTGCAATAAAAATTATAATCTATTATCATTACAAAAATGACAACTGGTATACTAATAACAAACCATAAGGCTTGTTTTCTTAATTCCTCATAATCTAAATTTTGAGTGGCAGAAAATAGTGCTACTAATCCGATTACAATTAGTAAAAAAGTACATACTAATATTCCCCACTCAATATTTTTTAATATCTTTTTTTTCATTCTTATCCTCACGCATCTAGAAATTTTCTTTTTTGAAAACTTTTCCTATTTTTCATTGTGTTCTATTTCTGCTTTTTCTATGCGCTTATTATTACTTTTTCTTTGCTAGTTGTTTTACCTTTTCTCCCTCATCCTTTTCTACTTTTGTTTTGCTCTCTTTCTCTTTTTCAAGCTTTTCAGTTTCTTTTACTTTTTTCTCGGTCTTTTCTTTTTTCTCTGATTCTTTCTTTTCTACTTTTTTCTTTGCTGTTTTTTCTTTTTGTTCTACTTCACTTTCTTTTTGACTAGTTTCTTGTTCACTTTCCTTCTTTTTCTCTACTTTTGCCTCATCTACATTTTCAACAAGCTTCGAATTATCTTTTTCTTTCTTTTCTTCTACGCTTTTTGGCTCTGTATTATTTATTTTACGGACTTCATTTTTAATAGTAGTAATAGGAATATTCGCATAAAGTGCTGGAGCTCCAACTGTTCCATCTTCGCTAGCTTTATTAGTTAAGCGAACATCAATTGCTTTTTCGTCAACTTCAATATATTTTTTGATAACTTCAATAATCTCTTGTTTCATTAATTCTAAAAAGTCAGCTGATACATTGGCTCTATCTTGCATTAATACCAAATGTAATCTTTCCTTTGCTGTATCTGAACTTTCTTTTGTGCTTTCCTTTTTCCCAATGTTCTTAAAGAACTTGATTATATTCTCAAACATATTTGTCCTCCAACTGTCTATTTTCTTATGATATTAAAGTACAAGCACCATTTTAGTGAACAAAGAAATGCTTTATCTTTGCAAAAAAACCTTTATCTTCTCCTGGAATTGTAATTTCAACATTTTCTCCTAGAATTCTTTGTGCAATTTCTATGTAAGCTTTTCCTGAAGGTGCTTTATGGTTTGTTACCACAGGTTCTCCTTTATTGGTTTGTGTAATGATATATTCGTCATCTGGTACAACACCAATTAAATCAATGGATAATAAATCAACAATATCGTCAACTTCCATCATTTCACCCTTTTTAACCATATTTGGTCTTAAACGGTTTATTACTAATTGTGGATTTTTAATTTCTGATGCTTCCAGTAATCCAATAATTCTATCTGCATCACGAATTGCAGAAATTTCTGCTGTTGTTACAACAATAGCTCTGTCTGCACCAGCAATTGCATTTTTAAATCCTTGCTCAATTCCTGCTGGACAGTCAATGATAATATAATCAAAATCTTCTTTTAATTTTTCAACTAATTCTCTCATTTGTTCTTCATTTACTGCACTTTTATCTCTTGTTTGGGCTGCTGGAAGTAAGAATAGCTCTTCAAAACGTTTATCTTTGATTAAAGCTTGTCTTAATTTGCATTTTTCTTCTACTACATCAACAATATCATATACAATTCTATTTTCTAACCCCATAACAACATCAAGGTTTCTAAGTCCAATATCAGTATCTACTAATACTACTTTCTTGCCTCTTAATGCTAGGGATGAACCTACATTTGCTGTTGTTGTTGTTTTTCCTACTCCACCTTTTCCTGATGTAACTACAATAACTTCTCCCATTTTCCTAGTAGATGTTAGCTTTCAAAACTAACATACTCTCCTTTCTTGATTTTGTAAGCTTTGAAAGCTTACATATACTGGATGGCGAAAATTTACTTTTCGCCTTTTCCTCTTTAAATTTTTGGGTAATCATAAAAATGCATTTTCTAACGTATCTATTATACTAAAAAAAACGGAAAAAATCAATGTTCCGTATTGTATTTGTTGAAAAAGTTGGAAATTATAAAAAAGAAACCTCTTTATTGTTATCTACTAAATCAGTTTCTTTTTTACTTTCTATTCTGTTGGTATTCCGTCTATGCCTACATCAGAAGCCCATGATTTTTCTATTGCATCTGTTCCAATATAAGTTAATTCATTTTCAACGACTTTCAACTTTCCTTTCCACTTTTCTGGAATTTCAAAGTCAATTTCTATGTTTCCATTTATGTTTTCTGTACTTAATTTATTAATCATGTTTGTTATTTGTCTTTTCGCGCTTTCTACTTTTTCTATAGAAGACATAGAACTTTCTGTTGTATCATTCTCTAGCTTTTCAATCCCCAGTTGTTGAACAGTAGCATTAATTTCCTGCTTCCATTCCCCATTTAATAAACTAATATTGTCTTTGTTTTTGGTATCATTCGCTATTCTATCAATTTCTACTATTAATTGTTTCACTTCTTGGGCTATTCCTACACGATCTATGTCCGTATTAGTATCATTAGCACTATGTTTCATTAATTCTATTTCTCTATCTAAACAGCTTTGTATGTCCTTCAATCCCTCAAGAGCAAGTTGTTCATTTTGCCCAAAATCTCCTAATAACTTTTTTAATTCAAATTGTTCTTTTATACTAGATACTTCTGCTTTAAAGCCTGCTTCTTGTGCTTTTTGGAATATGCCATCATCTCCTATTACATAATTCATAGTAATTCCTACTAAAATGAGTAATACTACTATTGTTACAACTAAGGCAATTAGTGTAATACCTGTTACTTTTTCTAATGTTTCTTTTGAATATTTCATCTTTCTTCTCCCTATAAAAATATTGTATAAGTGTTAACGCTTATATCATAACATAAAAAAAGATATAAAATCAATACATAAATTTAAGAAAGTGAGAAAAATTATGTCACTGATTAATAAATTTGATGGAAATCTTAATGTGATTGGTAATTCACTACGAAAACATAGGCTAGAAAAAGGCTTATCTTATGAGGCACTTTCTGCTAAATTAGAGCTACTTGGAATTAGTATTCATAAGCAGAGCCTTTATGATATAGAAATAAATAAAAGGACCGTAAAAGATTACGAATTATTTGCGTTAGCAAACGTCCTAGGCATTAATATTAATGAATTATTTGCTGATATGCGTGAAAAACTTCACCAACAAGAAAATAGATAGAATAACTCTTTTTGTTATTCTATCTATTTTTTACTTTATAATCCAAATCTCACCTTATCTATCTCATAATTTAATTTCACTTCTGCTTTTGTTAATGCTCTGTTATAAATTTGTAAGCTATATAACTCAATATTTGCATATGGGTGATTTGTATTATTTCCGCCAAACGCTCTTCCAATATCTAATGTATCGCTTGACCATTTAGTTGTCGCTGTTGTTTGATTTTCAGCAATCATTTGATTGTTACAGTAAACCCTGTTATATTGTTCTGCATTTTTTCCCATGTAAGTTACAATCACATTTTTTATTTTGTCTTTTTCTACTATATTTGGTTCTCCATATACCCAAGTATTTGGCACAGAGTAATTCATTGCATAAGTATTGGCATTCGCTATATTTGCTCCATATTGGCTACCATAACCAAAATAAATTTTTCCTTCATTATCTGTACTAGAACTTACTACTGCTGGTGCTTTGTTTTCTGGCATAGATAGCACTTTATAAGTTGCACAAATTGTGATATCCTTATATTCTGACAGGTCTAGCCCTTGAATTGTTGCAAAATCATCTGTTCCGTCAAATACTAAACTATTTTCCGTCCAACCGCTAGTCGTTTCTCCTGTAAAGTTAGATAGTGTTGCATCATGATTATTATTACTTAAGTCCTTCCATGTTCCAGTGTTATTGTCATGTGTGGCTCCTACATTTTTGATAGCATCAAATCTTGCTATTAGTCCATTAGATGCATAATCATTTTCATTTAGTGTTATTCCATATCTTTCTTTATCTAGAGTATAATTTGTTATTCTTTCTTCTTCTGTTAAAACACGATTATAAATACGAATTGCTTGTAACTTAAATCTTTTATTTTTATTATGTGTACTGTCTTTTCCTTTGCCAACTGTTAATGTAGTTGCTGCTGTATTGATAGTTTGGAAAGCTACATTTTCTTTGCCTTGTAAATTGGTATAATAATTAGTTGTATGACTTGTACTATCATAAGTAATGGTTGTAATATAAGTTCTTCCTTTTTCTAAGGCTCTATCCGAAATTCCTTCATTTGCTTGGTTGCCATAGTTGTTGATATTCACTCCATTATTATAGTAAATAACGTCATTTAAGGTTCCTGCATTTTCCGTTCCTAGTCCAAGTAAATTTTCTACACCTTCCTCTTCTAAAGAACATACTATTTCTATAGTTCTTGAGGAATTGCCTAAAGATATAGCATTTTCTGTTTCAAAGTAGTTTGTTTCTGGAGTAACAAAATCATATGCATTGTCGTTCCATGTAACATCTTCTGAGCCTTGATGTTCTAAATCATTTCCATTTCCACTAATGTCTTTCCATACTTTTGTATTATTACTATGTCCGCTTCCTATATTATTAATAGCATCATAAAATGCTGTTAGCCCGTCTGCTATATAACCTTTTGTGTCAGCTTCTTCATGATATAAGCTAACCTGATTAACTTGTCCAATCCCTTGAGAATAAATCTCTTTGATTTTTAGTAAAGTTCTTAATTGGTTTTTTCGATTAGTACTACTAACAGCAAAAACTCCTCCTAATATAAAAATTAAACTAAAAACAGTAGCAATTGCAAATACTGCAACTGACCCATTTTCTTGCTTGATTAATTTTTCTTTTGACATACTTTAACTCCTCTTATGGTTTATTATATCCATTTTTCTTTTTCGTTAATCTTTCTCTAATATTCCTGTGATTATCATAAACAAAAAATTAATTTCTGTCAATTGATTTTATCCAATTTATTCTTTCTTCATGTAATTTTTCTCCAAAGGCTTTTCCTGCTAAATTTGGGTATTTCTCTTGTATCTTTTCTCCTGATATTTGCTTTAAGCATTCTTCTCCTAATTTAGCAAATTCAATTTGATGGAAAGTAGTTTGCAAATCTTGCCTATCACGGTTTTTATCACAAGCAACTACTATTTTTAGTCCTTCTAATCCTAACATTGATTTTGCTATATTTTCTATTAATTCTACTTGTTTCTTAGGTGTCATTTGTTCAAATATGCCACCTTTCATATGCCATTTTGCTGCTGCTTTACCACATTTTATCCAAGAGTTTGGTACTCCTATTCTATTTCCCAACCTTTGTACTAATTTTATTCCTTTTTCGTCATGCGCATAATGATGTGGCAGCATTTCATTTGGCGTTAAGCCTTTTCCAAGGTCATGTACTAAGCAACTGAAACGAACAGCTAAATCATTTGTTAATTGTGCTGCATTATCTACTACTATCATAGTATGGTTATATGCGTCTCCTTCCGGATGGTACTGTTGCGGTTGGGTTTGACCTATTAAGTTTGCAATTTCAGGAAAATGAACATCTAGTACATTTGCCTCTTTTAGTGTTTCAAAAAATATAGATGGTTTGGAACTTGAAATCGCTTTTCGAAATTCACTAAATACTCTCTCTTTAGAAAGCGTTGATAGTTCAGATTTTAATTTTTGCATTGCTTCTAGAGTTTCTGTGTCTATGGTAAAACCATTATCTAATGTTGCCATAAATCTTGCTACTCTATAAACTCGTAATGGGTCTTCGGCAAAAGCATTTGTTGTTTTTCTTAAAATTCTTTTTTGGATATCTTTTTTCCCATAAAATGGATCTATGATTTCGCCTGTTAGTACATCTTGTGCAATACTATTTATCGTTAAATCTCTTCTAGCTAAGTCTTCTTCTATTTTAATATCTGGACTCGTTAAAAATTCAAATTCTTTATGTCCTTTTCCAGTTTTTCTTTCCCTTCTGGCTAAAGCAATCTCTGTTTGATTTAATATAAAAACTGGAAATTCTTTGCCTTGTATTTTTGCCTCTGGAAAAAGAGTTTGAAATTGTTCCCTTGTTAGTCCTGTTACACAATAGTCTTTATCTGTTGTGGGCAAGTTTAATAGGTGGTCTCTAATAGCTCCACCTACTAAGTATAAAGTTCCACCTGCTTGTTTTATTTTTTGAGCAACTTCTTGCATAGATTATTTCCCTTCTATAAAATCTAAAATTTGGTTTTTATCTACAATTCCTACTATTCTATCTTTTTCTTCTCCATTTTGAATAAGCAATAGTGTTGGAATAGACTTGACTTGATATTCTAGTGCTATGTCTTCTGTATTATCTATATCTATTTTTACAAATTTTACATTTTCATTTTCCTTTGCTGTTTCTTCTACTATTGGAAATAATTTTTTGCAAGGTCCACACCATGTTGCATAAAAATCTATTATTACTGGCTTTTCACTTTTTATTACTTCTTCTTCAAAATTTCTACTTGTAACTTCTATTACTTTTTCTTCCGTTTTTGCAGTCTCTTGCCTATCATTTCCTTCTATTTCAGTTTCATTTTGTCTATTAAAAAAAATATTAATTGCTGCCAAAGCTAATACAAATATAACAATTGAAATAACTATTATTATTTTCTTTTTCATAATTTCTCCTTGTTGAATAATTTTAGTCCTATTTTTATATTGGTATTATATCACTCTTTCTATGTTTTTTAATGACAAAAAATAAAAATGTGAAATTTTTTCTGATGTCTTTATCAGTTTTGTTTCACATTTTTTGTTTGAATTATTTCTAGATACAAAATCCCGGTGCAACGCCTCTGGTAGCACTTGCAATACAATCTGTATGAATATTACCATTGGTTTCCTTCATTTCCTGTTCCATTAATATATCCATTTATCATATTATCCACTTGTTTCATATATTCTTGCTCACTTTTGATTGCTTCTTCTGTCTTATTTTTTGCTTCTTGTGCTTTTTTAAAAATACTATTATCTCCCATAGTATACATGATAGTTATCCCTGCCAAAATTAGTAATATCACTATGGTCACAACTAAAGCAACAAGCGTAATACCATCACTGCCTTTTCTGTTCTTATTAGTCATATTTCTATTTCCTCCTTTTTCTTTTATATTTTCCTTTTTTATACATTCATTTAAAATAGAACATAAAATTTTGTATTGCAAAAGTAGAATTATAAGTATAAAGCTGTACGGAAGCCAAAAACATTCCATTCTACATCTGGCAAACGTCCATATCGGCTAGAAACCGAATTAATATGGGCATCACCACCAATATCACCACCACGTCCTACTCGATAAACAGTTCCATAAGCTTCCATAGTCCATTCCCAAATATTTCCTGCCATATCGTAAATATGCTTTTGTTGGTAAGCTATCTTGCTTCCTGTAGTTGCTAACGGACTTGAATAATTTCCTGTTCCTGTATTATCTTTTACATAACTATCATCTGCTACGTTCCCTGTTTCATAATTTGTATCAATAAAATTTAATGCTGCATCCCATTGTACTCCATAGCATAAAGTGCTTGTTACCTTATGAACAGTATCAGTTGCTGGATACATACTTCTTGCAACTTTAACTGCACCATTAGCACTATCATTTCCAGGCAAATTATCAGAAGCTTCCACTATTGAAGTTCCACCCCATGGAATATAATTCCATACTCCTACTCCTTTTTGAGATAATGGTTTTACACTTCCATCCGCTAAGGTTCGAGTTTCTAAACTGCTATTATCTATTGTACCAGTTATTCCTGCTTCAAAACGTGCAATATAGAAGCCTCCATTATCTTTAACACTTTTATACATTGCTATGCTTTCTGCTGTTCCTGCTACATTATTAGCTACATATGGCTTTCCAGGTGATCCAGCAATCGTTGCATTTCCTGCCTCTCTATTTGGATTAGTTTCTGCACTTAAATATGTCTGTAAACTACCATTATAATATCCCTCTATTAAATGAAACTTACTGTAATCAGTAACTGGTATCCATACAAATTGGTTTCCATGTTTACTATTATCTAAATCATCTTCTGCTATATCAGAGATTACTAAGCCACTTTCTACTGTATTTTTGTCTGTTGAATTCTCTACACTATCTTTTACTACACAAAATCCCCCTGGAATTACTGCTGTTCCTGTTTCGTCTGTATAGTTTGATTTATTTTCTGTTAAGATTTCTCCTTTTTTGTCTGGTCCTATTTGTGGCTTTGTTTGACTTCCTGTTCCGCTTGTATATTCATTTATCATATTCTCTATTTGGTTCATATATTCTTGCTCATTTTTGATTGCATCTTCTGTCTTATTCTTTGCCTCTTGTGCTTTTTTGAAAATACTATTCTCTCCCATGGTGTACATGATTGTGATTCCTGCTAAGATTAGTAATATCACTATGGTCACAACTAAAGCAACTAAAGTTATACCGATTATAATTATTATTCAAGTATATTTTATTTCTTACATTTTTTATATTGCTTTTAGCTGTTAAATTTTTTCTCATAAATTATCTCTCCTTTTTTCTTTAGTATTGGCATCTTATTCTCTTTTATGCACATTTTTCATTATTTTTTGCACTATTGGTATGTTTTTATTCGCACTTTAGTTATAACATACTGTTTTAAAATGTGTCAATATATGTCATGTTACTTTTTCCTAATTTCTTTTATAGTTTCTTTCAAAACTTTCTAGAACAACTTGGTCAGATTTCTTGACATTACAGCAATTTAAGAATAGAATTAAAGCACAAATTATAAAAAAGGAGGAAACTATTCTAAATGAAAGATTTAGTTGAAATTAGATGGCATGGTAGAGGCGGTCAAGGTGCTAAAACAGCTTCTTTACTCTTAGCAGACGCTGCTTTTAATACAGGAAAGTATATTCAAGGTTTCCCTGAATATGGTCCTGAAAGAATGGGCGCACCAATCACTGCCTATAACCGTATTAGTGATACCCCTATTCGTATTCATAGTAACATCTATGAACCTGATTACGTAGTAGTTGTTGATGATACTCTACTAGAAAGTGTAGATGTAACTGCTGGACTAAAACAAGATGGTGCTATTGTGATTAACACTACTAAAGGAAAAGATTATTTAGACAAAGTATTACGTGGATACAAAGGTAGTGTTTACACTATAGATGCTAAAAAAGTATCTTTAGAAACGTTAGGAAAATATTTTCCTAATACTCCAATGCTTGCTGCTATTGTAAAAGTTGCTAGTATTATGGAAGAAAAAGATTTCTTAGCAGATATGAAAGGTTCTTTTGGACATAAATTTGCGAAAAAACCTGAAGTTATTGAAGGTAATATGAAGGCTTTGGAACTTGCTTTAAAAGAGGTTCAAAAAATACAATAATAGATTTGTTAGTTTAAGGTATGTCCCCAACCTGACAAGTTTGTCAGAAAAAGGAACGTCCCCAACCTGACACGAAAGGAGATTGTAGACAATGTCAACAAAAATAGATAAAAATACTCCTGTTCAAGATATGACCATTGCTGGAAATATTTATGAAGCAGGTAATGCAATGGAATTTAAAACTGGTGACTGGAGAAGTATTAGACCAAAATATATTTCTGAAAAATGTACACAATGTGGCTTATGCTTCCCTGTTTGTCCAGATAACGCCATTCCTGTTGGAAAAGACCAAAAGCGTACGGATTTTAATTATGATTACTGTAAAGGTTGTGGCGTATGCGCTAAAGTATGTCCTTTTAAAGCTATTGAAATGGTAGATGAGGGCGAAAAATAAAAAGAGAAAGGAATAAAAAAAATGGGAATTAGAGAAAGATTAAGTGGAAATGAAGCTGCTGCTATTGCTATGAAACAAATTAATCCTGATGTAGTAGCTGCTTTCCCTATTACACCTTCTACTGAAATACCTCAATACTTTTCTACTTTTGTTAGTAATGGTTCAGTAGATACAGAATTTGTGGCGGTAGAAAGTGAACATAGCGCTATGAGTGCTTGTGTTGGTGCAGAGTCTGCAGGTGCAAGAGCTATGACAGCTACTTCTGCTAATGGTTTATCTTATATGTGGGAAATGATTTATATTGCATCTAGTTTGAGACTTCCTATTGTTATGTCATTAGTTAACCGTGCTGTTTCAGGTCCTTTAAATATTCATTGTGACCATTCAGATGCAATGGGCGCTAGAGATAGTGGTTGGATTATGTTATTTTCAGAAAATAATCAAGAGGCTTATGATAATTTAATTATGGCTCATCGTATTGCTGAACATAAAGATGTTTTGTTACCTTTAATGGTTTGTCAAGATGGATTTATTACATCACATTCTATTGAAAATATTGAGCTTATTGAAGATGATAAAGTAAAAGAGTTTGTAGGTACTTATCATCCAGAACATTATTTATTAAATGAAAAAGAACAAATGGCAGTTGGTCCTTTAGATGTTCAACCATTCTTATTTGAACATAAATATCAACAAGCTGAAGCTATGAGAAATGCTAAGAAAGTAGTTGCTGATGTGGCAAAAGATTTTGAAAAAATAACTGGTAGAAAGTACTCTTTCTTTGAAGAATACATGCTAGATGACGCTGAGATTGCTATTGTTTGTATGAATTCTACTGCTGGAACTGCAAAAACGGTCGTTGATGAATTAAGAACTAGCGGTGTTAAAGCAGGATTATTAAAAGTCCGTATGTTTAGGCCATTCCCTGCTGAAGAAATTTCTGAAGCTTTAGGACACTTAAAAGCTGTCGCTGTTATGGATCGTAGTGATTCTTTAAATGGTGCTGGTGGTGCTTTATTTGAAGATGTGGTTTCAAGCATGTACGTAGGTCAAAAACAAGTACCAACTGTTAGCTATGTTTATGGAATTGGTGGTAGAGACACAACCTCTAAAGATATTCATGAAGTATATAGCTATTTACAAGATGTTGTAAAAACTGGAAAAATAGATAATCCATATCGTTATGTGGGATTGAGAAAATAATGTCAGTTGAGGGACAGATGTCAATTAAACTATACGTTTCGCGTTGCTCCACCGCATAAATCATCTGTAGTTCGCTTCGCGTCACACAGCTGACTTAACGTCCCCAAACTGACAAAATGAAAGGAGATTTTAAAAATGTATAATGTAAAAGAAGTAGTTGCAAATAAACCTTCTAGACTTACTTCAGGACATAGAATGTGTGCTGGTTGTGGTGCTCCTCCTGTTGCTAGAATGGTGCTTCGTGCTTTAAAGCCAGAAGATCATGCGGTAATTAGTAATGCTACTGGTTGTATGGAAGTTTCTACCTTTATGTATCCATATACAGCTTGGACAGACTCTTATATTCATACAGCATTTGAGAATGCTGCTGCTACCCTTTCTGGAGCAGAAGCTGCTTACCGTTCTATGAAAAAGCAAGGAAAGTTGCCAACTGAGGGAGATACAAAATTTATTGCTTTTGGTGGAGATGGTGGAACTTATGATATTGGTATTCAGTCATTATCAGGTGCTATGGAGAGAGGTCATGATATGGTTTATGTATGTTATGATAATGGTGCTTATATGAACACAGGTATTCAACGTTCTTCTGCCACACCAAGATTTGCAGATACAACAACTTCTCCAGCGGGTAAAGTAATCCCTGGAAAGATGCAATCTAGAAAAGATTTAACAGAGGTTATGGCATCACATCATTTGCCATATGTGGCTCAAACAATTGCTTTTGCTAATTTCAAAGATTTATATGAAAAATCTGAGAAGGCAATTTATACAGAAGGTGCTTGTTTCTTAAATGTCTTAGCACCATGCCCTAGAGGTTGGGGATACCCAACAGATATGTTAATGCAAATTAACAAATTAGCTGTAGATACTTGTTATTGGCCACTATATGAAGTAATTGATGGTAAGTATATTATTAATTATAAACCTGCGAAAAAATTACCTATTGAGGAATTTTTAAGACCACAAAAACGCTTTAAACACATGTTCCAAGAAGGAAATGAGTGGATGATTGAAGAATTCCAAAAAGAAGTAGATAAACGTTGGGAAGAACTTTTAGCTTTAGAAGCAATGAGTAAAGAAGAAAAATAGATATCCATAAAAAGCTCCTCAAAGTAAATTGAGGAGCTTTTTTACATTATTATAGCTTGTGCTTTATGTAGCTTTTTACATTATTCTTCTGGCTCTGGTGCTCCTACTGGGCAAACTCCAGCACAAGTACCACATCCGATGCAAGCTTCTTTGTCAATTACATATTTGCTATCTCCTTGTGAAATACAAGATACTGGGCAACTTGCAGCGCATGCTCCACATCCAATACATTTATCTGTAATTTTATATGCCATTTTTTCTCACCACCTCTCTACTTCCTTTTTTACTTCTTTTACTATTATTCCTTGTACTAGTAAATTAGACTTATTTATTTTATTACATATCATCTTCATTACTTGCTTGTTTTTCCATTTTCTCTAGTTTTTCTAATTCTTGTAATTCTTTTAAATGTTCTCTTTCTTCTGGATCTACTTCTTCTTTTCCCACATTTTTAATAATTTTGACTTCGGAAACTGGATATTTTTTATAGAAAATGTCATCTCCATCTTTTAGTTTGACTCTAATCATCTCTTTTAAAGTTTCTATAGAGTCTACAATTCCTTCTCCATCTTCTGTTTTAACAATTGCTCCTATTTTAGGCAATCTATTTAGTTTTTCTTCATACACTTCTTGTTCATATTTTAAGCAACACATTAGTCTTCCACAATTTCCAGAAATCTTAGATGGATTTAATGACATATTTTGCTCTTTTGCCATTTTAATAGATACTGTTTCAAAATTTCCTAAGAAAGAACAGCAACAAAGTTCTCTTCCGCAAACTCCATTTCCACCAATGCGCTTTACTTCATCTCTTACTCCTATTTGTCTTAATTCAATTCTAGTTCTAAAAACTGCTGCTAAGTCTTTTACTAATTCTCTAAAGTCAATTCTTCCATCTGCTGTGAAATAAAATAAGATTTTACTATTATCAAATTTGTATTCAACTTCTGTTAAATGCATATCTAATTTATATTTTTTGATTTTTTCCTCGCAAATTTTAAAAGCTTCTTCTTCTTTCTTTTTGTTCTCTTCTTGATGTTTTAAGTCTTTTTGAGTAGCAATACGAATTACCTTTTTGAGGGGTGCTGTTAAGCTTTCTTCTGGAACAGCTCTTTTACTTACTACTACCTCACCAAGTTCTTGCCCCATAGCAGTCTCTACTACTACTTTATCTTGCTTATTTATTTCTAGTTCATCTGGATCAAAAAAGTATATTTTTCCCGGCTTTTTAAATCTGATTCCTACTATATTTTTCAATTAATTTTCTTTCCTTTCTTTTTATGCAAATTGTTCCCATATTCTTAATAATAAATTATCAATAGACATATCATAGTTGCTATTATCTGTTATTCTTTTTTTCGTTTCTTCTATAATATCAACTGCTTTTGTATATCTTCTATCTTGCTCTTCACGGAGTTTCTCAAAAAAGACAACATTCATATAGTCTAACAAATCCATAATTTTTTCTTTAGCCTGATATAGTATTTCTGCATCTTTCCAAATTTGCGTAATGTTTTCTTTTTTTATATTACTAATTATTTTCTCTACTTGATTATATGTCTCTTGTTCTTCTACAATTTTAATTGCTCTACCAATACTTCCCTGACATTGTTTTACCATATTACTAGTCATTTGGAAGCTTTTTTCCTCTGATTGATTTTGTAAATAGATTTTTATTTCTTCTTCTGAAAGGGCTTGAAAAGCAATTTTAGTACATCTTGATTTAATGGTTGCTAGTAATTTACTTTCATTCTCCGTTAATAAAATTAAAACTGCATAATTTGGTGGTTCTTCTAATGTTTTGAGTAATCCATTTGCTGCTTCTCTTGTCATTTTATCACTATTTCTAATAATATATACTTTTTTTTCTGAAGTTACTGGTTTTTCTGCAATTTTTTCTTGTAGGTAACGAATTTGCTCTATTTTGATTGTTTTGCCATCTTCTGGTTCTATTTGTAAAAAGTCTGGATGACTTCCCCCTTGAAATTCTAGACAAGATTTGCAAGTTGCACATGGTTTTTCTTGATTAGAACTGCATAATATCATGTGTGCAAATTCTTTTGCAAAAAGGCTTTTTCCAATTCCGTCAATTCCTACAAATAAATAACTATGCAACAAATTATTAGTTTGAACACTGTTCTTTAGTATATTTTTTACTTTTTCATTTCCTATCAAGTTCTCAAAGGACAATTTTTTTCCTCCTCTAAAATTTTCTAAGGTGTGTCCCCTATATGACACTTTTGTCAGAAAAAGGAACGTCCCCAACCTGACACTATACCTTACCAAATAAATCAAATGGCCAAAAGCGAATCCATACCTTACTTTCAATCTTTTCTAATGGAATACAACCAAACTTCCTACAGTCTGTTGATTGTCTTCTGTTGTCTCCCATAGCAAATACGCAATTTTCTGGAACAATAAAATCTGTAAAATACTCATCTGGGTAGTTCGCTCTTGTTTCTACACCTTCTGCTAAATAGTCTTCTTGTAATTCTTCTCCATTAATATATACTTTTCCATCCTTAATTTGAACATGCTCACCTGGTAAGCCAATAACTCTTTTTATATAACTTTCCTTTTTTAATTCTAATACATAGTAAGTAAATTTTCCCCACCAAGAGGTTGGTTCGTTTTCGTATTTTGCTACTGGATTATTAAGGTCAATATCTTCTTTTTGTATAGATACTTTTGCATTACTTGGTGCTTCAAAAGTAATAATGTCTCCTCTTTTTGGCATTTGTTTCGTTGTTCTTACCCATCTATTTAAAAGAAGTCTATGTCCTTCAATTAAAGTTGGTTTCATAGAAACTTGTTCTACCACTGTTGGTGTTCCTATAAAATATTTGATTAAGAGCGCTAGTACAAAAGCAATAACAATACATGCTATCCATTCTAATATGTTCTTTGCTTTGTCGTTTATAATCATTCTCCTATTTCCTTCTTTCATCAATGTTTACAATCTCGCTTTACTCGATTGCATAAGTTATCTGTAGCTTGCTCTGCTTCGCACAGCTAACTTCGCTTCATTCCACTTTGCATAAGTTATCTGTAGCTTGCTCTGCTTCGCACAGCTAACTTAATTTCTTAGTAGGTACTCTGATCACTATCTCTGTTCCTTTTCCTACTTCACTTTTGATATCAATACTACCATTGTTTTGGTCTAAAATTTCCTTGGCAATGGAAAGCCCTAATCCTGTTCCACCCATTTCTCTAGTTCTTGCCTTATCAACACGATAAAATCTTTCAAAAATTCTGCTTAAATCTTGTTCTGGAATTCCGATTCCATTATCAATAATCTTGATATAGGCATCATTGTATACAAAACCTACATATACTTTGATAATTCCATTTTCAGGCGTATATTTAATTGCGTTCGTAATAATGTTTAAGATAACTCTTTCAATTCCATATTTATCTGCTTTTACTGGTGGAACATTGGCTGTAACAAAACATTCTATATGGTGATTTTTCTTTTCAATTTCAAATTTTAATCTTTCGATACATTTCTTGGTTAAATCACCTAAGTCAAATTCTACTTCTTCTTTGGTAATTTTTTTGTTATCATAACGAGATAATACTAGTAAGTCTGTTACTAACCTTGCCATTCTTCTTGCTTCTGAACTAATAACTCCTAGAAATTTTGCTTGCATCTCTTTGTCGTATTCTGATTCTAATAAAGTATCTGCATATCCCATAATTGAAGTAATTGGTGTTTTTAGCTCGTGAGATACATCTGCTACAAACTCTTTTTGCATATTGTCTAGTTTTACGTGTTGTGTAATGTCTTGTATTACTACAATAACGCCTGCTGGTTTATCGCTTTCGTCTTGGAATGGAGCAAATAGTAAATTAACATACTTTTCTCCTATATTGAGTCTTTGCTCTGAAGAAGTCCAATTTTCTAAATAAACTATTTTTTCTAAATTAATGTCTGTATTCAGCTTTTGAAAAATTTTATTAAAGCTGTTATCTTGTCTATCTAATTGTAGTAGACTTTTGGCTGCTGGATTAATATGGATGATTTTTCCTTCCATATCAAAAGCAATAATACCGTCTGTCATGTGAAGTAAAATAGTTTCAATTTGTTTCTTTTGTTTTCCCATTTCATTCAAGTTTTGTTTTAGTTCATTTGTCATAAGGCTAAAAGCATTTACTAGTTCATCTATTTGTGTTTTCTTTTTATCTAGATGGGCAATTTCAACTTCTTCACCATTTGCTATCTTTTCCGCACTTTCAATCAAACTATTGACTGGTTTTACTACTGATTTAGTATTAAAATAGCTAACTAGTACCATAATAGCACTAAAACTTCCAATCGCTATAACTGCAATTACTTCTGTCTGTCTTACTTGCGCTTTGATTTTTTCTTGTATTTTCTCTTTTTGTTTTTCTTCAAGCTGTAGGTCTTTTTGCTCGTTTTGCACAAGAGATTGGTTCATCTTTTCTAACATCATGATATGTGAGAAAGAAAGTGAACCAATAATCAAAATTCCTAAGACAAAGAAAATGAGTATTATCTTAGTTTGTATATTCTTTATCATTTTAATTCTATTCCTTTTGTTTACTTTTTAGTTTGATGCTAAATAATAGCCTACACCTCTTTTTGTAATTAAAATCTTTGGTGCTGATGTATCTTTTTCAATTTTTTCTCTAATTCTTCTAACTGTAACATCTACTGTTCTAATATCTCCATAGTATTCATATCCCCATACTTTTTCTAGTAGGATTTCTCTTGTTACAACTTGACCTGGCTGATTTGCTAAGTATTTTAATACTTCAAACTCTCTAAGGGTTAAGTCGATAACATCTCCTCTTACTCTTACTTCAAATTTATCTAAATCAATCGTAAGTTCTCCTAAAGAAATCGTATTATGCGCTTTTTCTTCTTGTTTTTCTTCTGCCACTTGTTCTTTTTGTTGTCCTGATACTTCTGCTTTTCTCAGGTTTGCTTTTACTCTAGCAATTAGTTCTCTTACGCTAAATGGTTTTGTGATATAATCATCTGCTCCTAATTCTAACCCTAAAATTTTATCAATTTCTTCATCTTTAGCAGATAAGATTAAAATTGGCACGTTAAGAGTATGTCTTAACCTTTGACATACAGTTAATCCATCTACTTTTGGAAGCATAATATCTAATAGGATTAAATCTACTCTTCTATCTAATGCTACTTTAATTGCAGTTTCTCCATCTTCAGCTTCTATCGTTTCATATCCTTCTTTTTGTAGATTATATACTAAAATATCTCTAATTGGTTTTTCATCATCTACCACTAAAATGACTTTTTTATTTGTATCTGTCATTTTTTTATCTTCATTTTCTGGCATATTTAAGTTATCTTTATTTTCTTCCACTTAAAACGTACCCACCTTTCACATTTTCTACGTATATTTATATCATATTAACGTTTTTTGTACAAGTTTTTTTATATATTTTTGTCATATTTCTGACATCATTTTGCAACATAGTTGAAATATTTATACTATAAATAAAAAAGCCATTAGTAGAGTATTTTTACGTACCCTACTAACAGCCCAATGGCTATTTTCATATCCATTTTTCGAACCTTCTTTATCCCAAAGACTGTTCTTTTTACTTGACAAGCCTCAGGTGCGACCTTTTCTCTGCCCCTTTGTCCTCCAGTTGTTCTTGCCTTTTCTCTCGCCGTTCCTTAATTCTTTGATCACGCTTCCAGAAATACTTTTCTGTCTCTATTTCTCTTAGCGTGATGAATACTGCAGCAAAAGGAATCAGGAGCATAAGGAGCAGAGATAGAAACCAAATAGCAAGTTTCATCAAGGCAGGCAGATTGCTATATACGCGAATCAGAAGGTCTTCCGACTGATAGAACTTCTCGTTCCGTTCTTTCTTTTCTGCCGTAAAGTTCTCCGTCATAGCGTCTGTTTTCTGTTCCTGAGCATTGTTGTTGAGTACCATCAGGCTGGCACCTGTTTTCGCTATTTTATAGCAAATTTGTTCAGCCTTGACCACTCCAAGTAATACAAATAAGAGGGTCACAATTGTGACGGTAATCCTGATGATAGCTGCCTCGCGTTGTTCGTTCTTCCTTGACATGTTGCGTTCCTCCTAAACAAAATAATAGTACTTTATATTATAACATTTCTAGAGCTAAAAATCAAATCAAGCACTCTTTCTGATATTTTACATCTCTATTTCAATTTTATAAATGCCCCCATTTTCCTCTAATTTAATTTGTTTTTCTTCTACTTTTTCTCCATTTACCTTAAATGAGGTAACTCCTGTTACTTTGCCATTTGGGTTATTTACTTGTATATGATATTTTGTGTTTTTATATTGATATTTGATAGAATATTCTTTCCAGCTGCTGGGAATACATGGCTCTACACAGAGTTTTCCTTGATGTATACGCAGTCCTAAAATATATTTTATTCCTGTTTCATACATCCAACTGCTTGATCCTGTATACCATGTCCATCCTCCTCTTCCTGCTAAATTTCTTTGACCTGCAATATCAGCACAAATAACATATGGTTCTACTTTATATTTGATTGCCGCTTCTTTCGTTCTGCTATGCTCAATTGGATTAATCATTCGATATAGTTCTCCTGCTTTATCGCCAAATCCTAGCATTGCCTCTGCTACTACTGCCCAAATTGCTCCATGAGTGTATTGTCCCCCATTCTCTCTTGTTCCTGGTATATATGCTTTAATATAACCTGGCTCTAAATTTCCTTTGTCAAATGGTGGATCCAATAATTTAATGATACCATTTTCTTTGTCTATTAAATGATTTTCTAGGCTTTGCATAGAAATATACTTTTTGTCGTTATCTCCTGCTCCGGAAATAACTGCCCAACTTTGTGCTATTGCATCTATTCTACATTCTTCATTTTGTATACTACCTAATACATTTCCATTGTCCATGAAAGCTCTTTTAAACCATCTTCCGTCCCAGCCCTTTGAATTGAGAGCTCTTTTTAATCTTTCCATAATCTGTTCATAATGCTTTACTAGCTCTTCTTCTTTTTTCTCTTGGCAAATAGGAATGAACCTTTTTAAAATATCATAGAGGAAAAATCCAAGCCATATGCTTTCTCCCTTTCCTTGATTTCCCACTGTACTAAATCCATCATTCCAATCTCCTGAACCTATTTTGGGTAATCCATTTTCTCCAAAATCTAAAGAGATTTGAATTGCTTTTTTGCAATGTTCATATAATGTTCCTTCCTGTTCGGATGACAAATGCAAATCATATCTTTCATCTATTTCTTCTGTTAATGGCTCTCCTGCCAGATAAGGAATCATTGTTTCTAAAATACCCATATCTCCTGTAAATTCTATATATTCCTCTGTTAAATATACGAGCCATAATCGGTCATCACTAAATTTAGTACGTATTCCTCTACTTGTTTCTTCATGCCACCAATGTTCTACGTCTCCTTCTATAAATTGATGTGCAGCATGTTTTAAAATTTGATTTTTTAGCATTTCTGGTTCTACGTATTTTAAAGATAGACAATCTTGCAATTGATCACGAAATCCTAATGCTCCTCCTGATTGGTAATATCCAGTTTTTCCCCATAATCTAGAAGTAATGACTTGATATAATAGCCAACCATTTAGCAGAATATTAGTAGATTCAAGAGGTGTAGTAACTTGTACTTTTTCCAATAATTGCCTCCAATATTTTTTAGTGTTTTCGTATTCTTCATGCACTTTACTGATGTTACGATATTGATAGCTTAAGTCTTGACACTCTAACATATCTTTCCCTACTCCCAAAGTGAATATAATCTTTTTGCTTTCTAGTGCTTCTAATTCTACTTCACATTGCACTGCTATGATTCCGTCTTGCCATAAGCTATTTTCTTTGTTTAATTCTATTTGATCTATCCCATCTGGATGTGTCAAATTCCCCTTACCAAAGAAGCTTGTTTTGCTGCCTGTATAAGATGTAATCTTTTCATTGCTAGATACAAATAGATATTGATTATTTTCCTCACTACTTATATTTTGCATACATATCATATTCGCATTTTCATAGAAATCTAAATTTAAAAATCCATGAGACTTTAATTCATCTTCTTCTAAAACGGGCTTCACATAATAGATTAGTTTATATTTCTTTTTGTGTAGCTCATTATTTTCTAATTGTATCATTTGTACTTTTACATTATCTTCCATTGGAACAAAAACATCTAGTTTTTGTGTTACCCCCTTGTTTGCATGTTTATATTTTGCATATCCAAATCCATAAGTAATGTAGTAATCATTTTCATCTGGACATGGATTAAATCCTAAAGACCATATCTTTTTTGTTTCAGAATCTTGCATATAAATAACTTCTGATGGTACATCCATTATTGGTTGGTTATTCCAAGCAGTTATTCTATTTAGCCTACTATTTTTATACCAAGTATATCCTCCCATACTTTCTGTAACTAGAGTTCCAAAATTAGGGTTTGTTAGTAAATGGCTCCATACAGTTGGCAACTTTTTACCTTTATGAATACAAATATGATATTCTGTTTCGTCTTCTGAAAAACCTCCAAAATCATTATAGTATTTTAAATTCTCAGTTTCTAAATTCTCTCGAATTGGCTGTTGCTCTATTAATAATTTTGATGGTTCTTCTCTTGGTACCTCTTTTATTTTTTCTAAATACTCTTCTTCTAATTCTTTTAGGTGTCGAGAAATCGTGCTATTTCCATCAAAACTCAAGTTGGCTCTATACTCTAAAAAGTTTATTTCTTCTTCTGATAGATTTTCCAAAATGAAAATTCCACCCTCTATATTTTGCAAATAACTTAATCCTTTATTCAGAATACTTGCAAAAATAGCTTCTTTTACTCTACTTTCATAACTATATTTTTCTTCACTTACAATTACTAAATCCATTTGAATATTTTTTAGCTTAAAATATTCATAACCTTTTAATGCTTCTTCTACCAATTCTATCTCTTCTAAATTCTTAATGCGAAGAAGTAAAATTGGTAAATCTCCTGAAATTCCATATTGCCATAGTTTGCTAACTGGTACTAGTACTTTTGTACGATTGGTTAATATTTTTAAAGGATTGTTTTTTAACAAATATCCTGCCATTTTTTGGTATAAGTCTAGTTCTTTTGTCTGAATTCCTAAATAGCGATTTGCTGCTTCTACTTTGGCTTTTGCTAATTCTAGGTGATAATTGATGGTTTCTTGATTTTTAAATTTTTCTATTTCTTCTGTTACTTGCTCTTTTGTTTCTCCAACAGCAAGTATGAAATTTAATGTCACTTTTTGTTCTGGCAAAACGGTAATGGTTTGTTTCATACTGATAATTGGTTCTGTGGTAAGATTTATTTGATTGCTAAATGGGGCAGAATTCTTAACGCTATTTGGTAATCCTAAATTATTCCTTCCATAAAACTTTTCTTTATCAATTTCATATTCTACTTCTCCAATTGTTTCATTTTCTGTATAAAAGTTAGCTCCTAAGAATACTTTTTGTTCCTTATTATTTTTAGTTCTTCTACTAACTAAGATAGAATGGCTACTGTCTAAATATTCATAATTTAAAAATAACTTATTAAAAGCTGGATGTGCAATTTCTTGTGCTGCTTCTGATAAAACCGGCTCCAAATAGCTTGTGATTTCAAGAGTTTCTGGTTCTATTCCATGGTTGGTAAGTTCTATTGTTCTTAATTCTACTGGTTCATCTGGCGAAATTCCAATTTTACTAATTGTCTCTATATTTCCATCTTGCCTTGTTATTTTCGTTTGAGCTGGCGTAAAACAAATATTATACTTATCTGCATTTGCCAAATAGCTCATATGACCTGTTGTCCATATACGATTTGTTTTAACATTTTTTAGAAAAAAGAAAATCCCTTGTTCTATATCTTCTGTCTTTTTGTAGCGGTTAATTAATATATCTCCATATTTACTATATCCTAATCCTCTACTATCTGTCATAATCATATAATTTTCATTAGAAAGTACATTAACTTGTGGTAATCTAGTAATAGGTTTCGTGATTTCTTTTTGAGTATAACTTTGATCGTCTATATATTTCATTTTTTCTATTTTCTCTTTTTCTTCTTTGGTAATAATAATGTTTTCAGGCATCTTTTCTTGTAATAAAATATCAATTGCTTGCATCTGCGGATTTTTCATAAATCTTTTTTGCAAAATGTTTTGATGAAATAGATTATTAATGGCAAGTAGTATAAGCCCTTGGTGATGTGCCATATAAGTCTTGACTATTGCATATTCTTGTCCTTTTTTAAGTCGAGTAGGGGTATAATCTATGGCCTCGTAAAATCCATATTTTTGATACATTCCTGTTTGTTCTAGTTTTTTTAGATTTTCTACTACTTCTTTTGGCTCTTCTGGCAATGCAAGAATACTTCCATAGCTTGCTACTACCATTTCTTCTTCTAATCCTCTTTTTAATCCTAACCAAGGAATTCCAAAAGCTTTGTATTGATAATTATTATGCAAATCTCTTAAATAAAAGGCTGATTCTGAAATTCCCCAAGGAATGTGTAGTTTTTTTGCGTATTCTTTTTGGCACATTAGCATAAATTCAGTAGATTCTGCTAACAAGCTTCCAGGATATTTTGGTATATTCATGTTTGGCATTAGGTATTCAAACGCTGTTCCTGACCAAGAAATTAATCCTTTGTATTGATTTAAAATAGTTAATGTTCTGCTTAAATTATTCCAATGTTTGGATGGCACATCTTTTTTTGCAATAGCAACTAGGCTTGCTTGCCTTGCCTCTGAGGCAAGTAAATCATAATAGCAATCTGTTAATTTATTTTCTTCTACATTAAATCCAATAGAAAAAAGCCTAGTTTCTTCATCATATAATTTTCTAAAATCGGTTTGTTCAATCATATGATTGATAATTGGTATCATTGATTGTTGTGTTTGCTCTTCTAAAAATTGTTTGAGGACAAATAAATAGCCTACAAAATTCCCACTATCGACTGTTGATATATACCTTGGCTTTAAAGGCTGTAGTGTTTGAATATCATACCAATTATATAAATGTCCATTCCATTTTGGTAAGTTGTTTATGGTATCTATCATTTTTTCTAACAACTTTATAGTATTCTCTATGTTTTCATATCCTAAATCATAGCTAGAAATAACTGCTAGTAAAGCTAGTCCAATATTCGTGGAGGATGTTCTTGAAACCACTTTTGGCTTTCTATCTTCTTGATAATTATCTGGCGGTAAATAATTGAACTCTGGTGTTAAATAATCTTTAAAGTATTTCCATGTTTTTTGTCCAATTTCTAATAAATATTTCTGTTCTTCTGGCTTTATTTGTTCTATTTTTTCTGGTATTTTAATTTCTTTGCTGATATAACACATGATTGCTGGTGCAATAAGCCATAAGCTCGATAAAATAAATAAAAAAATGCTAAAAAGATTCTGCGGCAAAATAAATAATAGTAATATGCCTAATGCTCCTATTATAATGTTTGGTACCATATTACGATAATAAGAAAGTAAGTCTTTTTTTGCTGTTTTTTCCGCTTCTTCAGCTGTCATCCATTCTAAAAAATGCTTTTTACTGATTATCATACGGTATAAAGTTTTGACACAAGCATTAAGGCTAAAGTATGCTTTATCTGGTAAAATTGCGATTGTTAGAATTGCTCTTATAAAGCTTGCTTTCAGACCTGAAATAGTTTTAATAAATGTTTTTTGCACAGTTTCTGCCTCTTTTTTAAAAATGATACGATTTATCATTTCTAATAGCATTGGTATTATTGCTGAAATTATCGCAATTGTAATAATTGGTCCAATTTCTATAGAGTAAATTATATCTAAAATACCCATGTAAATCATATTTATCATTATCGTTGATTCGTTTAAGCTTCTTAGTAAATTGTCAAAAATCTTATATCGTGATAGTAAATTTAGCGGATTTCTTTTTTTGTTTCCTTGTTTATTGTAAATACTATTTCCTAACCACTTAGCAACCTGCCAATCCCCACGTATCCATCTGTGTAATCTTGTTTTAAAGCTGTTATACCCTGTTGGATAACCATCCATTAGCACAATGTCTGAAGCTAAGCCACATCTTAAATAACTACCTTCTAATAAGTCATGACTTAAAACGGTATTTTCTGGAATTTCTTTGCTAAGCACTGTTGAAAATACTTCTACATCATAAATTCCTTTTCCTGTGAAAATTCCTTCCTCAAAGTTGTCTTGATAAATGTCAGAAATAGCATTAGTATAAGCATCTTTTCCTCCAGAACCAGCATAAATTTTAGTAAAAATACTTTTTCCTACTTCTAATAAAGAAATTCCTACTCTTGGTTGTAATAGTGCATGTCCTTGAACTACTAAATCTTTTCTTTCATTTAAAATAGGCGTATTTAAAATATGTGCCATTCCTCCAATTAGCTCTAATCCTGTATTTAAACTTAACTGTGTGTCTGCATCTAAAGTAATAACATATTTTATCTTTGGTAATTTTTCTTTTACTTTTTCAATGGTATTTGTTTGAAAATTATCACTTTCTTTTCCTAAAATATACTCATTAAACTGGTTTAATAGCCCTCTTTTTCTTTCCCAGCCCAAATAACACTCTTCTTTTTCATTCCATACTCTTTGACGATACAAAAAATGAAATCTTGGAAAATTCTCATCTGGATATTTTTCATTTAATTGTTTTGCTACTTCTTGCCCACTTTCGATTACTTCTTCGTCAAATGGCTCCTTTTGATTTTTCCCAGCACTGCAATCCCCTAAAATAGCAAAATATAAGTTATCGCTTTTATTTGCCATATAGTATACTTCTAATTTTTCCATTAACTCTTTTACTTTTTCTTTTGATTTTAAAATAGTTGGAATAACAACAAATGTAGCACTCTCTGGTGGCACTCCTTCTATATAGTCTAGTTTTGGAATTATTTTCGGCTTTACTAATTTTCCCAAAATATATTGTCCAATTTGTACCCAAATAGTTTGAACTGGGATCAGTAATAAAATTCCAAGAATCACTGACCAGATTATTTTATGTGTTTGCATATATAAATACCAAGCCATTAATCCGCTTGTGCCAACTGTTAAAATAATTAGTGTAATTATGGCATATAGTATTTTCTTTGTTGCAGAAGTTCTTTTTTGTCTTTTTCCTGTTAATTCTTCTAATAAGGTTTGTTTTCCTTCATCTAGTAAGTAATATCCTATATGTGATTTTTTATCGGATGTTTCTGCTTTTTGACTTAATTCTAAACATTTTTTGCTAATATAGACTTCAGAAATCTTGGTAGATTGAGAGATTTCCTGAATTTGATTTCTATATGCAATTTTGGTTTCATAATCCATTTTTTCATAAATACCTGCTGGATCTTGTTTTAAAATATCTTCTACTCCATTAATTTTCTCAAAAATTTCTGCCATGCTTATTCTACTTAACGTTTTGATACTAGTAATACAATTTCCTATTGCCACTTTACGAAGTGCGATATCAAAATGTTCTTTTTCTACTACTTCTGAGACTGTCATTCCCATTTTATTTACTTGTTCTTCTAGTACCATTAAAAATGGATATGCCTTTTTCCCATACTTTTTTAAACGATAAGAAAGATACTCAATAAAGGGATATTTCATTTCACCATATCCTTTTACTTTTTCTTTGTAGCTGTTTAAATGATTAAATTGTAATTCGTCTTTATCTTTATTTTCAACTAATCTTTCTATCATATTTTCTACTTTATATTTTTGGACTTGGACGGAATAAATCTTTTCACAAATGGCTCGAATATTTTCAATCAAAGCAAGATTTAAAAAGAGGTTAATATTCCATATTTCCTCCATGCTTAAACTTTTCTTTTTTTGGTAAGCTTGCAATAAATTACTTAAACTTTTTCCTTCAATTTTGTTGTTCGTATAATTGACAATTTCACTAGCTAATACATAGATTCTAGCAAATCCTTTATTATTTCCATTCGCAATTCCTAAAAATTTCTTATATTTTTTCAGGCTTAAATCTTGTTTAATACTTTTTACAGTTTGATCTACAATATAATAATTATCTAATATCCATTCTCCTGCTGGATGAATAGGAATTTTTAGTTTAATATGTTCATTTAATAATCTATATACTTCTGTTATGACTTCAAAGTTTTCTTTTAGTCTTGGAATAGGGTAAGTATTTTTGCTCGAGTTATTTTGGAGATTATGGTCTGTTGCTATCGTTTCTAAATAATCTTCTAATTGATTTTGATTTAATATAGTTCCTTTTATTGATAAGGTTTTGTATTCCATAGAAAAATTCCACTCCTTGTTTTGATAGATTTAATTCTATCTTCTCCAAAAGTGGAATTTTTATGCATTTTTATTATTTTTATATTTGATACATAAAAATCCCCCTCGCTAACATTTATTAGCTTTTGGGGGAGTAGTCATTTTTACATCATCTCATCTTCATTTTTCTCCATTGTTTTTCCCAATGTTTAAATAGTTTTTCTGGATTTGGGGAATTTGCCGCTGTCAACCTCATTGGCACCTGGTTTAATTTAAGTTTAACTTCGCTTATGCCATATTCTTTCTCAAGTTCAGCGAAACAATTGCACATATCGCAAATTGCAAGATACGGAGTCGTATATGCAGCAATATGTTCAATAGTTAATACACCATCTTTGTTGCTGAATACCTTACAGCGAAGCCTCTCATCAAATACAATCACTGTATCAGGTTCTAAAATTGTTAAACTCCGTTTTTCCATCCTTACTGCCATAATAATTGTCATCCTCCTTATTGTTTTTTGATGTATCTACAAATGACTAATAGAAATTTGTATATTTATATTATAACATAAAATAATCCATAATTCCATTATAAATTCCCCAAGCAAGTCTATCTTGATATACATCTGTTAAAAGTTGTTGTTCTTCTTCTTTATTTGATAGAAATCCACATTCTACAATGGAAATAGGAATTTCTACATGTTTCATAATATAAACTGTGTTTAATTTCATCGCAACTCTTTTATTTTCTTTTTGAATTGCCTCATTTAAATTAGATTGTATACTTTTAGCTAAACTCGTGCTTTTTTCATCATTTTGTTTATAAAAACATTGCCAACCCCAATATTGTTCTTGTGGAATTTTGTTTAAATGAATAGATACAAAAATGTCTGCTGAGCTTTCATTTCCAATTTTTACTCTATTATGAATATCTGATATTTTTTTCTCTCTTAAAGTAGTTTTATCTAAATCATAAATGGCATTTTCATCACTACGAGTTAGAATTACCGTTGCTCCTGATTGCTCTAATAAGCTTTGTACTTTTAATGCAATTTTTAAGTTTGTTTCTGCCTCTGTTGTACCACTACTTGATTGTGCCCCTTCATCTGGCTTTCCGATGTCCTGCATCTAATACAATAACTTTATTAGATACTGGAAGTGTCACTGTCTGTACAGTATTATTTAATTCTGCTTTTTGAAAAGTGAAGGCAAATACAGCTATGAGTAATAGACTTGAAATTGCAATTAGTCTTTTTTTGTTTATTATAATCATAAAAAATCACCTTTTAAATTATATTTTAAAAAGTGATTTTTATACGTAATTTTATTTTATTTTTCGTTCTGCTGCTTATCTTCTACTTCTTCTGTCTTCTGCATCTCCCCATGGTGTTCTTCCTTCTTCTTCATCTCCTTGCTCTATTGGCTCTTTCTCCTTTTGCTCTTCCTTTTCAAATTTTCCTTGTTCAATTTCTTCATTTACTCTTTGTTTTGCCTGGTCTAAGTTTAAGCCTTCTTGTCCTACCATATAATTTAAAATCTGTACTGCTTCTGGTTTCTGATATCCTTCTTGTATTAAACTTTCGATAAATTCATTTGGATGCTGAATTAAATACATTTCGCTATATTCTATTCCGTCTTCTTTTAGTCCTGTATTGGCTGCTTTTTCATAGGCTTCGGTTTGTCTATCTGGGTCAGCTGCTCTTGTACGAATAGAAGTGGTTTGATTGACTGCATGTGAATTATAGTTTCTTCCTTTTGTTTCTATATCATGTGATAACCAATCTCCGTTTTGCCCTTGTCTTGCTTCTTCAATATCTAAATAACCATAACTATCAATTTTAATATTAATTCTAATATCTCTAATGTCTTTGTCTACATTATTAAGTCCTTTTGTTTTCATGACTTGATGAGGTACTTCTTTAGTAACAGGGTTTCCGTCATTTCCAATACTAACGGTTTCTTGTCTTAGTGAAGTAGTAGAAACTTCAAAATATTTGGAAGGCTGAGGTTGTCCATTACCGTCAATGTATTCAGCTTTTACTACACCTTGTGTATCACGATAGAAGTATAGGTTTGGTTCTAGATTTGGGTGATCTTTATAAAAATTGCTATTTTCTCTTATCATTAATATGTTATGACTTGGGACTTTTTTTGCTTTTGCTATTCGCTGTTTTTGTTCTTCTTCTGGAGATTTTCCTTGTTCTTCTTTTTCTAATTCTTTTGTACCGTTTTCTCCTTTTGTCTTTCCTTCTTTTGTTGTTTTCATTTTTTGAGAAGAAAGATGTATTCTTTCTTCTCTCGTTAATACCTTATCTTCTTTTTCTAGTTCCTCTGGAAGCTGAAAATCTAGGTCTTCTAAATGAAGCATTTGTGTAAGTCCTTCATCAATCTGTTTTAAACTTTCTATATATTCTGGCATGAAATGTAATTTTCCTTGTTCATCTACAGTCGCAATTAAAGTATTTGTTTTACCAGAATATAGCTCATATGTATTTGTATTTTCTTTTATATTTTCTATTTTGGCTACAAAGATATCTGTTTCAGCTAAATTGCTCCCTTGAAAAATAAAATCTTTATAATAATTGATAGTTCCTACTTGTGTGTCCTCATTCTCTCTTCCTTGTTCAATTAGATCTCCTATTTCTAACATTTTTTTTAATGTATCTTGTTGTTTATTTTCTGGCATTTTCTCGCCCCCTTAAATTCCAAAGGACATTATAAAGTCTGTTCCCTCTTTTAATTGCATAACAAAATTCTTTTTCTTTGTACTGGTATCTTTCTTACTAGCATCACTAATCGTAATATCATATAAATAAAGGTTTCCTTGCTTTTCTGCCTTTCCTGCTGCTAATGCATTCTCGCTAAAGAAATTCTTTTTGGCATATGCTTCAAATTCTGCTAGGCTTCCGAAATTATTATTTCTAAAAGTTACATCTAGTTTGTTGTATGCATATTGGTAGTCTTGCCCATTAATTGCTTCAAAGAACTTTTGAATATTAAATAATACCTTTTGCTCTTCTGTCATATTATTATATTTTTCTATGAATTCTGGTAGGTCAATAGTATAAGTATCTAAGATAACATTGTATTGCATTGGTGCTGTTTCTTGAAAAATATAATAGTTGTCTTGGTTATCAATACATACATATTGTGTAATATTATTTTGTCTACTTACTTGGTAAGATTTTAATTTAACAGTTTGATAAGTATCTAAATACATTAAGTATTCTTGCATATTGCTAAATTCTTCTGGCTTTTTCGCATTTGTCATACTATAAGATAAGTATAATTCTCTATTTTTTTCTACAAAGTTTTTGTAATTTTGTAAATTTCCAAACCTTTTTTGACTATATTGTGTATTTAAGGACTGATAAGCAAGTTCTGTATGATACAAAGCTCTATTCATATAATTTTCAAATAGTTTTGTTACATAGTCTTCTTCACTTTGATACTTATTTTCATATACATTATATGTTTTATTTTCAATTTTTTCTGTTTTGTTTATCTCTATTTTGCTTTGTTCTGTTACATTTAGATAGTTGTTCTTTTGTAAATATTCATATGGTAATACTGAAAATGTTTGATTACTATTGTCTATTCTAATGGCAATTGCTAAGTCTGCTATTTGAGATGAACTGGTATCTCTTAAGTATCCATATGCAAAATAAATATGTTGATTACTTTCTAAAGCCATACCATATATTTTTGTAACATCTACTTCTATTGTTTTACTATTTCCGTATTTACCAATTAAGTTTTCTTTTGTGATATTAAATTCTTGTATATAATCGTTATCTAGTAAATTGTATACTCTCTCAAGTTGTTCTCCTGAACTATTAATAGCTGCATAATTTTGATAAAAAGTTTTGATGCAATTTTCTACTAATAAAAATTCACTTCTTACTGAAACAACTTCTAATTGATTGATTTCCTCTTTTTCGGAGGGATTCTCTATTTCGCTTACAGTAGTATTCTGTTGAAGTTTATTTTCTATATTACCCTTTTGAACAAAAAGGACTATTAAAACGATTGCTACTATAATAGATAAGACTGTTAATATGATAATTCCTTTTTTCATCTAATCCCTCCTTATTTTTTAGCCCCCTGTATATCTAAATGCTACTTGGAAGCTTCCTAAACTTGCATTTAATAATGTGCCTCTATTGTCACTTCCGCTACTACTTACTACACAGTAATTTTGGTCTAAACATTTTCCGCCTTCCATATAGATATATACATGGCCATCAATGAAAACAATATCTCCTTCTTGCAAGTCCCCTGTATTTGTTATTCTTTGCCATTGGCTTGCATAAGAACTGTTTTCTAGCATGCTTTTTACTCCTGAACAACCATTATATGCATATTGGTTAATTGTTGCTTCATCTATTAATCCTGCTTTCCATATTGCTAAGCTTACATAAGTTGCACAAACAACACCATATCGGCTTGGATCTTGAATTGGCTTATCCCATGCACCTTGTATGTCATTAAATATGCAATATCTTCCATTGTTAGTAGCCTCTAGTACACTGCTTCCTGCATAATGTACTGTTACACCTGAATTCAAGAAATGGTCTGCAACTTCATAAGCTGCTTCTACTAAAGTTCCTCCACTTCCTACAAAACAGTTGTCACCAAAGATAGCTTTTGCAATATTAATTCTTTGATTACATGAATATACTGCATAATCTGCTCTTTCTGCAATAGTAGTTGGGTCTGAACCATTGGGATGTCCACATCTTGTACTATATTCTCCTGTATATAATCCACCTTTTTCATACATGTAGTAAGTGTAAATACGACCACCAGTTCCCCAGTTGCTTCCATGTGATATATAATAGTCTATACCTGCTGGACTCGCAAAGCTTGGCTCATTTGCAATATGTGTATCACCTAAATAAGCATATCTACAGTATAATACATAAATATTTTTATCTGGTGTTCCTTTTAATTTTGCATTGCCAGTAGCATATTCTGCCGCTCTTTTTACATTTTCTGCATAAGCGCTATTTCCTGGCGTAGAGTTACTGATAATCCATCTACAATAATCTTCTATAGATTCTTTTACACTACTGTAGCCTTTTCCACTGCTTGAGTTATTATAATGAGCATACCCAAAATAGTTTTTATTGTTTTTGCATCCACTACTGCTTCCATTTCCAGTTTCTAGACAGGCGTGTGCATAAGCCAAAGCAGGGTTAATATTGTATTTGGTACAAATATCATAGAAATCTCCTGCATATTTTGCCATGTATTTCACATAGTCACTATCATTACTATATGCTTGTGCTAGTCGAATAAATTCTTCTCTTTCTAAAGTTGATCCAAAAGGAGATACTCCGCCTCCTCCCATTGGATAAACTACATCAAATATACCAAAATTAAAGTCTCCTGCACCATAGTCTTTACCAGTATATTTTTGCATGATATATCTCATGACTAATTCCATGCCTTGTGTCTCTGGATTTTGGCTTAGTAATTGGAAAAATAGTTCTGCATCTGTTTTTAAGTATTCACCTGCTGTTCTTTTCTCTTTTGAATTTGGAATTCTATATTTAATATCTAATAGTTTAATGAATTCGTCTGTATTGTCTGTATAGTCTGATGCAATACCAGAATCATATGTATCTCTAGTAATGGATGTATGTACCGTAGAATCTTCTCTTGTTATCCAAGAAACTGATTCTTCCACTGTTTCGTCATCACCTAATGATTTTGCATCTTCGCTTTCTTGCGGAATGAGATAGTCGTCTTCTATTGCTGTTCCTGGAATTTTACTATATGTAATTTTTTGGCTGCATAGCCATGTATCTACAGAAGTTACTCTAACTACTGGCGAAACGGTTGTTACTGTTGTAGTAGTAGTTGTTGTCGTTGTTTTATCTGAACTAGTTTCCACTGGTGTATCTGGTGCTTGACCTGTTGGATCTGTAACAATTGTTCTTGTACGCACATGAGTGGTTGTTTTGTCTACTTGTGTAGTAACATCTACAGATGTTGTATTTAAAACTGTTAGTTGTATATTTGTTTTGCTTTTTACCAAATCTACTACTGCTGCTAAAAACTCTGGATTTCTTACTACCATTCCTAATTCTAAAAAGAAGTTCATTGGTGTTGCATATTGTGAAATCATGCTTTTGTAATCTACGGTTACTTCTGTTGCAAAATATGTTGTAGTAGTATCTTTATCAGCAAACCAGTCTCCATCTGTTTTACTTTCTGTTTTGACTACTGTTGTTTGTAAAGTCGCTAAAACTAATTCTCCATTATCATTGACAGAGAAATAATTTTGTATATCCTTTGCGTTTGCTTCTAATTTCTTTTTGAATGTATTTTCACTTGCATCATCTGATTGGTACTTAATATAAGTTAGCGTTTGATAAGGAGTAAGATTATCTTGTCCTAATGTTGATTCTGGATACAAGAATACACGTCCTTGTTTATCTAGATTGTCATTTCCTCTTTTTAATTCTTGTGTCATAATTTGTGCTTCGAAAAACATTCTAATATATTTTCTTTTTGCTTTTTTTATTTCCTCTTCTCTGTCTGGTGCTTCATAATCGATATCACCGCAGTAATTCCAGATCTTCTAAATCTATTCCCGTAGCCTCTATGACGGCTATGAGTTGGTCTAATTGTTCATCACTAATTTCGATTACAGTTTGAGGTCCTTTAAAAAAGTCTACAATGGCATTAATAATCCCTTGTGCTGTTTCTTTGATAATATTTACTAAAGCAATAAGGCAAGATGCTACCATAAGCCCTACTAAAATTATGGCAATAAATGGTATCGCTTTGATTAAAAGTTTTTTGATTGTGGATTTTGTTTTATTCTTTATCTCTTCTTTTCCTGCTTGTTTTAGTTTATCTCCTAACTTCGTCATTCAATCGCCTCACCTTCCTTTGCTTTTTACTTTTATAGATTTATTTTTATTGTGATTTTTTCTGCATTTTCTTGTTTTATATCATATTGTTGTTTATTTAAATAGATATTGGCCATTTGCATAGCATCTAGTTCACTTCGTGTCATATAGATTTTATTGAATTTTATATTTATTGTTTTTCTATATTGTGAATCTAGTGTTAAACTACTCATTGGTAATTCAGAAATAACAGAAGAGAAAGTACTATTATTTCTGCCTATTAAGCTAAAATTATTGGCATTTGTTCCATCATTTAATAAAATGGTATTTTGTGTATTGTTTTGTACAGTCATGTTATAAATTTCATAATCTACATAAATACATTTACTATTAATAGTAATATTGATTCCATTACTGCCACCTTGCTTACTTAATGTTTGCCTACGAATAAATTTATTAATGTTTAATTTATATTCTCCATTTTGTTTTAGCAAAGTAATATAATCTAAAAAGTTGCTACTATTACCTTGTCCACCTGTTTGCAATAAATTTCCTTTATTATATGTAATGCGGTATGTATAACAGTTGGAGACTGTATACCATAATTGTAATTCATAGTTGACTGTTTCTTCAAAAATTTGATTCATATAATTATTAACAAATAATTCTTTTGTTGGATATAATTCATTTTTACAATCATCTGATAATAAACTATAAGCATCATCCGCTTTTTTTTGATTGCAAAAGCTGACAAACTGTTCTATAAAATCTGAGTTTTCTTTTGTTTCTTTTTCTGTTAATTTATCTTGCGATATAATAGATTCATTTGGTTTTGTAATATCATTTGCTACTGTACTTTGTTTTATTTCATTCTTATCTCTTTCATTTCGCCTTTTTATTACACTATTTGCTATTTGTATGACAATAATAATGAGAGCTATAACTGCAATCGTTATTAATGTCTTTCTTTTGTTTTGGTTCCAGTATCTTAATAACTTAATCATTGTTATAGCTCTCCTTTGTTATTTTAAAAATCGTTTTTAACTCCTCGAACAGATTTCATTTCTCTTACAATCATATCAACTGTTTTCATTTTTTCATTTCCTGTTAATCCTTGACTTTCTAATCGTTTTGATAGGTCTGTTCTTAAATCTCTTACCGTACTTTCTTCTCTTAAGTCTTTTGCACTATAATCTTTTACTTCTTTCATAATCGCTGCTGTTTGCGCTTGTGCTCTTCTGTTTGCCTCCTCTTCGGCTACTCCTGCTTGAGCCATTTCTTTCTTTATTTTATCTTCTAATTTTACAGCTTTTAAAGTGTCTTTTCCTTCAATTCCAATACTGTCATAGTATGCTCCTTGTTCCAACTTCGCTTTTAATTCTTTCTTAGAAGCATCTGGATATTTCTGCTTATACAATTCTTCATTATCTTGTACGTAGCTTTCTTTTCTTTGTTTTAGTGCTGCTTCATAAGCTCTTCCAGAGCCTTGTCTATAACTGTCTGCTACAAAAGAACCTGCTTGTGCTACTGCACTTGATCCTATTGTACTACTTAATGCTGCTCCTGCTAATGTGTATTTTCCAATGTCGCTTAAGTCATCACTTGCAATACCTGCTGCCATACCTAGTATTGCTCCAGGTGCTGCTTTTAGTGCTGCCTTTCCTGCTGTCACGCCTGTTTGTAACGCTACATTTCCTGCACCTAAAGCTGCATGTCCTGCTGCTTTTGCTGCGCCTACTGCTGCATGTCCTGTTGCTCTTGCTAAAGTACCTGCTGAATTTCTAATAGGCTTTGGTATATAAGTTCTTCCGAAATCTCCTACCTTATGAGCTCCTGCTGATGCTAATGCACCTACTTGACGTGCTCTTGCAGCAGCCATATCTCTTACGCTTCTTGCACTACCCGCGACACTTCTACCAAATCTTATGGCTCCTTGTCCCGCAGCTGAATTGGCAATTTTGTTACCTGCCCACGAAGCACCTGATCTTGCAATTCCTCCTAGATATGCTCCTGCTCCTCTTGTATCATTATCAGACCATTCAAAAGCAGTATCTTTTAAATGGATGCCATCTGAACCCGAACCTGAATCTGGTGGTTCTGGTGGAGGCGTTGGTTCTGGTGGAGGATTTCCTCCTTGTCCTCCATTTTCTCCTCCTGAAGGTGTTTGTGTCGGTTCATGTGTATTTGAACTTTCTCCTCCGCCACCTCCATTTTGGTCCCAGTCTTGTCCTCCTCCTAATGTTGGTTGATTAGCTTCCCTTGGAGATTGTGTATCGCTTGACGTATTTGAGCTATCTCCACTACTTCCATTACCAAATGCTTCTTCTAAAGATGGTGCAGCACCTTCTGGTTTATTTTTAGTTTTGATACCTTTATTTCCGCTACCACCGCCACCACCTTTTTTAGGTGCCATAAGATTTCTCATATGATTCATAACAGCAGCTCCACCTGCTGCGCTGGCAACAGCTCCTAATGCTCCCGCTGTGCTTGCCTTTTCAAATCCGAAGAATTTACGTAGTATCTTTTCAGCTGGTGTGATAAAGGCTAGCGCAACAATTGCAAATAATGGATTTTTAGCTGCCAAATCAATTGCAGAGCCTACAAAAATACTATAAATAATTAAATGAAATGGTTGCAACAATGCATTAAATACATATTCTTTTAACCACATATCAAAAGCTTGCGCTTTTCCATCTCTTATTTTGTCTATTGGATACGTCATTGCTACTAATGGAGAAATTAGTGTTAAAAATGCAATTGTAAGTACCCTTTTTAAATAGTAAAAAGTAAACATGAATGTGTAAATTACCATTGCTAAGTATAAAATCAAATACAAAATCTTGCCTGATACATTTGGTGCTTGCATTTTGAAACGAATCAATCCCATCAAATCTGTATTAAATTCTACTGTCCCATCTGAATCTCCTTCTACTTTAACTGCTACATTATTTCCATTGCTATCTTGGGCTCCTGTGATTGCTCCTGTAATTTCATTTACAATCGTTGTTGTAAATGTCATGATATAATGTAAACAAAATAGAATACATAGAGCAATAAGCCAATCTATTAACATTTGCTTATATTTTGCTTTGTCTGATGCTGTACTACTAATAACAATTCTAATACCTACATATACTAATACTAGCATTAATGCTACTACTGCTAAATTTCTTAATGATACGTACCAAGAAGCAATGGTACTATGTAGTGCTTGTGTAATAGAACGTTCATTCATGTCATCATCTTCCCAGTCAACTGGATCAACAAAGTTAATATCTAGAGCTGGAATTTTCCCTGAGAAAATCTTTTCTGGTGAATATCTCATAACTGGAATTGCATATGTACTATTTCCGCCAAATACTTTTATCTAACTCATCGGCATTGATTGTAATTTGTGCCTCTCCGTTTCCAGTAGAATATTTAAATTCTTTATATTCATCATCTATCTTCGACATAAAATCATCTTTGTCTGCTAAGTAAAAGTTCAATCCACTTGAATCTTCACTATTATTGAATTCTCCATCTACTAAGAATGCTTGCAGTGCTCCTACGAAAACATCTAATATAGTTCCTACCAAGTCAAAGAGCGGATCTAGTAAGATTCCTCCTATTCCTGCTTGTGATCTTACGGGCACAGCAAAACTAAGCAATAACACTACGATTATTGATAGAAATATCTTTTGTGTTAACTTATGGTTTGCCATTAATTTCTCCATAATTCCCCCTAATAATTTATTGCTTGTTTATTTTTCTTCTGTGCTAATTTATTTAAGTTTGTTTCTACGAATTCGAATTCTTTTGCAGTTGGCTGTATTTGAATAATAGCGCTATCTGCTCCTACTTTTAATAGTCCTTCTCCTTTGAAACAAGTAATTAAAAAGCTTGATTCCCCTTCACTTAATTTGAATACCTCTTTTAAGTATTGAATTTCTGATTTATCTTGTGCTAAGAATAACTTTGTGTCTGAAGAAGTTAGTACCGCTTGCGCTTCTGGTTTCTCATAAAAGTCTTGAAATCTTTGAGAAATAATAGCTAAAGATACATTTCTTTTTCTGGCACGTCTTGCCATGGTGTTTAGGAAATCTACTGCCTCTGGATATGGTAATAACATCCATGCTTCATCTACTAAAACTCTTTTCTTAGAAGCTTTTGATCTATCTTCACTATTTTTCTTAACATACTTTTCCCAAATCCAAGCAAGTAGAATTTGTTGTGCTAAAGGTCTTGCAAATCTTTCTTCTAGTTGCGAAATATCTAAGTTAATAAATAGTGTTCCATCTAATAAATCAAAGGTAGATTGTCCATCAAAGTATGCCATTTGTCCATCATACTCTCTGATATATTGTTTCATAACCTTTAGTAAATAACTATAATGGAAGCTATAATCTTGATTTGTATTTGCTGCTGCTTTTGCTTGAATTCTTTTGTACCAAGAACCAATGGTGGGCATTTGTTTTCTTTCTCTTCCTAGCATATTTCCATTTGCTAAACCAGAGGTTGCATCGTATAAGCTGTTAGGATCACTGTTAATTCCATGTGCTATATATTCTTCTGCTACTGATTCGGCTATGATTTGTTTCGTAAGTTCGTTTACTTCTTGACTTCTAGTACTTCCTCTTGCCATAGTAAGCAATGCTTGTGTTACGTCTTCCACCTTATTTTCTACATTTAATACTAGTCTTTCTTTTCCTGTAATTTCATCTTTTACTACCTCTGTTTCAATATCAAATATATTGATAATTGTTTTTGAAGTAGGTGATAAAACAACGTTAATACCTCCTAGACTCTCTGCTACAATACTATACTCACCTTCAGCGTCTAGTGCTAAACTTTGAATTCCCATTAACACTGCGCTGCGAGAAATTAAAGTTTTCATAGTTACTGATTTACCAGCACCAGATTTAGCGAAAATAACCATATTGTAGTTAGTAAGTGAGTTATGGAAGTTATCAAAAAGAATTGGCACTCCTGTTTGTTTATTGATTCCTAGAGGAATTCCAGTTGGATGTCCTACTTCTGATGTTGTGAATGGGAAAACTGTTCCCATAGAACGTCTATCAAAAGTATGTGTCTTTTTAATTTTATCTTCCATTAAAGGTAAATTGGACTTAAATGCTTCTTCTTGCATTCCCCATGCAGTTTTAATATTTACTAATGATTTTGACATTTCGGTTGCTAATAATTTTGTGTATTTATCTAGGTCTTCTAAGCTATAGGCAAATAAAGTTGCAACAATGGATGCTTCATACAGTTTGTTAAATCCTGCTGCAATTTCATCTCTCAATTGTTCTGCTTCTAATCTTTTTTGACCCAATGTACTTTCTCTATTAATATTTCCTTTGTCTGCTGCTACAATTCTTTCTGTTTCCAATTCGTTGATAACTCTATTTAATTCGTTTTGTGATCTAGATTCTTGAATTGGATTAATATAAATAGAGGTATTAATATCTCCGAATAAATACATATCTCTAAATAATTCAGGGAAGGTACACATTCTAGGAAGTGCTGATACAAAGAAGCTTCTTGCATACCTTGTGACATTAGAAATAATTTCTAAATGGTCAATATTACTTGTGTCTATTCCTGCTGGTGAGATTAATTCTTTAATCGTTTTTTTCTTCAAAATTTTATATTCATTTGGTTTTGTGTAATCATTATGCTGTTTTTGTACTTCTATCTCTTCCTTCTTTCTCATTTGCTCCTACGCCTCCTTCTTCTGTACTTTCTGAAGTTTGTTTTTTAGGCCTTCCTCTTCTCTTTTGTTTTTCTTCTTGAATTTTTTCAATAGCATTATCTGCAATATCATTTCCAATAGCGCCTCTATTTTGCTCTACAATGATGGAAGCTAATTGTGCTATTAGATCCTCCTGATTCTCTTGTTTTTGTTCAAAAGCTTTTTGCTTTTCTGTTTTTGCTTCTATTACTTTTTGATTTGCTTTTTCAAAAGCTGCTTTTTCAATTTGTTCATTTAGTGCTTTCATTTTCTTATCTACTACATCTGGTGCTGTAGAATATAGTTCGTTATATCCTGCTTCAATTGCTTTGTCAATTCCATAGATTTCTGCATCATCTCTGTTGTATGCTATGTATAGTAAATCTACTAATTCATTAGAGTCTAGCACTTTTCCTGTAATACCACATACGGATAAAGTTCTAACAATAGATTGTGCTCTTGTGTACAATTCTGAAAAAGCTAAATTTCTAATTTCTTGCTTATCAAAGTTGTTTTCTCCTAGTTCTTCTGGGTAATATGGAATGATGATGTAATATTTTTGATTTAGTACATTCTTATTTAAGCTCATCTTTTCAGTGGTATAGATAATATCTTTTCCATATTCATATAGATTAGTAGTTTTGGTTAAATCATAAAATGCTGCATTTAGTTGTTCGTTAGTATAATTGCCTGAATTAACCATTTGCTCATATTTTCTTTTTTCTTTTTCTAATTCTTCTTCTATTTCTTTTACTTTATCACGATATGTTTGAATACTGCTTTCTAGGTTAATTGTTCTCGTTTGTGTGTAAATTTGAATAGGATGTCTTAGGGTATTTAAAAATTGAATAAATCCTTCTTCTACTGCATTTTTTTCTACTTCTGACATCAAGTCATAGTTAATACCTTGACATTCTACTACCATGACATATTTTCCACCATTTTTTGTAGAAATCATATTATCTTCTACAGTATCAAATTCCATAAAATCAAAAGCAGATTCTACTGAATAGTTTTTACTGGTTTTAATTTCTTTTTTATTTGAAATTGTTGAAGTACTTTTAGCTGTTTCTGGTTGTTTATTTTTCGATTTAAAGTATAACATGCAAAGGACGGCAAGTAGCATTACCATGGCAATTAATACAATTGCTAATATTATTGTAATCATTTCAATCATTATTTTCACCCTCCTTGTAGATATATACTTTCTTTCCTTTCATTTTGAAAGTAATTGCTCTTTTGATAATATCATCCAAATTTTCTCCACCTGTTTTTTTAGAAAACTCAAACTTTCCTAACTCTGGCATTTTTAGAGTTCCTATTGTAAACCCAATTACTGCGAAAATAGCTACGCAGGCAATTCCAACCATTGTCATTCCAAAGCTAGAGAAGATAAAATAAAATGGTAGACCTATGGCTGCTGCTATTACAGAATATATTAAACTTTTAGTGGTAAAAATAAATAAAATTCTGCCTTCACCTTTTACATTTCTGGGTAAATTATATGTGCCCATAAGCTGCTTGTCCTCCTTTGTTTCTCAAGTCTCTTTTGTTTTTCATAATTCTATTTATGCTTATCATATATTATAGCAAATAAACACGAAAATTGTAACTAAAAAGCAAAAAAAAGTGCACTTTTTGTGCACTTTTAATATATTTGTAATATATTCGTAATGTTTTTGTAATATTATTAAACAATTTGAATTGAAAATAAAATTTTTACAATAGCTGATCCACCTAAAATTAGCATAGCTCCAACTACATATGGAATCATTGTTTTCTTGTATTCTGCTTTTTCTGATGCACTTCCCATCATGTATTTAATACCTAAAATTAATATAACAATAACAGCTACAACGATTCCTACTGTTGTAATAATATCAGCAATTTGTCCACCAATTGATGCAACATTTTCTGCACCATTAGCAGTTTGGTTATCCATTATTCCTACGATACTATCAACATTAGGAGCTGCTTTAGCAACTGTACTTAATGTAAAGCAAATCATTACAACCATTAATAAAATACTAATTAGTTTCATTGTTTTTTGCATAGTTTTTTCCTCCCTTTATTTTTATATTTATTTGATTTATTCCAATAATTTTTGGAATAATATTAAAATCTTTTTATTTTTTAGTTTAACTATAAATTAATTAAGCCCCTGTAAGATAGTGATTACTAATTTCCAAATACCAAATGCTCCAAAAATAACAACACAGCCTGCTACATATGGTATTAAAGATTCTTTTACCTTGCTTTTCGCTTCTACACTTCCTGTAATAAATTGAATACCTAAGACTACTCCTACAATCATGGCTACAATTGTTCCAATTATTAATAAAATATTGTAAATGGAGTCTGATAAATTATGAATGTCTTCATTATCAATCTTAGAATTACCTTGTCCATTTTGTATGAAACTGTCTGCTCCTGATACTATATTACTAAGTGCTGCTGCATTAGTATGAGAATAACTCATAGAAAATGACAATAATAAAAATGTGGCTATTAAAATTACAGCAAAGTATTTCCAAATTTTCATTTTTATTACTATCCTTTCTTTTAATTCTTTATTTTTGTATATTATTATACAATATATTTGTTTATTTTTCAATATTTTATGTTTTTTTATTCAATATTAGTTGCTAATTTTGCTATTAGTTTTAAAATTCCGCTAACTCCTATTATCATAACAACTCCCACCAAATATGGAATCATTGTTTTTTTGTATTCTGCTTTTTCCTGAACACTTCCAACCATATACTTAATTCCAATTACAATAATCGTAATTACTGCAACAATAATACCAAGCGTAGATATAATATTAAATATTATTCCTCCTTTTTGAGCCACTACATTTGCATCACTTGTATTAATGCTACCTGGTTTATATGCATTTGGATCTGTAATTGGGTCACTAATTGCTGTTATAGTACTTGGAAAAAACATCATAAAACCTAATATTAAGATAACTATAATAAATAAGCTTTTTTTCTTAATCATTTTTCTTCCTTTTCTTTTGACATTGTTTCTTATTATACCTTACTTTTTATTTGTTTTCAAGTACTTTTATCATAGCATATCTTTTTAGTTTTTTCTCTATTGTTACATAAATGTCATAAAAACGTCATGTTTTTGTAATAATTTTCTATTATGCAGAAAAGCAACTAGGATAAATTTTATCCTAATTGCTTTTTTCTATATTCTGCATGTCTGCATCATTCATTTACTTTTTTGTTACCATTTGTTTTTCCCTTTGTTTTCCATTTGTTTGTGTTGCTAGTTTCATTTGTGAGCTATAATATTGTGCTATTAATTGATCTAGCTCCACACTGATTTGATAAGTGATATTGTAATCTGGTTCATTTAGTATGCTGTCATTTAGTTTTTCCCTTAATTTACAAATTTCTTCATTTAACATATGAATCACTCCTCTTTTTTGTTTTTTCGTCTTTAGTATATATTTAAAATACCATATTTTTACATATTAGTCAATTAGTTTTCACTCATTTTGTAGTATTTTCAGTGATTTTCGTATGACATTTTTCTTCTTTTTTTTATTTTTTTCGACAGTATTTTTTCTCTTTCGATTTTGTTTGATTTTTGATGACACTAAATTTCAAAATTAACCGCTATTTAATAAATAAACCAAGCCTAGTGCATTAGGCTTGGTTTTGTCTTATCTTATCATTTATTTGGCTCTACTATAGAAAGAACTTCATTTTCTTCTTTGAAGATATTGTTTAACACAGTCTGTGTATAGTCTTTTGTTACGGTTTCAAATTCTTCAATATAGTCAAAACTATTTATTTGTTTCATATTATCTGCTAAAAACATTCTTGCTGTTTCAGAAGTACTGTTATATTCTACTACATAATCTCCATAGATTTTCTTTTTGATGCGATTAAAATGTTCTTCATCTATACCATTTTCTTGCATTTGCTTTACTGTTTGGTCTATTCTTTCTTTTACTAATCGTGGCTCTTTTGTAAAACCAGATATACATATATGTGCATATTGGTCTGCAAATTCATAGTCTAGGTCTGGCTGGCTAAGTAGTATTCCTTTTTCGTATAATTCTTGATATAAATCTGAACTTTTCCCAATTATCATATTTAGTAATATTTCAATTGCAATATGCTTTTGAATTCTATTTTCTTGGCTATTTTCTACATCCTTATATCCTATCATAAACATTGGAAGACTCACTTCCATTTGCACTGTTTTTTCTTTCTTGTTTATTTTATCTTCTTGTACTGGATAAATTCTTTTTATTTCTCCTTGATTTTCTTTAGTAATTAAACGTTTCTTTACTTCCTTTAGTATTTCTTCTGGTTCAAAGTTTCCACATATTGCCATTGCCATATTAGATGGGTGATAAAAAATGTTATAGCATTTATATAGTACATCTGGTGTTATTTCGCTAATAGATTCTACTGTTCCTGCTATATCAATTTTAATAGGATTTTCACGATACATACAGTCTAGTGCATTCATGTACAATTGCCATGCTGGTTCATCATCATACATTTTAATTTCTTGCCCAATAATTCCTTTTTCTTTTTCTACATTTTCGTCTGTGAAGTATGGATTTTGTACATAATCCATTAATTCATCTAGTCCTTCATAAAAATGTTCTGTACATTCAAATAGATATGCTGTATGATCATTCGTCGTATAGGCATTTGCGTCTATTCCTAATGCCATTAATGTGTCTAAGCTATTTGTTCCATTCGCTTGTTCGAACATTTTATGTTCTAAAAAGTGTGCTACTCCATCTGGAATATATACTTCTTCTCCTGTTTGTGGCATGATGAAGTGATTATCAATTGATCCAAAATGTGTGCCCCAAATAATGTATTTCTTTTTTGTATTTTTTCTTGGAATAATGATGACTGTCATTCCATTTTCTAATTTTTCAATATAAGCTTTTTCTTTTATTTTTGAACTTTCTATGATTTTCATCTACTTTATTTCCTTTCACTAATCCTTTAAAAAGTAAATTGTGTTAATTTTAACGTCTTTTGCAAGTTCTATTACTTGCCCTTTTGTAGCTTCTAAAATTTGTTTTTTGTAGTCTTCTATACTCATAAATCTATCTGATAGTTCTTGCCCATAATAATACGTAATTTCTGTATCTTGTTCTTCTGAAATAGCATCTACTGAAGAAACAATTAGTCTTTTGGCATTTTCTAGGTCTTCTTCTGAAAATTCTCCATTTGCGATATCTGTTAACTGTTCTTTTATCGTTTCTAATGCTTTTTGGTAATTTGCAATTTCTATACCGCAACGAATAAAAATGCTGTTTTTAGTTCTTAAGTAGTTGGATCCTGCTGTATATGCTAGACTTTGTTTTTCGCGTACATTCTGGAATAATTTTGAATTAGCTCCTCCACCTAAGATAGCATTATAAACAGATGCTATAAAGCGAGAGTTTTCTTGCGTATTTAAAATGTCTAATCCTATTACTAGCTTTCCTTGTATTATTTGCATGCTTTCTTCTATGTTGTTTGGTTGAACTTCTTTTTTGCCTTCTGTGATTTCGTTATTAATTACATATTGTGGTTTTCTTTCCTGTAATTTTTGAATATTTTTGTTTTCTTTGATTTGCTTTATGGTTTCTTGTTCATTTAACCTTCCTGAACAAAAGATATCCACTTTACATTTTGCAATTAATTCTTGATAGCGTTGATACAATAATTCTGATGTAATACTATCTATATCTTCTATATAACCAAATTTATATAATCCATATGGCTCATTTTTGTACATTTCTTCAATACATCTATCATAAGCATATTTCGCTTTATTGTCTATTTTTGACTCAATAATTTGTTTTAAATTTTTCTTTTCACCTTCCACATATTCTGGCTTGAAAGCTCCATTTACCGTTAAAGGGTTGAATGCTATATCAAAAAGAATGGATAAGCATTTTTCATTTAGCTTTTCTGGCTCTGGTAAAAATTCTTCACTTAATGTTTCTAAATAGAATTTTAGTATATGGTTATCTCCTGTTTTTTCAATTCCGCAGTTGAAGCTAGCTCCATACATTCTCTCTAATTCTTTACTAATAGCTTCTTGAGTTTGAAATCTTTGTGTTCCTCGTCTTAACACAGCTCCTATTAATGCATCTAAAGTAACCTTTTCTCTTTCTAATGGAATCGCTAAGAAGATGGCATATAAATTAGTTTTAAAGTTTTCTGTATGAATTTGATGAAGAGTAATTCCTTGTTTGATTTCTTCTTTTTGATAATTCATGTTTTTTCCTCTTTTCTTTTATCTTTGATTTTGCTAACGCATATTTACATTATAATCTATTTTTGTAAATTTATACAAGTTGATTTATGAAAAATTAGAGTAAATTTTCTACATTCTTCTTAAATGCAAAAAATGTAAAATCATTGCTGATTTCACATTTCTCATTTTTATTAACTTAGCATTTTTTTAGCTGCATCATTGATTGCTTTTCCATCGGCGGATAGCCCTAATCTTTCTTTTGCTGTTTTCATTACCATTCCCATATCTTTTATAGAACTAGCACCTACTTCTTGTATAATTTCTTTTACTTTTTGTTCTATTTCTTCTTGTGATAATTGCTCCGGTAAGTATTCTTCTAAAATAGCAATCTCTTCATTAATTTGTTTTAATAAGTCTTCTCTTCCACTTTTTTCATAGTCTGGTATGGAGTCTCTTCTTTTTTTAGCTTCTTTTGCAATAATTTCTACAATTTGTTCATCTGTTACTTCTATTTGCTTGTCTTTTTCTACTTGCAAAACTGCTGCTCTTACCATTTGCACTACATTTTTACGAGTTACATTTTTGTCTTTCATAGATTCTTTTAAGTCTTCTAATAATTTTTCTTTTAGCATACTTTTCTCTCCTTTTTTCAAAAAAGGGTTGAAAATTATTTATCTAACTTTCAACCCTCCCATTTTTTCTTAGAATTTTCTTTTTCTAGCTGCCTCTGATTTCTTTTTTCTTTTTACGCTTGGTTTTTCATAATGTTCTCTTTTTCTAACTTCTTGCAATACTCCATTTCTTGCGCATTGTCTTTTAAATCTTTTTAAGGCATCTTCTATATTTCCATTATTAACTTTAACTTCTGACATAATTTTATTCCCCTCCCTTCAGTAATTACACTCTTACGTGTGGGATTTTCTTGTTGCACGATATTTTTAAACTTTCGTACGTTACATATTATACCTTTATCCATGAATTTTGTCAATAGGTTGTCTAGCTTTATTTATCAAATTCAAATAAATCTCCTAATGGTTTTGCTTCGTTTATCCTTTTGATTGCTTCTGCAAATAATGGCGCTATAGACAATACTTTTATCTTTTCTATTTGTTTCTTCTCTGTTAATGGTACTGTATTGGTTATTACTAATTCTTTGATTGGTGAGTTTTGTATTCTTTCAATTGCTGGTCCACATAAGATTCCATGCGTACAAGCTGCATAAATTTCGTTTGCTCCATTTTCTTTTAAAATTCTTGCTGCCTCTACCATAGTTCCTGCTGTGCTAACTTCATCATCAAAGATAAGAGCTGTTTGGTCTTTTACCTCTCCTATAATATTGGCTGCGACTGCTTTATCATCATTTCCTGCTCTCCTTTTGTCAATAAGAGCCATTGGACATTTGAAATATGTAGAATATTTATAGGCTTTTTTAGAACTTCCTGCGTCTGTTGCAATAACCACTTTGTTTTCAATATTTTTAGCATCAAAATAAGATTGTAACAAATGTTGTCCTGTTAAACGATCACAAGGAATATTAAAGTATGCTTGAATGGCTGGATTGTGCAAGTCACATGTGATTACTCTGTCTACTCCTGCTGCTTCTAATAATTCTGCCAATAGTCTTGCTGTTACTGGTATACGTGGCTGATCCTTTTTATCTGATCTAGAGTAGATAAAATATGGTAATACTACATTAATTCTTCCTGCTGATGCTCTTTTAGCAGCATCTACCATGATGAGTAGTTCCATAATTCTTTCATTAACTGGTGGCTGAGTAGTTTGAATTAAGTAAATATCTTGTTCTCTGACAGTCTCTTTGTATTGTACAAAATTGTTATCATTCGCAAATTTGTAACACTCTATCTTTCCCATTGGTAATCCTAGACTTTCACAAACTTCTTTTGTAAATTCTTCAGCTGTTGGACAAGCAAAAACTTTAATTTGATTCATTCTTTTTTCCTCCCATTTTTATTTTAAATTATAGATTATAATTTTTTATGAAATTAGAGATTGCTTCCACATTTCGGGCAATTTTCTAGTTGAAAATTAGTACTTTCATAGCCACAATGTGAGCATTTGATTTTCTTTACTTGAACGCTAGTATAACCGATATCATATTGTTCTATTATATTTGCTAATTTCTGTAAGCTTTCTGGATTTTCTATGTCTTGTGCTTCCATTATTGCCCAAAACTTATTTCCTCCTTTGGTTAGCTTATGATATGGCCCTTCTATTTTAGCTTTTTCTTCTAGTGTTCCATTATAATCTGCTGGTAAGGAATTTCCATTGGTATATGCTTCTTTATCTGTTACTCCTATAATCATTCCAAATTTATTTTGATCTCTTTTTAAAAACTTTTCTTGTAATTTTGAATGTGAAGTAGCAAGTATATTATAATTTAAGTTATATTTTTCTGATAGTTGCATTGCTATTTCTTCTAAATCTGTAATTATTTCTATGCCTAGTTCTTGGGCTTCTTTCGTTTCTCCATGGTGTTTTCCTGTCAATGCAGTTAGGCATTCTGCTAGTCCTATATAGCCGATACTTAAAGTTCCATGTTTTAAAACAGCGGCAGTTTTGTCGAATGCTTTCAATTTTTCACTTTCTTGCCATAGCCCTGACATAAGAAGAGGAAATTGTTTAGCAATTGCTGTACATTGGAAATTGTATCTTTCGTATAATTGCTTTCCTGCTATTTCTGCATATTCTTCTAATTTTTGTATAAAAATCTTTTTTACAGTCTTATTGTAAGAATCTGGTATTACTTTGTTTTCCACTTTTCCTAGTTCAAAGGAAACTCCTAATTTTCCTTGTGCCTCTATGGCTGATTTTATGGCAATTTTTGGTAAATTAATTGTTGTGTAAGAAAGATTTCCTCTTCCTATAGCTGTCTTTTCACCATGTCTATTTTCAAATACTCTTGTTCTCCCTCTCATGACTGCACATTCGTATTGATATCTGTTGTTGTCTTTCTCTTGCCAATTTTCGTTTTGATTAAAACTCGCGTCTAAGTTTAAAAAGTTTGGCATGTAGCGTTTACTTGCAATTTGGCAGGCTAATTGATATAAATCATAGTTTTTATCTTGTGGTAAATAATTAATTCCTCTCTTTTTCTTCCAAATTTGAGTTGGATAAGTTGGTGTTTCTTGGTTGCCTATCCCTTGCTCTGTAGAGAGTAACAATTCCCTAATGATACATCTTCCTTCTGGAGAAGTGTCTGTTCCATAATTAATACTACTATCTACTACCTGATTTCCACCTTTTGAATGGATAGTGTTCATATTATGAATAAAACCCTCTATTGCTTGATGTACACGAAATACTGTATTATTAATTGCTGCTTGTAAGTCTCTTTGTTTTCCTGTTAATTTATTTAAATCTTTAGTAATATATTCTTCTGGTTGATAATCTAATAGGTCTGATAAATCCTTTCCTAATAAATTTGCAATTTTTTCTACTTCTTCGCAGAAAGTCATTTTAACATATGGTGCTAAATAATAGTCAAATGCTGGTATAGCTTGTCCCCCATGCATTTCGTTTTGAACGATTCCCATAGTGATAAATGCCAGTGCACATGCTGCTTCAATTCTTTGCGCTGGTCTTGAACTACTTGTTCCTATATTAAATCCATTTTCTAATATTTTGTTTAGGGGGTGTTGTAGACAAGTTAAAGATTTAGTTGGGTAATAGTCTTCGTTATGAACAAAAATGTAATTATTTTTTACTGCTTCTCTTGCTTCGCGAGATAATAAAAAGTCATCTACAAATGGCTTTGTTGTTTCTGATGCAAATTTCATCATCATACCAGTAGGAGTATCTGTATTTCTACTGAATGTCTCTTTCTTTCCTTCATTTGCTTTGGCACTAATGATATCTAAAAATACTTCTTTTGTTTTGGATTTTCTTGCTACATCTCGGTTATAGCGATATGTAATATAACTTTGAGCTACTTCTTTTCTAGAAGATGCCATTAGCTTTTTTTCTACAGCGTCTTGAATTTCATAAACCGTAGTTTGTGGCTTGTCTTCAAATTGTTTTTGTACAGATATCGCTATTTTGTTAGCTAAGTCGATATCTATTCCTTCTGGTGTTTGCGCCATAGCTTTTGTTACCGCCTTAACTATTCTTTCTATATTAAATTCAACTACTCTTCCATCTCTTTTGATTACTTGCAAATTTTATTTCCCCTTATTTTTTTATTTTTGTTTTGGGACTTTCTCTCTTTTTGATATCTTTATTATAATTTTCTTTAGTCGAAATTGCAAGAAATTTGTTAGAAATTTTCCAGTGTTTTTTTATTAAATATATTATTCTTTTAGCACTAAAGATTCTGTATTTTCTAAGTTTTGGTTCTAATATATTTAAATTGAAATTCTTTTACGTCCTCTAGTATTTTTTCATAATGTGAATTTAAACTCTAATATATAAAAATTCTAACTTCTTCCTAAAATGCTCTCCACAGGCACATTTGAAAATTCGTCGACCTCCCAGTGTTTTTGCACTATCATAGGTCGACGAACTATAATTTCCTATTTTACTTCTTTAATTGCCTTTTCTGCATAACTATTATTAACTATTTTGTCATAGTCTCCTTCTTTTTCTAATTCTCCTGCTTCTTTCATAACTGTTTGTAGTAAATCAAAAGATTCTTTCTTTAAAATAGGATCGCTTTTCCAAGCGTCAATGTCCATATAGCTTTGAACAGCTGCTTCAAGCATTTTTACATCTGTATCTGGGAAAAAGTCTTTAATCACTTCTACAATTTCTGCTGCCGTATGTTCTTTTACCCATTTTTCTCCTTTATAAATGGCATTTGTAAATCCTTGGATGACTTCTGGATTTTGTTCCATATAGCTTTTCTTTGCGAAATAGGCTGTATATGGAATTTCTCCTGATGCCTCTCCTACTGATGCTACTACATAACCTTTTCCTGCTGCTTCTGTCATGGATGCTGTTGGTTCAAATAGAGTTACATATTCTGCGTCTCCACCTGCAAATGCTCCTGCCATTAAGTCGAATTTAATACTGTCGTCTAATACTAAATCTTTTTGTGGATTTAACCCATTTTTCTTAAGTACATATTCAAAAGTCATATAAGGAACTCCGCCTTTTCTTCCTGGAATAACGGTTTTTCCTTTTAAGTCTTGCCAACTAAATTTGTCTGTTTTCTCTTTACTTACTAAGAAGGAGCCATCTTTTTGTGTCATTTGTGCAAATACTTGTGTATAATCTTCTTTTCCTTCGTTATATACATAAATAGAAGCTTCTGGTCCAGCAAATCCTATATCACTTTGACCTGCTAATACTGCTGTCATTACCTTGTCAGCACCTTGACCAGTTGTTAATTCTATTTTTAGCCCCTCTTCTTCAAAGTAACCATTATTAATAGCTACATATTGTGGAGCATAGAATACAGAACGTGTTACTTCATTTACACGAATTGTTTTTAAATCTACTGTTTCTTCCTTTTTATTCAATAGTATACAAGTTGTCATTACAACTGCTACTACTGCAATAACTAAAATAGTAATTAAATATTTTTTCAAGTTTTTCATCCTCTCTTTGACATTTTCTTCATCACAAATTTTTCTAGAAGTATAATTGCTTCATAAATAACAGCAGCCATAATGGCTAGAATAATCACACCTGTCATAACTAGGTCTAGTTGGAATACCTGACCACCATAGACAATTAGGTATCCTAAACCTGCTTTAGATACTAGGAATTCTCCTGTAATTACTCCTACTAATGATAAACCAATGTTAACTTTTAATGAGTTAAAAAAGGTGGTAATATTAGCAGGAATAACAATTTTGGTTAAAATTTGAAGCTTGCTTGCTCCAAAAGTTTGTGCCATTTTGATTAATTCTTTGTCTGTATTTAAAAAGCCATTTAAAATTTCCAACACGGTTACGATTAAAGAAATTGCGAGCCCCATTGTAATAATAGCTCCCATTCCTGCTCCTACCCAGATAATAATAACTGGACCAAGTGCTACTTTTGGTAAGCTATTTAATACTACTAAATATGGTTCTGACACCTTTGATAGAAAAGGGGACCACCATAAGCAAATGGCAATAGCAATTCCTAAGAGAACACCAGAAATAAAGCCAATTAAGGTTTCGGTTAAAGTTACTCCTAAATGTTCTAATAAGCCATTGGATGATAAATTTAAAAATGTGTTTAAAATTCTAGAAGGTTGGCTTGTGATGAAACTGTCGATTATTCCTTGATTTGCAAGGATTTCCCACCCTATTATAAATAGGAGTAGAATGAGTAATTGGGTAACAATTACTGCTATTTTTCCTTTTTTTACTTTTCTTAAGTATTTTTTTCTATCTTCTGATATGTTTTTTTCACGCATGTACATCTAGCTCCTTCCATATTGTGTCAAAGTATTTGCTAAATTTAGGGCTTTCTCTACAGTTGATAGGGTTTCTGTTATCCATTTCAAATTCAATATTGTGTATGCTTTTAACTGTTGCTGGTCTTTTCGATAGCACTACTACTCTGTCTGACATACTGATTGCTTCTGATATGTCGTGTGTTACTATGACAGCTGTTATATTTTCATTTTTCAATATTTGAAAGATATCATTGGTAACCATAATTCTAGTTTGATAATCTAATGCGGAAAAGGCTTCGTCTAACAATAGTATATTCGGCTTGATAGCAAGTGTTCTAATGAGTGCTGCTCTTTGCCTCATTCCTCCTGAAAGTTGGGTTGGATATTTGTCCTTGAATTCATAGAGTCCATATTTTTTGAGTAGTTCTAATACATATGCTTCATTTTCTTTTGTTTTCTTATGACCTATTTCTAAGCCAAATAAAACATTGTCATAAATGCTTCTCCATTCTAATAAACTATCTTTTTGAAGCATATACCCTGTGTTTCCATCTATTTGGATATCCCCTTCTGTTTTCGGTTCTAATCCTGCAATAATGGAAAGGAGTGTTGATTTTCCACATCCACTTGGGCCAATAATGCTGACAAATTCTCCTTCTTTAACGGAAAAACTGATATTAGATAAAGCTTCTACTTCTCCATTTTTCGCTTGGTACCTTTTGCTTACTTTCTTTAGTTTTAATACTTCTTTCATAAGTACCTCCTAGTTTTAAATTCATCATATTGTATTTTATGAAAGGTTACATAATTTTGTGCTACCTTATTCTAAACATTTGCCCTGGGTGAATTCGGTTTGGATTTTGGATATGATTAATTCTTACAATATTGGCAATACTTGTGTTAAATCTTCTTGCGATGCTCCATAATGTGTCTCCTTTTCTAACAGTATAAAGTCTATGTCCACAATCACCGTAACAGCTAGTTCGTATTTGTAGTTTTTGTCCAGAATGAATTAAGTGAATGTTTTGAATATTGTTGTCTGATGCTATTTGTTGGACTGTTGTATTATATCTTTGTGCAATATGGGATAAAGTATCCCCTTTTTGTATGGTATATATTTCTATTCCTCCAGAACTTCCACCTGTATTTTTCACTGGTACAATTAAGGTATTACCTGCATAAATGAGATTTGGATTTGCAATATTATTTAGCTTGACTAATTCTGATACTGTAGTATTGTATTTTACAGCAAGTTCTGATAAAGTATCTCCCCACTTAATGGTAATCTTTTTTGTTTTTTCTGGCGTTGGCTCATTTCCTCCTCCATCATCTGGCGGATCTACTGGTGGAATGGTAGAGTTGTCGCCTAAGAATACTTCTTTTGTGAATTTATCTCTATCCACATATCCCCTAATTCCATTTATTCTTCCATTATCAGCATATTGCCACCCTGCCCAACTCTTCCAAGTACCACTATTGCTTGGTCGCTCTGCTCCATATTCTGCTACCCATAAAGGATATTTCGTGTTTTCACCTGACCATATATTACTTGCTGTGTATGCATTACTATATAAAATTGCTTGTTTTCCGCTTAGTCTCTCTACTTCTCTTAAAAATGTAATTCCTATTTTATTAATTTCTGTTTTATTTAGACTTCCAAATGTTTCAAAATCCATGGCTAACTTGCAATCTAAGTCTTTTCCTGAGGCTCGTGCTACAAAAAATCTTGCTTCTCTTTTTGCTTCTTCTTCTGTTCTTGCTACAACATAATGGTATAGCCCAACTTTTAAGCCATTTTCTTTTGCTTTTTGATAGTTTCTTTCTAAATATGGGTCTATGTAATAGGTGCCTTCGCTTGCTTTAATATATACTACTTGAATGCCAGCTTCTTTCACTTTCTTGAAATCAATTTCACCTTGATAGTTACTGACATCTATTCCTTCATAAAGGACATCATCTGACGGACCAAATGCTTGAGATGTAGTTGGTAATACATAGAATAAAAAACTAAAACATACTAAAATGATAAATATTTCTTTTATTTTTCTTTGTACCATAAAAAAAGCTCCTTTCATAAGTTTTATATATCTTATGAGAGAAGCTTATTTATGTGATTAGCACACTTCATATGTTATTAATTTTACTTGATTTGAAATATATTTCTCGTTTTCGTCTATTGGTTTGCTTAAATCTGTGCTTAAATACTTTTTGTTGTCATCTGCAAAGACTGTAACGACTGGCGTTTTTATTTCGTTTTGTAATAGAATACAACCTAAAAAGTTAGCTCCTGAGGAAATTCCAACTCCTAGTCCTAAGTCAGTTGATAGCTTTCTTGACATATTAATGGCGTCCATATCATGAATTAAAATGACTTTATCTATTTCGTTTTTGTCAATTAAGGCGGGAATAAAGTCATCACCTATTCCTTCTATTTTATGTGGTCCTATGATTCTATTTTTAGAAATTAATGGCATACTATCTGGCTCAATAGCAACCACCTTTGCTTCTGGATAACTCCTTCTTATCTTTTTTCCTATTCCCATGAGAGTTCCACCAGTTCCTACTCCTGACACAAATCCACCAATATCTTCTGGCACTTGATTAACAATTTCTTGTCCTGTTGTTTCATATTGTGCTAATAAATTATCTTGATTAGCAAATTGGTTGGCTAGAAAACCATTGATTCTTTTTGCTAATTTCTGTGCTTCTTGGATACACCTTTTGAAGCCTCCCTGCTCATGTGAAAATGTGGTGACTTGTGCCCCATAACTTTTCATTAATTGTATTCTTTCCTTGCTTACCCAATTGGGCATAAAAATATATACTGGATGATGATAATATTTTCCTAAGGCTGATAACGAAATTCCAGTGTTGCCACTTGTTGCTTCTATAATGGGCATTCCTTCTTTTAGAGTTCCTCTTTGCTTGGCCTTTGTAATAATGTAATAAGCTGTTCTGTCTTTGATGCTTCCTGTTAAGTTATAGCTTTCTAATTTCGCATATATGTAGTTTGTTTTTTGTTTATATTGGTATTTAATTTTAATTAGTGGTGTGTTTCCTATTGTTCCTAGCATATTTGTCCTCCTTTATTTTTTGTTTGATATATTGTATACGGTTTTGTTGGAAATGGTTAATGGATTTTTCTAATATATCTATATTAAGATTTAATTTTAGCATACTTTTTTGTTTTCCCCTCATATTTTTTCGAATTGTTTTATTTTTACTTAATCTGCTTAATGTGATTAATATAAAACTCACCCTTTTTCTTATACACTTCTACCACATCAAATCGAATATATTGACTTTCTAACTTATGAAGATACAGGTAATATTTCGTTGCATACCAGATATGTTTTTGCTTTCGACTATGTACTGCTTCACATGGCATACCATAATGTGTATTTTGTCGTGTCTTCACTTCAATAAATACATATTCATTCTTGTCTTTTGCAATAATATCAATTTCTCCTTGTTTACATGAAAAGTTCCTTTGGATGATTTGATAACCTTGTTTTTCTAAATATTTTGTTGCAGTTTCTTCTCCTTCTCTGCCTAATTCGTGTCTTTCATACATGTCATTTTTCCTTTTCTATTTATAGTTTCTAATATATACATTTCCTGGCAATTGCTTGATAAATCCGTCTAATTCTAACATAAATAAAGCTTCTGTTACTCTTGCTATCTCTATATTTAGCATTCTAGCAATATTATTGGCTGAAATTGGTAATTTCCCAATTAAGTTATATACTTCTTGATATTCTTGTGACACTTCTTGTCCCTGATATTTTTCGTCTTCGTTATAGTATTGCAAAATGTCACTTCCTGAAGTAACTATTTGAGCTCCTTGTTGAATTAGCAAATTAGGTATATATCCTGTTGGAGTATCTAGTGGATGTGGTATGCAGAATACCTCTTTGTGTTGACTAATAGCATGTTTAGCTGTAATAGAAGTCCCGCTTCTATACCTTGCTTCTATTACTAAAACTCCCATGGCTAGCCCACTAATAATTCTATTTCTTTTAGGAAATTTTGCTTTATCTACTAGTGTTTCTGGCGGATATTCTGTCACAATGCAGCCTCCATTTTCTATAATCTTTTGATATAAATATCTATTTTCTTCTGGATAAATATGATTGAATCCGCTTCCTAATACTGCAATTGTTTTCCCTTCTTGTTCCATGGAATTGATATGAGCAATAGAATCAATACCTCTAGCTAGCCCACTGACAATACTAATGCCTTTTTGGGATAATTCTCTTGCAAACTTGCTGGCATATTTTTCCCCATACTTTGTATAGTTTCTTGTCCCTACAATGGCAATAGCGTCTTGATTTAATAATTTTTTATCTCCTTCTACATATAGCCTTTCTGGCGGATTCTGTATTTGTAATAGTCGTTTTGGATAGTACTCATCCCTTCGTATTATAATTTCCATTTTCTTTTTTTGTGCTGTAAGGTGCGTCCCCAATCTGACAAAAGTGTCAGAAAAAGGAACGTCCCCAATCTGACACTAATTCCTCCTATATTTTTTATCTAAACTTCTATATTGTATAGCTTCTGCTATGTGATTTTTTTGTATTTGCTCTGAACCAACTAAATCTGCAATAGTCCTTGCTACTTTTAAAATACGTCCATAAGCTCTAGCACTAAGTCCTAATTTTTCAAAGGCTATTTCTAGTATTTTCTTGCTTTCTTCATCTAATTTACAATATTTCTCTATTAGTTTTGGAGTTAAAGCTGCATTAGAGAAAATTGCTTCTTCCTTATATCTCTTCCTCTGAATCTCTCTTGCTTGATTCACCTTTTTCTTAATTTCTTGTGAGGTTTCTGTCTTTTCTTCTTTGCCTAATTTTTCATATTTGACGGGGCTTACTTCTATTTGAATATCAATTCTATCTAATAAAGGTCCGACTTATCTTTCCCATATATTTACTGATTGTTTGCGGGTTGCAAGAACATTCTTTATCTGGTGAACCATAATATCCACAAGGACATGGATTCATGGATGCAACAAACATAAACTCACAAGGATATGTAAAGCTAGCATTTACTCTACTAATTGTGACTGTTCCATCTTCTAATGGTCCTCGCAGGACTTCTAAAGTATGTTGATTAAATTCTGGGAGTTCGTCTAAGAATAAAACACCATAATGTGATAAACTAATTTCTCCTGGTTTTGGAATTCTTCCACCTCCTATTAACGAGGTGGCTGAAATAGTATGATGAGGTGAACGAAATGGTCTAGTTGTAATGATTGGAATTTCTGATTTTAAAATTCCTGCTATACTATGAATTTTAGTAATTTCTAAGGCTTCTTCAAAACTCAAATCTGGTAATATGGATGGAATTCTTTTAGCTATCATTGTTTTTCCGGGAACCTGGGCTTCCGAATAAGTAAACAATTATGCCCTCCTGCAGCAGCAACCTCTACTGCTCTTTTAACATTTTCTTGTCCTTTGACATCTGCAAAGTCTAATGACTCTTGTTGCCTATTTTTTGTACATTCTTTCCAGTCTGTATGATAACTTTGTATTTTACTATCTCCATTAAAATAATTTACTACTTCTGTTAAGTCATAGGCTCCTAATATTTCTATCCCTTCTATGATAGACGCTTCTTTTGCATTCGCTTGTGGTAAAATTACTTTCTTAATTCCTAACTTTTTAGCTTCAATACAAATTGGTAATGCGCCTTCAATTGGATTAAGGTTTCCATTTAAAGATAGTTCTCCTATTAATAAAGTGTCTTGATTTCCTTTGCCATAGATAATTTCTAAACTCATTAATATCCCAACTGCAATTGGCAAATCAAAAGTAGAGCCTTCTTTTTTGATATCTGCTGGTGCTAAGTTAACTACAATTTTTCTACTAAATAATTCATATCCTGAATTTTTAATAGCTGTCCTAACTCTTTCCTTAGCTTCTCTTACGCTGGTATCGGGGAGTCCTACAACATCCCATGCTGGCATTCCTGCTGAAACATCTACTTGCACGTCAATTAAAAAGCCTTGTAGTCCATGCAAGGTCATAGATTTTGTAATAGATAACATTTTAAATTTCTCCTTTGGATTGTTTTTTGAAATAATTTTTTGAAATAAATCAATTGAAATAATAATATTATTGTAACGAATTGTATTTGCTTTTGCAAGCACTTTTGTAAATTTTGTTTCACCTAGTTTGTTCATTTACTTATTTTCGTCAATTTTCTACTTTTTTTGACATTTTTTTAGTGTTCGTTATAGTATTTATCATGTTTTTTATCTTTTTGTAGTCTGTTGACCAATTTCTACAAATTTCGACCTTACTTTAGTGATATAATTATGTTAATAGATAAAATAAGTTCCCTAATTAAATTTTATCCAAAACTTATTCTTATCAAGATTTTTTTCAAAAATAGCAAGAGCATATTTTCTTCTACCCTTGCTATTTTTCTTCTATTAATTTTAGCTTTCCTTTACATTTTCCACAACGATATCTTTTTATCAAACTAGGATTCAATCTTTTTCGATAAATAACTTGACCACAATTTTGGCATTGAATCTTATATTTGTAGTCATTTTGTTCCACATATTCTAGTTGGCTTGCTTTATAATCTTCCTCTATATTTCCTTTGGTAGTAATATGATATCCTAATTTTTGATTAATATATTTAGCATATTTCTTGAACTCTTTTCCATGGTTATTGCAAAAAGGAATGCAATGTATTAGTTCATGCATAATTGTATTTTTAATGATATCATTGTTTAACTTCATAACCCAATTGCTAATTTCAATATGATGGCTCTGAAATTTTTCGTATTTGATTATTTTATGATATCCTCTTTTTTGTATGATTTTATATTTTTCATCTGGATTTTCCTGTTTGCAACAACCATATCTTTTGCTTGCTCTTTTTGCTAGCTTAATATCAATTGTCCCAATTATTTCTTTATTGTTTATGTCAATTCCTATGGAAGCAAGTTCTGTTAGGCATTGATTATAAAGGTGAGTCAATTCTTCTGTTTCTTGTTGCATTATATTGTTTCCTTCCATTTTGCTTCTTGAAAGCCGTTTACTATTCCTTTATTTGATATGAATATTGGCCTTTTTATGAGCATTCCATCACTTGCTAGTAATTCTATTTTTTCCTTGTCAGACATAGTTGGCAGTTTTTCTTTTAAGTTTAATTCTTTATATTTTAGTCCGCTGGTATTAAACCACTTTCTTATTTCTTGTCCACTTTTCTCTATCCATTCTGTTAGCTCCTCTATAGATGGCGTTTCTGTTATAATGTTTCTATCTACAAATGCAATATTATTGGCTTCTAACCACTTTTTTGCTTTTTGACATGTCGAACATTTTGGGTATTCTATTAATATATTTTTCATAATATTATCTCCTTATATTATTTTAATTTAATTTTAAGTGAAAATTTCCTTAATCTTTTCTTCTAGTATTTTCTTTTCTTCACTTCCAGTAGTGTTAAGTCTCACTAGTGGAATTTCATATTTTTTCAAAATCCTTCCTTTAATATTGTCTCTTTCTTGCTGTTTTGTTCCTTCTTTATGAAAATAATATCCATCTACTTCTACTGCAATAACTAGTCTTTTATCCATTTTATTAAAAATAGCAAAATCAATATGAGTCCATTTATTACTAACAAATTTCTTTTCTTCTTCATTTAAAAGCTCATCTGTCTCTATAATATCTATCAAAGGAACATGAACAGCTACATCTAAGTTGTTGTATCCATTTTCTTTTAGAATGTTCTCTATTAGATGATAGGTTAAATTTTCAGAATCATAATCTGAAACTCTTTTTTTGTTTTTTAAATACTCCATACGTTTTTGTCTATTTTCTTTATATAGTAAATCATAAATAGATTTTGTTTTACTTTTCACTATCTCAAAATTATTATATTGTATATATTTTAATAAGTCATCTATATTCGTTCCTTGATTTTTTTCATTATCTGATACCACTAGTCGTAAATATCTTTTCGCTCTCGTTACTGCAACATTTAACATTTTAGGGTCGTCAACAAATTTCCCTATTTCATTATCTACAGTTGTTATGATAATTGCTTCTTCTTCTCTCCCCTGAAATTTATGAATCGTATCAATTTTCAATTTGGAATTGAATTTCTTATCTAACTCCTTTTTCTGATCTCTGTATGGGGAGATCACTCCTATATCATTGATATCAATTTCTTTTGTGAGCTCTGACATAATTTCTTTTTCTATGACATCAATTTGCCTATAATTAACATGATCTCTTGCATGATTGCCTTTTGTTGTTATATATGCTTTAAGCACATCTTTTTCTCCTTGATCTTCTGTCATAATAACGAGTTTATCATCATAAAATTTTTTGTTGCAAAATTGTATGATTTTTGGATGGCATCTATAATGTTCTTGTAGTAGCGTTCTTGGTGCATCAGTTACAGTTTGACTTACTGATGATAAAAAACTATGTTGTAAATAATCATATTTACTTTCTATTTGATATTTCTTTGAAATCTCTTCTATTAGTTTTTTATTTTCTGTTGTAATAACATTTGGTAATTGTTTCAAATCTCCTACTATTACTGCATTTTTTGCAACTGATAAAGCTAAAACTCCTGTAATTAGATCCACTTGTGATGCTTCATCCATAATAATATAATCAAATTTGTAATTTTCATTTAAACATTTTTTAATGGAATAGGTTGTACTAAACACAATTGGATACTCAGAATTAAAGTTTGTTGATGCATTATATAAATCTGATGCTTTATATATTTTCCTTTCTGTTCTTTGACCATATTTTTTTCTCAAATGTTCATTTAATAATTTCATGGAATTTTCTGTTAATAAATCTAATCTATTATTTCCTAATGATTTTAATTTTCGTTCATTGCTTTTTATTTCTTGTTCTAATTCCATTTCTTTTATCATAAGAAATAACTTATTATAGCTTTGAATAACATCTTGTTTCGTCCTTTTGTAAAATTTTCTATTTCCTATTCCATATAAGAATTGCGACTTTATTTTGAACCAAAGATTTACTTTTGATATTTCTTCAATCTCTACTTTTAATTTCATAATATCATCTGAAGCAATTTTATTAACGTCTCTAATTTTTGGCACAATTATTTCATCTTCTCTTTGTTGTTTATTAAAATATTCATGTTGTGTTTTAATTTCACTTAATTCCTCTCTCATTTTAGCTATCTTATTCTGAATTTCAAATATACTATTCATATCTCGATTTAGAGTTATAATCTGATTTTGTATTAGCTCTTCATTTGCTAATTCCCCTGAAAATTTAGGATATTGACCTGTTTGATTTTGAATAAACTCTTCTTTATTATCTCTTTTGCCTAATTTCGCGCATAAATAATCTAAATGATATTTTTGTAATTTTTCATAGACATTCTCTGTTGCAGCATTGTTATTAGATACTACCGCTACTGTTTGACCATTTCTAATAATATTAGCTATGATATTTAATATTGTTTGCGTTTTTCCTGTGCCAGGTGGCCCTTCTATAATACTAATTTGACTAGCCATAGCACATTTTACTGCTTTAAACTGCGATTTATTTGCTCCAAATGGGAAAATAGTATTATTGAAATTGAAACCTATTTTATGATTTGAGAATTTTGGATTTAAATATTTATATAAGGCTGTATTTTTGGATATAAAATTAATCTTTTTATATTCATTAGTAAGTATTGAGTTTCCTTCTTCTGTTTTCACACTAACTATATCGGATATTTCTTTGTAATAGTCAAATTTATTCATAGATAATGCTTGCGTATTATTGTTTTCTATTAGTTGCAACTCATCTTCCTGGATTACAATTGAGGTGCCATCTTGGAAAAAGATCCTATAATATAAATCAAATTTAATTACTTTGATAACATTATATACATAGCCATGACTAATCATTAATTTATATTTCTGAGTATCTATTTCTATTGGATTTTTATAGATTTGGATGTCTTTCTTTAAATACGTATATGATATTTCACTATTCTTAAAGTTAATATGTGCATATTCATTGTCTACACTATAGTTGGAAACTTCTTCCGTTTTATCTTCCTCTTTTATCCTTATTAAATATTTATGTATATCCATTTACTTCTTTTTTCCTTTGTTTTTTGTTGCATAAAATCGATTTCTACTATTATATCATTCTTACCTAGAGAAATAAATACTGTTTGTAGAAATATTGTAGTGATGGGGAAAATATTAAAAATGAATATTGTAATATTTTTTAGATTTTCCTGATTTTTAAGGGTATTAGTTGAATTTCAACTTAAAACCTTCGGGTTATGAGGATTTAAGCAGCATTTTTTGTAATTTAATGAAAAGTTAAGTTTTTATCTAAATATCAACGTTTGTAGCTATTTTAATTTATAGAACTTTTGTGCGTTTTTAGGACATTTTTTGGTGCTTTTGTCCCCATTGTGTCCCCAAGGTCTGAAAAGCCTTGTATCACAATAGATTCAAAATAGCATTTGCAAATTGGGGACATTTTAATTTTTTATAATTTGGAGGTTTTGAAAATGAATGAAATTATTTATCACAGAGAAGGAGATTATTTAATTCCTGACTTATATTTACCTAAGCAACCTAAAGGAAGTATTGGTAAATATGGAAGGTTAAGATTAAACTATTTAAAAGATTTTAAGAAAGGTCTATATACTGAATTGCTTATAAGCGGTACTTTAAAGCAACATTTAATTGAGATAGATAAAAGTACTACTGACAAAGTAAATCAACTTATAAAACAATTTGCTGAACTTGAACATATTGATGAAAATTTAAAAGAGCATCATCAAATGGAATGGGTTCAGGCTATGAATAATATTAAAAATAGAGCTGAGGAAATTGTTTTTAATGAGATTTTATATATGTAGGAGGAATTAGATATGGTTAATTTTAGAAATGTTAATGAAAATGATATTTTGAAAGAATGGTTTGATTTTAGAGAAGAAACTTGTTTGTGTTATGCAGATAAACAAGATAGAGAAAATGAATTTAAATTTGATTTTTTTAAGGAGAATATTTTGAAGAATATTCCTAAACAGAATAGAACTTATGTAGAGAAACAACTTGATCTTCTTTATGATGATTTTATGAGGTATTTGACTTATATTACTGAAAAGTATTATAGAAATGGATTTGTGGATGGTTCTCAGTTAGTTATGGGATGTTTTGAGGAATAGCAATAAATAAAGTCCGAATAATTCGGACTTTATTTATATATTTTTTTAATTTAACATACCAATTTCATTTACTTTTACATAATCTGTAATTAAATCTGCATATTCAAAAGCTGTTATATATCTATACCTTTCTTGTCTATTTTCTATAAATGGTTTCATTGCATCAAATAATTTTTTTAATTCTTCTATTGTGTTAACTCCAAATAATTCTTTCATCTTATTCACTTCATATTTAGATTTTAGTCTTATGCTAAAATCTTTTAAAGAACTATTAAATCCAAAATTTCCATTATATACATAAGTAATTGGAAACCAATACCAATCTTCTTTATTTAATAATAATATATTTAAATTGTAAATTAATACATCTGCCTGGGTAAACTCTTGTTTCGTTATTTTAGGTTCATAAATATTTTCTATCCATATTTGTGCCATTCCACTATAATATTTTTTATCATCTAACTCACATTTTGATTCTTGGATAATATCATAATTATGACTATAAAAATACTTATTAGAACTTGTAATGTTATCCTCATATCCTTGTTGAAAATAGCTTTTAGTAATAAATATATTTATTGTTCTATATTGTTTCATTTTTAATAAAACTGCTATTAAATATATAAAGGTTTCATGGATAAAAGCATCCCATATTTCTTGTTTTATACCACTATTTTGCTTATTCCAGTTTTTAATATTCTCATAAAAATCACAAGTTTCATCAATAAAATTATCTTCTGTATATTTATTAAAAAATATCTCTATTAATGCATTCCTATATTCTATCGAATTATTGTATTTTTCTATAATTACTCTATTTTTTTCTGCTTTTTCTATAATCTCAGTTTCATCTTCACCTAAAGATGATTTTTTTATCTCTTCTTCCAAAGAATTGAAGCTACTCTTATTATTCTTATTTTGTAATATTTTTAATTTTAAAGCACTCGGACTATTTAAACTTTCATCAACCCAACTAGGTTTATTTCCTAGCTCTGGTTTATAATATATTTGTCTTCCATATATTTGTTTTACTAACTTTACATATTCTTCATCAGAATTATCTTGTGTTAAATCATAGTGAAATTTACTCTTTAGATAAATTGGTACATATATTTTTCCTTCATCATCTCTATCAAAAACAATAGGTATAAATTTACTTTGTTCAACATTATTATATACTTCATTTGAAATAATTTGAGTTTCTATTCCTACTCCTCCACTTCTGCTATCTGCTTTTTCAGTATATTTTTTATCTAATAACATCAAAACAAAATTAACTTCAGGATCTTTAACACACTTCTCCATAAAATTTATTGTATCATTACCAGGTTGCATAATCCATTTGTCAATAATAACTTCAATTCCATCTCCTTGTAATTTCACTGCTAAATCCATGACTTTTTCTTCATATTCTTTACTTGACCATGAGTAAGATATAAATACTCTTGGATGTTCGACTTTCTTTTCCATTTGATTTTCTCCTTCTACTGAATCTATTTTTAGTATTTATTATATTTACTTAAATGTTATACCTTTCACTATCCATTCACCATTCTTTTTTCCATTTTTTCTTTCTATCAGTCCTTTATCTTGCATTTCTGCCATATATGTTTTAATGGTTCTCAAAGATTTATTAATTTGCTTTGCTATTTCTTCTTGAGTAGTTGCTGGATTATTTTCTAATATGTTTATAATTGCCTGTTCTTCTAAAGTGTAATTATTACCCTTTAAATTATTTTCATTTGCACTTTGAATATTATCTATATGTGTATATCTATTTTTTAATTCATTGTTAGCATTTGTTAGCAAGTTATAAAAGAACTTTTCCAAAAATGATGTATCTTCAAATACATTTTTTTCAAAATTTTTGTAATTTGCTCTTACTAATGAATTTCTAAAATACCATGAGTTTTCAGCAAATACTTCATCATTAATATTAAATCCAAAAGTTCTTAAATACTTAATTATAAATACTGCTGTTGTTCTTGTATTTCCTTCGCAAAATGGATGTACTTGCCATATATTTGATGTGAATTTACATAGATGTTTTATAGATTCATCTAAGCTTAATCCTTTATATGAAAAGGTTTTCTCTTGTTCAAAATCGTATTCTAATGTTTCTTTTATTGTATCAAATGGTGCATATATTACTGTATCTCCATTTAATACCCATTCTTTTTTAGTAAAATTATAATCTCTATATACTCCTGCTCCATCAAATATATTTTTGAATAATCTTTTATGAATATTTAATAGTTCTGTTGGTGAAAAATTAAATGCTTTTTCACTTAATATTTCTGTTATTCTTACTGCAACTTTATCAGCTTCTTCGTTTTCTTTTTCAAAGTTTTTTCTACTGCCTTGAACTTCATAGTATTCATCTATTCTTGTTTTTACTTCTTCGATATCTATTGTTCCTTCAATGTGTTCTTTTGCAGTTTTTATTAAGTATTTTGAAGGTTTTAATCCATCTACATCTTGCAAACCTATTGCTGTTTCCCATGTTTTGGTCTTTTCTACTCGATTTGGCTCACCCTGTTTAATATATTCTGATAATTCTAAATTCCAATCTTTTTTCTTATCCATTAGAAATACCTCCTACATATATATTATATCAGTTGTAAGATATAATATCAATATTTAAAGTGCAATTTTTGCACTTTAAGTGTAAAAATTGCACTTTAATATTATAATTATTTTGTATTTATTAGTTAAATTTTATACTATTCAATTACATTTAATAATATCTATATTTTTAACTATCTTTTCTCTGTATTTTTAGAGTTTTTCTTTGAAAAACTCTCGCATAAAGTCTTAGTTGGTAATTGTGGTTCTGGTGGTGGAGTAACTTTATCCACTTCTTTTTTTGTATCACTATCTGACATAATAATTCACCTCCTAGTATAAAATATTAATATCTATAGGCTTCTTTACAGTTATACAATATATTCCTATAATACCTACTATAATTAGAGAAATTATAAAAAAATTTATAAATCTCATAGTTTCTTCATTCCTAATATCATTTACTCTAGCATTTTCTTCACTACATTGAATATACATTTCTATTAGCTTTTCTTTCTTTTTTCTTTCTATTAAAGAATCTATTGTTTCTTCTCCATTTTTAAAATATTCATAATATTGCTGATAATATCTTTCCAATTCAACAAATGCTTTTTTTACTTCTATAGAATTATCTAAATATTTATATTCTTTACCATGATTAGCCTTATATAAGTTATATATATTAATTCCTAAAATTATCATTATCAATACTATAAGTTCAAATTGTATTATAGGATTAACATTTAAATTTTGATACAAATTCTCTAATTCAAAGACAACAATTCCTCCAAGCACTGTTAAAAGTCCTATATAAGTTGATATTTTAGAATTTAAATTTTCTTTTCTAGCAATTTCAAACAAATATAAATCTTTATAAAATTCTACATTATCTATTTTGTTCATTCTCTTCTCCTATCACAAATTTTAGTATTATTCAAATTCAATATCTTCTTCTGCTTTATTATATATATCGATTTGATTTTCTACATTTACCTTATTCACTAGCCATCCTCTCAGTGAACACAGATTGATAAATTCATCTATTCTATTTACTCCATTTATTTCTTTAAGAGTTACAACAACTCCAAATTTAATGCCTTCTCCATCTCTTTTTTCTAATCTTTCTTTAGTTTTTATACTAATTCCCCATATACCGTTTCCATAAGCTTTTTTAGGTCTTATTCCTTCTTTATATACTTGTCTAATATGTTTTACATTATCCCATTTTCTATAATACTTTCTTGCATTTTCTTCTCTCAAGTAATGTTCTCCTTCTATTGATTGCGTATTTTCATTTATAGACTGTATTCCTTTTTCTCCTATTCTCCCAAAATATATGTCTAATTCTGTATTAGTGTAATCTACCCCTTGATTTCTAGAACAGTTAGGAAAATAGCACATTGTAGCTTTAGCAATAAATGGATGTTTATCTCCATATATTGGTACAGGAATATTGTAATTATATGTATCATATTTTTCTGATTCGCCAGATAAAATAAATTTTATTTCATCATTAGATGTCTTTAATATGTCCTCAATTCTTTTAGGTACAATTCCATAACCGATTAAACATGATAATTCATTTGAATTTTGCTCATTCCATCCAGTTGCAGAATCTATAAGTAATGCTTTTGCAACTTCTCTAGGAAATCCTAATATCTCAATCAAATATGCCATCTTTCTAGCAATCCAAGGTGCTGCAAATGATGTTCCTGTAACCCTACCTTCACCAGTCGGTCCACATACTCTCATATATTTGTCTTCATCTCCACCATAGTAGCTAATATCAGGTTTGTTAAAAAAAGATAAAACTATACCTTTTCTTGCATATGTAGCTGGTTCACCTCTCATATTAACTGAATTAACAACTAAAGAATTTATTGAGTCTGCAGGTGCACCTATTCTCTCTATATCTTCTCTTGTTTTATTTGTTCCTGCAATAACAAATATCACATTATTTTCATATTGTATCTTATCCAAATAAGCAGCTTCTGGAGATATAAAGTTAGAATTTACTTCTAATGAAGATCCTAAAGATAAATTCCAAACATGTATATCTTTATTTTTTGAAATAATTTCTTCTATTGCTTTCAAAATTGAAAATGAACTCATTTGAGTTGCTCTAGCTACTCCAAAATGTTTAACTCTAAATCTCCCACATCCATCATCCATTTCTGGATTAATTTGTGGTCCATCTACTATAATTGATGTTACTTCCGTTCCATGTTCATAGTCCTTATTTTCTATAGGTATATTAACATCTGTTTTATCAACAAACTCTACCCAATCTGAAAAATAAACTCTTTTATCAAATAATGTATCTATTACTCCTATTATAGGTTCATTAGTTGGCTCTGGGATTGAGATTGGTTTCAAATCTTCTACTGCAAAAAAATCTTCATAATTATAATTAGATAAATCACTCACTTTCATTGCTATTAAATATGGTGCATTATTTTTTAATATTTTTAATTGATCTGGTGTTAAAAATATAGTCGTTTCGTCTAATATTCTTGATGAGAATATATTTATTCCTATTTTTTCTAACAATTCTTTGGTATCAATATCTGTCTTATATATTGTAATAAGTGAATTTTGATTTATATCATCTTTCTCCTCTAAAATTGAAAATTTTTCAACATAAAATGAATCAACTACAATATTAACAAAATTATTTCTGCCAATATCATATTTTTCTATATTAATATTCTTTTTGTTTATTTGCTCTATATTATAATAATTAATTTCATTGCCAAATTTTTCAGATATAATTTTTATCGACTCACTTATTCTATTAATTGTTTCTTCTAATACTTCCTTTGTTATATAATGTGTTATAATATGTTTTCTTTTATCTCCATCTGTAAATTTTGCACCAACTATTGAACTATTGGCTGTTTTAACTCCCTTTGAAAGAAATCCTTTAACTCTTCTACTTTTTGCTACAACATCTTTATAAAATACACTTATCAATGCCCCATTTAGATATTTTTCATCATTCCAAAATTCTCGCAAATCTAATAACTGTTTTTCTAAGTTTTTTAAGTGATCAATTTTAACATATTCCCCCTTAGGAAGATTTGATGGTCCTGGCTTAGAATTATTTGACTTTTGAAAAAATTTTCCTTTTAATTGTAATAATTCATTCATTTTACTCACCCTTTATTTCCCTTGAAACTTGACTTTTAGAAATTCCTGTTAATATTTCAATTTCTCTAACAGTTAATCCTATGTCTTGTAATTCTTTCAGATTACCATTACTATTTTTATTCACCAATGTAAATAATCTCTTCAAATAATCATATTCATCATTAGGATTGCTAAATGCTATTGAGCTTCTTATAATATTCTTTAATTCTCCTGGATAAGGTATGTCTTCCATCATATTCATTATTTTTCTAAATAATTTAACATTTCGTCCTGCAAATTTAAATTTATCTAATGCTTCATTTAATAAATATTCCGATATTTCTATTAAATCTTCTTTTTCATATCTATTAAAATTAATTACAGAGTCAAATCTTCTAACTAATGCTTTATCAAATGATTCATATAAATTTGTTGTGGCTATAAAAACAATATTTTCATTTAGTGTATCTAATCCTTTCAAAATTGCAGAAGTTGCTCTTCCCATTTCTCTAAGATCATTTTTATTAATTCTATCTAATGCAATTGAATCTATTTCATCAAATAAAATAATTATTTTTTCTGGATGTGATAAATTTTGTATTTCTTTAAATAGTTCTGAAATATTTTTAGATGTCTGTCCTAATTTGCTATCTATTACAGTATCAAATTCTACTGAAAACAAATCTCTTTCTAATATGCGTGCCAATTGTTTTACAGTTTCAGTTTTACCTGTACCTGGAGCCCCTTCAAATAAAAATTTATTTACTCCAGCATTATGCCCTACAGCATTTATAATACCTATAATATCTTCTTTTATCTTTTCTGGTAATGGTAAAGATGATTGACTTGGTTCTACTTTTATAAAAAAGGATAAATCGTAATTTTTACCTTGTGGTACAAAAGTATTAACATTAGACAGTAATGCCATTATATATTCAGATAATTGAAAATCTCCAGTTTCATCAAATTCTCTAGCTATCTCATACGCTTCATTTCTGAATGCTTCATCATTTTTTTCTGAATAATATTTAATTAAATTTAATACATTTTTCTTTTTCATTTTATCACCCTACTATATTATATTTTTTGTTGGGACAAATGTCAATAATTTTGGGACATTTTTTTAAAAATATATTGACTTTATATTTTCTAAGTTGTATAATCTCTTTAACAATAAAAAGCATTCCAAGTGTTATAAACAACATGAAATGCTTCTTAATAACTTCTCGCAAAAGTATTATTAGAAGTATTATAACACTTTCTATTGTTAGCAGTCAACACTTTTTGACTTCTTTGGAATGGGAAGGAGAATTTCTTATGATTTATATGATATCTTATGACTTACACTCACCTACACAAAATAGGGAGAATGTTGAAAATGATATTAAGTCTTTTGGAACATGGTGCAAATATCTAACTACAACATTCCTAATCTCAACTTCTTCTGATTTAAAAACAGTTTCTGATAAATGCGTATCTCATCTCGATGGGAATGATGCTATGATAATCACCAAAGTTACCAAACCTATAAAAGGTTGGTTGAATCAAAAACAATGGGACTGGATTTCTGAAAATTTACAATAACGGGACCTTTACAGTCCCGTTTCATTATTCAAAAATGTTGACTTTTATTTGGGCTTTGCTATTATTTTATTGTTATCAGTTTTCTAATGAAAATCAAAGGAGGAAAAATTTTATCCCAGAAAGGCGGTGATTCTTATGGCTTGTAAAAAAACAAGTTCAAGTGTTGCTTCAAAAGCATCAAAACTTTTGAAAGATGGTAGAACTTCTAAAACTACAAAATCTGTAGCTGGTTCTGCTTTATCTCAAAGGCAACCAAAACATACACATAAGAAAAAATAATAAAGGTAAAGCAGGCTCATTGGAGTCTGCTTATTTAAATCTTATAATTCTTCCTTTAATTACTATTTTTAAAATTTTCATAACATTGATCTAAAAATTGTTTTATCATCTCTTTTTGTTCTTTAGATAAATTATGTTGTCTATCCTCATCCACCATTTTCTTATCCATTTCTGTTATAAATTTTACAAACGGCAATAATTCTTCTTTATTCATGCTTATATTCTTCTCCTTCTTCAGCTACCATTGCTAAGCTTTCAGTATCATCTTCTGTAATATCATATACTATAGTATCTTCGTTATTATTTGAACTCCAAATTCCAAAATATTTTTCAAAGAATTTCTTTATTTTCTCAATTATTGATTCTTTTCTTTCTGCCCTATTACCTCCGCCGAATCTTCTCATTGGTGGTAATATTTTTTCAATATCTGTCCCTGTTGTTTTAACTTGTCCATCTCTAAATGCATTATCTATAAATTTTCTTGTTTCTTCATCATTCAAGTTTTCTTCTTCAATTAAATTTCTTAGGTCAATTTCTTCTTGTTCTTTAACAAATTTAGTCCAATCACTCATTACATCTGTATTTGTATTTATTTTTGATATAAATGTTTCAATAAGTTCTTTTTTAGAACGAAGTGCTAAACTTGATTTTATTGCTTTATCAATTGAACCTAATATTTCTTTATCTGTGCAATTTGATTGATGATATTTTGCAACTAACATCAATATATAATCAATATTTACTTCTACTTGTTTTACAAGTTCCATCTCAAATACTACATCATCTTTTATACTTTCTACTTCTCCATTATCTTTTCTGGATTTAAATTCTTCATATAAATCCGTATAAGTTCCTATGTAGTCTTGGAAATCTCTTTCAGAAAGTATTTCATTTCCTTCAAATCTATCAAATGAAGATAATATATTTTTAAGTCTTAAAATATTTCCCATAGAAACAATAAAGTCTTTTTGAGCTTGTTCTCCTACTATTTGTTCTCCTAATGGATATTTTTGAAGTAACTCTGCTATTCTTTCTTCATATCCTTTTTGTTTTTTACCTTTATCATCTTCATACCCGTAATAATAATCTTCATAAGATTTTAATAAAACTATTCCTGATGCATCCTTATCTCCAAATAATGCAATTGCATCATTTGTTTGTTCTTGTAAATCTCTAAAACAAACTATATTGCCATAAGATTTTACTGAGTTTAAGATACGATTAGTTCTTGAATATGCTTGTATTAGTCCATGTTGTTTTAAGTTTTTATCTACCCATAATGTATTTAATGTTGTAGCATCAAAACCTGTTAAAAACATATTTACAACTATAAGCAAATCAACTTCTCTCTTCTTAACTCTATCTGATAAGTCTTTATAATAATCTTGAAAACCATTACCCTCTGACGAAAAGTTTGTTTTAAATTTTTTATTATATTCATCTATTGCAAAATCTAAAAACTCTCTTGAACTTTGGTCTAATAATTCTGTTTCAAATCCCTCATCATCTAATATTCCATCAGTAGTATCTTCTTCATTTGCTGCAAAAGAATATATCGTTGCAATAGTCAAATCCTTATGTTTTTCTTCTAATTGCTTTTTTAATTCTAAATAATATTTCTTTGCCATTGGTATTGATGCTACTGCAAAAATTGAATTGAAGCCATTTAATCTTTGTCCTTTTAAATCATAAAATGAATTTCTTTTTGTTTTTTGATCAAAATGTTCAATTATATAACTTACTACATTGCTAACTCTTTCATAAGAAGATAAAGCTTCTTCAGTATTTATAGCTTGTACTTCTTTGTCTGTCATTCCTTCTTTTTTCTTAATTGTATTTATATAATCAATTCTAAATGGAAGTACATTTCCATCATTTATAGCATCAACTATTGTATATGTATGTAATTTATCTCCAAAAGCCTGCTCAGTTGTGCAAAAATCAGGATTAGACTTATTAGTGGCATTTTTAGCAAATATAGGTGTTCCTGTAAACCCAAATAAATGGTAATTTTTAAAGTTCTTAACTATCATTTTGTGCATATCACCAAATTGAGAACGATGACATTCGTCAAATATCAATACTAAATGCTTTTGAAATACTGGATGACTTGGATTTCTTTTTACAAATTCACTTAATTTTTGAATAGTTGTAACAATTATTTTTGAAGTTGTATCTTCTAATTGTTTTTGAAGTACTTTTGTACTCCTATTACCGTTAGCTGCACCTTTCTCAAATCTATCATATTCTTTCATTGTCTGATAATCTAAGTCTTTTCTATCAACCACAAATAATACCTTATCAATATATTCTAAATTAGTTGCAAGTTGTGCTGTCTTAAAAGATGTTAGTGTTTTACCAGACCCTGTTGTATGCCAAATATATCCTCCCGCATCAATGGTTCCCATTTTTTTATAATTAGTAGATACTTCTATTTTATTAAGTATTCTTTCTGTTGCGACAATTTGATAAGGTCTCATTACTAATAAAAGTTCTTCAGAAGTAAATACACAATATTTTGTTAATACATTCAAAATAGTATGTTTTGATAAAAAAGTTCTAGTAAAATCAACTAAATCATTTATTACTTTATTATTTGCATCTGCCCAATAACTTGTAAATTCAAAACTATTACTTGTTTTTTTACTCTTATTTCTAGTTTTACTCTGTTCTTTTATATGGCTTTCTCTTGTAGTATTAGAATAATATTTTGTATTTGTTCCATTTGATATAACAAATATCTGTATATATTCATAAAGCCCACTACCTGCCCAAAAACTGTCTCTTTGATATCTATTTATTTGATTGAATGCTTCTTTTAAAGCAACACCTCTTCTTTTTAATTCAACATGAACTAAGGGAATTCCATTTACAAGAATAGTAACATCATATCTATTATCATAGTTCCCATTATTTTCAACATACTGATTTATGACTTGTAATCTATTGTTATGAATATTCTTTTTATCTAAAAGATAAATGTTTTTACTTGTTCCATCATCTTTTTTTAATACTTGAATATGATCCTCTTGAATTTTTCTAGTTTTTTCTACAATACCATCATTATTATTTGCTATGTTATTATTAAAAAATCTTTCCCATTCGCTTTCAGTAAATTTATAATCATTTAATAATTCTAATTGTTTACGAAGATTTGTAACTAAAGCATCTTGTTCGTGAATTTCTAAATAATCATATCCCTGTTCAGTTAGCATTCTTATAAATTCTTTTTCAAGTGCAGCTTCACTTTGATAACTATCCGATTTTCTTTTTAAAGGCTCATATTCAGCTACAACAGTAGAATTACTTGTTTCAATTACTACATTATATTTACTCATTTTCTTCCCCTTAATTTTCTACTTTCAACTCTTTAAAAGTTAATAATTTATCTCTATAATATTCATATTGCTTTTTTCTTGCTTCTATTTCAGCAGGTAGTCCTTCTGAAATACCATTACACAATTTATCAAATCTATCTAAAATGCTTACTATTTTCTCTTGTTCTTTTATGTTTGGCAAAGCAATTTCTAAATTTTTAATAAAACTTAAACTTGCTATTGCAAATTTACCATTTGCAAATTCAATAAATTTTGAATATAAATTACTACAAGCATAATATAAATAATCTGGATTCAATATTTCTTCATTTTTAGGATATAAACAAGCTACATTTTGATTCGTAGTTGCTTCAAAATTCAAAAATGCTACTTTACCTATTGTTGCCCCAACCATTGCAATTAATGTTGTTTTTTCTTGCATTAGCTTTGCAGAAGAATTTTTTAATCCTAATTCAGTTATATATCCTGTAATTTCATCAACTATTTTTTTATTTTTGCAAACAGAAGAACCTAACCATTTTATTGTTCCATTATTCCAATATTCATCTTTTGTTTTAGATGGAGTACCACCAGCACAAATAATACATACATCTCCTAGTTTTACCCAACATATATCATTTAAGTAATATCCGTGTGTGTGTGTGTGTGTGTGTGTGTGTACAGCGCCAAGGGTTTCATCGTCTTCAAAATTTAATAGTTTATCTCTATAATATTCATATTGTTTTTGTCTAGCTTTCAGCTCTGCTGAAAGCTCTGCTGAAAGCTCTGCTGAAAGCAACATGAAATCGTCCAAAACATGGACAATTTCATCTTGTACCTCCAACGGAGGTACAGCAATTTGAAGCTTTCTAAAATCACCCTGATTTAATTTTGGTATATTTCCATGTATTAAACTTGTTACATTAATTGTTTGAATATAATGATATAAATATCTTAAAGAAACTCCTTCTATTTCTTCAATAATATGTGCATGATTATTTACCCATATTTTTCCTTCAGCCCATGTTACTATCGGATTTCCATTTTCATTTATAACAGAACCATCTTCTCCAACTAATACATATTTTCCATCAAATATGTAGTCAGCTACATAATCTTGAATTCCATTAGCCCCGTAATATGGATATTCTCCTGCTTTTCTTGCAGACTTTGTAACAGGCTTCCTTTTATTATCTAATATGTTACAGCATTTTTCCAAATCTAAAAATTTTACACCATTAGGACATTTATTTTTTATTAAATCATCAATTTTTCCCATTTTACACCTCTATATCTGCAATTATTTTAGCTATTTCAATACGAAGTTTATTTTCTCTCTCAACGATTTCATCTATTTCTTTATTTAATTCAATAATATCGATTTTTTCTCTTGTATCTTCTTTTTCTACATAAGTTGCAACTGATAAATTATAATCATTTTTGGCAATTTCTTCATTCAATACTATTTTTGCAATATGTTCCTTATCTACTCTATTTTTAAATATCTCTATAATATTATTTATATTATCATCAGTTAATTTATTATTATTTGTTACCTTAACACACTCATTTGTTGCATCTATAAATAAGGTGCTATTATCTTTTTTGCTTTTCTTTAATACCATTATACAAGTTGCAATACTTGTTCCAAAGAATAAATTATCAGGTAATTGAATAATACAATCAACAAAGTTATTATCAATTAAGTATTTTCTTATTTTTTGTTCTGATCCGCCTCTATAAAGAATACCAGGAAAACATACTATTGATGCAGTACCATTTGTTGCTAACCATGAAAGAGAATGCATAATGAATGCAAAATCTGCTTTTGATTTTGGAGCTAGTACACCTGCTGGTGAATATCTCGGGTCATTTATTAAAACTGCATTATCATCTCCCGCCCACTTAATTGAATATGGTGGATTTGAAACTATTACTTCAAAAGGTTCATCGTCCCAATGTTGTGGAGAAACTAATGTATCTTCACATGCAATATTAAATTTATCATATCCAATATCATGTAAGAACATATTTATTCTGCAAAGATTATATGTAGTTAAATTTATCTCTTGTCCATAAAAACCATTTCTAACATTTTCTTTTCCTAATATCTTTGCAGACTTTAATAGTAATGAACCTGAACCACAAGCAGGATCATATACTTTATTTACTGATGTTTTCCCAACAATAGCAAGTTTAGTTAAAAGTTCACTAACTTCTTGTGGTGTATAAAATTCTCCCCCTGATTTTCCTGCATTCGATGCATACATACTCATTAAAAATTCATAAGCATCTCCAAATGCATCGATTTGGTTATCTTGATAATTTCCTAAATTGATACTTGCTATTCCTTCTAGTATTTTTACAAGTTTCTCATTTCTTTTTGTAACTGTAGCTCCTAACTTATTACTATTTACATCTATATCGTCAAATAGACCTGAAAAGTCATCTTCACTTTCAGCACCTTTTGCGGAATTTTCTATATTATTAAATATCTTTTCTAATGTTTCGTTTAAATTTTCATCATCTCTTGCTCTTTTTACTACATTTGCAAATAATTCTGATGGTAGAATAAAGAACCCTTTTTCTTTAACAAGATTATCTCTTTCAGTCTCTGCTTCATTATCTTTTAATTTAGCATAATCAAAAGATATATCTCCTGCTTTTCTTTCTCCCTCATTTATATAATTTGTTATATTTTCTGAAATATATCTATAAAACATTATACCTAAAATATATTGTTTAAAATCCCATCCATCTACTGAACCTCTTAAATCATCTGCTATTGACCATATTGCTTTATGTAGTTCTTCTCTTTCTCTGTTATTTATCATAATACTGCTCCTTTTAAATATAAATTCTCTAGTATATTTTATATCATAAAACCATAAATTTCACAACATTATTCGACAATTTAATCTTATAATTATTTCTACTTTTTTCGACAAAAAAATCTATTCCTCAAAACATATAAATTTCGAGAAATAGATTTAATTACTATCTTTCATATTTTCTATCTTTCTTCTTTTGTTTTTCCTTTTCCCTTGATTTTTCTTCAGTTTCTCTTATTTGTTCCTTCATACCAGAAACACTATCTGTAACTTCATCACACATTCTAATTTCCTTTTTTACCCTTTTTAGCTCAGTTGTAACTGCAATTATTTGTTTTGTAATCTCATTTTTCTCTGTTTCATTATCTACTTTGCCTCTTTTATAATATAATCTATTTCTAGTATTTAGTATATCTTGCTTTTCTCTTAACTTCTTTGTTTTCAGTTCATCTACATTATCAATTGTTTCTAATTTATATTTACACAAGAATCTTATTCTTTCTGAATACCTATCCATCTTTTTTACTTCTTCTCTCATTTTTGGAGTCAGTTTATGTTGCACATTATTTCTTTTATGCAATCCCAATAAAAATCTATAGTAATAATATAAAGCAATTATTCCTTTAGGTTTATATGCCTTTCTAAAAACACTTTTCCTTACATAGAACTTTAAAGTAGTTCTTTTATATGGAATTATTTTCTCTTTTGGAATAAAATCATTTGCTATTATTCTTTGTCTAATATTTTCTACAGAATATTCTTCTCCAAAAGCTCTTTCAACTCTGATATTTCTTTTATACGGTTCTCTCCTTATGCATAATTTATTTGCTCTATAATAATAACTATATTCCATTGATGATAAATACTGATGGAATTCTTTTTGAGTATAAGAATGTTTTATTGCATAGTCTAAATCTTCTTTTGCAAATTTATAATAATCCGATTCTCTAATAGATTTTTTATAAAAGTTTTCAAAATTAATTCCAGATTTGCATGTCTTTTCTTCTAGCACTCTTAATCCATATTCATCACATAAATCGTCTGATGTTTTTCTTAGTAAAGCTGTATTAGTTAAATCACTATAGTATTTAAGCCCATCTTTAAATGAAACTGAATTTACTACAAAATGATTATGAATATGATCCGTATTTAAATGAGTTGAGACTACAACTTGAAATCTATCTCCCCACATTTCTTCAGCAAGTCTAACTCCTATTTCATGAGCAATTTCTGGAGTAACTTCTCCTTTATCAAAAGATTGGTAACCATGAAAAGCAAGTATTCCATCTTCTTTTCCATATAATGTTTTTACAAGTTCCATTTGCTTAACTGCATCTTCTACTTTGCAATTAATTCCTGTTGTAAAAAATTGTTTTTCAGTTTTATCTGGATTAGTAGCGTACGAAAGTAAATCTCTTACACTAGAAAAATTATTAAATTGATTATAATATTTATTTTTAGTTTTATCTTTATCAGTAGCATAATCTACAACATGATCTATTCTACTTTCTACCTTCCATAAACTCGTTGTCGCCATTCTAAATTTCACCTCGCTTTCACATTAAAAAAGGGGATTGGGGATTTTCCCCATATAGAATTTCGAGCTGACGAAATTCATTGCTTGCTAATACAATTATTCACTAATATATGTACCTAAATTGGTACTTATTTTCATTAAATATATTCTCTATTTTGAAAAATACTTGGACTTTTTTTGTTAAAATCCAAGTACTTTTCTAGTCATTTCTATTTACTTTTTTTATCTTTTATATTAAAATATATTTATAAATATTGGGTTAGTATTTTTAGTTTTGCAGACTTATACTAACTCTTTTCTTTTATCATTTCCATAAATAGCAATGCCTTTACACATCTCGTATAATCTTGAAATTATTGAATCTGCAATCTCATAATTTTTATTATTTGAAAGCCTTTCTCTCAATTTATCTCGATTATAATTTGTAGTTATTATTACTGGTAAATTATTTTCATAACGATTATTTATAATTGTAAATAACTTTTCTAGTGTCCATTCACTTGGTCTTTCTTTTCCTAAATCATCTATTATTAACATGTTCACTTTGGAATATCTTTCAATAATATATCCTTCTTTTTCACCATCTGAACTATAACTATCTTTAATATCATTTAACAAATTAATTAATGTTCCGAATACAACTGGTATTTCATTTTTTATTAATTCATTAGCAATACTTGCTGCTAAATGTGTTTTTCCAGTTCCAACTCCACCTGTTATAAACAAGCTACCTTTTTCTATTTTTTTAATATAATTTTCTGCATATTCTTTTGCTTTATTAAGAGCTTTTTTATTTTCAGAAGTAACTTTATAATTATTAAAACTATACGATTTTAATCTAATATTCATCTTGCTATTATTGTATAATTTATTAATTACATCGTTTTTTCTTTGTATTTCTGCCTTGATTTCTTTTTGCTTTTTTTCATAATCAATCTTTTCCCAGTATATTTTAGACTCTTCACAATTGCATCTTTCAGCTTGTCCTTTTATTGAAAATTGTCTATTATTTAATTCAAATACCACTTCTTTTTGTTGTAACTCTTTACCACAAAATTTGCAATTTACTTTATTTAAAGTTGTTGTCTGAACCATATTTCCTCCTTCCATTCTAATTTTCTTTTTCAAATTAATTACTTCTTTACTCTTTAAAACCACTTTCATTTTCTAAATTACTTATATCTTGTCTATTCTTATTTTTTTCTTCTCTATTCTTATCTTCAGTGTTACTTGATGTTACTATAACGTTACTATCTTTCTGTTTTTCTCTATATTTCTGTTGTCTTCTTCTGTTTGATTCTCGGAGCTTTTCTAACTCATCGGCACTTTGGTACATATCCCAATTTTTTATACAGATTGTATCTTTTTCAACAATAATCATGTCAAGTTTGTGTAAATCTTGTATAATCTTTTCCAATTTATTCAAAGTTTTGTGCATAACCTTAGCCAGATCTTCTTTTGACATTGGAATATTTTCTCCAAGTAAGATAGCTCCATGTTGATTACTTTTTGCTGCTAATGTTAAAAGTTGAATCCATACTCTAAAATAAGTGTCCCCATCTCTATTTCTGAGTAATTTCTTCATTTTCTCATTATCAAAAATATCTGTGTAAACTTTTAGCCACTGGACTTGTACCATCTTCTTACCTCCTTCCTATTGTACCGATGCTTCTTCTTTTTGTGTTAGATATTCATCTAATACTTTCACTCTGAATAAATACTTTCCGCCGACTTTAGAACAAGGAATTTGCTTTCTTTTTGCTAATTGATTAATGAGCCAATATGATATTCCTAAATAATCAGCTGCTTCTTTCATTGTTAATGTTGTCCTTTTTACTTCCTGTACCACTGATAGATTCCCCCTTTCCTATAAATTCATATTTAATTGAAAACTTTTGTAAAAAATCATGATATCTATTGATTTTTTATTTTATTTATTGTAAAATAGTTTTGTGAGAAATTCACATTAGATGTTTTTGATTTTTTACATTCACATTATATATACCTTTTTATTAAAAGTCAAGAAAATTCATAAAATATATTTTAAATTTCTCACAGAATATACTAAGGAGTTGACAAGTAATGTTTAAAAACCCCGAAATACCAACTGATAATGGTTTTGTCATATGGTTTAATAAAAAAGAAAAAAAGGAGTTCTATGTAACACCTTTAATGAATTGTAATTTAACATTTAATAAAAAGATAAATAATACATATAAAGAAATATTATTAGAACATACTACATATAAATTTCCTAACACCAATTGTACTTTAGTTAAAAGAGATTATTTTCATCCATTAGAAGAAAAATATGGTATGTTTCTAATTAGATTCTTAAATGCTGACTTTTCAAATTCTCTAACATCTTATAATACTTTCTTTGGTTTTTATGGAATTGAACTATTAAAAGAATATGTAACTAACATATCTAAAGCAAAATCTTGTGAAATTCCTAGTGAATTTTTTAAATATTATACTGAAATTTTTGAGCAATCAAAAGAAAGGATTATAGAATTACAAGAGAAAATTAAAGAGTGTATTAACTTTGTATATAATTTAGATAATTCCGATTCTTATAAGGACGAACTATCTCATATTAAGTTTTTATCATATGCTTTAAGAAATGATTTATACAATTATACTAGACAAACAAATATATATTTTAATACCTTATTTGTTAATGGAACAGATGGATTAAGTCCAAACTTAGCTAATCCAAGTAAAATTAGAAAAAGTATCAAAGATGGAAAACTAAGCTATAAAACAAGTCACATTTATCACTCATCATACTTATCTAATATGATATTTGTTTCTTTAAATGAAATTGCAATGAATACATATGTTACTATTAAAAAATGTCAAAATTGTGGTAAATACTTTATTCCTACATCAAAAGAATCTGAAATATATTGTGATATTGTTTATTATAAGGATGAAAAATCTTGTAGGGTTATAGGTGCTGCTGAAACATTTAAAAAAAGTATTGGAGATGTAGAAGCTTATAAGCTATACAAGAAGACATATCAAAGAATATTAATGCAAATTCAAAGAGGAAAAATAAATCCTTATAGCGAAAAAGCAAAATATTTTGCTCAATGGAAACAATCTTCTCAACAAAACTTAAAAAAATATAAAAAAGGAAAAACAACTGAAAGTGAATTAAACGAATGGATGAAGAAAAGTATTGATAAATTTGATACATACGATGAAAAAAATATTTAAATAAATATATACATATCCTCTCCCACCCATAGTTATGCCGAAAGGAGGTGAAAAAGGCAATGGCTGGGAGTATTGAAAAAAGAGGTGAAAATACTTACAGGTTAATAGTATCAACTGGTAAGAATTTAGATGGTTCTAGAGCTAAAAGAACAAAAACAATTCATGGTTCTCGCAAAGATGCAGAAATAGCATTAGCTGAATTTGTAACTGAAGCAAATCATGGACTTATTCCAGAAGGAAAGCCTATAACATTTGAAGAATTCTTTCATGTATGGCAAATAAATTATGGTGAAAAAGAATTAGCACCTTCAACATATAAAAGATATGTAAGAATGCTAGAAACTCGAATTTTACCATATTTAGGTTCTTTTACTTTAGAAAAAATCAAACCAACAGATCTTATGAAATTATATGATATGCTAGAACAGGATACACAAATAAGAAGACTTGCTAAAAATAATGGAGAAAGAACTTTAAAACCATTATCTAAGAAAACTATTCTAGAACATCATAGATTAATAAGTTCTATGCTACACAAAGCTGTATATTGGCAACTAATACCATTTAACCCTGCTGAAAGAGTTCAACCGCCAAGAGCTTCTAGAGCAAAACGTAAATTCTATGATGATGAGCAATGTAAAGTTCTTTTAAATAACTTGAATACACTTCAAGAAAATGAAATAAAGTATAAAGTTGCAATCATTTTAGATGTTTTTACAGGAGCAAGACTTGGAGAATTAATGGGACTTGAATGGAATGATATTGATTTCAAGAATAAAGAAATTGCTATAAATAAAGCAAGCCAATATCTTCCTGAAAAAGGTATATATACAAAAGAACCGAAAACATCAAGTTCATATAGAAATGTTTCTATACCTGATTCAGTGGTTGAAATGTTAGAAGAATATAAGTTATGGTATGATAATCAAAAAGAACTTTGTGGTGAATTCTGGCACGATTCTAATAGATTATTTGTTCAAGATAACGGAAAACCTATGCACCCAGATACAGTAAGTAAATGGTTTGGTAAATTTATTAAAAGAATTGGACTACCTGTAATTAATTTTCATGGTATCAGGCATACAAATGCTACTCTTCTTATTTCACAAAATGTAGATGTAGCAGTTGTAGCAGCAAGATTAGGACATGCTCAAATAAGTACAACATTCAATTTCTATGTCCATCCCCTAGCTTCTCATAATAGAAGTGCAGGTATAGTCTTGCAAAATTTATTGGTAGATAAAAACTAATTACTCTTTTTCAATATGATTACAAAAGTTGCTTTTTTAAAACCACAAGACGTGTTTTAGTCTATTTCAAAGGGTTTTGACAGCCTGTGTCCCCAAGCTGTCCCCATTTACGTCAAAATTACGTCAAGGTCAAAAAAATAAGAGTCCACAATCTCTTGCGACTCTAATAAAATTTGTGGTTGCGGGGGTAAGACTCGAACTTACGACCTTCGGGTTATGAGCCCAACGAGCATATTTTTCAAACTGCTTATTTCAATAGGGTTTGCTAAGATATTTTATTATCTTCCCTAATTTTTCCCTAATTGTTAAAAGATTACAACCTAAGTATTCCCCGCTAATGTTATAGTTATTTTATCAGTAAAACTGGAATATGTCAAGACCAATTATGCAGGTATTTTCCTTTTGATAGTTCTTTTTGCTATATATCTTTTTGCATTTTCTTTTTGAACATTATTATCAATATTTGTATCTGCAATTTTTTCAGCACTTGTTGTTTCTTCTTTTTGTTCTTTTAATTGTTCTTCTCTTTCTCTTAGTTTAGCCTCTACTAATAATTCAAAATTCTTTTTCATATTATCAATAGCCTTTTGTCTTAATTTTGGATCTTTTATAGTTTCTTCTGTTATATTCATAACATCATCTAAACTCTTTTGAATAGTATCTGTTAAATAAGTATTGTATTTTAGTATTTGATTATTCTTTGTTTGTCTTAATACATGAGAGTATGTGTTTGCAGTCAATTTGTAATCTGCATGTCCTAAAAATGTTTGTAGTGTTTTCATATCAACACCAGCCTCTAGGCAACGAGTTGCAAATGTGTGTCTTAGTTCGTGTACTGTAATGTGTTTGGTATATCCATATTTGTCTAAAACATAATGTAATCTATGTCTTAGATAATCTGCTGTAATATTATTTCCGTTTTTAGTTTTAAACATACTTTCATTGTCTAAAATACTTTCATCTGTTATCCCTAATTGTTTCATTACTTCAGCTTTGTAATTTTCTAATGCTACTTTTAATATAGGCATAACTGGTACTATTCTATTACTTGTTTCAGATTTTAGTTCAGTATATTTTCTTTCTGCTCTAACTTTATTCAAGTCATCATCATAAATATCTATGATTTGAAATCCTCTCTCTACATGTATTCCATTTACAATGTCATCTAAGTCTTTCCATAAAAATCCTGATAATTCACTTGCTCTAACACCTAAAACAAATAATGTTAAGAAAGCTATTCCATTATATTCTGATAATAAGATATTTGTAACTGCTAGTTGTTCTTCTACACTTAGTATTTCTTTTTCTTTTGGTGCTGGTTTTTTAGGGTATTTTGGTTTCTTTACTGGATTTGTTGGTATTAATTCCATTTCCTCCTCAGCATCAGCAAAAATCATTCTTAATATCTTTACAGTATCTTTAATTGTTTTTAAAGATAAGAAATCTTTTGATTGTTTCCCCTTTGTAGTGGATAAGTGGTTTATGAATAATTGTATATCATGTTTAGTGATTTCTTGAATTTTACGATTTTTAAAATAAGGTCTAATATATGAGTTGATTTTAGATATATATCCTGCTAAAGTGGATTCTGCAATAGTTAATCTTTTATAATCTTTTACCCATATTTTAATCCATTCTTCTAATATTACCTCAGACTGTTTTATTCTTAAATAAGCATACTTTTTTTCTTTTTCTTCGTAAAACTTTTTTAATGCTTTGGCTTTATCTCTAGCCTCTCTTTCAGTATCACCACTTACTGATTTCTGAACAGAACGACCATTTATCTTTACTGATATTCTGCCTTCCCATTTGTTACCTTTTTTTCTAAAGTTACCTTCACCATTTTTCTTTCTAGTTCCTTTATTTTTATCTTGATCATTATTTATATTCTGTTTTACCATTAAATTTTTCCTCCCTCCAATTAAGGAAAAACAGAATAAGTCAAAATATAATGATTTTCCTTAATTATAACGTGCTCAAAAAAATAAGTCAGCCCCAGGAGCAAAAAAATAATGATAGATACTAAAAATATCTACCACTATTCTTATCAAACCATTCTTGTAACCTCAATTTATTAATTACAATTCTTCGTTTGAACTTTATACAAGGGAATCCTTTTACATGAGTTAATTCTGACATTAATTTCTCATTAATTCCCATTAATCTACTTGCCTCTTTTATATTCAGACCAATTTTTTCATCTGTAGAAACCACCTTTTACACTCCTATCTATAAAAAACATTATTTTAACCTTTTATCTTAGCTGCTATATATCATAATCATCTTTATCCATAAGTTCTTCATATACTTTCATTGTTTTCTTTGTATCTTCTGCTCTATGTCCCATAATTAAACATATTTTTTCTCTAAGTTTTTCCTTTGCCTCTCTTTCTGTTTCTCCAAAAGCATGTATAACTCTTTTATTATTAAATTTATCATTACAGAAAGCTCTTGCTACATACTTTCCATCTCTTATCTGTCTTAAAAATCTATTTCCATAAGCGAATCTTCTACTTAATGTATAAAAATAAGTATTTTCATCTAATTTAATTAGACTTTTTTCTTCATTTATTCTACATTTGCTATATTGAATAATATCCCTCTTTATGAAATCTAATAAATCTTCTTTATTAAGTGTAGTATAGGGCATTAATTGAAGTTGATTAATTTTGGCATCACGTACAAATATTTTAAATCTATCATTGTAATTAATAAGAAAAATATCATTATTTTCATTATTAAATCTGCTTAATATAGAAGAATATGCTATTATCTCTTCATCTGTTAATTTAGGTAAAATACTATCATTAAATTTATCTTCATCTATAATTTTATAAGCAAAAGTATTTTTCCAAGATTCATATTCTTCTAGATCCTCTATAGTGTTATTATCTTGTAATTCTTTAATATCTCTTTCTGTAATCTCTATCAAATTTTTTTTAAACCAGTTACCCTTTATTTTTATATAAATATCATAATCTGACTTTTCTTCTGAATTAGCTCGTATATAGTATTTTTCGATAAGTGCTTTAAATTTAGGCACTAAATGTACCTGTTCTTTTTTTAAACTTTCCAATGCAATAAAATCATCAGCAGTTATGTTTTCTCCTAGTTTTTCCTCACATAATTTTTTGAAATTATCAATATTTAAAACAACATATATTTTCATATCTCCCATAAAAATCCCTCAATTCCATTTGATCTTTTTAGGTACAGCATAAGAAGTTTTGTTTTTAAATTCTTCTTTTAGTCTGTATTCCTTTGTTTTTTGATGAAATTCATAGATACTACTGTTCCAGTTTCTAAAAGCTCGATTATTAATTGTTCTCTTTCCAGACAATTCACAACTTGCTTGATTGTGCGAATAATCTAAAATAGCTTTTTCATCTCTATTTCCAATAGTTTGTGATTTTCTTTTTTTCTTCATAAATTGTTTTGTAAATTCTTTGTTTTTTAATTTATTTTCATTTATTCTTTTTGCTTTTTCATCTATATAATTTTCATTTTTTCTAACAATTCTACTAACTTGACTAATAGAAATGTTAACTACTTTTGAAATCTCTGAAAATGTCATTTTACTGTAAAAGTATAATTTATAAATTTCTTCATTTCTGTTGAACTTACTTTTATTCAATTCCATACCTCCAAAATGCAAAAATCTACTAACACTTTTTTGACATGACAATCCATATAGATAACTACAGAAATCACTTTAATCCTTCTGTAAGATAATCTATATAGTTTGTAAAATCCTTTCCATGTAAATCTGATAATCTTGGTGTATGATAAACTTTTTTTCTAGTTTTAATTTTCAACCTTTTAAAACGAATTGTATTAATTATTGCTAAAACATTTAAAATTGCACAACAAATTATTAAAAATGATATAAATATTTTCATAATTCTGTTAATTCCAAATTGTTCAAAATATTTGTAGCCATTTCTTTGATTTTTCTTTTGTCATATACATAGTACATAAGCCAAATTGTATCTGCTAGTTTTTTTGCTGTCATTTTCGTTTTATTTATTCTACATTCTTTTCGCAAATGTTCAAAAGCAATAACAGCATAACAAATAAATAGTTTAAAACACATTGGAACTTACCTCACTTTCTTTTTAAATTTGAGTTGTTATTTTTCCCCTCTACTAGATAAGTTCCAATATAAAACCAAAATGGGAAAGTTTTTTAAAATTTTTTTAATTTTTTTCTTTTTTTCTATTTTTAGTAAGTGCTTTACATATTTGCATTTTTATTTCTTGCTCGCAATCTTCTTTATATTTTCCCAGTTTTGATGCTTTTGACTTAATTATATTTTCAAAGTCAATTAGTATTTTGCTAACTTCATCATTAGTTAAATTGTAATTATTAAATTTATTATCTTCCATTTTTTAAATTCTCCTTTACATCACTTACTTTCTTTTTGAATGAATTAACCCTATTACAAATTGTTCTTCTATTTACATCTAGCAAAAATGCAATTTGATTAACCTGATACTTTTTCAGATATAATAAAAACACCACTAACTTTTCATTAAAAGTCAATGGTGTTATAAACATAGAAAGTCCCAATTCTACTGCTATATTTTCTAATGTATCAACAATTTCTTTCATTTCATCTTTAGAGTAAGGTTTTGAGGCACAAATATCCCTTAGTATTTTTGTTTCAAGTTTTTTATTAACAAAGTTGTATTTATCTTCTGTTGCCAACAGCTCCTCTGGAAAATCATCATCATCTATAGAGATGCTTTCTTTTTCTAATTTATTTGTTTTTCTAAAATATTTCAGAATGGTTTTGTTTATTATTCCATAAATATATCTTTCCTCCTCATCAGATAAAGAATCTTTTAAATAGTCTTTCATAGACATAACCTCCAAATTTCTAAATTAGAAACTTGTCCTAATTGAAATTTTGAAGTTAGGCCCAAAATAAATAAAAAACTACCCTCCTTTAATACAAACAATTTGCCTACTAATAAAACTCTATGTCATATAATTGGTACGAATAAAGAGTGGAATTATTAGTTTAATTGAATTTTATTATCACTACAAAATCCAACAGACAAATTTCAAGGAGATTATACATATAAGTATTTAAAATGTCTGTCGCAATATGTAACTATCTTCCATTTTTTTGTAAAATTCCTTCAATGTATTTATAATACTAGCTTTTATAATAGTTTTTTTATAAAATTTGAGGAAAATATAAGAAATATGCTTTACGAAAAATAGCAAAAAGACAATAAAAATAAGAGAAAAAATCGTAAAATTGGAAGTTTGATAATTAGAATTAAAATTCGTGTAAGTATATGGAATAATTATTGATAATATGCTATAATGATAGCGATAAATAGTAAGTTATCGCTGAGATTAAAAATTATTGTGGGGAGATGTATCGTATGAAAAAGAAAATAGGTATTAGTATAGGAATATTGGTAATTGTACTTATAGTTGCAGGGATTATTACAAATTATTCAGATAGTGCTAGAGTAACAACAGGACACGAGCCAAAGTGTTGCATAAAGGTAGTTAGCAATGATGGAAGTAAAGTAACTTATTGGGGATTAGGTTATAAAGTAGTTCGTTATGTTGGAGTATCTCCAAACGAGCCTTATGAAAGCAATATTGGTGTAAAAATGGGAAATTGGTTTATGAAATATGAATTACCAAAAGCTGATATTATTGAAATTGAATATGAAGGACAAACAATTACTATTACAGATATAAAAGATATAGGAATTATAGAAAATATATTATTAAATTCAAAATATAATGGAGAAATATGCAATGGAATAAATACTCACAAGATAATATTAAATAAGGATATTTATTATATTAAAGAATCTTGCAAAGAAATACAAAAAGGAGATAAACAAGCGACAATTTCAACAGAAGATTTAGAAACAATCAATAATATTATTTCTCAAAATAAAACTAATGAAATAAATAGTATAGCAGAAAGCTATACTTTTACAAAAACATATAATGTAGTAAATGTAGCTGACAGTAATGATGAAAATTACTTATACTTAACAATTAGGAAATTTCAAGATGAAGAAGTAAAAACGGTCAAAGTACAAAGAAGTTTAGCAAATACTGTTGAAAAAGAAAATAATTATGAGTTTACTTTTCAATATACAAATAATATCGCTGAAGATAACATAGAATCAATATTTGCAAATACTATGCTTATTGCAATAAAGAAAACAGATAAACAAGGATTAGAGCAAGTTCAAGATTCAATTAGATAATCATCTCGAAAAATTACAATATATAGGGCTAATAATTAGTTGATAATGTCAGTCTTTTATTATATAATAGTAACATCAATTAGTAAGTTGTAGAGGAGAGATAAATATGATACCAAGAATATGGTAAGATCACGAGTTATTTCGTGATAAGAACATTATTACAGTAACTCGTATAAAAATACGAAATGTAATAAAGGAGTAAATAAATGGATTTAATAGTAAAAGCAAAAAATATAGATTTAGAATATAATGGAAGACAAATTTTAAATATTGATAATTTAGAAATATATAACTATGATAAAATCGGAATAGTAGGAAAAAATGGTAGTGGCAAAACAACATTATTAAAAGTCTTATTAGGACAAATAGAATTAAAAACAGCAGAGATTAAAACTTATGGAAAAATATCATATATTCCACAATTAGAGCAAATAGATATAACCAACATAGAAGATAAATCTATATTAGGTAAATTAAATGTTCATAATGTAGAAGGTAATAATCTATCAGGAGGAGAAGAAACAAAATTAAAAATAGCAAAAGCATTATCAGAAAATAGTGATGGCATATTTGCAGATGAACCTACTTGTAATTTAGATAAAGACAGTATCGATTATATAACAAAAACATTAAAATATTATTCTGGAAGTGTAGTAGTAATCAGCCACGATAGATATTTTTTAGATGAAGTTGTAAATAAGATATGGGAAATTGAAAATGGCAAAATTACAGAATATTGGGGGAATTATACAGATTATATAGAACAAAAAGAACAAGAAAAGCAAACCCACTTAAAAAAATATGAACAATATATAAATGAAAAGCAAAGGCTAGAAAAAATAATTACTGAAAAACAAAAGCAAGCACAAAAAGTTGGAAAAAGTAAAAATCAAAAAAGTACAGAAAATGGTGGAAGATTAGCACATCAAAAATCAACAGGGAGTAAAGAAAAAGCACTTCATAAATCAGCAAAAGCAGTAGAAAAAAGAATAGAAGAGCTAGAAGAAATAAGTAAACCAATAAAAGAAAGGCAAATACATTTTAGAATTAGTGGTTCGCTTGAGATATATAATCCTGTTCCAATTATGAGTGATAATCTAAATAAAAAAATTGGTAATAAAATAATATTTGAAGATGCAAAATTTAAAATACCACTTGGCAAAAAAGTAGCAATTACTGGAGCAAATGGAACTGGAAAAACCACATTAATAAAAATGATTTTAAATAAAGAAACTGGAATAGAAATATCTCCCAAAGTACAAATTGGTTATTTTGCACAAAATGGATATAAGTTTGAAAAAGAAAAAAATGTTTTAGAGTTTTTAAAAGAAGAATCAGATTATCAGGTGTCAGAAATAAGAAGTATGATAGCAATGTTAGGATTAAACCAAAATGTAATTACTAGAAAAATGAAAACATTAAGTGGTGGAGAAATTGTAAAAATATTATTATGTAAAATGTTGCTTGGAAGATATAATGTACTAATTATGGATGAACCTAATAATTATTTAGATATACCAAGTATAGAAGCATTAGAAAGCCTTATGAAACAATATAAAGGTACAATAATATTTATATCACATGATAAACGATTAGTACAAAATGTAGCAGATATTGTATATGAAATTAAAGATAATAAAATAATGGAATAACATAACAATAAATTACAATTTTGAAAGGAAGTAATATATGGATTATCAAAAACATATACCATATTTATTAGATAAAAACTTTAAAGAAAATGTAAGAAAATATAAAAGATTTATTTTTTGCCTTAATAAAAAACCGTAGACTGGTACACCAGTCTACGGAAATCTGTGGGAGATACTAACTATTTGTTACTTACTGTTGCTGTTTGCTGAAATTAATAAATCCAGCAGTTAATGCGACCGGACCCAGGGGTATTGCCATTCCAGTTGATGATGGAATAGTGAATGCGATAGGTTCCTGTCTGACCGTTAAGGAACTTGATGTTATGCCAGTTGTCCTTGTTGGACATAGTGATGTAATCACCAGCATTATCAAGTGTCCCCCATGCGAAAGTGCCATCCGGTCTGTAAACCTGAACTGCCACAGCATCATTGGAACCGAAGTTCTCAATGTTTAAAGTAAGCTGTGCAGTAGGCCAGCCCATGCCAGTTACATTGACATAGAAATCGCCGACGGTGCTTTCGCCAGAATTGTGCCAATGCTGACCATATCCACTCAGCGATCCGTAAGGAACAATCCCACTGTCGCTCGCTTCAACGGCAACCACATTGGAAACGGGTTCTGCCTCTGCTGCAAACGCAGTAGTGCCACAAAGGCAGGTGAAAGCCATGGCTAACGCCATAATGATACCTAAATGTCTTTTCATGATATTACCTCCTGTAATAGACACAAGTATCTCCCACAGTTTTTTTTGCTTACCGAACGATTACAACCGTTCTTAATAAATAAGCATAGCATAAATTATACAACATATTTTTATAAAAGTAAAGTAAAAACACAAAAAATACGCAAAAAGATGTCGACAGAAATCGACAAATAGCAGTGTTTTTTAGTTTTATATTTAGAAAGGGGGGCTAGATTGTGAATAATAAAGAAGATTGGGAAGAATTAGAAAAATGGCAAGAAAGAAGAAAAGAAGAACAAATGGAAAAGTTTAGAGTGGATTTTTCAGAAATAGCTAAAAAAAGAGAATACAAAGGAGTAAACACTATTGTAAAAGGAATGAAAATAGCAGGAAAAACAATTAAAATTGGTGGAATTATAACTATTATAATAGTTATAGCTATCGTTCTTTTGATTTTTGACTTAATTATTTCTAATATAAATGCAAAAACAAATATAAAACCAAAAAAAACAATAGAAAATATGTATAATACAGAAGTTGATTTAATCTATCAAGACATAGATGAAAAAGAAAATGGCAAATATGTTTTTAAAGTATCAAATAATAACGAAATTAAATTCACAGCCATAAGAAAATTTGGAAGTTTAAGTGAAGATTATTCTGATAATTGTCATAAATATTACTTTGAACGATGGGAAAGTAAAGAAAAAGAAAATTTTATAATAACTGAAAATAAAACAGAAGATATTTTAGACTATGATACATATATAGAAATAGATTCATATGAAGAACTAGAAAAAGCAATGGATATTATAAATAATTTTGTGAATTATTGTGGAAATAATTTTTCTGCTAATTGGAGAATTTATTTAAAAAAAGGAAATTACATAATATATCCTTATCAACAAAGTGGAATATCTAAAGAGGAGGCAGTTAATAACGCAAAAGAATTATATAATAAATATTTAAAATAAATTTTGCAAAGAATGTAACGAAAATGAACTTGATTCGTCTTATATGTAAAGATATATAAAATACTGCATAACTCAAAATTTATTGCTAATGTATATAGATGATTCAGCTAGTATTTGATTTTTAGAGTATAAAAAAACATTTAAGAGAATACAAAAAATATACATAAACTAACTTGATATTTATTAAAGAATCTATTATAATACAAATAGAAATTGGAGGATAAAATTATGGAAAAAGAAAAAATAAAATTATGGAAAATAATAGTTGCAATATTAGTAATATTATTAGTTATTTTTGCAATAAATACGATTAGAAAAGTTATAATATTTAATAATTTACAAGAAAAAATTAGCAAGTATGAAAAAAGTGAGAATATGTATTCTAAAATAGATTCAGAAAAGTCAATAACAGAAAGATTTATTAAAAATGATATAGATAAGTTAATAATAAAGTATAAAGATAAACCAATGACAGTTATTCAATTAAAAAATGGAAACGAATGTAAGAATTATACCTTTTTTGAAGAAACTAAAAAAGTAACAGTAACTGATGTTAATAATATGGATGCCTTGAGAGTTACAAAAATAAATAATACCATTAACACAAATTCTTTTATAGATAAACTTATAAAATGTATTACTTCAAAAGTTTCTACAGAAACAATAGATGGAAAAGAATATTATGTTATAGATGGAAAATTAAGCGGAAGTCAATTAATGCTACAAAATGTTATATCAACGAAAGCATATATAGATAGAGAAACTGGATTAACAATGAAAATAATTGAGATCACAAAAGAAAACAATAATAAAAAAGAATATATTACTAATTATGAGTACAATTTTGACTCTATTACAGATGATGAAATTAGTGAACCTAATACTATTGGTTATGAAGAAAATTAATATAAATAGCATTAATAGGCAATAAAGTTTTATTGCCTATTTTTTACAATATCATTGAGAAAGCAGTATAAATTATGATAAAATTAGAGCAAGTACAGAGCTTATAAAAAGGGGAAATAACAAATGTTAAAATTAGAAAGTGTATCAAAGATTTATTATAATAAAGGAATGATTGCAACAGGAATAACAAAAGTAAATTTAGAATTAAAATTAGGAGAATTTGTTGTAATTACAGGAGAATCTGGAAGTGGAAAAAGTACACTCTTAAATGTAATATCTGGTATTGATAGTTATGAAGAGGGTGAAATGTATGTAAATGGCAAAGAAACAAGTCATTATACAGAAAAAGATTTTGAAGAATATAGAAGAAAATATATAGCAAATATATTTCAAAACTTTAATTTGATAAATAGTTATACTGTATATCAAAACATAGAACTGATACTATTGTTAAAAGGCGAAAAGAAAAGTAATATAAAGAAAAAAATATTAGATATAATAAATAAAGTAGGTTTAACTAAATTCAAAAATACAAAGGTTTCAAAATTATCAGGAGGGCAAAAACAAAGAGTAGCAATAGCAAGAGCAATAATAAAAGATACTCCTATTATAGTGGCAGATGAGCCAACAGGTAATTTAGATACGAAATCAGCAGAGGAAATTATAGAATTATTAAGAAAGGTTGCAAAAGATAAATTAGTAGTTATGGTAACACATAACATAGAACAAGTAGAACAATATGCCACAAAAATTATAAAAATGCATGATGGTAGAATTGTAAGTTGTAATGAAATAAAGAAAATTAAAGAAAATAAAGATATAATGGAATGCAAATATAATGAAATAACAGTGTTTAATAAAATAAGATTAGGAATTAGAAATACATTTAACATATTTTCAAAATTTACATTATTGTTTATAGTTTTTCTATTTATGAGCATAGCATTTTTAACAGAGTACGCAAGTTTTCAACTTGCAGAAAACGAAGCTGATGAAAGTGGGTATAGCATAGGATTTAGAGATATTTCTGATAACAGAATTTTGATAAAAAAACAGAACCAATCAGCATTTACCAATGAAGATTATGCAAGAATAAAAGGAATATCTAATATTGATTATATAGTTGAAGATGATTTGTTTATAGATTGTAGTTTTTCTTTAAATAGAGATGATATGAGTTTTTATGGGAATATTTTAGATATAAAGAATTTTAGAGGAAATATAGATTTGGGAAGAAAGCCAAATAATGACAATGAAATTATTTTAAGAATAGGAAGAAAGCACTTTTATATAACGAATAGAATAGATGAAGTTCTGGGTAAAACATTTTCAATAATGAATCCAAGTGATAATGAACAAATAAAGGATTTGACAATTGTAGGAATACAATATAGTAAAGACGATAATGATTATAACCCTAAATTTTATTCGCAAAGTGAAACATTAAGAGAATTAAGAAGTTTAGTAAATAAAAATTATAGTGATTTAAAAATACTTTTTAATAATAAATATGTTCAATATAATATAGAGCCTAATGATAATGTAAGTAAAGGATGTGTAATATTAGATGATGACTTAAAGTATCAATTTAAAAATTATAAAATTATAAATCAACCTGTGGATATTAGTGCAAGTAATATTTATTATGAGGAAAAGATAAGTTTAAAAGTTTCTAATACTTTTACAAAATCTAATTTCAAAAGATTAACTGGCTTAACAAAGTATGAGAATTATAGAAATACATTATTTATAAATAAAGAAGATTATAATTCTTTATTTAATAAATCTTCATATCAATCTAGTGTATATGTAAAAAATAGTGAGATTATTGAAGAAACAATGCTAGAATTAAATAATATTGGATTAAAAGCTAAAAAGGTAACAGATTATAAGGTTGATGATTCTGCAACCTACAAACAAATAATAAAAATAATAAAAGTAGTAGTAACGATAGTTGTAATTGTAGTATTGTTTTTTATATCATATTTGATAGTAAGGATAATTTTAAAATCAAGAAATGTATATTTTACAACATTGAGAATGTTGGGGGCAAGTTTTAAAAACATAAAGAGAATTTTAGATATAGAATTATTTATAAATTCAAGCTTATCATACATATCAGTTTTATTGTTTATACATCTAGTAAAAACAAATATAGTAAATGTTGATTTTATAGAACAGTTAGTAAACTATTTATCATTGAGAGAGTATATAATAATGTATATTATTTTGTTTTTTACTGTAAAATTATTATCCAGAAAATTTGCAAAAAAAATTTTTAAAAGTACAGCAATGAATATATACAATGAGGAGGTGTAATATATGGTAAAATTAGAAAAAGTTAATAAATACTTTAATAGAAGAAAACCAAATCAGATACATATTATAAATAATACATCTCTTGAACTAGAAAAAACAGGTTTAGTAGCAATTTTGGGACATTCTGGAAGTGGAAAGACTACTATATTGAATGCAATAGGTGGATTAGATAAAGTAAATAAGGGAAAAATTTTTGTAAATGGTAAGAAAATTACAAAAAGAAGTTCTTATGTAGTTGATAAAATCAGAAACTTAAATATTGGATATATATTTCAAGATTACAAATTGTTAGATAATTTGTCTGTTTATGAAAATGTAGCTATTTCTTTAAAAATGATAGGAATAAAAAATAAAAAAGAAATAGAAAAAAGAGTAAAGTATGTTTTAGAAGCAGTTAAAATGTATAGATATAGAAATAGACCTGCTAGAATGTTATCTGGAGGGGAAAAACAAAGAGTAGCAATAGCAAGAGCAATAGTAAAAAACCCAAGCATAGTAATTGCTGATGAGCCAACAGGTAATTTAGATAGTAAAAATTCATTAGAGATAATGAATATAATAAAAGCATTATCCAAAGATAAATTAGTAATTTTAGTAACACACGAAATTGATTTAGCAAACTTCTACGCTTCAAGAATAATTAAGTTACAAGATGGAAAAATTATAGAAGATTATGAAAATAAGCCAAAAGAATCTTTGGAATATAGACTTGATAATAAGCTATACTTGAAAGATTTTCAAAGTAAAGATACACTAAATAAAAATAAAATTAATGTGGATTTATATACAAATAATGAAAACAATGAGGTAAATATTGAATTAGCTATTAAAGATGGAAATATATATATAAAATCTAAAAGCCAAAAAATAGAAGTTATAGATGAAAATTCTGCGATAGAATTAGTAAATGAACATTATAAAAAGTTAGATAAAAGTATTTATGATGATTATGATTATAATTTAGAAAAAATAATAGACAAAAGGTATAAGACTAAATATACTTCTATATATGGAATTATGAAATCTATAATAAATGGATTTAAAAGAATTTCTAATTATACAATATTAAGGAAGATATTATTGATAGGTTTTTTTGCATCAAGTATGTTTATAGTATATTCAGTAAGTAATATTGCAGGAACACTTGATATAAAAGATACTGATTTTATGGTTGTAGATAAAAACTATTTACAAGTCGATATGGGAAATGTAAATGTTGAAAATTTTTTGAGATATGAACAATTAGAAAATATAGACTATATATTACCTGGGGATAGTAATATTAGCTTTAAAATAAAATTTGATGACTACTATCAATTATCTAGATATTCATTTGAATTATCAGGTTCTTTAGTTAGTATAGATACAATTAATCAAAATGATATAGTTAAAGGAAGATTACCAGAAGATAATTATGAAATTGTAGTTGATAAAAGAGTTATTGAACACATGGTAAATAGTGATTCAGGTATGATGAGAAACATGGGGATAAAGAGTGAAGAAGAATTACTAAACAAAACTATATCAATGAATAATATGAAAGATTTTGTAATAGTTGGTATTGCTGATACAAAAGCATTGTCAATATTTACGAGTAGAGAGATGTTTATAAATTTATTAAACAATTCAACCAAATCTGATGGACTAATGGGTATGTATATCCCAACGAGTAATGAAGAAACAGAAAGTGCAGTAATGGATTACAATTTATATTTAGACGATATTGTAATAACAAAGGGAAGATTACCAGAAAATGATTATGAAGTAATTGTAAACAAATCTAATCAATATGATATGAAATTGAATAAGAAAATAAAAACAAAAGTAAATAATAATGAATTAAAAGTAGTAGGATATTATGATAGTAAAAGTAATATACAAGCATATTTAGTTAATAATAATACTGTAAAATATGATGTAGTTAATAAAAGCAATGGTTTAATGATTTATCCTAAAAACAAACAAGATATCATTAATAAATTTAAAAACGAGTATAATCTAAATGTAATTGATAGATATGAAAGAGATAAGGAAAATTATTTAAGTAAAAAAGAAAAATCTATAAGAAGTTCTATTATTTTTGCAACAATAATACTTTCAATTTCATTAATAGAAATATACCTAATGATGAGATCGTCTTTTTTATCAAGAATAAAAGAAATAGGAATATATAGAGCAATAGGAGTCAAAAAGGCAGATATTTATAGAATGTTTTTAGGGGAAATTCTAGTTATAACAACTTTCAGTAGTATGTTAGGAATAATTCTTATGGCATATATATTAAATGGAATATCTAATATTCCTTATGTAGATAGAATGTTTATTATAAATAACAAGACAGTAGGAATTAGTATTTTAATAGTTTATTTATTTAATATTATAATTGGACTAATGCCTTTACATAGAGTTCTTAAAAAGACACCTGCTCAAATATTATCAAGATACGACCTAGAATAAAAGTATTATAGTTCATAATAAGTAAAAAACAGTTTGTAATATATATGGATAACCAAAAATAACAATTTATAAATATAAAATAGCAGAACTACCTCTGCTATTTTTATTTATATTATTCTAATTAATAAACAATTTTGAAAGAGATGAATCTTCGCTAAAGAAATAATCATACAATAAAGCCTCTATAAACATTAATCCCATAAATATAATAACTTCCCATGTAATATCACCATAAACAGATGAATAAGATTTTAGAATTATTGTATTGGTAACACCACATAATCCAGTTATAGTAAAAGCTATTATAGTATTTAATATGCAACATAAAAGCATAAAAAGTAACTCCTTCTTTTCTGACCTAGACATTTTATAGACCTCCTCCCCTATATGTAGTTATTGACTAGATTATTTTTTGCAAAATATTGTAATAAAAATCTCTATATGTAGTTAATCACTACATATAATTACATACAATGATAGCACAATATTCTTTATCTTTCAACAAAATACTTCTTTTTTTAAAAACAAAATGCAAAATCCTATCTAGTTAGTGCATTGTGTATATTTGAATGCAAATTCAATATAATAAGAAATAAAAAAGGAGGTAGAAATGGAAATTACAAATGAGCAGATCAATAAAACTTTTGGAATGATTTTTCAAGAATATCGTTTAAAGAATAATATTACACAAGAAAAATTAGCAGAAGAATTAACAAAATCCACAAAAACTATCTCACAGCTCGAAACTCGGAAAAGATGGAACAAGTAAGAAAACTGATATAGAGTTTATGAATTTCTTAGGTATTGCACCTAATATATTATATAAAAGTTTTATCACAAATCCAGATTTAATGCAGAAGATAGAAATTGATGAGAAAATTAGTGAATTAGAACCTGATAAGATTCAAGCATTGTTTAAAATAGTAGAAGTTCTAAAGAATCTATAATGGTATTTAGAAAGCTAGAATAGTCTAGTTTTCTTTTATTTTGTAGAAAAATGTCGGAAAATTTTTTTACCATTGAAATTACTACATTAAGAGTAAATTTACAATATCTAGGAGTTGACTAGATATAAAAATGTTGTATAATATATAACATAGTCATATTGGAGGCGATAAAGTTGAAAAATAGCAAAATAGAGGATTTATCAAGAAGAACAATAATCCTATTAGAGAATACTAAAAAGGAATATGCGAAATTCGCAGAAGAAAGAAATCTACTATATCGTTATTTAGTAAACAAAGATGATCTAGTAAACTGGGAAAAATATGTGAACCAATTAGAAGAAGTAATAAAATGTAATAAATAATATGATAATTCTGAAAAAGGAGGTACAAGGGAAAACAAATATATTTTTATGGGACTAATAATTGTGCTTTAAATGTAGTAATAAATGTATCAAAGTAAATTTTTTTTAAGCAAACCTACAAACTGGGTTTGTAGATTAGGAGGAAACATTTATGAAACAAGTAATTGAAGTCAATGAAACAAATGAAAGAAAAATTGATGAATTAGGAAGAATTGTTATACCACTTACAATAAGGCAGAAATTAAATTTACATGAGAACGATTATTTAGAAATATGTAAAAGTGGAAAAAATATTACATTAAATAAAATAGAAAAGTATCAACAAAAAGAGCATCTAAACAATTTTAATATCACATTAAATAATGAAATACAAATAAATATTGATATTAGCAAACTTAATAATAATATTCCAACAGCTACTAAAGGAATTGTAAGAACTATAGATCAATTAGGTAGAATTATAATACCAATGCAATTACGAAAAGATTTAGGTATTAAAGAAAAAGATTCAATAAAAATTTGTTATAAAGATAATATGATTATTCTTATAAAGAAGGAGTATGATAACCATAATAGAAGAAAACAGAATTTTAATCATAACAGAAGATGAGTTAGATAATTCTATGAAATACTCTAAAAACATAGACATATTAAAAATAGAAATTGATAAAAAGGCTATACAAGAATTAAATAGAAGATTCAAAGAGAAATATAGTTATATATTTTTTACTAAAGAATGTATTTATGGTAAAGAATTAATTAATTTTGTACCTTCATATTTTATGGATAATTTAAAAAATAAATTATTTATAAATGAACTTATAGTAAACCCACTAATAATGGAAAATATACTAAATTATAACAATGTCATTGAAATAGCTATAATATTAAAATACATATTACAGAATGAAATAAAACAAGAAGATTTTAATTTTAGTCAAGAGATGGATAAAATTAAAAAATTATATAGGTGTACGAACAATGATATATATCATTGTAAAGATGCAGTTTATCATGCTGTAGAAAAAAATTATGTACTAAATAATTTGGCAAAAATAGAATATGACTCCAGTAAAGATGAAATTGTAAAAAAAGTATTATTTAAGGCAATAGATAATATTATATATAATTTAAAAAACACTAACGAATTAGTGTTCAAAGAGTTTATTAGTATTATCATATAACTCATCAAGAGTAATATTAAGAGCCAAAGAAAATGCTTTAGCTTCAAAATCTTTCACAAGTCTTTTATTATGTTCAATTTCATATATATCAGCAATGAACATAGTAACACCTAGTAATTCCATTTTGCGACATAAATCTGGTTGAGAAAGACCTTGCATTTCACGATACTTTTTAACATTTGTGCCAATAATGTTTAAATTGTTATTAAATCTTCTAATTACACCCATTGCAAAAGCTCCTTTCTCATAAAATTTCTCTAGCATATTTTATAATATTTAAAGGGCTTACCCTACAAACTGGGTTTTATTTTTCGCAAAAAATATAAAAATTATACAAGAAAAGATAAAGGGATTAAATTTAGTTAGAACTAATAAATAAAAAATATAAATAGGAGGATAATAATTATGAATAAAATAAGAATTGTAGTAGCATGCAAGAGTTTAAAAATCCAAGATGCTATACGAGATTTATCAGTAAACGACAAGTTCGAAATACTTGATTTTATTGAGGATGAAACAAATGTTATTGAAACAATAAAATATACAAAACCTGATTTAGTATTTTTAGAGGATGACTTTGAGAATTTGAAAGTTATCAATGTGTTAGAACAGGTTAATAAAAGCTATTGTGAAGCAATAACAGCATTTGTAGTAATATCAAATAAAAAAATTCCTTTGCAAATGGGTATATATCATAAATATAATGTTTTAAATATTTTATATACACCATTGGATGATGAGGATATAAAAACTATATTATGGGAAAGTGAAAGCAAAATATCATCTTATTTTGAAAATGTAAAAAAGTTAAAAGAGCAAGGAATAGAAGATCGATTATATAATTATAGATATAATAGACATATAGACTATTCTAAATACTTTACCGAAGATGATTGTATATTGCTTAGAAAATTAGATGTATATATTGATTTTACACAAAAATATACAGAAGAAGAAAATGAAATATTTGCAATGAATCTTAATAAGTATTGGGATGGAGCAGAAGATACAGAAGGAAATCGTTTACCACCAACCAGAAAATTAGAAATTACTGGCGTTTCCAGAGATGATTTTAATAGAATATATGAAACAATAAATAATGTAGAAACTTTATATACATAAAAATATTTGGATGGTTAATATGAAAAATAAATTGGAAGAATTAAAAATTGAGTTAAATCAAACAGTACAAGATACAAACTGTAGTATAAATGAAATACTAGAAATTTCAAATAAAATAGATAAAGAGATAGAAAGAGTATATTGGGGTAATTACGATTAAATATGGAAAAATCATAAATCTCTTTTGATTTATGATTTTTTTATTTATTTATTTATTAACAACATCTTTTAACGCTTTTCCTGCCTTAAATACAGGTGATTTAGAAGCTGGTATTTTAATTTCTTCTTTAGTTTGTGGATTTCTTCCTTTTCTTGCTGCTCTTTTTCTAACTTCAAAAGAGCCAAAACCAACTAATTGAACTTTATCACCTTTTACTAATGATTCTGTGATAATTTCAACTAAAGCATTTAATGATTCTTCAGCACCTTTTTTAGTAGCACCTGTCTTTTCAGCTAATGCTGCAACTAATTCACTTTTATTCATCATATTCCCTCCTCTCATAATAGTATTTTGTTATATTAGTAATTTACCAAAAAGAAAGAATAAAGTCAATAAATAGAAGATTTTTCGACAAAGAATTTTAAATTTAATATTTGAACAAAATAAAAAAATATGCTAGAATGATAAATAGATTATAGAAAAGAGGCAAAATATGAACGAAAAATTTTTAAATCAAAACATAGATAGATTAGATGTACCTTGTGCAGTAATAGATAAATTAAAAGAAAATGGAATAACAGTTATAAAGCAATTATGTAGTAAAAACAAGACATATTTAAAAAACTTAGGGTTAGTAAGTGTTGAAATAAATAAATTAGAAGTTGAACTACAATTATTGGGATTGAATCTAAATTCTAGATACTAAAGAGGAGTATATTTATGGGATTATATACTGGGTTAATAAAGTGTAGTAATTGTAACCATTCTTTTAAGGGAAGAAAAGAGAGAAATAATATAAACTATAGATGTAATTATAGACTAAAATATGGAACTAATAAATGCGATAATGATAATATGGTAGAAGAATCCTACTTAACGGATCTAATAAAGCAACAACTAGATGTTATTAATATGGAAATAGAAGATGTTGACATACATTCTATTGTAGATTACATTATTGTATCAAGAACTAGGATTGAGATATTTTTTAAGAATCTTCCAATTAACAGTTGCTATTATGATAGTTCCTTAGGCAGATTGCACTTTGATACATTAAATGATTAAAAAGGGGTACAACAAATTTTCAAAAAAATATCGGTAGGGAAGGTCAAAATTGGAATAATTTATTAAAATTGGCATATAATATAAAGTAAAGAGTTTTTTGCCTAGAAATTCAACTAAATTTTCAAAAATGTATTGACAAAGGCTCATTAAAAGTATATAATATAAAAGCGTTGAAACATCGCGGGGTGGAGCAGTTGGCAGCTCGTCGGGCTCATAGAGGTAAATTGTGGCTCTACTTAGAAATATGTAGATGAACTGTGGGTGAATTCAAAGAAGGCTAAAGTATTTATTTGAATATCATGTTAACTTTGAGCCAAGCTAAAAGTACACTTTTAGAAGGTGCAGAGACTACTGGAGGAATAGAGTTTCCTTAATTACCAGATTTAGTACCCACTACCTAAAATAATATTGCAATATTATCAAGGTAAAGACATAGTCCAGCCTATAGTGAAAATTATAGATAACTAAACCCGAAGGTCGATAGTTCGAGTCTATCCCCCGCAACCAAAGTATAGAAACATTTACAAATTCGTGTAAATGTTTTTTTATTTGCACCTTATTATCCTATTTGCACAAAGTGTTTACATTTAGGGCAAATCCATCCATGATTAACCCCTTTATAATGTTCTACATATTCTGGATTTATATTTGGATGTTTTTCAAGATAATCACATTTACAAAATAAGTTATTATATTCCTCCATCTCTTTTTCTGTAACATCAAGATCAATTTCTGTAGTATTAATTGGATTACCATTAATATCTGTTTCCGTTAAGGTAAATTTCATTAATCTCACTCCTCTACTAAGAGTATAACGTATAAAATAAACTTTGTCAGCACATTTATTTATAATTTAATAATAAGATTATGCACACTTTTCTAGTTGTTCTTCACAAAGTAGTTCTTCTAGTATATATTCTAATACATTCACAACAATACTATTCCCCGCCTGTTTATAAAGCTGAGTATCTGAAATTCCTACAGATTTTGCTTTGTAAAAATCTTCATCATCAAACCCGCATAAGCCTCCAGCACTCTAAAGGAGATAGTTTTCTAATTCTCATATAATGTTTTCCATCTTCTGATACAAGGACAGTTGAACTTGAAGTTGTGTTTCCACAACTTGTAGTTTGACAAGGTGCAATATCAGTTATCTCTTTATTGTTGTATGGATTAAACATTGTTTTTTCAGCTATTTTTGTTTTAAAATTACTTGCAACAATAGATGTGGCAATCCCTTCTGGATCATAAACTCTGTCTTGTATGCTTAATTTGTTATACTTATTGTTAATACAAATTGGTTTATCTATATTTTCTAATGTAGCCATATTGGGTGAGGTTAAAATTGTTTGAGATACTTCTTTTCCAACTCTACCTCTTTTTGTTGTACTAGATGGATATGATATATTTATGGAATCACCTACTTTTGCTTTTGCATAACCACTCTTTGTACCTTCCTTAACTAGTACAAAAGGTTGCTTACTTCCTCCATTTGACATAGTAGTTAGAGTAGGAGAAATACCTTCTGGATTATAAACACTTCCAGCTTGATGCTTTTTATTTTCTTCATCATACAACCCTATAATTTTATCTACTTTGTTTTCATCTGCTATATATTGATTGTTCCTTCCGTCCATTTTGTGATAACCTGCTATGAGGCAAGAACTTATTTCTGGATTTTGCATAGTTCTGACTAATTTGTTACTTTTCTTTATTAATCTTCCGATACCTTTTTCACTAAGATAATACTTTTCTTCAACATTATCTTCCAAAAAATCCTTAAGTTTCCACAATAAAGGCACTTTGGGTGGAAAACAAAATTCACTTTGTGCTATATCTCCACGTACAGAGATAATAAAAACACGTTCTCGATTCTGTGGAATACCGATAATCTTTGCTATTCAATACCTTCCAATAGTTTGTATATCCTAAATCTGATAAATCTTTTAGGATAGAATCAAATTGACTCTTAAACCTTTTGCTAGTTAGATTTTTTACATTTTCTATAATACTGTAAGTTGGTCTTTTTTCTTTTAAGATTCTGTATCCTTCGTAGTATAACCCACTCCTAGTTTCATTTTCTTTAATGCCTTGCATTTTTCCTGCAATCGAAATGTCTTGGCAAGGAAATCCCCATGTCATAATATCAAAGTTTGGCAATATATTTGCATCAATTTTAGATATATCACCATAATTCAATTCTTCTGAAACATTATGAATCGCACAATATGATTTAACTGCAAATTTATCTATTTCTGAGAATCCTACTAATTCATAAGGGATTCGTAATCTTTCTAATGCTTTTTCAAAAGCCCCTATTCCAGAGAATAGGCTAAATAATTTTAACATATAATAAGTTGTTCCTCCTTTGTATAAAAAAAGACCTTAGGACATCCTAAGGCGAATTTAAGCCACTTTAATTTCACTATAGCTTTTATCAATTTCTTTCTTTTTATCTAACACATATTTTTCTAATTCTGTGCCAGTTATATTTCCAATTAATTTGTCATCTTTATCATAAATTTCATATTCCTTATCATCAACTAAAAATAGTGTGTAATACTGGTGTTTTTCGTTAAATGCAGTATATTTCTTAGGAATATGTATTTTTTCTTTAGTATAAGGTAAATTAATACAAAAGCAATCATTATTAGATTTTTTATAATCAATATGATTGCCTCCAAATTTTATATTGTGGATGAAAAGATTGCTTTTTGAAAGTTTTTCTTCTTTAATTGTGTCTAAATGATTAAGTTCTCTTTGCAATTCTAATACTGCTTTTTTTGTCTTATTAATCTCTATTCTCTTTGGTAAAGAATCTTTTATGATTTGCTTTGCCTCATCTATTGAATTTATCTTTAATTCATTTTGTAAACTTAAAAATATTTCTACATCTACAGGTAAAGTATAATCTGGATTTACTTCTTTATAAGACATTGCATATTGATAAACCTTAAATAACCTAATATAATCTTGTGCTTTTTCCGTTCTGTCAATAATCCTATTAAAAGTATCTTTGTTCTTTTTTAACATTTGATTTAAAGATTTTATTTGTTCTCTTTTATTATTTATTTGGATTTCTATATCTTCAAAGGATTTTATATTATATTTATCCAGGTATTCTAATTGTTGTTTTAATTTGTAATATCTCTTTATCTCTTGATACCTTGTTTTTTGATACTCACTATATATTTTACCTTCTGTAGATAACATACTTTTTTCTAAAGCTACTTTTGATTTATTTATTCTATTTATTAATTCATTATTAAATTTATTTTTAGAAACTCTTATTTCTTCTAGTACAAGATTGTTTTGCGATTTATAATAGTTATATAAATTTTGTTCAGTATATCTTGAATCAATAGTGGATAATCTTGCATACTTTTGCATACCTGTAGTTTTAACTGAAATATGTTTCCCTCTTTTTACACTATATCCAAGTATAGATAGCTCATCTAACATTTGCTCTATACTACTACATTTTAAAAGTAAATCCTCTACATCTTCTTTGATTTTTTGTTTCCAAGTTTGTTCTTTATATTGATGGTAATAATTTTTATTTTTAACTTTACTAAAGGTTCTCTTAGGCATAATATAACAACCATACTCACTTGCAATTTTATCACTTACATCACTTAATCCATAAAGCCCTTCTTTTGGATTAGCCAGTCTATCATCTAACTTTTTACCATTTAGATTTATAGAGTTTATCGCTATATGGTTATGAATATGACCTCGATCTATATGTGTACTAATAACACATTCAAAATCTGGATATAATTCTTCACAAAGTCTTTTACCTATTTCATTAGCTTGCTCTGGTGTTATATTATCGTTTGGTGAAAAACTTTGTATAACATGATAGGCTACTCTATTACCTCTCATATCAAACTTTTTTTGCGTCCTTGTAAAATTCAATAAAGCAGATTCTACTTTACAATTTATAGATGATGTAGCAGCGACTTTCTCACCATCTTTTTCATCTAAAATATATGAAATTAATTCGTTTGGAGAATTATAATGAGGCATCCTTTTTGTATAAGGCATATTATTCTTCCTCCATTTGTTTCTCACGATTTATTTCTTGCCAAACATCAAAATCTAATTTTTCATCAATTAGTTTTAACATATCCTTTTGGTTGTTAATAACATTAAACATTAGCGATTTAACAGCTTTAATAGATACATCATCTAAGCTAGTGGCATAAATTTCTTAATTCTCTGGTAATCTTTTTTATTTCCTTTGTATAATCTGCGTAGGCATCACATATTCTATCTGAATTTTTCATATCAACTTTAGTAACCTTTTCATAAATTGCAGCATCACGAATGTATGCAGCAAAACTTTTATAACAATAGTAATCTGCTTTTGTTTCTAATAATGTTTTTTCTTCATCTGAAACCCAAACCATAATTCTATGTGTTCTATTTTTTGAATTAAAATTCATATACATTAATCCTCTCTTTTGCATAAAAAATAAGAAGTAAAAATCTCACTTCCCTCATAATCTATTTATTAAATAAAAAAATATCGTATGGATAACCTGCCTCAATATATTTTTCTGTTAGTTCCATTTTATATTTTTCTAATAATTCTAAATACTTATATTTAAAACAATTTTTACATAGCCATTTAATTCCTTCTTTAGAAATTTTATACTTTCCATTATCAATGAATCTATAAGTTTTATTTACTTTCAACATTTTTAGAATTGCTTTTCTTATTGTTTCAGCTTTTCTTTTAAAATACTCATCCAATTCATATACATACATATTATCTACAAAAAAATCTTTTTAGTTTTATAAAGTATTAAACAGTTATTATAACTGTATTCTAGTTATAAAAAATTCTATATCTGCATCTATTAAAGGTTTTTCTTGTTGATAATATACATCTAATAACCAGTAAAAGCCTTCTGCTAAAATATAATGTTTTCTACTATCTGGATTTTGACATTTCCATCTACAAGAAGGGTGCTTTTCATTCATAATATCTATGGCATCAATCAAATCTTTCATATTTATATTTTTATTGGTTCTAGTCTTAATATTTAATAATTTAAAATTTTCTAAAGCTCTATGATAAGACATAAAAATTTTCTCTAGTTCTCTTTGTGTATCTGTATTCATAAAATATTCCTCATAATAAATAGATTCCAATTTTAAATTAAATATTATTTTTCTATATCATATTCTTCTGTTTTTGATTCTTCTGCATGAAGCCATTTATTATAAACAGTATCATAAGTTTGGTCTGTTAATTGGCATAATTTCTCAAAACATCTTTCTCTAACAATAGTATCAGAATCTCCACCAAGTAATTCATATACATCTTTACCTTTACCAGAGTTTAGTAAATTATTTAATTCCAGAAAAGTAGCAGTATCAGATAATGTTTCTCCTACATCATCACTTGGATATTCTTTAAGATACCATGATTTAATTGATATATCTAATTTCACAATTAGATTCCTTAACTTTTCATCATTCTCTTTTACTATACGAGTAATCGTATTTTTTACATTTAATTTAGTATTTTCTATATCCTTAGCATTTAATTTATAATTTAAAATAGATTGATTGCAGCTATCTAATAATTGATTAAAATGCTTATCTAAAATTGCATCTAAATATTTTAGTCTATTTTCACTCCATTTAGAATAATCTATATATACATTTATTCCTGTTGGCTCAGATCCTTTTGACACAAATATTTTAATACCAGACTTATTGTATTGATAATGTAAAGTACATCTCATTTTAATTCCTCCATAATCAAATTTTCTTTTGTTGTGCAATATATTTTTTATCACTAACTTTGTTAAGCCATTCAATAAATTCCTTTTGATTATTATAGCTTAATTTTGTTAATAACCTTTGTTCATAAATGTTGTACCAGCCTTTATCTGTTTCCTCTTTTGTTGCATTATCTGGTATCATCTCTTTGTGATGTTCAGGACAAAAAAGAGTATTCTCGACCTCTTTAATTATGTTTTTAAAAAATTGTCTTACACATTTCTTGTATTGGTCCATATCCTCAATTTGTAGTTCTTTAAAACTTACAAATTCATAATTGGCTACTTCATGACTATTTAAAGTATTTGTTCTAATATATACTTGTATATTTTCATCAATATATAATCTAAAAAATACTTCAAATTTCTTTATTGTTAAAATATATTTTTTATTTTTTTCTAAAGACATTTTGCCTTTATAAATCGCTGTATATTTATTAAAGACCTTTTCAATTTCATCTTTATTAAATCTTTCAATTTGTTTTTTTATATCCGTATAAACCACCTTCCTTAAATTTAAAAATCTTAATACTAGCAAAGCGAAGTATTAAGAGATGAGCAAAATCTCATTTTGCGTCGAATGAGTCAGGTATTTTTTACCGACTAACATTCGCAAGCATGGTGTTTTGACACCTCTACTGCTTGTTAGGGAAAACTCCCTAAAACCCTTTTAGCCCGCTGGGAGAAAATTTTTTGAGTTGATTCTTGAAAAAAGTGAAGCAAAAATGCTCCACTTAATCTCAAATTTTTATTCATAATCATAGTCAATTTCACTATCCTTTTTTGAAGATTTTTCTTCTGTTTTTATATTAAAAATTTCTAATTCTGATACATTAATTGGTTCTTTATCATACCATTCTATTGACTTTTTTATATCATCACTCCAAGTTAATCCTTTATGATTTACATATTCAAATAAGAATATATTTTCATCTAAATTATTAATGTGAGCAAGACTTTGAAACTCACTAAATGTATTTGTTCCATTTAAAATATCTGTTATACCTAAGTATTTTAGAAAGTCTTTGAACTTATTAAATTCATTTTCATTTGTTACTTTTATTGTATTATTTCCAGATAAAAAATCAATCCATTTATAATCATAAGTTTTCAAATTTTCACCTCTCAATATTCACATTCTATATCATTTTCTTTTTCATTTCCTTTTGATTTTCTATTTATATGCTCATAAATAGAATCTACATTTTGGCTTACTACTTTTATTCCATTAAAGGCATCTGTATCTAACTTAATCTCTGAATTATCTTCAAAAGTTATAGTGGTTAAATACTTACCATCTGAAATATCCTCTGTAGAAACATACATATATTTTATATTTAATTTATCCATTAGTTCTTTATATAGAGAAGATAAATGATATAATCCTTCATCATAATCATTACCATATTCCATTAGATTTTTTATTTTATGTTCTCTAAAATAATCTATAACTTTAGAGAGGATAACTTCTGAATAATTAGATTTATCTATTCCATAGTCATCAATAAAATCTTGATATGTTATTAAACCACAAGCCAATCTAATTATACCTCTATTAAAATCATAATCTTCTGTAGATTCTAAACTACCATATTCTTGGTTATATTTAATGTCTTGTGTATTAAAATATAGATGTAATGAATTTTCAAAATAATCTAATTGTTCAATGGTAAAATGAGTGAAAAAATCATCTACATTCTTATCTGATATGATATATTTTTTTATTAAAGGATATTTGGTTTCTGTTTCAATTTTATCATGTATAATATTCATATAATCCCCCTTTAACCACAAATTCCTAAATCATATTCATCATCTTTCGTTACAGTATTTGCATTATAAGTATCTTTATTTAATTCAATTTCCAATCTACATTTATAAAGTACATCAGAGTTAAGTTCATTTAAACTATGTTTGATAATATCAGCAGCAGATACTATTTCTCTAATGGTTGGTGGATTTTCTTGTCTTTCCCTTTCCATTACCATTTGATTAATGTAGCTTTCTGTATTAAAAGAATTGGATATATAATTCATATTCCTCATAATTCTTGATACATCATAATTTAAAACATCAATATTAAAAGAATAACTTATATTAGAGTTTATATTTTTAGATAATTTTAAATAGTTATCTGTATCTATTTGTGCTTTCCATCCACAACTTTCAATAATTGCTTTCAATTTATTAAGAGGTATTTTATCAATATTTATATAATCTCTTTCATTATAATATTTCCCTATTTTTAGTTCTCTAAAAATGTTATCTCTATCACTAAATCTAGTCCATAAACCACTATGGCTTAATAGCTCATTCTCCAATTCTCTAAACGAATTATTATAATATGCTCTAAAACCTTGTAAATCATAGTGAGCAATATCTTCACAGGCATATATAAAAAAGTGGTACATTTCTTTGGTTAAACCATCCAAAGTTCCACTTTTTTGTAACTTTCTATATGCTTTTATAATCTTTTCAAAAGGATATACACTATTCCCATCATAAAGTATATCCGATTTTAATTTGTTTTTATCAATACATTCTTGTATTAATAGTCTGTCTTTAGATTCATTACCTGTTAATTCTAAATTTTCGATTATTGTTTTTTCATTTTGAATGATAGCCTTACTTCCATATAAAGTAATAGCTTTTCCATTTATATTTATTGTTATATTATTCAAATTTTAATCACCCCTTTTCCTAAATATCTATATCATATTCATTATCTTTTTGAGTTTTATTATCCTTAAATTGCAAGCTATTTATTGATTCATTTGCCTTTTCCCATTCTTTATTATTTATTAATGATGCTATTTCTTTTATATCTTTTAATATTTTTGTATCATATATTCTATACATAAATGCTGCTGAAACTTCATTAAGGTTACCATTAAAATCTACAAAATCATTTGATTCAGATTCTTTAAATAATTCTGTAGGTTCTATAAATGAAAATTGTCTTTCAACTATATCTTTTAGCATATCTATCGGATTTTTATTAGCACCATAAAATGTAATATATGCCCCATTATTCTCTTTTAGTTGTTTAATATGTTCTTGAATTTCATTATCTTTGTACTTTGGTTGAGGTACACGTCGATTCATAATAAAGAATTCTTTTCCATCTTTTATCATAAAATTGGGATACATAAGGCAATCGTTCATATTCCAATGATCATAACTTTTAAATGGCTTTTTTTCAATAAATTTAATCACTTTATCACCTCCTAATAATCTGATAAACTATCTGCAATATCGTAATTATTATTTGCTATTTCTTTTTCATTTTCTTGGCAAATTCTTAAAAATTTATCTTTAAAATAAGTAGATAATTCCTGTAAATCTTGATGATATTCAGTAAAATCTTTTAATGATTCTGTTATGCTAAATGCTTGTTTATAATCATTACCTTGTCTATGAAGGTCTATTTCATCATCTATAGAAAAGTTTTCTGCCACTTTTTCTAATTCTTCCTCTATTTTGTCAACATTATATAAATTTCTAAAATCTTCAAACTGTATTGTCTGAATCATATCAACTCCACCATTAGTCCATTTTTCTATTTCAAAGCCTTGCTTTACACCATCATATATTAATAAACTCGTTTTATATTCAAAGTGTTCAAATGTTTTTACAATATTTTCTATAAAGTTTTTTTCTTCATTTGTTTCAATATATTGTGATGTTTCTAACTGTTTAATATTAAAATCTTCATTTATTTTCTTTCCATAACTTACTCTAATATTATTAATACATTCATCATAATTTGTAATCTTTTGGAGGTAAAATATAAACCCCATTACTACAAATTATTTCAATAGGTTTATTAGATAAATTTTTGATATAATTACTATTACTATCACTTATACCAGTATTAATATCATAGAATAAATCTAATTGATTATTAGTTTTTGTGTAATCATAAAAAATTTCTCCATTATCAGAAATAAATGGATGTTTTTTTTCATCTGCTTTGAAAAATAGAATTTCATTTTTATATTCAAAATATTTTTTATTGAAATCTACAATCATTTGCTTAAATTCTTCTAAATTTTTAACATTTTCTAATTGTTTGTAGCAATCTTTTCCTAAATTATCTACTCCCATACCACCATTAAATTGAGTTGATTTCCATATTTCGTTATCATTTATTATTGCAAACATTGTTCCTCTGTGCATATAATTTCTCCTTTATCTAATAAAAAATATGACTGTCTTATATCAACAGCCATAGTAAAAATTTTATCCATACATCTCATCTAAAATATCTGGAGTTTCATTACTTTTTTCCAATTCAAATTTTATAATAATCTCTTTGTTTTTATTATCATATTCAAAATCTGGTACTCGTGAATCCTCCTCTAATAAATCTAATAATGTTCTAATATTATCACTTTTAATATTTAATGTATCTAGTTTAAGAATCATATTTTTTGAATTTTTTTGAGTTATAGATTCATTAAGTATTTTATTAATCTTCTGAAATATTATAAATTTATTTTCAAAAGATTGCATCTTAAATGCCATTTCACTTTCACCATAACTTGTTATCCAACCAATTCCCATGTGTTCACTTTCAAAGTTCTTTAATACCCCTGTTTCTGTATTTTCTACTGTGATTTTATATGAGAGAAATCCACTTTTTGCAACATTCGGACACAAATATATTTTTGTAAAATGCTCATATCCTCTTAATGTAACAAGAGGAAAATGAATATCATTTGTTTTCACAAAATTTTGATATAGTTCTAGTTTATCTATATAAGATAAATTAGTATTATTTCTAATTTTCTCCATAAAATTATATAAGGAATTTACTTTACTATTTAAAGTATTATAATCTTTATTATCTCCATATCCTATCTCGTAATGAAGGTCTATTTCTGATTTTAAAATCTTTGGTTCTCTTTTATCCAATATATCTTCTATAACATTTTTATATTTATCATAAGCTCTTTCAATACCTAAAATATGACTATCATTAATGAAATTTTTTAAAGCAGGTTCACACCAAGTATTACATAGTACAGAGTATTTAGATGAATTACTCGGATGATAATTTCCTGTTATGATGTCATACATTAGAGAACTATATTTTTCATGAAAGGATTTTCCTTCTATTTCAGATTTGAAATAAGTTATAGGAGATACATTGCTATCTGCAAATTCTCCTATAATAGTTCCTTCTTTTTTATTAATATCTAAATTTTTTAAATGGTAATAACCCAATAAAAATCCCCCTTTCTATCAAGCATAATCGTAATCATAATCTGATTCTATTTCTTGCGTTTTGCTATCATGTAATATGTTTTTTTCTTTTAGGAATTCAATTAATTTATCTATTTTTTCATTTATTAATTTTCGTTCCTCACCTTCTGGAAATGCTTTTATTACCTCTGGTTCATTATCTTTGTTTTGAATAATACCTATAGCAAGGTCAGCATGCCCACATAAATAATCACTTTTATATCCTAATTTATCACTAACATAACAAGCAAAACTGCGAGCAAACATCTCTACTGTACTAGACCAATAATCATGACCTGATTTAGAATATATCTCATCAAATTTAATAGAATTTTTATAAAATTCTGTTTCTACTCTTTGTTCTTTTCCTATTTGTTTTTTACTTGAACACACATAATTTTGTAGTTGTGCAATTTGCTTTCTATCCTCTTTAGAAATAACCCTACCTACAGTTTCTTTTCTTAAATTTGATAGGTCATCTATATCTTTATTTCCAGTTCCTTTAGTAAAATATTCTAAAAGATTATTAGATGCTGTTTCAGCATTGTGTATTAAGTTTTGTATAAGAATATCTTTTAATTCCATTTGTTTTTCATTTAGATGTTCTGATGGAAATAAACTATTAACAAGATTCTTCATTCTAGTTACTCTTTTTAAGTATTCTTCATTTTGTTTTTTCATTGATTCTTCATTGCAAACAGTCTTATATTTCATTGCATCTACAACATTTTTTATTGTTTCAGAAGTAGAATCTGAATATCTAAAATTATTTGTTAGAAATCCACTATATTCTAATTGTTTACCTATAATATCATCTAGGGCATGGCCCCATTCATGAGCTAAACTTCCTGCTCCTTTCATTTTAGTTAAATTAATTACTTCTCTATCTGGTTCATAGTGAGCCAAAGCATTACCAATACCTCTTGAACCAAAGGCAATAGATAATTTACCACCTAAAGAAATATCTGTAGGTGATATAGAAAGAGCTTTACTCAAATCGAGTAAAGCATCATATCCATAGTTCAATGATTGTTGTCTATCATTTTCATTAAGCCAATTTCCGAATTCTCCTCCCTTAAAACTAAATGTTTGCATCATATCTTCGCCAGTTATGTCTTTATTATTTCTATAATCCTCGCCATCGCGAGTAACATTTTTTAGCTGTTCAGGAACAAACCTTCCTTTTCTATTTCCTGTATTAGTAGGTTTATTATTAAGTTTCTCTTTATAATTTTCTAATATAAATTTCTCTGCTGCTTCTATACTTTCTAAATTGCCTTTTACTATATTTCCTGTTCCTCGTATTATTATAAATATAGTATTTTCTTTCCAATCTGATAAATCGGACAATCCATCTTTAGGATAAATAAATCTTTTTCCATAATGTTCTTTTACTTCTATAACAATCCTATTGCTATAATCTTTAGTAAATTTAACAGTATCATTATCATATAGTAAAATATCAAAATTAGATAAAACTTTTTCATCATCTGTATAACAAAATTGTTTTTTTCTTATTTCTGAATCTATTGTAGCGAAATTTTTAACATTCGATACTCTTAGAAATTTATTGTCTATGAAACCTGATGCAGAAGGTATAATTTGTATATAATATTGGTTTGGATTTCGTATTATATACTTAGCCATAACAGTATTATAAAAATTCAAAACATCATCTTCTGTAGATAAATTCATTACTGCATCTCTTATTTCTGAAACAAAGGTAATATAATTTTCTAGTCTTTCTTCTATATCCTCTTTACTAGGATGGTATGTTAAAAAATTAGCTTGTGTAGGAGTTGCATCTCTTATTGTTTTTATAAAATATGCCACTCTAACAGGCAACCCATTTTCCACTAACTCTTGATAATTTGGTTTTTTCCATATATTATCTTTCTTAACTAATTTTGTTTTTTCTGCATCATTCATATCTAATAAATCTTCCACTGAAAGACCTCTTTCTTTCCAAAGATCTTTTTTTGCTCCACCGATTTTTTCTCCAAAGTCTTGTAGTTCCATAATCCTCCTTATAAATATAAAAATACTAGGCATATTTAACTTCAAAATCATCTGTATTGGATTTTTGAGATTTTGACTGATAATTTTACTTTACTAGTATTTTTTTCTTAAATTTTCTATTTTAAACTTTTTTAAATATCATAATCCATATTATCCTGTTGTTTGTCATTGTATTCGTTTGACATTTTAATTGCTTGTGCTTGAACTATTGAATTTTCTTTTGATTCATTATAAGTATCTACTATGTCCTGACTTAGTAAATGAAAATTCTTTTTTTCTTGCTTTTGTTTATCTTCCATATAGTCATCTGTAAAAGAAATTGCAATTTGTTCATCTACTCTTAAATCTTTTGGATTTATTCCCATATCAATACATAGGAGAGCTTGTCTAAAATACTTTTCATCTTCTTTCTTTAAAGCATTTAGTTGATTATACATAATGGTAAGAAATTGCCTACTTGTTATTTCTCCCATATAATTTTCTTTTACAGCCTCTAGTATTTTTTCATAATGTGATGGTGGTACTTTGGTTGGTTCACCACTCTCTGGATTAATATAGGTATAAGTCATATCACTCATACTTTTGCACATATCCTTTAATTTCATTTGTGTAAAATCATCATATTGCTTTCTCATAAAATTCCTCCTTTTCATTTTCTATTGTTAAATCTTTGTTATTTGCATAGCTTTTCATAAATTCTAATTCTTGTAATTTTTGAGTGTAAAATTCTTTTCTATTTATTAATCTATCTAAACTAACTTTTAAATGATATTCCCCATTTATATATGGCTCATCTTCAAAATCTGGAACAAGTGTGAAGTCTTTAAATGGATATTTTAATTCTTCCTTTAGATTAGCTTTCTGTTCATCATCTGTGTTAATTTGACTTTGAAATTGCTCATACTCTGATCTAACTATTTCTACTTCCATTTTTTGTGTATTTAATTGAGTTTCTAATAAAAATACATTTTGTTGTATATTATTCGCTTTTATTAAGTCTTTTTTCTTAGTACCTTTGAAGAAATCAATAATGTTGTATTTTTTATTTTTTACATTATTCAATTTATTTAAGGCATCATCTAGCTTTATTTGTAATTCTGCTTGTTTATTTTCTTTTGTTTTAATAGCATCCATATAATATGATTCAGTTCCTACAGATTCAAAATCTCTTTCTTTAAACTCTATTAATTTATAATATTTATCTTTATTCTCTATAATATATAAAGCTTGATTAAATTCTTCTATTTCATCATTAAAATATGATGGGAAATCTTGATTAAATAAAGGCATAACTTTATTCATAAATTCTTCATTATATTTATTTTCTAATAAAGAATTATATAAATAGTATTCTATAGAATGTATAGCTACATCTAATCCACCATAATATGATATTAAATCATTATTAACATCATTATCATGGTCGAGTTCAGCTTTTCTTTTTAGATTTCTATACCTACCAACCAACATTTCATCAGTATTTTCTAATTCATTTTCTGGTATAAAATTAAAAATCAAATCATCATCTATTGATAATAAGTTTTTAGTAGATAAATCAATATTATATAAAGAATCTATATCATTGGGGATTTTCTCTTTTTCACTAAATTCAAAAATTGGAATATATTTATTTGCTATTTTTGAAAAGACATATACATCTTCTCCTTCATGAGAAACTACACCTCCTCCAGTAAAATCAAAAGGTCCCCATAATTTTTCAATTCCTATTCCATATCCATTTTGTAAGTAAATTTTTTGAGTATGACATTCATAATATGGTTCATCAACATCTGTAAATGTTTCAAAATATTCATCTTTAAATATTTCTTTGAATTTTTCAATTACTTTATCTGGTGTATTTATATTTTTAATCTCATCGAAAAATTCCTTCATTTTTTCTTTTATTTCTTTTAAATCTGCCATAATAATATCCTTTCGTTAGAACATATCATCTGTTATATCCTTATCATTTTTTGCAACTGGAAATCTAATTCCATTAATCTCTTTATATAAGTCTTTTATTTCAAGACATGTAGTAATATAATCTAACACATCATCAATAGAGTATTGTGTATCTTCATCTAAAAAGCCTGATATAAAGATAAAATTTACTTTATCATCTTCTTTGCCTTCTTTGACTTCACCAAAAATTCCATCTGATAAAGTCTTTAAAGAGAATGGTGGTTGCCATTCTTTTTGTGATTTTCTTATATTATCTGCAAAACTATTAATTCCAAAAGTTACACATGCAGTATCAATTCCAATATCAAATTCAGTTACCCTATCACTTGTATAATGAGAAAAAGAACCATCTTCTTTTAATATACAAGGTTCTTTAGGATTATGAATTAATATATAGAATTCTACTCCATTAATTTGAATTCCATCTATTTTTTCAGAATAATCATGTATTTCTATAAGAACATTCATATCTTTTTGATTTATATTTTTTCTTTCATATCTACAAGTTACATCTTTATCATAACTTGGATCAGAAATTATTATTTGATTTAATTCTTTTATTTTTCCACCAAATTTCATTATTCCTCCTTTTAAGCTACTTTCCTAATTTCTTGCTCTGTATAGTATAAATTGCAACAATCATCTTTATTTGGATTTACATTATTTTTCCAATATTCATAATGCTCGGTTACATCTTCACAGACAGTTAGTTCTTTAAATCCTGTTATTGATTGTAATTGTTCTATTTTAGTTTCTAAAGGCAAGTGTAAGTAGTTACTTTGCTTTAAAGTATATTTTGAAAAATCAATTTCTTTGAACCATCTTTTAATAAATGTATTCACTCTTAAAAATTCAACCAAAACCTTATCACAATTGATCTTATTGAGAACATCAAAATCAATTAATTCAAAAATAAAAGGGGATAAACGTAATGATACATCATACCCCAATTTATATAGTTTTTCGATTGCAGCTATTCTCCTAGATGTACTAGGTGCTTTTTCATATTCAAAAGCAGTCTTGTCATCTATAGAAGTAATAGATATTTGAATATGGGCTAACTCCTTATCTAATATTTTCAAATATTTATCACTTGCAACCATATCAGATTTAGTTACAATTAAATAATGAATCCTTCTTTCATTCAATAATTGTATAGTTTTATAGGTTACTCTATAAGCATTTTCAAAGGCTTGGAAGCAGTCAGTCATTCCTCCTAACCTTATGACAGTACCAGGTTCTACTTTATCAATTTGTTTTTTTATTTTATTTATATCTGCTACTCTAGGATTTAGAGGATTCCATAAATTCCTAAAGTCTAACAATGATCGTGCATAACAATAACTACAGTTGTGACTGCAACCACATCCATAAGTATCTAACCTTGTAGGATATTTGCATTTACTCAATTCATTTCCTGTAGCTTGTTTATAAAAACTCTTAAATTCTAATGCTATAAAAATTCCTCCTTTAAAAAAAATTAATAGAGATGTCTTTTAATTCATCTCTATCTCTTTATCATTTTCTAATTCTTTAATTAAACTATCTATGTGTTCTTCTACATATTTTTTTGGATTTTTCATTTCATCCTCAATATCTATATGAATTACCATATAATCAAGTCTATTATCAAAATCTATTTCTCCAAATTCATTTTCTAAATCTTTGTAAAATTCAATGTAATATCCACCAGTATTTTCATCACAATCATTGCTAACTGAATAATAAATTCCTTTATATGTTCCTGATTCAAACTGTGGATTTGTATTTTTTTCTTCATTCTCTTTTTCATATTCTTTTACTTTTTCTGATATTGTTTTTTCAAGACTATTAAGGGTATATGGAGAACTTCTCTCAATAGTTCTATTACCAATTTCATTATATCTTATTGATACCTCAAAAGTTATAATCTCATCATTATTACCTTTATAATGTTGAACACCTCCATACTCACTTTTATAACACTTAATATTAAACAGTTGAGAAGGAGATTGTTCAAGATGTTTTTGTATTTCATTTACAGATGCCTTTATTTTTATCCAACTTTCAGCCAAGTTTATATCACCTCCTTAGCTTTTTAAAATGAAAAAGAGATATTAATTTCTTAATACCTCTAAACATTATTTTTATTTATAATCCTCTCGATTACTATTAGTCGAGATGATTATACCATAATAAAATTTATTTATCAATTAATAATCATAGTCCATTTCATCAAATTTAACATCTAAATTTTTCTCAATATTATTTTTCATTTTTTGAAACATGGTATCATCCTTTTCTATAGCAATACTATTTCTATTTTTGTTATGACAAGCAATTACAAAATTTCCACTACCAGCAAACTGGTCGAGTAGAGTTTCGTATGGTTTAGAAACGTATTCAATAATTTCTTCTATTAATTCTATTGGCTTTTCAGCCTCCATAATCTTATCTTTCGTATTTTTAGGTTGATGATTAAATACTGTAGGTAGCATTCCATTGGTTCCCTTCATATATGCAACATCCAGATTATTTTCTTGTAACATATCTCTAATTTCATAAGAGGTCTTTCCTGTTACTTCTAAATTATTTTCTTTAGCAATAGCAAGATTTTTCTTTGCATCTAATTTTAAATTTCTAGGTTCTCCATTAGAAAATATCATTACATCTTCTGAATTTTTTGCTTTTCTTCCAGTATTAGCAACAAAATTTCCTTTTACCCATGCAACTTTTGCAAAATACTTTAAACCATTATCTCGTGCCATCTTTTTTATTTCATAAAGATATTCATAATTTACTTGTGATTCCTCAGGCAAAAACTCTACTAAAAATGCACCTTCTTTTAAAACTCTTTGTTTCTCTTTAAAGTCTTTACTTTCATATTTAAAAAGTTCAAATGTAGCAAATTTTCTATTTCCACCACTTAAAGCCTTTTGTAAATCGTAGGGGTGGTCTGTTATAATTCCATCAACAGAATGGTCTTTTATCATACTTAAATCTCTACCATCACCATTAATAAGTAAACAAGTGCTTTCTTCATTTTCTAGTTGTTTAGTTACCTTATATACACCTCTAGTAATTTTCTTAAATATACCTCTATCAACACCTTCATAAATCCTAGCCCTAATAGATTCATTATTAACATTCATATTTTTTACATTTTTCACTAGGTTAGTTGCCTCTTGTATAGAAAACTGTTCTGAATCCATAAAATATTCAAATAAATTCATTTGTATTGTATTATCCATACATTCACCTTCTAATAGTCATAATCATAATTTTTTGGAATTTTCTTTAATATAGATCTTTTTCTCTCATCCAAATTTATAAAATCCAAATGTTCTTTTAATTCTTTTTGTGGCACAGATATTATTTCATCATTTTCCAATTTTCTATATATAAGCCTAGAATTGCTATGCACAAAATCTTTTAATAAGAATTTACCATATCCCTTTTCTATAAAATGTTTTATAATTTCTTTTGCTTCATCATCATAATTAATTGCATAATATACATCTAAAACAGTTAAATATTCTTCTGATAAAACTGTAATTAAATCGCTTGTTGCTACTGTGCTTTCTGCAAATTTTCTTTTTTCATTTGGTAAATACCATTCTACTCCTAGTCCTTTTCTATATCCCATAACATCACACTCCTTTTTCAACAAAACAAAAAAAGAGAATGAGTATATGAAAATTACTATACTCATTCTTATTAACTTACTTTGAAAACAAATTGTTATCATAAGCAAAATTGCAATACCAATAATTTTAAATAAAATTTTAAATAAATGTATCATACTATTTTACATGTCCTTTAATGTATTTTTATATTCTGGAAACACTATATTAAATAATTCAGAATATCTCTTAAAGCCTATTTCATTTAAAGGTCCTTGAAGTGATGTTTCGCTCCAACAAATAAGTTCTTCCTCAATTACATTGTATTCATTAGGAATAAATTTACTTCCGTTGAAATACGGACAGGAAGGCTTTAACATTTTATCCATTTCAGTTTTTGATTTTATTTGCATAATCATTTTTGTTTTTTTCTCTGCTATCTTATTAATCAACTTTTCTACATATCCATGATTTTCGTAACATTCTAAATAATTACTAAGTGTTTTTAATCCGTTAATTCTAAGTGTTTTTATATCATCTGATATTTTTTCATCAAATAATATTTCAACAAAGGCTTGAATCAAAATAATAGTAGATCCATAATTAGTGATATTTAACATTTTTTCCTCCATAATTTAGTTTTTTATTACACTAAAAATGATAACGTGATCTTTTGAATTTGTCAGCCCTTTTTTATAATCTTCTTAATTTCCTTTTAATCTAGCGAATCCATAGAAGTTACTTCCATTCCACCATCCGTTTTTATATTTTCTTATTCTTACACCAGAAGGATTACCTCCTGTATCAATAATCCACTCATCAGTTTCACCATTTATAGTAAGTTCACCCATATAAATACCAATATGAGATATACTACCAGGTTCACCAGTATCATAGGTATCTTTTAAGAAAATTAAATCTCCTGCTTTTCTGTCAGTTACAGACACAGGATAGCAATATCCATTATAAATTCCTTGTGCCCCTGTGTTTGGGATTGTTATAATTCCACAATGTGCTAGGCAATGTATAACCCAACTTGAACAATCATAGTAACTCATACACTCATCATATTTTAAATTACTATGATCCATTAAATATCTAACTCCTATATTCTTTAAAAACTCATTGTAAATTGCTTGTATTTGTTCATCACCAATACTTACACTTAAATAAGCATATCTTTCTTTAAAACTTCCACTAAATAAATCAAAGAAAGTATTTGAATTATATAATAATTTTATTTGTTCAACTTCACTATCTGTAAATTTAGTTTGTTTAGAATCATATTTTAATTTCTTAGCTTTTTTATATTTATTAATTTTACTAAAATTGTTATTACACCAGTTTATATAATCATTTAGGGAAGGATTAGAAACAATTTTCTTTGTTTCTGTAACAGTTTGTTTTTTGGTAGTTTTATTACCATTTCTGTCTGTTTCTTCTATCGTTTTTTCGTAAGTATAGGTTTCTTCGGATATTTTTTCATACAAACCAGCATCCTTAAAAGAATTTAAAAGTTCTTTCTCAGCATTATCAAATACTAAATCTCCATTAAGCATCTGAATTATAGAAAGTGGAGCTTTCCAATTTATAAATCCTTTTCCTTCTATTGTACCTTGAACGATTTTTCCTTGATTATAATATTCTACAGTTTGTTTGTCATACTCATCTTGAATAGAAATCATAAATTGTTCATAGTTCTTTTTAGTATCTTCACTCATTCCTAAACCGAAAAAACTACAAAATGCTACTATTACAACAAGTATAATAATAACTGGTGCAATCTTTGGTAACATAGAAATTATTAATTTCATTACACTTGCTATTAGTTTCATTAGTAGTTTCATTATTCTTATCATAAGATGTGTTGTTTTCTGAACTACTTTTGTTCCAACTTTTTTAACAACTTTTTTTGTACCTTCTGCAACAAGATTTGTAGCTTTGTGTGTAACTTTATTTGCAACCTTTTTTACTGGCTTTGTCATTATTCTATTAGAGGTATGTTCAAAACTTTTTAAACCACCTTCATTTAATCCCGTATTTATGTTTTTACCAGTTTTAATTACTTTATTAGTAGTATTGCTAATAATTTTCGCACCTTTTATAGTAGTTGCAATTCTTTTAGGTATTTTACTATGTTTATTAGAAGTGTTGTCTATATTATTTTCTAAATTATTTGTAGTTTCAATATTATCAGCATTTTCAATGCTTTCATTATCTAATATTTGTGTTTTAATTCTAATATTATTGGTATTAACAATCTTTTGTATATCATTGCTATTATTTGTTTGTAGCTCATCATAACTTTCTACTTTTGTTTCAAGTTTAGTTTGTGGTTGAATTGTGGTATTTTCTATTTCATCTGTAGAGTTATCTATAGATGTTTCTAATCTATTGGATTTAATATCACTTTCAGTTATTTTATCTAATTGTTCTGAATACCACTTATTGATTGCATTTGCACTATCTAAAACAAGGTTTGTACTTTTATTTGCATAATCAGAATATTTACTTAAAGAATTTGCAATATCCTTATTAGAATTATTGTTTTCATTTTCCATTTACTAACTCCTAAGCCACTTTAAGTTGCATATTTGATGTTTGATTTAATTCATATATATAAGATTCTTTTGAAATTTGATTTCTAAAAGGAACTTTATCTTCACCATACACCAATATTCCTTGACCTGCTGGAGAATCCATCACATACCTTGATTCCTCCTCCGAAATATCGAATATTTTACATATAGCAGGTAGGTCCAAAGCCTTTTGTTTTAAAATCATTGCAAATTCTGAATTAGACAGTATTTTACATCCCTGTTCATTTTTAATTACATCTCCGAATGTTTTGCGTAATTATAGTAGGTATCGCATTTTCCTTTCTTCCGAGTTTTATAGATTTTAGCAATGTAATCAGCAGAGTAGGGATTTGCTAACAATATGTGAAACTCATCAATGAAAATCCAAGTATGTTTTCCTAAATTTTTGTTTCTTTTTAATCTGTTCATAATATGCTCTAAAACAACAAGATAACCAGTTGTCTGAATAGAACGAGGTAACTCTGATATATCAAAAGAAATTAAACGGTTTTTAATTTCAATGTTTGTTTTTTTAGAGAATATATCCATTCCACCTAGAACATATCTTTCGAGAACTAAAGCAAGGTTTTTAGCCTCTCTTTCTGGTTGTTTCATTAATTCTTCATAGAATTTTATAAAATCTGGTTCATATTGCTCACTAAAATTATGAATCTGATATTCCTCATATATATTTTTAGTACATCTATCAACAAGTGTTTTTTGTTCTCCTGAAAGACCAGCACTTGATACAAGCGATTCTATAAATGCTAATGAAAATTCTATTTTATTATTTAGAGTTTCTTCATCATTCTCATATTGCAAAGAAGAATCAAAAGGATTTATATATGTGTTGCTAGAGGTACTAATATTTAATGTTTGCCCTCCAAAGGCATCAATTAATGGTTTATATTCTCCGTTGCGGATCTAAAATAACAATTTCATCTTGTGGGTGTCTCAATAGAACTTGCTCTATATTTAGTTTTATTGAGAATGATTTTCCAGCACCACTTGTTGCCAAAACACATCCATTGCCATTTAATAATCTTTTTCTATCTGCAAAGACTGGATTTTTTGATACTAGGTTAATTCCATAGAATATACTATTTTCGTGCATTAAATCTTTGGTGTTGAATGGAACATTTGCAGCGGTACTTTCTGATGTTAAAGACCTTTGCATTTGTAAAGTATTATAACCAAAGGCAAGACAGTTTTGTAATCCTTCAAGTTGCTGCCAGTCTAAATTATAAATTGCGATTAAATGCTCACTAGCAATACTTTTTATCATTTTAGTTTCTTTTTCTAGTTCATCCAAACTATCTGATTGAATACAGATAAGAATATTATTAGTAAATAGTTTTTGCTTTTTCTTTTGTAAGGCATCTCTTAAAGATTGAGCATCTCTTAAAGCATCTTCTAATTTCTCATCTCTAACTGCCTCATAACTGTAGTTATTCTTATTGGCTTTTTTAATCTTTTCAAGTCTTTCAGTTTTCATACCACTTATTTTTTTATTAACCTTTTGTATAGTCTTTGATGGATCTGTAGGAGTTATATTAAGTGTTGTTATGATATTACAGTTTTCTAGTGTAGAAATTCTATTATAAAATCTAGGAGTTATAGATTTAGGTAATCTGCTAACATACATTACTCTAATAAACTTTTTATTTCCTATGCTTATATAATTTTTCTCTCTTAAAGAAACATCTTCTTTACTTGCTAGAACATCATAAATGCTTAAATTATTATCTTTAGCATATCCAATAATATCAGTAATTCCTTCATCTTCCATTAAATTAGTATGGAACAAATTATATAAAGGTGCTAATCTTTCACCAATACTTATCCTTCTAATTTTAGATTTTAATTCCTTAAATTTTTCTTCTGTTCTTAACTGATATTGCATAAAAATATCTTGTGCATCTGCTAGACTTTCTGCTTTTGTACTTATTGTTATAAGTCTAGTATCACAAGATATATTTTCTTTATTTCCTAAACAATTTTCAATTTGTGTATTAAATTCTTTTCCTATCCTTAACTCATTTCCTTGTAGTTTGTTTTCATCATATATATAATTCTTTTTATAATCAACTCTTTTTACTGGTGTACCTATTTTTATGACTTGGATATGGTCATTGAAGTTAAATGAATGTAAATATGATACCCATTTTAAAAATATGCTTTCTTGTGTTTCATAGTCAGCCTTTGAAAAGGATATATCTTGATATTCAAAGCATATAGAATAGTGTTCATCATCTAACTGTAGGATAGAAGTATTTTCGTTATAAGATTTAAAAAACATATTCATAATTTGAGATGTAGTGCGAGGTTTTGCTATTTTATTTGCTTTTCGTTTTTTTAAGAAAAGACTAAATCTTGATTCTCTCTTACTTTTTGTTTCTTTCTCTTTTTTTACTTTAGTCAAACTATATTATCCTCCTTATCTTGTTTTAGAAGGTCTGTAATAAGATACATTTCTCCTTCTTTTAATTGCTTAAACATAGATGTAAGTGTTTCTTGACCTACAACTGGTTGACCTTTTAACTTCATTTTATAAATGTTAAACAAATCAACTCTAGTTTCTAAAAGTGGATGCTTGTTATTAAAAACCCTCATCCACTTTGCATTAAAATTATTCAAATAATAATTTAAAAATTTTATTTCCCATTTTGTTAATTTCATAATTATTACCTCTCTAATAGTTTCAAAAGAGCATCTTGCTGTTCTTTTGATAATTTAGAAAGTTTCTCTGATAGTTCATTTCCTTTATCACTATAGTTATTGTCTTTCTCTATAATTTTATTTTGAGATTTATTATCAGTAATCCCATATTTCTTTTTAGCTTTTTGTAGTAGCTTTTCTTGTTTTTGCTTTTTCTTTAATTCCTTAATTTCATTTTTCTTAATTTTTGCAGTATTTTTATTAGTTTCTTTAGTAACTATTTGCTTTTTCTTACTACTTTCTTGATGTTGATTCTTAAATTCTTCATCAGTTATATAGTGAATTGGTTTAGCAAAGCATAAATAATGCCTGAACCAGTAAGGTAGGATTTTTTCGGCTGGTAGCTCGTGTATTTTAACAAATCCTATGAATCCAAGAATTCCTGCTATTCCGAATTACTATATAACTTGTTATTTCACTACCAATCTTATCTTTTAGTAAAAGATAAGTAGGAACTACTAAAGCAACTATTAATATAGCAAAAAACCATTGTCTAAAATTAAAGAAATATATCTTTTCCTTATAATCATTTATCTCATCAAAAACAGTTATCTCTATATTATCCATAATCTTAATGACCTCCTGTTAGTTTTTCTGCAAATTGGCTAGCATACTGTATTATTGCAAGATACATACCATTTAGGAACAACATTGCAACTATAGTGGATATTGCATTTGTTGAACCAACTGTAGAACTTAGTCCAGATAAGCCAATCGCATAAATATTTGTAGCCAAGTAAATAATAATTGCCTCTATTCCTACAGATGCTGCAAACAGAAAATACTGAATTGCTTTTCCTCTACCTTCATCATCTACAGATAAGGCAAGAGGGATAGGGGCAAAGGCAAAGCAAAATATTAATTTTACTACTCTTAAAAATATTTGTGTCAGTATCTGAACAATTGTGGTCATGAACGGAATAAATAGTATTAGATATAATCCGATATGTCATAATACTATCTACGAATCCGATCGGGAATCGCATTTATAAGAGTATCTGCAATATTAATGTTAGAATTATTATTACTTAATACATTTGTAACACTAACAAATATGTCATTTACAATATTCATTATTGCGGACATAAAACTATAGCCATTCATAATGAAATATTTTAATAATAAAAAAGCTATAAAAGACATAGCCAACCTCTCCCAAGAGATTCTATCTACTTCCATAGCTTTTTTTATTAGATTTATCATAAAGAAAAGAATAAGCAAACTTAGTGCTACAGGAACAATACAGTCATTTACTACTTTTCCAATGGACCAAATATTAATATTTTGAACACTTGAAAAATTGGTTAATTGTTGTACTGAACCAATTAAATTACCACTATCTAAGGTAACTCCGAAATACTGTAAATTTAAAACTATAGAGAATTCTTATAATTCCATCCAATTATAAATTTCCTCCTCTTTTATAGTCCAAATAAGTTCTTTGACTGAGCAATAGCAACTAACATAAACCCAGCCATTAGTGTCATAAGTCCACGACTTTTACCTTCGGCATCCTCACGTTGCCAACCTAAAGCAAACATTACTCCACCAACTAAAGCTACAACTCCACCAATCTTTGTAAGCCAATCACAAGCAAAATTGATGAAAGAATCAATAGATTCTGTTCCAGATGCAGCACACACTCTGCTAGTACCAAGCATTAAAGTAACACCTATACTTGTGCTTATTGTAATTAATTTAGATTTTAATTTATTTTTATTTTCTTTAAAACTTTTTATTAAGTTTTTCATAAATCCTCCTAACTATAAAAAGGGGCAATCCCCTATATAGTTAGAAAATAACTATTATAATTTAGAGAATTGCCTCC
>CAOXTD010000002.1:24633-54520 GCA_948560265.1 uncultured Clostridia bacterium | reverse complement strand
AAGCAACTTTTAAATCTTCTAATTGTATTGCACCAGACTTTAAAAGTTCTTTTACTTCTTGTTTATCAACCTTTTCAATTTTTGAATTTTGAATAGGTTTAACAAATTGTAATCCCAAATCATATAACAATTTATAATTGAAATTTTCTTGATATTCCAATTCTTGCTTATGATCGTATAACTTATTGTTATTATTTGCCCAAGGTTCGTATAAATCCGAATAATTTGGGTGTTCATTTAAGTTGTATAATTTGGAGTAAAAAGCTCCAACTGTAGATATAAAAATAATACAGTAACCTTTCTGCATTTTGGATAATTCATCTAAAGTTGCCAACTCTCTACCTACAATATCCCAATTTGTGCTACTAGAACCTTGTTTTGAGAAAGTTCTACCTGTGCTTTTCTTATACCAAGTCTTTTTACCGAGTAAAGCCACAATATATTCAAGTGTTTCTTTACTATTACTACCAAGAAATAGGGTAGTATCAACACAATCCAAAACTGATTCCCAACTGTCTTTATATTTCTTTTTTAATTGACTTAGAGATTGTAAACCGAATTGTTATTCCGTACATTTAAGCCTCTAAGATAAGCCAGTTCTTCTACAAATCGAGGTATTTCTCCGTAACTGAGCCCATTCATCCATATAAATTTCCAAAGGTGTAACAAGACTTCCACCAAGTCTTTTAGCATTTTCATCTATCATAGCAAATACCTGTGTGTAGAAAATACTTGCCAAGAAATTGAAAGTAGAATCGCTGGGTTTTGTAATAATAAAGTAAGCTACTTTTCCATTTCCTATATGTTTTCCAGTATCTGCATTGATTTTCTGTAGAATAGGTGAGTTATCATTAATAGGCATACCAATTCTTTCTAGTTCCATATCATCAGTATTAGTCAAATCTGATATTTCCTTAATGTTAAAGGCTGCGAGCCTTGCAGTCGCAACCATGATGATGGTCGACATCATCTTTGGAGCAGAGGCAGCAACCTTGAAATGCTTATATTGTTTTACTCCAATGTGGTCTGGTTCTTCTCTAGCCCAATTATCAAAAAGTTTATCTAAAGGAGAAACACCTGTTGAATCTGGATTAGATAAACGAATTAATTTCAAAATAGTTGAAAAATTTTGATGTGGTTTATCATAATGCCTAATAGTATAGTAAAACAATGCTTGAAGGTAAATCATCTCTGATTTTTCCCAGAAGGGATCTCCACTTGTATTTTCAATATTTTCACTCTTCGTATTAACCATTAAAGTATTAATTAAGGTCATTACATCATCTTCTTGTATTTTATGATTAGGATTTTCATTTCCTATTATTTCTTCAAAAGTAGGTAATTCTTTTATATATACAAAAGGATTATAATGATTAGATTTTGATTTTTCATCCAAATTTAGAACCTTAATTGTATAACCTTTTTTCTTCAATGAATATCCACAATCTCTAAGCAGTTCTCCGTTTAGGATCTGTTACTATTATAGTACCAGTCGCATTTAGGATGTTAGGCTTAAAATAGTAACGAGATTTACCGAGTACCAGGTCTACCAAGTAATATTACATGCCTATTCATTCCACTCTTTTTCATATTTTTAGAAATGAACTCTGTTTGAGATAAAATCATATTGTTTTCAAAAACTTTATCTCTTTTGTTTTCAATATCTTTTGAAGTTCTCCATTCAGCAGAACCATAAGTGTTCTCTTGCACATTTCTTTTGTTTTGCATACGATAAGTTTCATATATCATAAGCATAAAAAAAGACACCCCCGCAGATATTGCAAGATTTTTACTTGTAATATCTATTGGAGTGTTTAATTTATATATATTATTAAGAGCAATATTGAAAAATTCTAAATCCCAAATTCCATTATTACTATTTACTAGAGTTGTTACTCTAAGCATATAATAGAATATAATTACAAATGTTATAAATAAAAACAAGTATGGTGGCTTTTTATTTTTCTTTACTAACATATAATCACCATCCTTAATATTCCAAATTTATAGAATCTTCTTTTTCTTTTATTTGATTTGTAATTATATTCGCATTTTTAAACTCTTTTAATTCATCAATAGTATAATCTTCCCAAGTCCAGTCAAAAGCACCTAAAGAATAAACTTTTTTCTGTCCTTCTGTAGTATTAATAATATGTCCTTTAATTTTTTCTGACAAAATTATTTTCCCATCTTCTTTTTCAGTAATACGATAGTAATCATTCTTTTCATCATATTTAATCTTAAAATTAGAAGTCGAAAAATTATGAGCAATTAGATCTGCTACATATTTTTCAAAACATGGCGTAGCCCATCCATTCCAACGTCTATCTTCAATATGATACCCTTCATAATATTCATTGTTATCTATATTGAAATATGCTTTTTTTTCTAAATTCTCTATACTAATCACCTGCCTCTTTTTCTATTTCATTATCAAAATTAACCTCTATCTCTTTAGGATTTTCAGCTATAGTAGGGGAGTTGTTTGCATCTTTTTCTAATTGTTCAAAAATATGCAATCTTTCTAGTTCTTCACTTACTACATCTCTTTTTTTTTCTTTTTCTGCAAGTTCCTTTAAGTCTGCCTTTGCAACAGTCCAGAAGCACTCATTTTCTTGCCTTTTCATAATATAATTTTTACCAGATAAAGTAGAATATATTTGTTTCTCCTCATCACCAGTTTTACTTTTAAAAGAAACTAGCTCCTCTTGCGACTGGATATTCCATTGAAAGTTTTTATTATTGTTTCCATATACATACATTTGCCCATAGTCATTAAAGCCCAATTCATTGTATCTTTCAAGATGTTTATTTTCAAAATATATGTTAGCAATTTTTTCTTCATCTTCATTTTCAATGATTTTAATACCATAAGGAATATCTGCAACTTCAAGATCATCTTCAATAGACATAAATGAAGAAAAAGGCATCTCGTGAACACAATAATCTTGCTTAAATTTATCTATTCCTACATTTCCCATATCATGTAATTTGAATTTATCTGATAGATTTCTTAATTGTTCTGAATTTAGACTTTTTCCACCATTTCTTAGTTGTTCGATTGCAGATTGTGTATTTTCATCAAATAGTTTTTGTGAAATACCAGTTCTATACTCTATTAAATCTGCTATTCTATCAGCCATATAAGGAGCTTTTGATTTGTTATAGTATATATTATAATATTTATTTTTATGATGCTTAACCTCTGTATTTTGCTTATCCTGATATTTTTTTATAACTGAATCTAATTTAATAAATTTAGTAGCTTTAGGAAAATGTGCCTTTAAATCACTAAGTTGCTTTATTTTACGAGCATATCTTGTGATTCTTTTTTGTTCATACAAAGATTTCTTTTTTCCAAATTCACTATCTTCTGTAGATAATTTTCTTTCTGATGCAACCACTCTAATACCATCATTTTGGCATTTCTGCATTATCCTAATGGTTTCATCATAGGAAAGATTAGTTAGTTTTTCTAGTTCTTTCGTAGGTCCATCTTTTTGAACTGCCTTAATTCCTTCTAAGAAGTAGTGATACCCAAATATGGATAAAGGTTTTAACAAATATTTAAAACTATCTTTTATACCTGTTTTTGTTGCTCTTGTAGCACCTTCATAAACTTGTGCTGCATCCGATTTATTACTTGCCTGCATTAAGCCATCACCTCTTTTTCCATTTGTATTGAATATAATTTAAAATACTTTTTATAGAATTCATCTAATGTTAATCTGCTATGAAATTTCTTTTTATGCTCATTATTATCTATTTTATATTCACTCATATTGGCTTGATTAGCTTGATTATTTAATATTTCTATTCTATTATCCTCTTTTTTATATAATTGTTTTGGAATATAAATTTGCTTTGTATCATCTATTGGAAGATACATACCATTATAAGTTTCCTTCTCTTTACCTGATAATTTTATAAAAATAGACATAGGCTTAGATTCTTTTATTTTCTCTTTTTCTACAATAGTTTCTTTTTGTGGTTCTATTTCCTGTTTAATCTCATATTCAGTATTTTTAATACTTTCAGCAGTTAATCCTAAAATATTTTTATTGTTATTAAATACTAATAAAGTTTTAAATTTCTCGTTATTTACAAACTCTCTACTCATTGCAGATTTCATATCATCCGAATATGCAAAACCATACCTAACAGCCTCCATTACCATTTCATTTTTAAAACGAGAAATAGACTGTTCTTTTAATAGTTTTTCATAACTTTTAGGGAATAATTTTTCAAATTGCTCATGAGAATTTGCAATGAAAATTTCCTCAAACTCATCTGGATTATTCTCAATATATTCCTTAATATTATTATCAAAACTATCATTGTATTGTTTTATTACAAGTTCTTTTTGTTCTTTAGATAAATTAAGACTTACTTTATTTCCTTTAGAATCAAAAGCCTTAACATTATCTAATAGGTGTTCAAGGATAAAAATTTTATCATTTTGAAAATTGATATATTGTTCTGATTTGAATATATAATTCTTAATATAACTACCTATATTAACAGTTAAACTATCATCTTTTAAATATTGTTCATTATCTAAAGATTTGATTAAAGTATTAGAATCTAGTTTTCCAGATTCTATATATTTTAATAAAATGTTATCCTGATGCTTGTTAGCATAATTTTTTATCAATCCGATTATATAGTAATAGAAAAATACATCCTTATATCTATTAACTCTGTTTTCTTTTACTTCTGTAGGATTAATAATTTTTTCTATTTCATCATTTGAATAATCAGAATTATTAGTTATAAATTCTTTAAAATTTAAAGCATCTTTTGTATCTTTTATTAATCTATCTTTACACATTTTATTGTATATATTGTGGATATTTTCTACAGATAATTCTTTATTTTGAATATATTTATATTTTAGTAAAAAAGTAAATGCAGATATTTTTGTCTGATATACTTGCTCTCTCGTTATATTTGCCATTTGTAAATCTCCAAAATCTTTATAATTGCCTAACTTAGCAACATCTAATACATTTACTTTTAATTTTGCTTTTAATAATTCTGGAATAATCCTAATCATAGCCTCTTTACCTGCATTATCATTATCTAAACAAAGAGTTACCTCACATTTTAGTTTTTTTATTAAGTCTATATGCTCTTTTGTTAGTGCTGTTCCCATTGAACCAACTACATTATCTATTTTCATTGCTTTTGCAGAAATTACATCCATATATCCTTCAACAATAATAAGTTCATCATTTCTAGCATAAGATTTAGCCCTATGATAATTGAATAATACATTGCTTTTATTGAATATTTCTGTTTCTTTGGTATTCAAGTATTTAGGTTTTATACTATCATTTATTGCTCTTGCACCAAATCCTACTGCATTTCCGTTACTGTCAAAGATAGGGATAGTTATTCTATTGATAAAGACATCTGTGTAACCATTACTAGATTCTTTAACAATTCCAACTTCTATCAGATCATCCAAAGAATATTTTGATAAAAGATTATTCATTACATTATTTGTACCTACATTAAAACCAATATGAAATTGACTTATAATTTCTGTAGATAAATTCCTATTTTTTAAATACTTTAAAGCATTTTGACAGTCAACATTATTTACTTTTAGATTATTTTCACTAATTGTAATTGCATCTTTTAAAATATTATTCAGTCTTTGTACTCTTTGTTGTTCTTCTGTTAAAGGTGTATTATTACTAGGAATTGTAATGTTTAGTCCTTGAATATCAATAGCCTTTTGCATTGCATCTTTAAAACTAATTTGATTATGATTTATCTCATTTTCATATTTTTGGATGAAAGAAATTGCATTTCCACCACTTCCACAAACGAAACACTTTGCGATTCCTTTACCAGAGTGAATACTCATAGATGGGTGAGTGTCATTATGAAAAGGACAGTTACATTTATTTTTTGTAACTTTTAATCCATAATGTTCTAATATCGTTTGAATATTAGAACTATTTAATATATCCTCGTAAACATCACTCATAGTCCATCTCCTTGCTATTTTCGTTTTGTTTTTCTTCTAAATACTTTATATATCCAGTCATTTGTTTTTCAATATCATTTTCATCAAATGTACGAATAACAGATGGATATGGAATATCTACTTTTACATCTTTTGGAGAAGTATAACTTTCTTCTTGAACATCTGTTAATTCCTCTCCTATACCAGTTATCCTATATGAAATGTCATTACAGCCCACATCAAATAATCGGTGTTGCAGAAATAAATATCTCTCTGAATCTAATTCATTCCATCCAAGATAAACAAGATTTCTAAAGGTCTTATTTATATCTGCCTTTTTTATTAGATTTTTTAATGCTTCATCATTTGTTCTTTCTAACTCTTTATTGATGAGGTCTATACCTTCTTGTTTTATAACTAATCTAACCTTGTAATCAGTCATTCTAAGTCACCTCCAATTCCATAAATGTTTTAATATGATGTTCTAACATAGAATCATCTTTATTACTAATAAATAATAAAAAAACTTCTTTTCTATCTGGATTGAATATAGTAACAATAATGGTAGTATCTCTTCTTAAAATATCTATTAATTCGTATATTTCCTTTGTAGAATATTTTTCTTTTACATTAAAAGTAATATATTTAATAATATTAAATGGTTTAGATATTCTCCTAGCAAGAGTATATACATCTCTATTAATTACAGTATCTTTTTCGATTTCTTCAAAATAAATATCATCAAATAACAGATAAAAAGAACCTTTTTGTGTTTTATCTAACAGTAAACCTTGTAAATCTTCAAAGTTGTATATAATATTAGTTTGAATTGTAAATCCCTCCTTTATAAGAAAAAAGAGTGGGAGAGAACCCACTCATAAATTAATTATTTTTTTTGTTTTTTCTTTTTAAAATTACAACTCCTGTAGTAACTCCAATTAAAGAAATTGCCATTGATCCTAATATCATAGGATAGTTCATTTCATTACCTGTTTGAATAGAAGGCATTAGTGAATTATAGTAAACAAAACTATAAACACCATCAGTTTCTTCCAAAGATACTCCATTTGCAAAAACACCATCTGGATTAATTTCGATTTTTACTACTTCATCTGATAATCTATAGCCTAGAGGTGCTTTTCCGTTCTTTTATATAAAATGTACCAAATCTTAGGTCCTCAAACAATGCAGTTCCTTCAAATTCATTTGCACCAACAGTTTTTAAGAGTTTAGTACAAGCCTCATCTTCATAAAGATTAAATTCAAACTTATTAGATTTAATATGTTCGCCAGTAGCTTTATCTACTTTTTCTACTCGAACTGATCTTAATATAGGCATATCCTTCATTTCAACAACTTGTGTTGCTTTATCTGTAGTTACTGTAAAATTAATACTTTCTGCAACTTCAAATCCGTATGGTGCTGTCTTTTCAGTCAATACATAGTTTTTACCTTCCTCCAAGCCTGACACATGATGATGTTCTTTGGTTGATACCCATTCATCTACAATGTTACCATCTTCATCTGTTACAACAAGTTCAGCTCCTTCGACTTCTTCACCATTAACTAAATCTGTTTTAGTTACATCAACAATTTTATCAATCATAATGACCTTTTGTGTTTCTTTATCAGTAGTTACCTCAAATTCAACATCAGTAGCTTTTACGAATCCATCCACACAGATTTCTTCGTGTAATGTGTATTTTTCGCCTTCGATCAAACCACTAACTTTGTGAGGAATATTAGTTGATACCCACTTATCAATGATGTTTTTAGTTTTAGCATTTGTTACTACCAAGGTAGCACCTTCGATTTCATTACCTTCAATGTCTTGCTTACTAATTTCTACAGTTTTATCAACTAAAATAATTTCTTGTGTTTCCTTATCAGTAGTTACTTCAAATTCTACATCTGTTGCAATTACGAATGTATCAGGAGCATACAATTCATGTAGTACATATTTTTTACCTTCTTCAAGGTTTGAAATATGATGAGGCTCTTTAGTTGAAGTCCAACTGTCAACAATTTCATTATTTTCATCTGTAACTGTCATTTCAGCACCTTCAATTTCATTTCCTCCAATATCCTGCTTGCTTAATGATACAACTTTATCAATCATAATGATTTTTTGTGTTTCTTTATCAGTAGTTACCTCAAATTCAACATCAGTAGCTTTTACGAATCCATCCACACAGATTTCTTCGTGTAATGTGTATTTTTCGCCTTCAATTAAACCACTAACCCTATGAGGTGTATTGGTTGAAATCCATTCATCTACTACTTTATTATTTTTATCAATAACTTGTAATGTAGCACCTTCAATTTCGTTGCCACCAATATCTTGTTTACTTACTTCTAATACTTTATCTATCATAGTAACAGATTGTATTTCATTTGTGTTTGTAACAGTAAATTCAACATCAGTAGCTTTTACAAATTCATTTACACAAATTTCTTCATGAAGTGTATAAGATTCATTTACTTTTAACCCTTCTATTGTATGAGGAATATCTGTTGATACCCATTCATCAACTATTTCACCATTTTTGTTGATAACTTGTAATGTAGCACCTTTAATTTCGTTGCCACCAATATCTTGTTTACTAATTTTTACAACAGTAGTATCGTTAATAACTTCTCTTGTATCAGAATATACTTTTGTAGTAGTATCTTTTTGTGTGAACTCAACTTGATGTCTAGTTTCATCTAAAACCAATCCATCTAAAGTAGCACATTCAAAAAATTCATATTTTCCCATAGGAAGATTAGATATTGTTAAATCGCCTTCTTTTGAAAGGGAATATGTGCCAACTTCCTTATCCTTTGGATATATGATACTTCCATCTGCCATATCAAGGACATTTTCCGTTGCCACTAATTTGAATTTAATTTTACTCAAATCACTAACATCAACTAAAGATGTATCAATATTTTCTCTTAATGCTACAGACTTATCAATTACTAATTCTCCAACAGGTTGCTCATTTTTAATAGTTACAGTTATCCAAGCATCTAAGTCCTTATCATAATTTAAAGTTTTATTTCTGTTATTTACATCAAAAATTACATCTTCATCTAGTTGTAAGAATCCATTTGGAATAACCAATTCAGAGCATTTATAGTGTCCAGCTTCGAGTTTATTTTCTGTACGAGCAATTCCTTCCTTGTCGGTAGTCCAAGAATCATAATAATTTTTTCCTACTTTACAAGATACCTTTTCCCAAGTATTGTTATCTTCATTCAATTTATATAAATTAAATGTTGCATTAGATAAAGTTACAACTTTATCAGTCTTTTTGTCTTGTTTTATTAATTTGATATATGCTTGAAAAGGATAATCGTTGGCAACAATTTCTTTAATTGGTGTTTTACTATCCTTGTCGATTGTTACATAAAAGTCCTCCACAGCCTCAATCTCAGGAGAAGGAGTATATGTTTCACGAACGGTATAATCGCCCCAAGCAAGTAATCCAGAAGTTCCATGCCCATTACTTGAAGTCCTAAAAATTGAATATTCATCTTCTGCATATTGGTCTAAATGTTTTAATGCCTCATCAAAGCTACCGTAGTAAGTTACATATTTAGTTAGTATTGCTGTAAATTCAGCATTTTCAACAACTTCTGTAACAGTATTGTCGTTTGATGTTATCTTAATAACTTCAAATGGTGCTTTTTGGACTTTATTTGATACAGTTCCAGATATAGGAATTACTTTAGTATTTGAATCTTTGTAAGAAAAGGTATGTTTATACACATTAGTATCTTTTGTATATCCTGTCGGAACTATAGTTTCAAAGCAACCGATAATTTCCCATTGGGAGTCCTATTATTTTATTACCTTTTGCCTCAATATTAGCTTTTGTAGAAGTATTTGTAATTTTTGCAGTTGCAACTCCATTTTTATTAAATGTATATATTCCAATTTCATCATTTTTAGAAAAATATTTTACAGTTCTTTGAACATTATATATATCTTCATCCGCATATAATTTATATACAGCTCCTTCAATGGAAGCATCTCCATGATGTGCTGTTCCATCAACTCGATTACCATTACCAGTATCAATGTCAATTTTAGTTAATGATAACTCTCCTGTAGGTTCGCTATTTACGATTGATTGTGTAGCAGTTTCACTTGGTTTAACTTCCACAGTATATGTTTCTGTATTTAATAAGTAGCCTGTTCCTACTGATTTTTCACGAATAGTATAGATTCCTTTTTTGATTTTCTCTAAAATAATTCTTCCATTTCTTACTTCAACATCACCATTGTACCCAGGTCCGTTTACTGTAAAAATTGTACCATCCACAAGATCGCCATTATTATTTAGCTTTGTTAGTTCTAAATTTCCCAATGGATTAATCGTTAATGAAAATGCCATTGTTACTGGATCATTATAAGACATAGCCATCATTTGATCTTGAACCCCAGATGGAAATTCAAAATATATATTTGTATCGGTTTCTCTTGTTTCATCTTTTATACATCCCCAATTTTTCATATCAGCATCTGATATTCTGTAATTCTTCAACGTACAATTTTCATCTACAGTTATTGTTAAAGTATTTTCGCCTTTGTTGTGTTGAAGTCTAATTCCATCTACTGTTTTATCAATACTGTTATATTGACTTAATACATTATTAGAATCTGTAATTGTTTGTGTTTCTCCTACATTTACAGTAATTGCAGTTGCATCAAATGAAGGTCTCTTTTCCATATTTGCAATTTGATTATTAATATTATTTTTGAATGAAACAAATTCATTTTGTAATGATGAATCTATAAATTCTGCATTAGACTGTCCTAGACTCTCCCAAATCATCTGTTGCGTAAATACATAATCTTTTTTTCTTGATAACATATCTTCAATATTTATACTACCATCAATTACATAATCTGGATGTTTACTGTACCATCCTAGATAAGCTACTTTGCAAGCCCTTTTAATAGTTGGATTAATTGGTACATAATAGTCACCATTACTAACTACACCTGTTTTAAAGTCTACACCATGTTCTACACAAAAAACAGTAAATCTTTCCTTTGTAGATACGTTTACTAATCTTCTTGCTAGTATTCCATTTTCACTATCTCTGTTATCTGTTGTGTGTATAAAAGTTGCAAATTGACCTCCTACCCAGTTTGCATTACCTGATCCAGATAAAGCAAAAACTGGTTGGAATGTTCCAAATAATGTGATAATTAAAAGAATTACTGCAAATATTTTTTTACGAATATTAAAATTTTTTGTTTTAATCACTTTTTAAATTCCTCCTTAAAAAAGAACAAGTACATTACTTGCTCTGTATTTCTTATAAAATTTAATGAAAAATTACTCTCATTCCATAGTAAATACCTTCACTATCTTTCAAAGGTACACATTCACCAGCATATCCACTAGATTTTAGATATTCTTGTGCTACCTGTGATACATTATCCATAGTGTAACCATCAGTAAATAGAAAGTCTTTGTTGGAAGTTTTATTTTTTTGTACTTCATTCTTTTTACTTTCTGATGTAGTAGTTTTACTTGGTTGAAGTTCTTTTTCTTCTTGTTTTTTATCTTCTTTTGAAGATTGTTCTTGTGTCTGTTCTACCACAATATTTTCATTATTTTGTATATGATTTTCAATTACATTTTCAGAAATTATTTCAGAATTAGTAGTATTGTTTTCAACTGTTTCATTTAAAGGCTTGTTATCATTCTCTTGCATACTTGTCGTATTATTAAAGTTTTCATCTACAGGTATATTTTTAATATAATATTTACTAGCAATAATGGTACAAAAGAGAATAAAGAAAATAATTGAAATGAATATAATTATTCTCCTTTTTTTTGTTTCCTTTAGATATGCCTCTAACAGCTTTTTATCTTCATCATTCAAGTAGTTTTACCACCCATATTATTTAAGAAATCTTGTGAATTTTTTTCTAATTTTTCGTAATCCTTCTTAAATGAATATAACTTTTTTAACTGTAAATCCAAGTCATCAATTTCTTTCTGAATTTCTGACTGTTTATCTACTTTTGCTTTTTTCTGTTGCTCTAATTTCTGAATTTTTAAAAGTATTTTCTTTAGCATAGTTCCTCCTCATAATCAGGAGAATCAACTTCTGTGTTAATTTTTTCGATAGAACACAATTCATGTTGTATATAATCATATAAATCCTTAGCGTCCATTAATGCCATTTCTCTTGATGTTTTAATTATACTTATAGCATAATCTTTAGTCATTATCGGACTACCTCTGTGAGCATTATAATCATTTTCTGTTTCTTTTATTTTATTGTTAAAGAAATCATCATCTGATAAATTTATTCTACCGATAATTTAATAAATAATTTAAGGCACATTCATTTTGAAAATGATTGTTTTTGCCTAATATATCTTTATAATTTTTTTCCTTCAACTTTACCTCCATAATAAAAAGCCAAGACTTAAATCTTGACTCTTAAAAATATTTATTTTACCTATAATAAAGGTTAATAGTCCACTTATTACAATACATGCAACTCCAATATTCGTAACCTGTAGGGCAATTTTTATAGTAAGTTGCATCTGCATTTGTGTCATTTGGATCTGCGTTTTTCCACCACTCATTCCAATATTTAATTTTTTCTTCATAATATGAAATTGCCCCATTTTTAGAATTAAACCATTTTTCACAATTTCCAACATCCATACCATGATTATTGTTACTTGTGCATCTGGTAGGTTGAGTTACTTTATTAGTTTCATTAGGTTTATCTACTGGTTTTGATGTAATAGTTTCATTAGTTTTTGCTTTTTCTATATTTGATGGAGGGGTAGTGCATTTAGAACTTTCCTCCTTATCATTTACTTTGCCATTTTTTTGAGTATTCTTATTAGTAGATGTAGTATTTTTTGTTGAACTATTTGAAGTAGAAACTGTAGTTACAGTTTTATCCACTATAGTTTCATCTTTTTTAGGTATCTCATCATCTATTTTTGTTTCTTTTTCTACTTCTGGGATTATAGTACTAATTTCTGTTGCTATCTCATTAGATGTAATGTTATCTGTAGAAACATCTATTGTATTTTCATTTGAATCAATGACATCTTCTTTTGCTAAAGGAATAATCTTATCTTTTGGATAAGTAAAATAAGCTATTCCAATTACAGCTAATAATAAAATTAATATACTTATAACAATTATAAATACTTTCTTTTTCATAATATATCACCTCTTAATATAATAATAACGTGATCTTTTGAATTTGTCAGCCCTTTTTTCACAATTTATTTATTCAATGTGGGTAAGACTAGCAACTATATAATATCTTTGTTCTGTTGGTGTATATTTTGCATTTATATATGAACAAGTAGATAACTTTATTATTTTATCTGAAATTTCTACATTTGATACTTTACATTTACTTGCTTTCTGATAATACTTTATCCTTTCATTGATGTCTAATTGTTTTATATTACTATTTTCTGTTTCAAATGCTATTGAGTATGCACTAAAAACAGCTGCCTCATAGTTGCCATATGGGGTATATATCTTAAAATGTTGATGAGCATATAAAAAATCTTCATTGATATATTTACCTAGTAAGGAAAACATACTTTTATTTTTCATATTATGCCCATATATTGTTGTTTCTTCATCTTCAAAAGGATTTTTATTTGTGGTAAATATAGAGCCACTTAAACTATATTCTTTATTATAATTATGTCTTAGATAATATAGATTACTATTATCTTGTAAAATAGGATAATTAATTTTTGTTCCCTTAATCTCAATCCATCCAATCACATCATTATTTATTTCTTGTAACTTTTTCCAATCAATTTTAGATTCTTGTGTTTCTTCATTTTTATCAATTACATCTGAAATTAGTTCCTTAGTAATTTCTTCATTTTTTCTATATTGTAGAAAATCATTAAATAGTATATATAACATTAAAACAAAGATTATAGAAAACACACACATTAAAAGTTTTATAAATATGCTTTTACATTTCATAAATTTTTTCATTTTCCTTGTTATTTTTCAATTCTTGTTCTAGCTGTAATATTATTTCATCATAAGTATTATCTTCTTCTAACCATATTTCCACTAAGTCCTGAACTGAACTATCATGGTCATGTCTTTTATAAGATTCCTCTGTTTCTTCAATACTATAAAAATCTAAGTCCTCATTTTCGATTTCCTCTTTTGTTTCTTTAATCTGTTGCTTTAAGTATTTTAATGCTATGTCTTTATCTAAAAATGTCTTTACTGTTATTGTCTTTATTTCGGTATCTATATCAAAATTTGAACATATCACTCTATAAATTTTCAAGTAATTAACTTCCTTTCTTTTAATTTTTTGTTATTAGCTTGCTTTATTTTCCATTAAGTAATCTTCTTGTATAAATCGTTCTTCTAATTGCTGAATTGTATAGTTAGGTTTGAATTTAACTTCACTATCCTTTTGCCAATCTAACATCATTTTCCAATATTCTGGATAATCGTGTCGCAAAATTCTCAAACTATCTAATCCTTGTTTAACACAGAACCAACATCCTAGTCTTTTAAATTTATCATAGAGTGGATTATATAATCCTTTTTCTTTAGTATATTGTAAACAATCTTTTTCTGTCATTCTCCATTCGTATAAGGGAGCTCTTTCATTTGCAGCTAATCTTTCATATCTTTTAGGTTCATCATAAGCAATACCAATGTAACTTATATATTTACCTTGTTGCTTAAAGTATTTATCCAATGTCGATACTTTAAGTACACTATTGCACCATGCTCCTAGATTCCAAGGAAATCCATAAATCTTGCCTTCATATTTTCCTCTCTGCTTTACAGTATAGAATTGTTTTTCAAAACTTATAGGGGATTGTAACCTCGTAATCTTTTTACCTATTATTTTTATTAAATATCTATCTACCTTATCTAAATATTTATACATTTCTGGATATTCTGCTCCAATGGTAGAAGTAGCCATTATATTACAATATACAATTTCATCTATTGGCATATTATTTTCTATCATTTTTAGTAACATTGCCATACTGTCTTTACCTCCACTAAATGATACTATATGCTTTATATCGTTCACCTCCTTTGCTTAAAGATTTTAATTAATAATTCACCTCCCTTAGTATTTGATTTTTTATTGCAACAAAAAAGATATACTGCAATATTTCAGCTTGTATATCTTTTTGTTCATATATACTTAAATTTAATTTTTCTTGTATTTTTAAAGGACTTTCCTTACGAAAATACTTTAAATTAATGAAATGATAATATAATAAATTAGTTTGCTTGTACTTTTTCAGTACAAAAGTAATTAATTTTTGCCATTTTTTTATTTTTAAGATTCTTCTTTCAAGATTAATATTCTTTATTACTTGGTCCTCTAAACTGCTACTTTTATTTTTAATATACTTTCCATAATTTTGATTATAGTCAAAGTCAGATAAATCTAATCTCAAATCTTCTATGTGCATATCAATAAACTCATAACTATATAGATAATATTCTATTTTTTTGAAAACTGGATTATACAATAGATTCTCCCTCTGACAACAATATGTTTTTAATCACATATCGTAATATTGATTCAAAACTATTGAACATTTCTACATGTGAAATGTTGTCTTTTTCAAAAATTAGAATAAACTTTTCTCCTTGTCGTATAAATACACAATAATAAAGACCACATGAAAATTCTTTTATTATTTCATATTTTGTATCTTTAAACTCTCCTGTATCTTCTGTTATAAGTTGTATTAATTCTTCTGTTGCAGTTCCAACAATATCATCTATAGTTATATCTCTACATCTCAATAATTCTAATAATCTCGAAATAATTTCTGAATGTTTAATATTGCTATATGGTAGGATATTTTTTACTTCCTCAAATATAACCTCCTCATCTGCAATATCTAATCCTAAATCTTCGTAATCTACTAACTGTTCTTCTAGTTCATGTAAAATACATAAGTCCTCTATATCATCCTTTTCATTATCATTCATTTCATAGTATTTTTTTAATATCTTTTTCATAGTTCCCTCCACATAATTTTATTTCCTAATTCCATTAGCATATAATCCATCAAAAAAACCAGGGGGATATTCTCTCTGGTCGAAATTAGGCTTCTTATTATTATTTGTTTTGTTTTTAAATGCTTTATAGTTAGCATCTTTCTTTTCAATTTCATGCACTCGTTCAGTTACCCAATATAGAATTGCAGCATAATCGCTTTCATAACTTTTTCCTTTTGATTGTTTATACAGACTTAATTGTTCAATAAGTTGTTTTGCCATATCTATTCCATAAGTATTAACTAAGTCATTATACTCTTTTTCGGTCATAGTAACTTTAACTGCATATTCCTTTTTTTCTTCGATTGGCTTTGCCTCGTGTGTGTGATTTTCATTATTTTTATTTTTATTATTATTTATATCTAAATTTTCAATGTCTTGCTCTTTAAAAACTTCATCACTTGTATTAGAATTATTTAAGTTCTTGTTGTCTAAATTTTCAATTACTGAATTTTTAGGCACTTCTATCAACTTTTTTTGTGTGCTAGTATAACAATTTAAAATATTGGTTTCATTTAATTTATAATAAGTTTTACAAGGAATTCCCATTCTTTTTGTTTCAATTAGTTCCATCTTTAGTAATATATTAATTGCCATTCTTTGTTTATGTTCTGATAAACCTGTATTATCCTCAATATTTTCACGAGTAGAAAAAAACCAATGCTTATTAGTTAATTCGTTTCTCTGCTCCCAATAATTATATTCTGAGCATAATTCTCCTAATAAAATAGCTGCATCTGTACCAACAGCTTTTATTAAAATTTTATTTGTCATTATAAAACTACTACTTGCCAATAAACTCGCTACAATCACTATCTTTTACCTCACTTCTATCATATTTTCTAACTGTTCATCTGCTTGTTTGCCAGCTATAATCAAAGCATATAAAAAAAGACTTATATTAGAGCCTAATACAAGTCCTATAAATAAACCTATCAAAAACAATTTTAAACACCACCTTTTATAAAATAGGGAAGGGATATTCAGTTTAAAATTTATCCCTAATTTTTTTAGGGATAAAAAAAGAGGGGTAATTATTCCCAATTATTACTTTCTCTATTTTGCTAGAGAGAGTAAGAAAATAATTATCCCTAATTTTATTTCTTTTTATTTTGACTTATCCCTATTAAATCCCTAATTTTTTTCAAATTTTTATATAATTTAATTCTTTTTAATTCTTTACAATTCTGTTAAATTCTGTTAAACTAATTATTGGATATTTTTACTGCTACAAGCATTTGCATAAAAAAATCACGTATTGCAAAGCTTATGGCATTTTTATATGTCGGTATTTATGAGCCCGACGAGCTGCCAACTGCTCCACCCCGCGATGTTTAATTAAATTGTCTACCTTTTAAGTATACTTCCTTTTGCACATATTGTCAAGACATTTCATTTAAAAATTCTTTTTGAACTAAAATTCTTATGCCTACCTTTATATTTTATTCAATAATTTCTAAAATATTCCTCATACTAAAATAAATATGATATAATGTAAACATTCTATTACATAAAAATTATAATTAAATTTTGTGGAGCAGTATTTATGGAAAAAAGTAAACAAATTGAATGGATTAATATTTTAAGAGGTTTTGCTATATTCTTAATTGTATTTGGGCACGCTATTCGGCTATTCTAAAGGACTTACTGGTTTATCTAGGTACTTGTCTTCTTTTTATGTGCCTTTGTTTTTCTTTATTTCTGGTTATTTATTTCAAGAAAAGAAAGAAGAAAGTTTAATTGCTTTTATTAAAAGAAAAGCTAAAAGAATTTTAATACCTTATTTTGTGTTTGCTATTCTTTCTTTAATTCCTTACTATCTGTTTGCCGGAAATATACAATCCACTTTAGGAAATGCAGAAGCAACTTCAAATAATATAATGTCTTCTTTATTAACCATCTTCTATGGAAGTGGGCATGGTGATGTTTTAGTTCAAAATTCACCTTTGTGGTTTTTGCCTTGTTATTTTTTAGTAGTAGTGATTGCAAAATTAGTATATGAAAAGACTGGTAATTTCAAGTTTAAAAGTTTAGTACTATCTTTATTTTTTTTATTAATAGGAGGAATTGTCTATCTCTTCTTGAATAAAGCCTATCCTTTTGGATTTGAAACTGCTTTAGTGATGTTATTTTTCTATTTTTTAGGTCATCAGTTAAAGCAATTACCAATGCCTACTAAAAAACTAAAAATAGTACTAACGATAATTACTTTAGGTTTTGGTTTTGTCATTCATCTTTTTAATGGTCGTATTAGTTGTATGAATAATAATTACCAAAATAGTTATATAATATTTATTTTATCTGCCACTTTTTCTTTAATAGGATATTGTTATTTGTTTTCATTCTTTGAGAAATACAAAATACTTTCTTATTTAGGAAAACATACTATTCCTATTTTGGTCGTACACAAAATGCCATTAGTTGTATTTCAAAGTAAGTTAGGAATTATTTCCACCTATTTAAAGACTGGCAATATATTTGTTCAACTTTCTTTAGCTTTACTCATGGCTATGACTGCAATTGCTTTGTCGCTTTTAGCTTATAAAATAGTTAGTAAATTCTTACCAATTTTATATGGAGAATCTAAAAAGGCCAAAATAAGCTAGACAAAATATGATGTTTTACTAATTTTATAATAGATATACTTGAATAGTACTTGCTTTTGCAGTTTTGAAAAGTATCAAGCTGAAATTCTCCTTTTCACTTGCTAGCTGCCTCGGTCATTTAAAAAGCAAAAAGGTAAATACTATTCAAGTATTATTTATACCAATGTTATTATTTTATAACTATTGCACCATCACATATTCTTTTATATTATTAAATTTTGCATCACCAATACCCTTTACATTTTGTAAATCTTCTACCTTGCTAAATTTTCCATTTTGATCTCTATACTCAATAATTCTACTGGCAATAGATGGACCAATTCCTGGTAAATTTTCCAATTCATTTTGAGTTGCTGTATTAATATTCACTTTTCCACTTCCTCCATTCTTTTCTGTGCTTACAGTTTGTACAATTACATTATTGCCACTTTCACTTGTAATATACGCTTTGTTTTCTAACTTTACCTTATCTTCTTTACTGGGAATATAAATTTTTTGTCCATCTTGTAATACATAAGCTAAATTTACTTCATCTAAATCTGCTGCTTCTGTACTGCCTCCAGCGCTATCGATAGCATCAGCAATTCTTGCTCCTTCTTGTAATACTAAAATTCCCTTTTTTTGAACTGCTCCTGTGATATGTACAACAATTTTCCCCTCTAAATTTTCGTATCCATTTTTTTGTTCTTCTATACTATTTTTCTCGCTCATATTTCCTTGTTCTATTAAATTATTTGAGCTTTCTATATTATTTTCTTCTTGATTTAATACTTCACTTTGCAAATTTTCCTCCACTTCTAAAGCACTCTCTTCCCAACTATCCTCTTTTTCAATGATACTGTAGCCGTAGATGCCGATAATTAAGACCATCACTACTATTATCACTCCTACTATTACCTTTTGTTTAATTGTTAAATTATTCATTATAATTATCCTTTCTTATTTTTTTGTTCCTCACTTGCAATTATTTATATTTTCGTATATAGTTATATCTGTTTTATACTTCTAAATTTGAACAACTTACATACATTAAAATAGATAAAAACGTGAGGTTACTAATATGATAAAAAAATCAAAGTATATATTATTTTTCATGTTGACTATTTTATTTCTGTCAACTTTTATAACCACCTCCTTTGCATCTAATACCTCTACAAATGCTGTTTCCGTAGGTTCTCCTTCTTGTATTTTAATGGAAGCCAATTCTGGAAAAATTTTGTATGAAAAAAATGCAAATCAAGTAAGATATCCTGCTAGTACTACTAAAATTATGACTGCTATTTTAGTGCTAGAAAATTGTGAATTAACAGATGTAGCAACAGTTAGCCGTAATGCTATTCATTCTATTCCTCCTGATTATGTTATTGCTAACATTAAAGAAGGCGAAGAACTTACTGTTGAACAATTATTAAATGTCTTGCTAATTCCTTCTGCAAATGATGTTGCTATTGTACTTGCTGAGCATATATCTGGCAGTGTCAGCAAATTTTCCGATTTAATGAATGAGAAGGCAAAAGAAATCGGATGTAAAAATACACATTTTGTAAATCCAAATGGTATTCATAATAAAAATCATGTTTCTACAGCCTATGATTTAGCATTGATTGGCAGGTATGCTATGAAAAATTCTACCTTTCGCAAAATCGTACAAAAAACGCAATATACTCTACCAGCTACTAATAAGTATTCGAAAGCAGATCGTACTTTTAAAACTACAAATGATTTATTAATTAAAAATACTAGTAAATCTAAGAGTAATTACTATTATCCTGATGCTACTGGAGTTAAAACAGGCTATACTGGCGAAGCAGGGAATTGCTTAGTTGCTTCTGCTAAAAAGGACAATATGGAAGTTATTAGCGTTGTTTTGGGAGCTGAGTTTACGAAAGAGGGATTAAGTGAGAAGTTTTTAGATACAATTACTTTATTGGATTATGCTTTTGAACATTATTCTATAAAAACTCTTCAAGAGAAAAATACTGTCTTACAAGAAGTTGAAGTTGCTAGCGCAACTAAAGAAACAAAAAATTTGAAAGTATTAATAAAAGATAATATTGAAACATTAGTTGATAAAGATGAAAACATGAAGACTTTGAAACCAGAAATTGTGATAGATAAATTAAAGGCTCCTATATCAATTGGTAGTAAGGTAGGAACAATTACTTATACAATAGATGGAAAAAACTATTCCTCGGATTTAATCGCTGGAGATACTGTACTTCCTTCTAATACACTTTCTTTATTATTGCGTATTTCTTTAATTATTGTTACTTTGTATTTACTTTTTGCTCTATTAAGATCAAAAAACAAGCCTAGAACCCGTGGTCGTACAAGCAAAAATTCAAAGTCTTATAAACATAGAAAGAGCAAAAGATCTAGTGGGAAACATCTTTATACTTTAATTAATAATTTTGAATAAAAGACATAAAGGGAGCGCTAATCAATAGCGCCCCTTATTTAATTATTATTCATAATCTTTTCCAATGATGATAGTAATATTTACATTAGCATTCCCACCAGATGTAATTGTTTGTGTACCTAAGATTTGTTTAATATCTTCCTGTACTAGTTCTGGAACCTCACCTCTTGTAATAATAGTAGTATTTTCTGTCTCTGTTGTATTTCCTGTCTTATTGATCTTATAACCTGCACTTTCTAGTTGGGCTACTACCTTTTCTAATTTTGTATTACTTGAAGTTCCATTTAGCACCTCAATTTTAAGCTTAGATTTATCAATGTTTGAAGTATCCACTGTGCTATTGTGTTGCTTGTCCTTTTCATCTAGTTTATTTGGATTAATAAATAAATCATCTACTATCTGTTTTAGTTTTACTTCATCTGCAGAATAAATCCAGGTTCCAGTATTAGCAGCTTGTTCAGATACTCCTGGTAATTGTTCCGTTTTTAATTTTGCCATATCAAATTCTACAATATATGGTACATAATCTTTAATAGTATCAAAATCTAAATTGGTTTCCACATATTTATCTGCAATATCAATAAATTCATTAATTTGGAAAATTCTTTCTACTTTTAGTGTTTGTTTTGCAAGAGCTTTTAAGAATTCTCTTTGTGTTCTCATTCTTCCCAAATCTTCCATACCATATTCATAAGAATAGGTTGTTCCATCATTATTATGTCTAAATCTAACTAACTGTTCTGCTTTATCACCATCTAATTTTTGTTTCCCTGCTTTTAAATTAATATGCAAGTCTTGCCTTTTGGAATCATATTTCATATCAATTGGTACATCGAATTCAACACCACCAATTTTATCTACTAAAACTTTGAATGCCTCTGTATCTACTTTTAAATAGTATTTAATATCAAGTCCAGTTAGCTCATTAAGTTCTTTTAAAACGTTTTGTGCTCCTGTTTGATATATGGCATTTATTTTATCGAATCCACCTGCATTTGCTTTGTTAACACCAATAAAAGTATCTCTTGGAATAGATAATATAGAGGCTTGTTGTTCTTTTGGGTCATATTCTGCTATCATGATGGTATCTGTTAAATTTTCACTTTGCCCTAGCAACACACAATAAATCTTAGGTAGATTTTTTAAAGTATTTTCATCATGACCTACTGCAGTAGCAAGAAGACCTTTCAAGCCTCCTCCATTTTTGTGAACTTTGTAACCTACAAAACCACCTGCTACTAAAAGGATTAGTAAAATAAATAAAAATACTCTTTTTCCTACTCCTCTTTTCTTTTTCCCTTTTGATTTTTTATCTATCGCTCTTTTTCCTTTACTCAAACTTTTTCACCTTATTTTTCAAAATTTAATTCGTTTTTTAGTATACCAAATTTCACAAAATTTATCAACCATATTCATAAAATCTTCACAAACTAAAGATAGATATTTCATTAGAAAATTAGTTTTAATAGTAAATTGTTGTTGTACATAACACTGCCTATAAAAGACTTTTGTACCGCTTCTAGTATTCCTGTTCCACTTACTACTGGACTGGCAAAAGATAACACTGCCAAAATACCATAAATAATAATAAATGCTTCTACTAGACCATAAATAATTCCACCTATTTTATCAAATTGCTTGATAATTGGTAAGTTTGTAATGATGTTAGCCAATCCTCTTACAAATATCAGTACAATTCTAGATACTAAGAATAACGCAAACCATACTCCGCTATTAATAATCATAATAGCAACTTGTCTTGCTGTTGCATCAGCTACTGCTTCTTTTGCTTCATTTCCTGCTTCTTCTACTGTTTTGTTAATATAATTTATCATAACTTCTGGCATATTTTTATTTTCTTCTTGTGAAATTAGTTCTTCTTGTTTATCACTACTTAGAATTGTATCACGGATTCCTTGTTCTAAATTTTCGTCCCAATCTGTTTTGTCTATAATAAAAGTAGAAACTGGTTTAAAAAGTACAAAAGCGATTACTAATGCTAGTACAAAAGAAATGATTTTTAATAGAGAACCTGTTAGTCCTTTGCGATAGCCAATTGCAATACATAAAATTAAAATTCCTATCACAATTGCATCAATAATAATACTCATTTTTTCTCCTCCTTATAAATTAATTAGTTCAATTTTATCTCGATAAATAATGCCTGCTATTCCATCACATATAACAATATTCCTAATTTCTTGTCTAGATGTGTATCGTTTCATAAGCCAACCATTTGTATTAATAAAATCTACTTCAGACCCCAAATTCATAGCCATAATATTATCATAATTTGCTACACTCTTGACCACTCCTTCAACTAGATAAGTCGTTTCCTTTTGTGTCGCTATATTATACATCTCTACATTAGTATTCGCTGTGAATGGACCAGTTGATTCTTCTACCATTCGGTAAACGCAATTCGTCAATTGTGCTCCTCCAAAAGTAATTTTCTTATCTTCTTGTAAATCCATTAATTTGACATCTACATTACTTTCTATCATATGAATACTATCGTCATAAACACATACTAATCGATTTTTTTCTTGATATTTTAATCTCAAAATCAAGCTATTTTGTGGAGCTGTATAATTGAATACTGGCTCTGTATTTTTTTCTGTAGCTTCTTCTATAGAAATAATTTTTACATTAGATTGTATTACCGTTCCCGAAGTATTAATCTCTGCATATCCAAGATAATTATTGTCTTGTGAGATACGAGCATCTACTGCTGTTGTATTAGATAAATAAGATTTGAATAATTCATTTCCTTTGTCATCATATGTTACAATAACTGATTTATAACTAGTGCCACTAATAATAGTGGTAACATATCCGCTTCTATTTACAGTTACTTTGCTTAAATTTCCATCTACATTTTTTTCCCATATAATATGAGTACCTGAAATCAAATAAAGCTTTTGGCTATCTTTCTCTCCAATAACTAAGTATCTTCCATTTACGTCATAGACAGGATTATTAATTTCTATTTTAACTTCTTGTTCTTTCTTTCCACTAGCATTATATTGTTCTAAGTTATTTTCTGCTAAAATACAAATATATCTTCCATATGGAATAATGTTAGTATTAGAATCATAGTCAATGTCAATAACTGCTACATTTTCGTTTGTAATATCTTTTCTTAGAATATGTTTATCCATAAAATTACGAAAATTTTTATTGGCAGCATAAAGTGCTGCAATGATAATGAAAGTTAAAATAAGTATTGTAATAGCAATGATAATAACTAGCTTTTTTTTGTCTATTTTTTTCTTCTTATTCTCTTCTATTTTCTTATCTTGTGGTTGTTTAAATTCTACTACTTTTTTCATTGCTACCTCCTTTTTTCTTACTGTATTTATACCAGTTCTTTACTATTTTTTCAAGTGCTACAAAAAATTTATTTCTGATACTAGTCCTCTAAGTTAGAATAACATATTATTGAATGTTCCTATCTGTTTACTTTATTTTTAATAAGAATATTATCTGTATTAATCCTAATATACCAAACATGGGATAAAGCTTACTGACTAAATTAGAAAAACCAATATTAGCTACAAATGGAGCAGATATACAAATTGCTAGTAATATTTTTTGATAATATTGCTTCTCTCTTTTTATCACATCTCCTTTTAAAAATTGTTTTCTATTTACTTGATTTTTCAAAAAGCCATATCCTGCTGAGATAGCTGTTGTAAAGATAGCTGTAACCACTACTCCCATATAAAAATAACAATACATTTCTCCAAAAACTTTTACTATTTCTATCATTGGCAACTCTAATTGATAGATATATTCGTTTCCTCTTAGCAATAAACTAAATAAACTAATACCTAATAAACTTAAAATAATAGTACATATTATGCCAGTTTGCTTTGCTTTTTTCTTAGAGGTAATGTATGGTTTTAACTCTACGAGCATTGGTATTAGCATAATACTATTATAGCTGGCATATAAAATGCTACTGAAAATCCATTGTCCAAAATTCGCATTATTTAATGAAGTAGTTTGAAAATAGAAAGTTGTAAATGTTATGTTTTTCGTTCCCAAGTAAAGGATAAATACTATTAAACATGGAATTAGAATGCTATTTACTGCCATAATTCCTTTCATATCCTTTTGTAAGATGAGATAACAAAAAAATGCCATTACTATGGAACAAATCCAAACAGGAAAACCGAATTCTTGATGAAAAAGGGCACTCATTCCTGCAACCATAATATAAAAGGAAACTAATAAAAATAATGAAATGATAATTGATATTGCTTGACTACCAATTTTGTTTTTACTGATTTTCTCTAACAATTTTTCATAAGTCGTTATGTTTTTTCTTTCCAATATATCAAATACTCGATAAATAATATAGCCAGAAAGAACACAAGATAAAATTATGCCTATGATTCCCCAATTTCCATATCGATTAAAAAATAGCCATATTTCTTGACCAGAAGCAAAACCTGCACCTATGATTGTTCCTATCACTACAAAGATAACTTTTTTCATATAAAAACTCCCTCATATTATAAAATATGAGGGAGAACAATATTTAGAATTATTTTTTGCGTCTTCTTAATACCCATACCACAATTCCTATTACAACAATGAGAACTGGAATTGTAAAAATGACGGTTAATATAATTTTATTTTGTGCTTCTGTTACTTCATAATTAACTGCTTCAATATTTTTGCGTATGGTAATATTGTCTTCTCTTTCTGTTAAATATGAAACTGCGTTTAGAATAACATCTTTATTATTTGAGAAATCAAGTGCATAATATGCATATGTTTGGGTAATTGGTATTTGTAAGTTAGTTGCAAAAGCTGTGTTAGCAAATACAATCAACTTGGAAGAAGTATTCTCATCTATCTTCTTAGTAAGCATAGCCCCTATGGTATCTCCACTTGCACTTTCATCACTAGAAATTTTAGTTTGGCTTGTATTTTGCAAGTCTGTACGATAAAAGGCTTTGTCACTAACGGTTGCTAAAATTTCTGCTGTAATATTTTTCTTTTCTAGTTCTTCTTCTGACGCTATGGTAAGTCTTCCTGAGTTGATGAAACATACATTTAAGTCCATTGTCATATTTTTTGTGATACTAGAATTATTGTTGATAGTTGCAATGACAAAGTTGGAAGCTCCTGATACCATTTTATTAGTGTCACCTTCTAGAATAACACCATTTGAATTACTAATACCATATTCGTCTAATACTTTTTGGAAGTTTGTCAATTTTACATCTTCCAAATTTGGATCTAGTAATAGTAAAATTTCTCCACCTTTTTTAATATAGTCGATGATTCTATCTCTTTCCATTTCTTTGATATCTTCTTTTAGAGCTGTTATAATAAGAATCTTACAATCATCTGGTACCTTTCCTGCGGTGATTAGATTTAGTTGTTCTACTTCATTTGCTTCTTCTGTAAAAGCATTTTGTAAGTATTGAAAGTAAGCGTCGGCATACATATTATGTCCTGTTAAAAAATAAATTTTAGGTTTTACTTTTGTGGTAACATCTAAAATTGCATTTGTTACTTTTTCTTCTGTAACATCAATTTGTTGATAAGTTGAATAGTCCATAGTTGCTAATTCGTATGATTGTAGCATTTTCTCTCTATCTTTTGTAGAAATGACTAGGAATTCATCTGTATCTGTTATTCCATAGTCTGTTTTCCACTGTGTTTTTGATAGCAAATTTTCTACCTTTTCTACTTTAATATGTTCGTTTAATCTTGCATATTGATTCACAATATCTTCTACAGAACTGTACATATTATATAATGAAATCGTAATATCTGTATCTAAGTTTCTTAACTTATCTTTTGTTTCTTGAGAAATGGAATAAAGCTTCTCTTTTGTTAAATCAAGGTCAGCAATGTTAGCCTTTTCTATTGCAAAATTAATTGCTAAGTAAGCACAAATAATAATTGCAACAAGTACTAGTGTTAAAGTAACACTTCTAAGCCATTTATTTTTGATAATTTGTACAAATTTGTTATCCATGTTTTCTCCCTTCCTATTTTACTGATTTTCTTCTTTGCATAATGATAATAGTAATTAAGATAAATACCGCTGCAAATGATACAAGTCTTACTACTTCCTGCACCGATATCACACCTGCTGGAAATTTTTGATAACTACTCATTAAATCAATTAGAGTGAATGACTCACCAAAATTTGGTAAAAACCATGGCAATACTAAAAATACAATAGTAATAATGGCTGAAATGACTTGATTCTCTGTAATACTAGAAGCAAACATTCCTAGTGAAATTGCTGCTAGAGAAACTAATAAAAATCCTAACATCATTACTAAAACAGGTACAATATTTGGTGCTTGGAAGAAGCACAAAATTACATAGTACATAAGAGAAATGATAAGAGTAATAGCTATTAAAGCTACTGCGGCTAAAAGTTTTCCAAAAACAATCCCTGTAATACTTTTAGGAGATGTTAATAAGAGTTGCTCAGTCCCATTTTTTCTTTCTTCTGCAAACATTCTCATTGTAATAATAGGAACAATAACTAAAAGTCCATATCTTGCGGTATTAAAATATAAATTTCCCATGTCAATGTTTCTGCTTTGAATGGTTGTTAAATAGAAAAATAGACTAAATACCATTAAGAATAAACCAATTGCCACATATCCTATTGGAGATAAGAAATAGCTTTTTAGTTCTTTTTTAAATACTGCTAACATTATTTATCTCCTCCTTTTTTCTTATTTTCTTTTTTAGCTTTTGCCTTTTCTTCTTTTTCTTTCGCTTTATTTTCTTTCTTCTTAGCTTTTTCTGCCTCTTTATCTTTGGATAATTCTTTGTCTTTTACTGCTTCGCTACTAGTTGTATCAATCAATTTGATAAAGGCATCTTCTAAAGTAGATTCGCTTTTCTTTAATTCAAAGATAACAATTTCTTGTTTTGGTAATATTTCAAATAACTTCTTCCTCAAATCAACTTGGCCAGAAGAACTAATTGCATATTGTTTCGTTCCATCTTCATTATCTTTTATCAATTTCACTTCACTAATTTCTGTTACAGTTTCTTGTAAACATTTCATATTTTCTTTTGGATCTTCTACTGTTACTAAAATTGTATTTTTCTCTTTTGTTTTATTTTCTAGATTTTCAGGAGTGTCTATTGCCACAATTTTTCCACTATTGATAATTACTACTCTTTCACAAATTTGGCTTACTTCTGATAAGATATGGCTACTTAAGATAACAGTATGTTTTTTTCCTAATTCTTTGATCAGATTTCTAATTTCTGTAATTTGCTTTGGATCTAATCCAACTGTAGGTTCATCCAAAATAATAACATCTGGGTCACCAATTAAAGCTCCTGCCATACTGACTCTTTGTTTATATCCTCTTGATAAATTGCGAATTATTTTATTTTGAACATTTTCAAGTCCAACTTCACTAATAACTCTTTTTACCATTTCTTTTCTTTGTTTCGATTTTACACCTTTTAATTCTGCCATATAGCTCACAAACTCTTTAACTGTTAGTTCCGTATATAAAGGAGTTCCTTCTGGCATATAACCAATTTGCTTTTTAGCCTTTTTGGGTTTTTTACTAATGTCAAAACCATTTACAATAATTTGTCCTTCTGTTGGTTCAATAAAGCCTGTAATCATATTCATAGTGGTACTTTTACCAGCACCATTTGGTCCTAAAAATCCTACAACTTCACCATCTTTTACTTCAAAACTAATGTGGTCAACAGCTGTAATATTAGGATACTTTTTTGTGACATTCTTAATCTCTATCACTCTTGATTCCTCCTCTTTCTGATTTCCGTATATGTTTACTGGCTTATCTTATCATTATATTTTTTGGTGTGCAATAGTTTTATTAAACTTTCACATAGAATTTACATACTTTTCGTTACTATTTTTACCAAGAGTATAATTGCTGTGAATGATTTTCTATCTAAAAACATATATATGAAATGCAAGGAGTATGTCTATGGAATTAATTTACCCTTTTCTAATTGCTTTTTCTATGGTATTTGTGAGTGAACTTGGCGACAAAACACAGTTATTAGTTTTGTCTTTTTCGAATAAAGGGCAAACTTTTAAAATTTTATTAGGTGTTGCAATTGGTTCATTTTTCAGTCATGGGCTTGCTATCTTATTTGGTAGTAGTATCCATTTATTTGCAAGTAGTAGTTTCCATTCTGCTATTCATTGGATTACTTACCTCTCCTTTTTGTTAATTGGCTTTGTTTCTTTATTACCTCAAAAAGATAGTAGTGATGATGGAAAAAAAGATGGTTTGATTTACAAAATATCACATTTAAAATTAAATTATTGTTTTATTATTGCTTTATGTATTATGGTTGGAGAGCTTGGTGACAAAACATTTTTAGCTTCTATTGGCTTAGGAGTACAATATCCTCACTCTAAAATTGCTTTAATTGTAGGAGCTATTTGTGCTATGGTATCTTGTGATTTTATTGCAATTCTATTTGGCAAATTTTTGAATAAACATGTTTCTGAAAAGACAATGCAAAAACTATCTGGAATATTATTTTTATTGTTTGGAATAATTGGTGTCATAGGAATTTTGGCGAAGTAATAATTATTTGTAGAATAAATTACTTAGATACTTTACAGTATCTTCAATGTTATATGAAGTATGTACTACTGTTAAAATATAAATTTGATTATCATGGATAGAATAAAAAATTTTGTGCATTTTATAAATTAATTGTCTAAATTCAAAATTGTTATGAATAAATAGCAATTTTCCTAATCGAGGAGAAATATATAAATTATCTATATGGTTTGTCAAAGAAACTATATAATTATCTAATT
>CAOXTD010000002.1:0-24621 GCA_948560265.1 uncultured Clostridia bacterium | reverse complement strand
GTTTTGGGTATAAATTTGTGAACATCGTTTGTATTCTCTTAAGTCGTTAACAGCATTTTCGGACCATTTTATTACCATCTTTTAACCTCCTTTTTGAGTTCTTCATGAGTAATAAGTTGTCCTTTTTTAATGTCCTTCATTCCTTGTTGCATTTTTGCTAATACATATAAGGCTTCTATTACCTCTTCAAGATTTACTTTGTCCGGTAATTGAGATATTACCTCTAAAATTTCTTGTTTATTAATCATAATGTTTTCCATTTTGGACCTCCTTATTTTTATTTTACCACTATTATACTTTTTCAATTCCAAAAATGCAATTTATTTTACTTTTTTCTTGATTTATGCTATACTAATACATATTATTTTGAGAGAGGATAGAAAAATGACAAGTAAACAAAGAGCATATTTGAGAGGATTAGCAAATACCTTACAGCCAATTTTTCAAATTGGCAAGTCTGGTTTATCAGATAATTTAATAAAGCAATTAGATGATGCCTTAGAGGCTAGAGAATTAATTAAAATTAGTGTTTTAGAAACTGCACCTGATGATGTAAAAAGTTTAGGTGAAGAAATTGCAACTTCTACTAATTCTGTTTGTGTCCAAACAGTTGGTAGTAAAATTACTTTATATCGTGCTAAGAAAAAAGACAGCAAAATTGTATTACCATAATAGTGTTAAATTAAGGACGTATATATAATTAACAAACATGAAATTTTTGTTGGTTAGATATACGTCCCCCATTTGGCACTAACTAATATTATTTTTTTATTAAATCTCTTACAAAAAGTTGATTTCCTTCTCTATCTTTTGTTCGTAAATTTGGAAAAGTCTTTTGCATTCTTTCGTTTGTAAAATATTCTTCTTCTATTTTTCTAACCCATGAAATATTAGAATATTGCATTTCTTCTTTGTAATATTGCTTGACTGCTCTGGTTTCATAAATATGAATTGACCAAATTGTTACCAAAGCATCTACTACTAAAAAGAGAAATATTCCTATTTCAGTAGAAGCTTTTATTTTCAAATTAATTCGGTCGATTAATTTATCCATTAATGGCTTTATCCATTTCATTAGTCCAATAGCTAAGATTCCCCAAAACAGAGAATAAATGACACATATCCTACCATTAATATGAATGTTGGTATAGGAATAGTCCCAAAATCTAGAACCATAAATAGCTTCTAACCCATAGCTCAATACGTACTCTACTACTGCACCTGTTAATGCACCATAAAAAAATAATTTAAAATAGTTTTTTTGGTCTACATGACTTAGGAAAAAGATAAGGAAAATAGCACCAACCCCGTAAACAGGACAAAAAGGCCCCCATATGAGACCTTTTCTGCTTTCCCAAATTCCCATTGTAAAATACCCATAGAGAGTCTCTATGACTAATCCTAAGATACTAAATAGAATAAAGTACCAAAATAATTGGTGTATATTTATTTTTTTCTTCATTTACGCTCCTATGAGTTTGATTACTACATTTAATATGATGGCAAATGTATTCCACAGAAAATGTATCGATATATTCGTAAAAATATTATTTGTTTTAGTATAAGTTCTAGCTAGAAAATATCCTAATAATGTATATGGAATAATGTAAATATACATGATTAAATTTTCTTCTGCATATAGCATATGTGCTGCACCAAATATTAAACTACTGATTATCATAAATATTGTATCATTTGGAATTGATTTTCTAAGTAAACCTCTAAACATAAACTCCTCTAAAACTGGTGCAAATAGGATTGCCATGGTAGCAGTAAGGGCTAGGGGAAGTTCATTTAGTTGTGCTTGATTAGTAGATATTTGACCTGCTATTAATGCAATTGGAATACTGGTAATAATATAAATAATAAAAAAGATACCTAATTTTGGGAATATGTATCTCATATAAGTCTTGAAGTTTCCTTTGAAAGTATGGAAATCTCTTTTAATATCTTTTCTTAAAAGATACCCTAAAATTAGTGCTTGTATTCCGTATAATAAAAATATTCTAAGGATTGGCGGTATACTTTGTAAAAATGGCATTGGAACCAACCCAGAATAGAATATAATAAAGAGTAAAATCCATAATAAAAGATATATCCACTTTCTTTTAACTTCTATTTTTTCTAACTCTGGTAATTTTAAAGGCTCTTTTGGTTCTTCTACTACATCTTTAGTATCTATTAATAATAGTACTAATGCAACAATTCCGCCTATAATATGTATCATTCCGCCAAATAACATTTGGATAATATTAAGTGTAATTAATATTTTTTTATGTTTTATTAACTTTGGCACTAAAACTAAGATTAAAATGTTAATTATTGTTAAACAAGATAGCAAAACAATTTGTACTTCTAGTGAAATAGTTGGCATTCCCTCTATTTGCATTCCTTCATAAGGAACTATTCCACTTAAAAACAGATAAATGCTAGATAAACTAACTAGTATTGCAATAATAGCTATGATTCGAATAGTAATTTGTTTCGTCCTTAATTTCATAATCTTCCTTCTTTCTTAGGTAAAACATTTCGTTGAATTCATTGTACTATATAGTATATGGTAAAAGCTCTAAAAAATCAATATTTATCTTGACATTCCTATATAATTGTGGTATGATTAGTATCGTTCATGGGTCAATAGCTCAGTTGGATAGAGCACAGGCCTTCTAAGCCTGGGGTCGGGGGTTCGAATCCCTCTTGGCTCACCATATACAGAGTTTGAGTAAATTTCTCTAACAAAAACTCTAACAAATTTCTAGGAGAAAGAATATTCATAGCACAATATGAATATTCTTTTTTGTATCTTATCTCTCCATTTCTTCTGTGTTCTTATTAAATAATTTCATAACTACATTTCCAGTTCTAACTTGTTTTTTATAGTCTCCTCTTGTATATATATTAGTAGAGGAAATGCTTTCATGTCCTAACCAATCCTGTATATCTCTAATATCAATACCAGCTAAATGCAATAACGTTGCTATACTATGTCTTAAACCATGTGGTGTTATTTTCCTTAGTCCATTTCTTTTAATAATTTTCCCAAATCTATCTGTAAAATAATTAGGTTGTATTAGGTCGCCATTATCATGAACGAAAAGATATCCATCATATTTATGATTATATGAATCTCCAAAAATTTTCTTATTCTCTTCTATTTGTTCTAGTCTTTCTAAAACTGCTTCTTTTATATGTGGGAATAACGGAAATGTTCTATAACCTTTTTTACTTTTTGCTTTATCTTTAAAATATACTTTTTCTTTATTATTTTTTCCGTCATGTTGTATTGCTACATGATTAATCGTAAAATAGTTTTCCTCAAAATTAAACACTTCTTTTCTTAAACCAATAATTTCACTTCTTCTCATTCCATAGCAACCGCCAAATTGAGTTGGGAGTTCTATAATATCGCCTTTTAACACTTCAAATAATTCAACAATTTCTTCTTTTGTATATACTGGTACTTCTTTTCTTTCAACTACAATAGGATTGATTAAGTCTGTTGGGTTATATTTTACTTTTTTCTTTTTTAATAAATCTTTAAAGGCACCGCTAATATTGTCATTATAATGGTCAATCGTAGAATTTTCTAAGTCTTTTCTTAAATAATTATAAAAATCGTCTAAGTCGTCAGCTGTTAATTCTTTTACTTTCCTTCTATTCTCTTTTTGTGTAAAATATTCTTTTAATCTACCTGTAACTTGTCTTTCATATCCACTAAAGGTATCTGGTTCAACTGAATATTGAATAATATTATAAAGCCAATACTCCATATATTCATAAAAATCCCAATCTGCCTTTGTTTTTTTATTTGGATTAAAATTTGTTGTATTTAACTCTAGTAATTCCTGAATATTTATTGCATTAATATTCTGTTGCTCCTGCTTTGGCTTTTCTTTATATTGTCTTACTGTACTTTTAAATATTTCCTCTATTTCTTTTGCTGTATTTTTGGCATTTCTTAAATTTCCTTTTTCTACCTTATATCCTGTTGATGCCCAAAATAAATCTCTTTCTCCATTTTTTCTGTAGTCTATTACACACTGGTAAATTTTATCTTTTTCTTGTATTGTATATGAAATATTTTCTGAAATGTCATATTTTTCTAATAACTTATTTATTCTGCTAATTATTTTTTTATTTCTTGTTTCTTCTGTCATGCTCCCCCTTTCTTAAGAGCAAATAAGAATTTTATTTATCTATTAAATATTTAATAATATTAATTTTAGGTATGTAATAATCTCTTCCTATTCTCTTAGACATTATTTCTTTTTTTCTTAATAAATCATATATTTTATTTTTTCCTGTTTTCGGTAGCATTTTTTGCATATCTCCTACTTTTACAACATCAGGATATTTGTCAAATAATATACTGTATTTTAATTGATTTTCTTCATTATTCATTTATACAACTTACCTTTCATATTTTTTATTTTTTTGTATTGTATATAGTAGATATTTTGGCAATTGTTAATTCTATATTTTTTAATTCTTGAAGTAAATTAATTTCAAAATTACAATCATTATCTTCTGCACTTGTTTTTTGCTTTTTAGAAAAATATTTTTGTCTATTATTTTCCTGCAGTATTTTTTGATTAAAACTTCTATAAATTAAATCACTGGTAAACCAACCTATATCTTCTTGGCATAAACTTTCAAATTCTCGCTTTTCCCTATTAATTTGAACAACTAATAAATCACCAGAGATGTGAAAAAAGTCAAATACTACATTAATAGGGGTATTCTTCATATAATTTTGATTATTACAAATCAAGAATACATTTTGATAGGGAATAATATCAAGCTTACGAGTTATAATTGCCCTTTTTAAAATTTGTACGTTAGGAATAATGCGTACTCTTGGGCTTTTTCCATTTTGTTTATATAACACTCTAATCTTGCTTTTATTTTTTGCTTTTTCATATAAATAAAATGTGGTAGCTTTATTTTCTTTACTGATTGCCTTCATTCATGTCGCCACCTTTCCTTTTTATCTTTTGTGCTTTTGATATTGTCGTTAAATTATTTTTAAAGTGAACAATTCCCTTATTTCTTAGTGAAATAATTTCTTTCTTTTGTAACTTTAATCTTTTACAGATATCGTTTAATCTCAAATTTTCAACATATGAGAGATACAACACTTTTCTTTCAAGCAATGGAACAACTTTCATAGCTAAATAATAAGTTTCGTCTGTAAAGACATTTTCTAAATGATTAATTGTTACATCAAGGTCATTTATTTTTTGTATTGACTGTTGATAGTAACTTTCTGCTAGTAATTTTTTTATTTCTTCATTAGGTAGTCGAATATCTTTTGTATAATTCTCAAGTCTTTTTTGATTTTTCATTTTTTGAAATCTCCTATAATTCGATTTCTAGAAATCATAGTTTGTTCGAACTAACTATATTATACTTTCATTATGTAAACAAATCAAAATACAGTGAAATTGCGTTATGCGCAACAAAAGTTGCAGATAGTGCAACTTTTTTAAACTAAAATAGATATTTTCTTCACGAATTTTCACTAAAGATAGACAAAAACTGATAAAAATATGAAAAAGCATAAAATATCGCGTACCACGCAACTTTTTTTATTTTAACTATGAGCAAAAGAAAAAGGAGATTATTTGAAATCTCCTAAATCTAGTCTTAGCAACCTCCTCCACCACCGTGGATATGCTACAATGCGTTTGTTTAATTTTTTCATATCTTGTTCTTCCTTTCTTTGTAATCTCTATTTTTCTTGAAACATAAATACTAGAAAGTCCAAACAAGTGGAAGTTCTATATAATTGTAGCCACAGGCTGTGGCTCAATTTATAACAATTTATGTTACAATCAAGCCAATAGCTTGGGCAAAATCATATATGTAAGACTTTACCAAAAATAGGTATTGGTATAAAATATATTATACCATAAAAAGCCTTATAAATCAAACTTTACAAGTTTTGTAGCATTAGGCAGTTGAATAATTTTAGATGTAATAGTATAATAAACATAAATGAAGAAAGGCGGATATTATGTCGGATTTTGATAGTAAAGATTTTGGAGAAAGGTTAAAAAATTATAGACTACAAAAAGGATTAAGCCAAGAAAATATTGCTACAAGCCTTGGTAAAAATAAGACTACTGTTAGTAGATATGAAAAGGGAGAAATTTTACCAGATGTTAAAGATATTAGCATTATTTGTGAAACACTAGGAATATATGAAGCAGACCTATATGGAAATAATACGAATAGAACCACACAGCATAATAAATCAAAAAATCCTTTTGGTACAGATAAATTATATGTCTACTTTAATGCCTATAATTACAAAACAAAGAAATTTGCTCCTGACAAATATGTGTTGGAATTAAATCAAAAACAAAATATTTGTAAGGCAAAATTTGTAGACTATCATGACAAAAGAATATATACTGAAGGTTACTTGATATGCAATGACGAAGTCGTATTTGTTGTAATGGAAAATTATAAGCCTACAAGTGCTAGAGTTGATGTAGCAGTTCTTGAAATTAATATTTGCAATGGTATAGACAATTTAATGCTTGGTGGTTACTTTGGAACAAATGCAAAATGTGAACCTAGTTTAAGAAAATGTTATTTTTCAAAAAAGAATGTAGATGTTACTGACAATATGTTTGAACAATTAAAATTAAATGAGAATGAACAAGAAATATTAAATAAGCAAAATGCTTTGTATTTAGATATTTTTAATGTGTAATATATAAAAAACACCCACTTTTCATTGAAAAGCGGGTGCCAATGTGGGATATGGGTGATTGGGTTTAATTAACTACATCATACAAGCTTAATAGCTGTAAATACTGACTGTCAATTTACCAGTATCTCCACTGGTACCGTTGGAAGTTATTACATTCCATTCGACCTTAACAGTGTCACCGTTGATGTAAGAAACAGGATTGAGCAAAGCTTGCGCCGTGCCATTTCCTTGTATTGAAAGAACTTGGCTCATAACACTAACGCCGTTACTATTATAGATTGTGACCGTAACGGTGGTACTGCTTTTAAAGCCAGAAGTGGTCATAATGGCTTTGTACCGCTTAATCAGACCAGTGGCCTTTTTTGTTTGTTGATAGTAGTGCCATTTTGTTCCCATTTCAGGGTTAATTGGTGTAGTGGCGGTTCCGAGCAGTTGGTCAGCATAAGGCTGAATAGAGTTTTCAGAAGTAGAACATTCCTGAACCTCTTTAATTTCGCCAGAGTTCGAGGCGAAAGCCGTAACTGACATTGTGAAACAGCACACTATGGCTAAAAGAATAGCCATAAACCGTTTTGACATTTTCATAGGAAAATCCCTCCTTATAATTATGAATCCCACATCGTTGCAACGAAAATTGCATTATTAATATTAACATATTAAGTAATCTATGTCAATAAATTATAATTTCTATTTATTTTTTGTTAAATTTTGTAACAATTTGCATTTTAGATTGTCTTATAATAAAGGAGTAAAAGATGGATATAGAACAATTATATAATGAATATTCTAAAATTGTATATAAATATTTAATTTGTTTAACACACAACAAAGAAATTGCAGAAGACTTAACGCAAGAAACATTCTGTAAAGCAATTAAACATATTAATAGATTCCAAGGAAAGTGTAAAATTTCTGTATGGCTTTGTGAAATTGCTAAAAATTTGTGGTTAAATGAATTAAAGAAAATGAAGAGAATTTCTACTCTTGATATGGAGAAAGAGGATATAGATGTTCTATATAACATAGAAGAAGACTTTTTAGAGAAGCAAAAGATAGAATGGCTGTATAGAAAAATAAAAAAATTAGATGCATCTACTAGAGAAATATTTTATCTAAAACTCTTTTCTAATTTAACATTTAAGCAACTAGGGAAAATTAAAGGAAAGGGTGAGGTTTGGGCTAGAGTAAATTATTATAGAGGAAAACAAAAATTAAAGGAGGTTGATGAAAATGAATGAGAAAAAAGATTGTAAAATTATTTTAGATTTATTACCAAATTATGTTGAAAAGGTAACAAGTAAGGAAACCAATAGTTACATTGAAGAGCACTTAAAAAATTGTGGTGAGTGTAAAAAAGCATACACTTCTATGACTGAGGATTTAAATATTCAAGTAAATAATGAGGAAAAGGAAATAAAATATCTTAAGAAATTTCATAAGCAACTAAAAGTTTTAAAATTTATCATTTTAATAGTCGTTCTTTTTTTAGTAGTTTCAGTAGGAAGAAAAACTATTATCTTGTATTCTATAGACCATAAGCTCGAAGAAACTGAAAAAGCCTTTTCTAGTAATTATTATGCAAAACAAATTAATTATAAAGATGGAAGTGTTTTGGAAAGCACGGTCTTCTCTAAAGGTACAGACCATTATATATCCTCTATTAAATTAGCTACTGTAGATGGTCAAACTCATAAAAGTGTATGTTATGTAAACGGTGAAGAAAAGCTTTCCTTAGCGGATATGGGCAATAAAAAATTAATGAAACCAAATGATTTTATCGGTGTTAATGGTTATTTCTGGTTTGCAAGTGAGGAAATTCCTTCTTATTTATATTCTAGAATATTAAGTTCGTTTTCTCTAAAAATAGAAGACATAAAGATAGGAGATAAAGAGTGTTATGTCATTAAGCATAAAGATATTGATAGAATTGTTGATAAAGAAACTGGAATTTTGATAAAGGAGATAGATTACAAACAAGATAGAATTATAGAGTGGACTTACGAACTAGGAACTGTATTGGATAGTGATATTGTTAGACCAGATACAACAGGATATTTAGAAGAGTAAAATAAATTATAATATACGTGGACACAAGAGCTCATACACAATAAGAATGTATGAGCTCTTGTTGTTAATTACAAATCTAGTAATGTTTCTTACTTTATATTAAATTTTCTGGATTTAAACATTTAAGTTCTGGTAATACAAACTTTCCATCTTTTCTAATTAGGATATCATCAAAATAGATTTCTCCTCCATCATATTCTGGTGTCTGAATATTAACTATGTCCCAATGAATGCTTGACCTATTCCCGTTATCACTTTCTTCTAAGCTATCTCCGAGGTGTAAAATGGAAACTTCCTTTGATCTTTTCATCAAATAAAGTATCTCCTATTGGCTTTTCTATATAAGGGTTGATACCTATTGCAAATTCACCAATATATCTTGCACCTTCGTCTGTATCTAAAATTTCATTAAGTTCTTTTTCTTTATCTGCTGTAGCTTTTATTATTTTTCCATTTTCAAACTCAAATCTTATATTATGAAATACTATTCCATTATAGTTTGTTTCTGTATTATAGGTAATGTATCCATTTACGCTGTTTTTTACTGGTGCTGTTGCTACTTCTCCGTCAGGAATATTGAAAGTTCCTGCATATTTTTCTGCCGGTATTCCTTTAATACTAAAACTCAAATCTGTTCCCTTTCCTATAATATGTACTTTATGGGTTTTATTCATTAATTCCTTTAGCTTGCCCATTGCTTTTGACATTTTTTCGTAATCTAAATTGCAAACTCTAAAAAAGAAACCTTCGAATTCTTCTGTACTCATTTTACTTTTTTGCGCCATTGATTTGTTTGGATACCTTAAAATACACCATTTGGTATGTTTTACTCGTTGTTCAAAATGTACTGGAATTGTATAATATTTGTTATATAATTCCATAACTTCTTTTGAAATTCCGTTTAATTCTGCATCATTTTCTGTTGCTCTTATTCCTATATATGCGTCCATATCTTCCATTCTTGCTTTATCATGTTTTGCATACATTTTTATTTGCTCTTCATCTGCATTTTTTAGGAATTCCCTTAATACTTCATAGTTAATAATATTAAAATATGGTCTTGCACCTAATTCCTCTGCTTTTTTTATAAGCTCTTTTGCTAATGGTATCCCCTGTTCTCCTATTATCTCTATTAAAATATTTTCACCTTTTTGAATTTTTATGGAATATGTTAATAAACGATTTGCTAACTCTTCATATCTTATATCTTTCATTTTTTCTTATTCTCCCAAAAACTGATGTAATAACTGTTCTCTACATTTTTCTTCAAAGGTATCATCTAATGGCTCTAACTCTACTTTTTCTTCATATTTTCTTTCTAAAGCATATTGTATAATGTAATCTGTAATGTCTGGATTTTTAGACAAGAGTGTTCCATGAATATAAGTTGCAATTACATTTTTTATCATAAACCCTTCCTCTGCTGCTCCAAAAGTATTGCCTTGTCCTTTTAATACTTTTCCAAAAGAACTAGCCACATCTTTGGTTTGCCCACCGTGATTTTCATATCCAATTATTTTTGTCTTCTTTCCATTTAATTCAGTTTGTATTACTACATTTCCAATACATCTTTTCGTTCTATCTTGAATGGCTTCTGTATAAAAATCAAATATTTCCAAACCTGGTATTACATCCCCCTCTACTCCTTTATAGTACTTACCAAATAATTGATAAGAACCACAAACTAATAGAAAGAATACTCCTTCATCTACTGCCTTTTGAATATTCTCTTTATATTGCATCATATCTGCAGCTACTAATGCTTGTTCCTTGTCTGCCCCTCCACCTGAAAATACAATATCATAAGAACAAAAGTCAGGAGCTTGTCCATTTAAATAGTGATAATCAACTTGAACTGTAATTCCTCTTTTTTCAGCGCGATACCTAATTGCTTGTATATTTCCTCTATCACCATATAAATTCAACATATCTGGATATAAATATAAAATTTTAATTTCTTTCATTCTTTTCTCCTTATTTTTTGTGAGACTCTTTATAATCTAATACTTCTTTTCTTGTATTTTGAATGGCTGTATAGTTAGCAATAATATATTTCGTATTTTGTGTTTCATATAATTTGTCTACTGCTTCCTTAATACTGCTACAAGGAATAATTTTTTCTATAGGATATCCTGCTGTTTTAATTCGAATTGCTGCATCATATGAGCGCAATCCTGCTGTAACCACTCGTTCTACATTTTCTAATTTTTCGAAATCAATATCCCAAATCCAAGAAACATCTTTTCCATCTGGTACATTATCATTTAAAACAAATAATAATTCTTTTGGATTAGGGTCTTTGTTTAAAAATCTTAAGCTAACATTAACACCTGTAGGGTTTTTAGCTAAGTTAATGGTAGTTTTACAATCATTTACTTCCAATTTTTCTAATCTGCCATTGTTTAATACAAATTTCTCAACTGTTTGCCTAACTGATTCTTCTGGAATTTGATATAATTTTGCCATTGCTGTTGCTGCTGCTAAATCATAAAAAGCATATAAACTATCATATTGTGTTTTGTAATCATTTTCCCCTATTGTAAAGGTTCCATTTTCTACATTAATTTGCGTTAGTAGCTGGTAGATGTCTTCTTTTCCATAATGACATTCTGAACATTCAAATTTGCCTATATGAGCATACTGATAATATTCATATTGCAATTTTGTTCTGCAAAATGGACAATAAGTTCCTTCTGCTGCTTCATGTAGTTCTTCTGTAGATTCTTCGCATTTATCTACAGAATAAAAATAGATATTATTATTTTCTGGATTAGCTTTGGAAAGTCTACTAACATTCGGATCATCTGCATTTAAGATAAGATTTCCTGTGTATGTTTCTAGAAATTTTTGAATTTTTAAAATAAGAGTTTCCATTTCTCCATTTCTATCTAATTGATCCCTAAAGAAGTTTAGAACGACTAAACAATCTAACGGAATTTTTTGATATAAGACTGGTACATAACTTTCGTCTGTTTCAAACACCAAATAATCTGTGTCTATTTTTCCTGTTAAAGAACAATTTTTGATTAAAGCAGATAATATACCTGTTTCCATATTATTTCCTTGTAAATTACTGACTACTTTTTTGCCACTATCTTTTAAAATCTGAGCAATACAATTGTTAGTCATTGTTTTTCCATTTGTTCCTGTAACAGCAATGACTTTGCCTGTTATTTCAAAGTAATTTAAAATAGTTTTATCCCATTTTAAAGCAAGATTTCCTGGTAAGTTACCTGCATTTTTTCCAAATATTCTTAATATCTTTGCTATTAGCTTTGTTATCATAATAATTAAAAATTTTTTCATTTCTTACCTATTGTTAGATTTTACTAACATTCCCCTTTCTTTTTGAAAGTTCAACTTATTGTTATTCTACTATATTACTTGTAATTATTCAATACTTTTAAAATTGAATACTCTTTATATAAAATTTTGTTGTATTTATTAAGAATCCATTCATTTTTTGCATTTTTTTCCAGAAAATGTTATAATATTATTTATACCTAAATTGAAGGAGGTTTTTGATGTGAGTAGAAGAAGAGGAAATGCAAGACGGAAATTAGTTCCGTGTCTCTACCGAGATATTTGTCAAAGCTCGGGGCAAGCAAAATGTCAGTATATGAAATCCAGCAAGAACTACATTCCTCATTGTTTCTGTTCTGGAGGCACCTGCCACTACCTTGATTTCTGCTTTGCGGAACACCCGTCTAACTGCGAGCATGCGGGTCCTAAGGGGTTGCAGCTCCCGTGCTTTAACAAAAAACACCATTCTCGTAAATAGCACATCAAAAGGCACCATGTTTGGTGCCCTTTTTTATTTTGTCAACTTATGCATTTTTCCAAAAAGCTTCATAACCACGGTGTGCTTCATATAAGTCTAGTTTGCTTGTTACTTCATAAGGTGAGTGCATAGAAAGCACTGGCACCCCACAGTCAATTACGTCAATTCCTTTATTGGCTAAAATGTACGCAATGGTTCCACCACCACCAACATCTACCTTTCCAAGCTCAGCAATTTGATATGCAATGTGATTTTGTTCAAAAATTCTTCTTACTTCTGCTACAAATTCCGCATTAGCATCAGAAGCGCCTGACTTTCCTCTTGCTCCTGTATATTTATTTAATCCAATTCCTCTTCCTAGGAAAGATGCGTTATTTTTTTCTGATACACTACTATAGATTGGATCTAATGCTGCATCTACATCTGCTGATAGCATTTTTGAATTGCAAAATACCTTTTCTAATAAATTTGGTCTATTTACTCCCATTTTATTTAATAGCTCAGAAATGAATGTATCAAATACATGTGATTCCATTCCTGTATTTCCCATACTTCCAATTTCTTCTTTATCAGAGATAATACATACTGCAGTCTTTTTCTGATTTTCAATATTCATTAATGCTGTTAATGAGCTGTACACACAAATTTTATCATCTTGTCCATATCCTGCTACCATGCTATTGTCAAATCCCATACTTCTACATGGCATTGCTGGTACTAGTTCTAGTTCTGAACTTAATAAATCTGCTTCTGTAATACCATATTTTTCATTTAAAATAGATAGCATATTTAATTTTACTCTTTCAGATACATCAGCTTCGAATGGAATACTTCCAATTAATAAGTTTAAGTCTTCTCCTTCTACTACTTCTGTAGCTTTTTTCTTCATTTGATCTTGTGCTAAATGTGGTAATAAATCTGTAATTGTAAAAATTGGATCATTTAAATCTTCTCCAATACAAACTTTTACTTTTTCACCATTTGTTTTGACAATTACACCATGAATAGCAAGTGGTATTGTTGTCCATTGATATTTCTTAATGCCACCATAATAATGAGTTTTGAAATAAGCTAGTTCTGTATCTTCATATAATGGATTTGGCTTTAAATCTAATCTTGGTGAATCAGCATGTGCTCCAATAATATTTAATCCATTTTCTAATGGTTCTTCTCCAATTACTGCTAAGTACATACTTTTTTCACGATTAATATAATATACCTTATCTCCTTTTTTTAACTCTGGATAAGCTGCTATATCTTGAAATCCATACTCCTCTGCTATTTTTTTAGAGCTCTCTATAATTTCTCTTTCTGTTTTAGAACGATTCATATAGTCTATATAACCTTTGGCATAATCTAAAATTTTATCTCTTTCCTCTACTGATTTAGATTTCCAACCATTTTCCTTTTGGTTAAATAATCTTTTCTTTAAGTCTTCTGCTTCCTTTTTGTCCATTTCTTTCTCTCCTTCCTTATTTTGATGCTCTCATTTTATCACATTATTTCAATTTTAGAATACCCATTTTATATTTTTTTATGTATTTTTTGTAATATTTCCTCTTTCCTTATCGTATAATTTAATGAATTTTATTTACTTTTTAATTTTTTTGTAGTTTAATAATTTTAGATTTTAGAAGAAAGGGCGATATATATGGAGGAAAATGAAAATAAAACCACTTTTAATGTAAATGCAGAAGATGTCAAAAAAGAAACAGAAGAAACAGTAAATCAAGTAAAAGATACCATCAAAAATGTAGATTTAAAAAATGATTCTAAAGAGGCTAAAGGTTTTTTCTTTTCCTTTTTCAAAAATCCTCTTGGAGAAATAAAGAAGTCTGCCTCTAGTGTTGATAATAAGTTTGTAAAAATTGCTATTATTATTTTTGTAGTTTGGATTGCTATTCTTTTAATTTCTAATATTTTAAGCATGGCAACTACTTATTTATTTGGACCGTTGGGTAATTTCGCTTACTTTTTCCAAAACTTATTCCATAATATGTTTCTACTTGTAAAAACTCTGGTAGCACCTATCATTACTGTTTTGGTTCTCTCAGGCTTAGTTTATGGATTTAAAAAAGTAAAAAACAGGTCCTTTTTAACAATAATTAGTACTATTTTAATTGCAAAAATTCCTATTGTAATAGCAAATGCTTTTAATTTATTAGTATTGGTAAATAGTCATTTCACTAAAATTACTTCTGCTTTTTCAGGATTTTGTAATGTTTTATCTACTGTTCTTCTATTCTTTGCAGTTAAAAATTTATTAGAAGAAGATAAAAATGATTCTTACTTTTGGAAGTTTGCTTTAATTATTGGTATTTTCTATATTGTAAAATTTGTATGCTCTTATTTAGGAATTTATTTATAAATGATAAAAGATACAACTCATATAATGAGTTGTACCTTTTTGATTTAAGCAAGTATCATTCCATATAGCAAAATTCCTTCGTTGTCTTGGTAAATTTGGTTAAATTGAGAAATAGGAAGTGGGTTCTCACCAGCTCCTGCTTCTATCGTATATCCTGGTCTGTTATAATCTTGTATGAACCAATCTTTATACCCCGCAAAGCTTGAATTATATGGTACTTCTGTTAAATCATAGCCACTAACTTTTGCAAATTGCCTTCCTATTTCATATCCTCTAGGTGGATTGATATTTTGAAAATCCCAATAGATTTCTTGCCCTTGTGTATGATATGAAATTGTTAAGCTAAAATCATGACTAAGAGTAAAATCGTAAAGCATTAATGCTTCTGGCTGTGTAAGCGGTCCTTCTCCTACAAAGTCTCTTGGTGCTGGACCTGTAAAGCCTTGTTTAAATTTGATCTTTTTAGCATCTCGCCACCCTGCTGGAAATTGTAAATTTAAGTCCACACCATTAAAATTTGCTTTCCATCCATCTGGAAATGGTATCGTCGGAAATCTTGAAGCAATTTCTTGATAATTCTGATAAATCTTACTCTTTTTATCTATATTTCCTGTCACTAAATCTACTCCATCTGGATTAACCATAGGAATAATATATAAAGAGATGTTTTGAAATAATCTTTGTGCTGAATATCCTTGTATATTTTGATTGAAAATATAAGCTTTACAAAAATTTTCGATAAATTTCATTAGAAGTACAGATGTTATCCACTCATTTGCATGAATACTAGCATGGTACAATATTTGCTTTTTTCCTGTTCCTATTTTGATGTAAGGAATTGGTTTTCCTAAAACACTACGCCCTGCTGTTTTGATTTCTAAAAAAGGATATGCTCTTTTTAGCTCTCTAATATTTTGTTTCATTAAATCATAATGATATTTTTGATTGGTTGGAACTATTTTAATCATATCTTCTTCCTCACTATTTTCTCCCATAAAAAATCACCTATTATAGAATATTATTTTTATTTTTTTATGTGATTAAATATTTTTGTATTTTGCTTATAATTTTTTTGAAATATATTGCAAAACTCAAAATTTTGTGATATAGTATATGAGTAGCTGTGAAAAATCGAGGCGTAGCGCAGTTGGTAGCGCGCGTGGTTTGGGACCATGAGGTCGCAGGTTCGATCCCTGTCGCCTCGACCAGTAAATAAGAAAAAGTGGTCTATAAAGATTGCTTTTTCTTATTTTTTATTAGCAGCCGTAGCTTAGCTGGATAGAGCGTTCGGCTACGAAACGCACACCCTTTGTTTTATAAATATTGATATTTAGGGATTTCAAGGACTTAGGTTAAAAGTTTTCCCCTGAAATTCCCCTTAATATAAATTTCATATCGAAAATGTTGTAAATGTACTTTATAATATTTTCATTATATGCGACTGTAGCTTAGCTGGATAGAGCACTCGGCTACGAACCGAGAGGTCGGGGATTCGAATTCCTCCAGTCGCACCATACTCTCAAGCAAGTTTGAGAGTTTTTATTTTTCTTTTCGCTGTGAAGATTTTCCCCTTATTTTTACTACTTTTCCCCTGAAATTCCTCAAAATTTACTCTTTCAAATTCTTTTTTCTTTCGTTCTTCTGACACATGAATATAATAAAAATCTGTAGTTTCAAATTCAGCATGTCCCATTAATTCTCGTAAAACTTCTTTATCCATACCCTTCTCACTCATTAAAGTTGCAAAAGAATGCCTAAATCCATAAATTGTCATGTGTTCTAATTTATGTTTTTTAATAAATTCTGTAATCTTTTTTGTTAATCTTTCTGGAACATAAGGTGTTCCTATTGTATTTAAAAATACATATTTGTTATCATCCCATTCTTGTCCACATTGTAGATTATTCATTTTCTCTCTTTTTAAGTTTAGCAACATTTCTTTTAATCGTGGTGTCATTGGTATATTGCGATAACTTTCTGTAGTTTTTAAATCTCCATCAGTCATAATGTGTCCTGTAATATTCATTTCATCATCATATAAAGTAATATCTTTATATGCATTTTCTACTCTAATTTTATTCTGATTAAAATGAACAGATTTCCATTTTAAACCACAACCTTCTTCTGGTCGCATACCTGTTTGAAGTAGAGTAGCAAAAAGTAATGCAAAAGGTCTTTTATCTTCCTCGCATACATCAAGCCATACTTTTTGTCTCTCCTCTGGTAAATAACACACTTTTGCTACCTTTGCTCTTTTCTTCTTTTGAAATTTCAAATCAAAGTCTGGCACTTCTTTTATTAAGCCTTTTTTATCTCTAGCATAAGTTAATACCGCTCTAATAAGCAAGAACAAATCTTTAGCAAGTCTAGGTGTTTTCTGTCTTTTCTGATTAATATAATTTTCCACTAAATCTTTACTAATCTCACTAACATGATATTTTTCAAAATCTACCATTACATGATTTTTAATAGTGTTTATGTATGTTTCTACTGTTTTTAAACTAATTGTTTTATTCGTAGTAGGATTAACTTGATTCTTCTTCCAATTAAGCCATTCTTTTGCTATGTTTGGAAATAAAGTATAATCATCTGCTAATAACTCTATTTTCCTTTTTGCTTTTTCTTCATTAAATTCAGCAAACTTATTTAATTCTGATGAACATTCTTCCGTAAATACTTTAACATTAGGAATTGTACTATTCCTTTTAATATCAAAATATACATCCGTAATTAATTCACCTAATCTTTTTCTTGCCTCTTGTTCACTTCTTGCTGTTCGAGAAAGTCTTGGATTCTTATCAACTCCTTCCATAATTGAATTTAGAGCTAATGTTACTCTTGCCTCATAACTATTTCCTTTTTTCCTTATTGTAACTGTTCCTTTTGGTGCTCTTTGTCTATTTATTCTTTCCATTAAATAACTCCTTCCAAATAAGTTTAAAAATATAAATAGTTCAAGGGCACAAAACTTAATATCTAAACATATCTTATCACGTTTAAAACAAGAAATCAGCCCTTTTTACTAATTACTAATAATCATAGTCACCATACTCACCACAGTTTTCCTCAAACCATTTTGGTAGCAATTCTTTATTAATAATAATTTTTCTTTTAAATCTAACTGCTGGAAAACCTTTTACTTTAACTAATTTCAACATTAAATTTCTACCTATACCTAACATTTCTCTTGCTTCATCGGAAGTATATTCCTAACTTTGTATTTTCTTCATTTGTTGTCAATGTAGATTTCCTCCTTTCTCTAAATTAGTAAGAGTAAAATTTATCCTTCTACTAGATAAATGCCATCAAATTTTGTAAAAGGTATAATTTATAAAAAATTCATTAAACTTTTTTATAATTAAAATTTTACTCCCTACTAGGTAAATGCCACCATTTTTCGAGAAATGAGTAATTTTCTAAAAATTTCTTTAAATTTTTTTATTTACAGTTTTACTCTCCACTAGATATATGTCATCCACTATCAAAAAGTCGGAAAATTTTTGAGAAGTTTTTTAATTTTATTTAAATTTTAAATAAGATATTAGTATGAAATTTGCTTATTTCTATATATTTTGTAGAGAAAGTATGGTATAATTCAACTAAATTTATAGGAGGAAATAAGGATATGGGATCATATATTGAAATTAATGATACATTACAAATAACAAAGGAGCAGGGATTTCCAAAAGAGTTAGATTGGAAAAAACACTTGAAAGTTCCATATACTACAGAACAATTTACTGATAAAATATTTGAATTTAAAGATAAACCTAGTATTAGAAATTATCAAATGCCACCAGTTAGAAATTTTTTAGTAGAAAATATTGATGGAAAATGGTTATATTGGGGACAAGTGCATATATTAGAAGTAAATCATGATTATATAAATAAAACTACATCTGGAAAATTTAAAATTATTTATATAAATAAGCCAGAAGAAATGGAGATGGCACATAATCTTATTGATAGAAATAAAGATACATTTTTTTCACTTGAGGAATAGTATATGAACTTTATTAGTCTTGTGGAGTAATAAAACAAACAGAAATGAGGTTAAATTTATGAATATTTATATAACTTATGAAAGAACATTTTTTACAGAGAAACAAATTAAGACATTAGAACAATATGGAAATTTAATATTTTTAGAGAATTATTTTGATTTGGACAAAGCACAATATCTACATGATAGTGCAGAGAAAATTTTAATGGCTGATCCAGAATGGTATAAGTGGAATTTAAGGAAAGAACATATAAGTAAAATTAAAAATCTAAAAGCAATCTGTATAAATACAACTGCTTTTGATTGGATTGATTGGCAATATTGTAAAGAAAATGGAATAATAGTAACACATACACCTAAATATTCTACAGATTCTGTTGCAGAATATGCTATTTTCTTAATGATGTGTTTAGCAAAGAAATTACCAATTCAAATAAAGACAAATTATAAAATGGTATATAATCACGAAATGTTAAATACAGAAATAAAGAATAAAACAGTTGGTATAATTGGTCTAGGGACGATTGGTACAAGAGTTGCAGAACTTTGTGATAATTTAGGAATGAAAGTTATTTATTGGAGCAAAAGCATTAAAGAAAATAAATATAAAAGAGTTGAAATTGATGATATTTTTAAAGAATCAGATTTCATTATTCCTACATTTGCAACAAATGAAGATACTAGAAAAATTATAACAGATAAGCGAATTGCAATGATGAACGGAAATAGCATAATTAACATTATAATTAACCCAGTAGAGATTTATAATCATAAATTGATGTTAGAAAAAGCAGAGAATAATGAAATAAGTTACGCATTTGAAATATATGATGATAAAACGTTAAATGATTATAATGGAAATGTAATGGCAACTGCACCATATTCATTCTATACAAAAGAATCAATAGATAGATTAGTAGATTTATGGTGCAACAACACTATGTCTATATTAGAAAACAAATCACAAAATGTTGTTGGCTCTTAATTGTAGGAGGAAATGTTATGGATAGGAAATATATAGAAAATTGGTTAGATATTTTAAAAGAATCTTGGCTAAATAAAAATTCTAATAAAGTAGCGTCATTATTTACTAATACAAACTTTTATCAAGAAACACCATTTTTGACACCTTATACTAAATATGAGGAGGTTGCAAAAGAATGGGAGAATATTGATAATCAAGATATAAAGAAGTTAGAATTTAAAATTCTAGCAATAGAAGATAAAACAGTAATTGTAAATTGGATATTTCAAAGAGATGGTACAGAGTTTGATGGTATATATGAGATAAAATTCAATGATAATAATGAATGTATTTATTTTAAGAGTTGGGAAATGGAAAAATAAATTGTAAAAGGAAAAATAAAAAAACAATAAATTTTTATAGTGTAGACAATTAAGTAAATATGTAATTAAATAAACATTTGGAAGGTATAATGATGAAATATATAATGAAATTAAATCCAAAGTATTTTGAATATATGAAAAATAGAACTAAAGAAATAGAAATTAGACTAAATGATGATAAAAGAAAGAATCTAAAAATTGGTGATGAAATTATATTTCAGAAAGAGCCAGCGTTAAAAGAAGAATTATATACAATAGTAGAAAATTTATTCGTTGAGAAGTCATTTGAAGAGGCAATAATGAATTTAGAAATTCAACAATATGCAGATCAAAAAGAAACAAGAGAGAACTTTTTAAAAGATTTATATAAATTTTATACAAAAGAACAAGAAAATAAGTATGGAGTAATAGCAATAAAAGTAAGGAAGGTGCAAATTTGAAAGAAAGAATATTATTAGATACAAATATGCTAATTTATTTATTAGATAATGAAGTATTAGATAATAAAGTTGCAAAGATAACAAAATCATTATACGATTCAGATAAATATAGTATAGTAGTTCATCCTAAAACACTAACTGAAACAGATAAAATAAAAGATGAGAAGAAAAAGTCTATATTTAAATCAAAATTAAATGTTTATAATATTATAGATAATCCACCTAGGATTACTGATGAGTTCAATAATTTAGTAGGAATAAAAAATGAAAATGATAAGATAGATAATGAAATGTTATATGCTGTCTATAAAAATTGTGTTACATTTCTTATAACAAATGATAAAGAACTTGTAAAAAAAGGAAAAAAATTAAACTTAGACAAAAGAGTCTTATCTATTGATGATGCACTTGAAATATTTAAAGAAGATGAAAAAGTCATTATTCAGACACCAGTATTTATAAAACAAGAATATTTATATAATCTTAATTTAGAAGATGAGTTTTTTACTAGCTTAAGAATGGATTACAAAGGATTCGATAAGTGGTTTGAAAAGAAACAACGAAATAATGCTCAAGCATATGTAACTCAAGATCAGCAAAATAGAGTTACCTCATTTTTAATGTTAAAAGAAGAAGGCAAAGATGAGGATTATTCAAGTTTTGATGTTCCACTTAAACCAGCCAAGAGATTAAAAGTTGCTACATTTAAAGTTGCTGATACTGGCAAAAAAATAGGCGAATGCTTTATAAAAATAATGATAAAAGAAGCTATAGAAAAAAACATAGATGAAATATATGTTACTACATTTGAAAGACAAGAATCTTTAATTTATTTATTAAAACAATATGGTTTTAATTTAGTTACATATAAAAACACCACTAAAAGTGATGATACAGTAGAAAGAGAAGCTATATTTGTAAAAAATATCAAAGACAAAAGTGGCTATCCTTTTGTACAATTAGATAATCAAGATATATTTATTATTCCAGTACAACCAAAATATCATAAATTATTATTTGAGGAAGCTGAAAGAGAATTTCAAATAAGTATTGATGATACACAAGGGATAAATACATCTGCAAATGCAATAAAAAAGGCTTTTATCTCAAATTCTAAAATTAAAAAGATAAAAGCTAATGATATATTATTATTTTATGCATCGCATGATAAAAAAGCAATAACAACTCTAGGTATAGTCGAAACAACATGGAATAAATTTGAAAGTCAAGAAGAAATATTTAATATAGTTAGAAAAAGAACAGCTTATAATGAAGATGAACTTCAGTATGTTACTTCTTTAGATAGCCTTGTTATAATGTTTAAACATTACATTACTTTTAACAATCCAATTACATATAATTTTTTACTTGATAACGGCATTGTTAATGGTTATATTCAATCTCCAATAAGTATAAATAAAAATGATTTAGAAAAAATAATTATAGAAGGAAATAGCAAAGAAATGTTTTCCATATAAAAAATACACTTGAAAAAGTGTATTTTTTTGAAAAGTATTTACAAATTATTTTTTTTATTATATTATATTAACAAGTATGCTTATAAGCATATTTGTTAATAAGGAGAAAAAAGTGAAAGAGAAGTTTGGGGATTTGGTAAAAAAGTACCGAGGTGAAAGAAGTCTAAAAGTTCTTGGAGATGAGTTAGGAATATCTGCAGCATACATTTCTGATATAGAGAAGGGAAATCGACTTCCTTCTAAAAATATAATAGATAAATTCGTAAAATGCTTTAATTTACAATCAAAAGAAAAAGATGCTTTTTATGATTTAGTAGCACAAGAAAGTCCAAATCAGTATAAGGTATCTAATGATATAGCGGAATATATCATGGAAAATGAATTATTAAGAGAATTTATTAGAAAAGCTCAAAAACAGCAAGTGGATAAATCATATTGGAAAAAAATAATAAAAGAATTAGAAATTATAGGAGGTTAACTATGTGTAGTATATTAATTTCAATAAATCCAGAACATGTAGAAAATATATTTAATGGAACAAAAAAATATGAATATAGAAAAATCAAGTGTAAACAGGATATTGATAAGATTATTATTTATTCTACATCTCCAATTATGAAAATCGTAGGAGAGGCAAAAGTTGAAGAAATTTTAGAGGGATCACCTGAAAAAATATGGAATATTACAAAAAAACAATCTGGAATTACTTCAAAATTTTATGATAAATATTTCAATAATAGCGAAAAAGCTATTGCTTACAAATTAACTGATATAAAAAAATATGAATTTCCAAAAGATTTGGCAACATATGGAATAAGAACAGCTCCACAATCGTTTATATATGTTTAATTCATAAAGTAACGACAAGTAATACTAATAATTTGCTTGCCGTTACTATTTCAATGCTATTTACTTGTACATTCTAATATCAAATTGATTGCATCAGAAAATCCGTATTTTATAGAAATTTCCGTTTTCATAAGCTCCAATAATATTTATCCTGTCAATATAACTATCTAGGCTATTTCTAATATTTTCTAAATCTTCTTGTGTATGTGGCAACTTTTCTATTATACTAAATAACTTTTCATAACTATCAGTATCTTTAGTTAAAGTTGCAATTCTCTCTTTATCCTTTTCTGTTAGAGCATACAGACTTTCCTCTCTACATTCAAATAATGTGTTTAACACGGTTTCTTTTTTTGTTTTTTCCTCTGACATATTTACTACCTCCAATATTAATTTGATAGTAGTATAACGTGCTCTTTTTTATTTGTCAGCCCATTTTTATAAATTTGTTAAAAATTATATAATTTATTATTTACGATTGTTCTTAAATATGAGAAAGTATAAGTACGAGTGTAAAGAAGAATCTTATTTTATTGTAAAATTCTTGATAAATTGTGCAGAAAGTTTCTGCACAATCTAATTATCGTATGTATTTCCATAAATATTTGTCTGTTCTTAGCAGTTTTGATTCATATTTCGTTAAAAATACATCATAAGGGTAGCCTCTTTCTATGTATATCTCTGTAAGTTCCATCTTATATTCTTCAAGCAACTCTAAATATTTATGTTTAAAGCAATTTTTACATAACCACTCGATACCTTTTTTAGAAATTTTAGTTTTTCCATTTTCATAATATTTATAGATATTATTTGTAGCCTTGTTCATTTTTATAATACTATTTTTTATAGTACCAGGAACTCTATTAAAATAATTCGGCATTTCATGTACATACATATCATCATTCCAAAAATTTTTGCGAGAAATTTTTAATAAATCTTCATATTGTCCGATTCTTATATTAAAGAATTCTATATCTGCATCTACAACATTTTTTTCTGTTTGAAAATATACATGTATTAACCAATAAAATCCTTCAGCTAAAATATAATTTTTTCTATAGATTAATTTATTCTGTTTCCATCTACAAGTTGGATGTTTTTTTATCATAAATTGAACTGCTCTTTGTAAATCTATGTATGTTATTTCTTTATCATTTTTGGTTTTTAAGTTTAGTAATTTTAATTTGTTTAAAGCACTATCATAAGTCATAAAAATTTTTTCAAGCTCTTTTACTGTATCAGTAACAATTATTACCTCCTTCATATATAACTTTTAATGTTTGCAAAAGCTCAACATTAAAAGTTAAAGCAAAATTTATTTTGCTCGAATGTTAAGGCACTTTTTTCCGCTTTAACATTCGCCAGCATGGTGCTTTGGCACCTGTTTTGCTGTTTAGGGAAAAATCCCTAAAACCTTTTTAGCCCGCTGGGAGAAAATTTTTGATTAATATTTCATAAAAAGTGATTAAATTTTTTAATAGACTTTCTAAAAAAACATAATCCTTTTTTGATTTTTTTGTTGTTATTTTTAAAGAAAATTTTTCTCGTGTGTGTGTTATTATTTATT
>CAOXTD010000001.1 GCA_948560265.1 uncultured Clostridia bacterium | reverse complement strand
TGTATTTCCATATTTTAATAGTTGTATCATTTCCATTCCTTTCAAATTGTAATTTGAGAGTAAAGGTAGTGTTACCTACCTTTATGTTTCTCTCTTTTTTTCTGTTGCTTTAAAGAATACATTTTTTCCTTTTCTAGTTCTTTTTGCTCTTTTGTTTTTATTTTTCTTATTGTTTTATTTTTCTCTTGTTGTAGTTTTAATGCTTGTTGAGATTTTGTACCAACACCTTTATTATTAAGCTGTTTCTTTACATCTCTTTGAACTCTTTTAGGATTTACTTTTTCTTTAAAGACTTTTTCATACTGTATTTCTGGACTATATTTCAATTTACTATATCTATTTAAAACAAGTTCTAAAACTTCATTGTCTTTTGGCTCTGCTCCAAATATTACTTTGCAAACTGATAATTTTTCATCAATACTTCTTTCAAATATTCCTATCCAAAATGGATCTTCAAAATATACTGTAAGTTTTACTGATACTCTGCCCATAATACCCCCTCCTTTTATTTTATAAAAAGAACGGACAACCCAGAGGGGTAGGTTACTGACAATATATTTAATATTGCTTCTGGACTACCAACCAGAATGTGTTTTTATCTTTCTTTTATAGTGATAATTCACTATCTTGTGTTTCGATTATATCATAAAGTGCAAGTAATTTTCAACTTAATTACTTGCACTACGAATTGTAATTTATATTATTTCTTTTCTATGATTTAAGTGTATTCCTATATGTCCGATTCCTAATATAATTGTTGATATAATTAAGAATCCATTTTTACCATATATTCCTAGTAATAGAAATGCAAATACAGGCAAGGTTGCTCCTGCAACTGGTATTCCTAATAAACTACTATACATATCTTTCATTGTTCTATTACTTTTGAAATATTTTATCCAATATATTTCATATAAAATCATTAGAATAAATGCAATTAACAATATACTAGACCAATTTGAAATTTTATTTATATTGAAATCACTAAAAATCAATGATATACAAGTTACTAGCATTTCTCCAATTCTTTCAAATAATAATAATATTTTATTTTCTTTTTTTACATATTTATCATAGTCTTTCGGTTTATTTTTACTCCATATAATATTTGGTATCATTAACATTAGCAAAAATATTAAACCTATATACGAAAATCCAAAGCGAATATTCATTATTTCAGTTCCTTTCAAATTGTAATTTCACAGTTAGATATTATATTCAAATCCAACTTCTAAATATTCTTTTTCTCCTATTTCTATTGCTCTTTCCTTAATAATTTTACCACCCATTTTCGTATAAAACTTTTTAGATGGCTCATTATCTTTTAAACACCATAATATCATTTTTGTCTTATTTTTGCTTTTAAACTCATTTATAACAAATTGAAATAATTGTGTTCCTATACCCTTGTATTTTAAGTTTGGTTTAACATATAGTGCCAATAATTCGCAATCTATATTTGATATATTTTGTGTAAATTTACCACTATCTATATATCTACAAAATCCAATTACTTCATTATTTATTTCTGCAACTATAAAACCATTTTCTTTATAGTCATTACTTCTTTTCTTTATTCTTTCATCTCTATTCATTGAATTTAAAACATTATCGTCAACTATTCCTTTATATGCTGATTTCCAACCATCTATTTGAATATCTACAACACTTGGAATATCTTTTTCTTCAATATTTCTAATTATAATGTTTTCCATACTTTATCACTCTTTCAAACTGTAATTTTGCAGTTACTTTACATTATTGCTATTATCTTTTTTTATTGCTGAACCGATTGCCATACCCAAAAGCATACCAATACACATTCCAATCCCTATACAAGTACCTATATTTTTTACTAGACTTCCTACTACTACACCACCTGTTACTCCAAAGCACATTCCTAAACTCATTCCTATTGCCATATAGCTTTCTTCTTTTTCTTCGTTAATTTGTGTCTTTTTTTCTTTATCCATAAATTTTACATCTCCTTTATATATTGTAATTTATCTTTTTAGATAATTTAAGACTTTTTCATTAAAATCTTTTGCTTCTTCATACACTGCATGCCCATAATCTTCATATAAATATAATTCACTATTACTAATTCTATCTGCTATTTCTTTTGAAGAATTTACTCCTACAATACTATCTTGTTTTCCTCCAATTATTAAAGTATGACATTTGATTTTATCTAAATTATCATATACATTATGTGTTAAACATGAATTAGCTTGAATAATAAATCTTTTATAATCTTTTGGTTTGCTAACTCTCCATAGAATATTATAATATTTTCTATATTTCTTTAAATACTTTTCGCTATAAGATTTTTCGGCTGTATCTATGAATATATTTTTAAAATCTTCCTTCTTTGCTAACTGAATCCAGTTTCCAACAACATTATTTATCATTTCATTAGACTTTGAAGATGTTACTGCTAAAACTAATTTATTTACTTTTTCTGGATTGTTAATTGCCATACATTGTGCTATCATTCCACCTTGAGAAACTCCTAATATATCAGCATTTGATATATTAAGTAAATTCATTGCTTGAGCTATATATTGTGCCATATCTTGCGTTGTAAAGCCATTTGTTAGATTATTTCTCCTACTAAATATATATACTGTATATTCTTTTGCAAACTTTTTATACATCAATGCAAGTGCAATAGCCATACCTTTAACAGTTCTTAATCCATCTCCAAGTCCTGGTATTATAATAAGATTTTTATTTCCTTTTCCAAAACTTATATAATCCATATCACTTTGTTCTATTTTTATATTATTATTTTTTGCATTATAAAACATTTTTTGCACTCCTAATTTAATTATTTAACAATAAATCTATAAATTGCATAGGCAACCCATATAATCCAAGAGAATGCCCAAGACTTAAATACAATACTTACTGTTAAATATACGATAGCAACTATTATTGCTATTATCCAGTTCATCAAATTTTTCTTATCCATTATTTTCTACCTCCTAGACAGATTGTAAGTTGTCGTTACGATTTATCTTTATTTACATATCTATAAATAAGTAAATATATTAAAATTAAGCCAGACACTCCTATTGAGGCAAAACCTATATTGTCTAAATTATATCCATTCTCTCTAATATATTTTTCTAATTCTCCTAAATTAAACATTCCCTCTGTAATATATAATGTTTCTTTCTTTCCATAAGAGTGATATATGGTTAGTTCTCCAGAATGCCATCCTTGACCTAATATAATTTTAGTAACATTATCCGTATTTTCTATTTCTCCACTTAATGACTTACTGACTAAAGCTCTATTTTTGGAATTTATATTTATTGCATATCCCTCTTGGCTGAAAAGTGAAATAGCACATATAACACTTATTATACCAATTATTACTAATATATAATTTAATCTTTTCATTACTTATCACACCTTTATAGTGTTATTTCTCAATAACTTCTATTGTTCTTATTTCTAATTCATCTACTGGTACATTCAAGTCTTTATATTGTATTTTTAATTCTTTTCCTTTTTCTATATTTCCAATCACTTGTGTGTCATCAGTAATGTTAAATTTCAATACAAATGGCAACTTATATTCTTTATCTGAAATATCATATTTTACATATATTTCTCCAGTAGTGTCATAATATTCTCCAACAGTTATTACTCCTGTTCTTGTATTATTTAATCTCTCATTCTTTACCTTATTATAGTCCTTTGATTTCAACACAGTAATTGCATTATCCTTTGTATCAAAATCATTATCTCCCATTGAATACTTTTTCAAATCCCCAGTACAAATTATTATATCGCCTTCTTGAATATAGTTCGAATCATATTCTTCTAATGTATAATAATCTATACATTTTTGATTTTTATTATCAATATTTGCTCTATTATATTCTTGCATTTCAAATCCATATTCTCCAAAATGTTGCCCATTAAATATATAAATATATCCATTATGATTTAATTCTACTATCCCTTGAATAGTTGTATTTTCAATAGTTTCTTCAATTTCTTCAATTTCTTTAGATTTAGATGCATCATATATCAAATTTCCATCTCTATCATATATAGCTGAATGTGAAAATTCAGTTTCATCTGTTCTTGTATCATCCGTTTCTTTTCTTGTATTAAATAATATTATCCCAAGTAATATGATTACTAATATAACACAAATTACTATAATAATATTTTTCTTCATACATATACCTCCTCGATAAATTACTATTTTATGTTTCAATTGTATCATAAAAGACAAGTAATTTTCAACTTAATTACTTGCCCTACTTATTGTAATTTCTATTTTACTTTTTTATAAATGTTTTCACAAGATTTACATGTAATTCTCATTTCATAGTTAGCTACTTTTTTATCCAATATTGTAATTAAAGGTTCGCTATCTTTTGGACAGCATAATCTATTTTTAATATTCACTAATTCATCAACACAACTTTTACCTGTTTTACTATCTTCAAAATCTAAAAATGCACTACCTTGACTTCCACAATTACATTTATATTTCAATTCTAATCTATCATAGGTGGAATAACATAAATATCCTATGTTTTCATTACACTTATCACAATACATCCACCCACCATAATTTGTTGCTAGTCTTGTATTTACTAATTCTTTATTTTTTAATACTCTTGCCATAAATTTACCTCCTTTAATATTGGTAGTTATCTATCTTTTATATAATTTAATATTTTAGTTGTTAGTGGTTTAAATATGAAATACATTATATACCCAAACATTCCACCAGTTACATTTGTTATTATGTCGGTTATATCTGATGACCTAAAACCACTTATGAAAGGTTGTAGTATTTCTATACTCAAACTTAATAGAAATGTATAAAAAACAACCTTTAATAATTTGGCATTTTCTTTTTTGGTTAAAGGTAATAAAAATCCAAAAGGAACTGTCATTATAACATTTAGCCCTACCTGTCTAATAAAATCTCCTCTACTATTTAAAACATCAACAAATGGAACTAAATTCATTGGTGTATATTGGTGATTAAATACAAATGGTATGGATGTTACTATAGGCATTAAAGTAAAATATAATACAAAAGATAAATATATATACATTGTAGTATTTACAAGCAATACATCTCTTCCTTTTGCTTTCCATTTTTTATAAAATTTTAAAAAATATATTATAATTAACACGACAAAGTCTACTAACTCTTTCATATCCCATCACTCTCTCAATTTATATTCATTTTCTATTCGGCTTTCTTTTTATCAAAAGTAATTTTTTTAAATCTCCTAATAGTGAATCATCAGTTATTTCAAACATAACCCATTTCCCATCATGAAATGTTTGAGCATTATCATAGGTTTCTAGTGCATCAGGCGAAAGCTCTTTTCTTATTTCTTCAACTTTAGCTCTTTCATCTTTCCCAAAGATTATCATAAAACCTAACATATTTTCCATTTTATTGCTCGTCCTTTTCTTATATATTGTAAGTTTAATCAGATTCTCTCTTATGATTTAAGTGTATTCCGATATGCCCTATTCCTAATATGATTGTAGATACTATTAAGAATATATTTTTACCATATATCCCTAATAATAGAAATGCCATTACTGGCAAAGTTGCACCTGCAACTGGTATTCCAAATAAACTGCAATACATATCCTTCATTGTTTTATTGCTTCTAAAATATCTAATCCAATATATTTCATATAAAATCATTAGAATAAAAGCAATTAGCAGTACAATAGTCCAACTAGATATTTTGATTATATTAAAATCACTAAATATCAATGATAAACAAGTTACTAGCACTTGTCCAATTCTTTCAAATAGTAGTAATATTTTGTCTTCTCTTTTTACATATTTATCATAGTCTTTTGGTTTGTTTTTGCTCCATATCATATTAGGAAGCATCAACATTACTAAAAATATTAGACCAATATAAGAAAAGCCAAAATGAATATTCATTATTTCATCTCTCTTTCTATAACTTAATTTATTGATTACTTTTATAATCAATATTTGCTAATTTTGCTTGTTTGCATAAATCTTTTGTCTGTATTTTATATTGTTTTCCATCTTTTATTGTATAAGTTCCACATTGTCTAAACTCAAAATTAACATTTTTTCTGATACATTGTTCTCTAATATCTAATGCCCATTCATAATGAAATACTCTAGCATTTATATCAGATTCTCCACCGACAAACAACTAATTCAATATCCTCAAGATATTTTTCCATATCTATTTTTTCTAATAGTGGCTGTGCTGTTATACATTTATGTTTTATTGGTAAATCTTTAAATATTGCTAATTTATCATCTGCATTTTTTTGATTTTCAATAGTACAACATACAACAACATTATCATATCCATCGTTCCAGTCATTTGGAATACATTTCATAAATCTATCAATTCTTTTTGTTAGAAACAGAAAAGTACAGTCCTGTCTTTCTTTCATCATTTTCCAACATTCTTTTCTCCACTCATCTGCTTCTTCAATCAAAAAATCTGTTGAAAAACATAAATAAACAATTCCAGATTTCATTTTGTAATTGCCATTTTTTAATTTCTCTATTGGCTTTTCAAAGTCTTTTGTTTTTACAATTTCATTCGTATTTATATTTCTTTTTGAATCCCCTTTGTGAATATAGCAATGCAAACAGCCATCACTACATTTTTTACATCCTCGCCACGGATTCCACATTGCCATATTATTTCACTCCTAAAATCTTGATTTTTCATAATTGTAAGGAATACTTGTCCCTACAACAACATCTTCTATTTTTTCAAGAATTAACCAGTCATCCATATTCCCTTGATAGTCAAAATCTAATGCTGTAATTTCTTCTACATTTTTAAATTCCACTAAACATAGGCATTTTTTGTGCCATCTTTCTTTTTGCTTATCTGTTAACTGTAATTTACTATTATTCTCTTCAATCGTTTTTGCTATTTCTTCATCACTTAATTTTACATAGTTTTGAACATCTACTACAACTGCTTTAGCTGTAATTTTCTTTGTACCTTTCTCCATGAAATATAATATTTCATCTTTAAATACTCTGCTATGTGGTATTTTTCTTCCTGCTGCACCTCTTATTATCATTGTTTTACTACCATCTAAAATTTTATTTAATTCTTTTGATTTATCATCACAATATACTAAATGTACCATAATTTTACCTTATCTTTCTAATTGCTAAAATATAATTTAGCGATTACTTAATATCAAAACTTTCTGTTTTCAAATCACAATAATATCTACCACTTGTAGCAGTAAACTTTAAAACACAATAATCTGGATCAGTCACACCTTGTTTATAAAACAAGGTATCTCCCTTTTCCCAAATCATGTTTTTAGTTTCTTGGTCTGTTAAGACTTCCATTTTTCCTTTTAGCATAACACCAACATACTTAATTAGCCCTTTGTGATAAAAATATATACTAGCATTAGGGTTATTTTTATATTGCTCTACTCGCATTGACGAAGTATTAGTAGAAAAGTAAAACTCTTTTAGTCCTATTCTTTTTCTAGGTTTTAGCATGGCTTTTACATTTGGATATTTTTCTTCATCAATAGAACATATAAAACTAACTTTTTGCTTATCAATCAATTTTTCTATTTTCTTTAAATCCATTATACTTCATCTCACTTTCCATTTACTATTTTTCAGTACAATGGCACTCTGGGTTAGTACAAGTACAATTAGGATTATATCCACTAGCACATTCCTCAGTACAAGTACATTTCCATCTTTTTAAATTAGGAAACAACTTTACACAATGTTCTTTCATCTCTTCATTAGTCATACCTGCTTGTTCTCCATACTTTGAACACATTTCTATATATTCTTCCATAGTAACCTTATCTATAAATTCTCCATTTTCATAGCAATATTTGCAATAATCTTGACTAATACTTCCATCTGTATTCGTACCTAATTGTTCCTTTGAAGTTATTGGCATACCACAACTTTGACATATTTTATTCTCCATTTCTTCTTCCTCCATCTAAAAGTATTTTTCAAAAGGATTATATCATAAAAGGCAGATATCCTACAAACTATCTGCCAAATTATTTATTAATATTTTTTTATAAACTTTGAAATCAAAGCTCTACAAGTGTTCATTTGAATACAAGCATAAAAATTTTGCGTTACTTCTTTTCCCTGTCCTACTGTTGTAGCATTTTTGGCATCTTCTTCTGTTTCCCAAAGTACAAAATCATTCCATACTTTATCTTGTAAATAATGTTCCCAAGAAATAAACCCTTTTGCTTTAGAAATAACTTCATCATGTAATTTTTGTGTTTTATCTATATTCCTATTTTACCTTTACACCTAATAAATAAAGTAAATCCATAACTTGAAACTGGTCTATTGTAGCTCCTTTTATATCCTCTATTGTAATAGCAATTCCTTCTATTTTGCTACTAGATAAATCAATATCTCTTAAGCTTGTTTTAAAAAACTTTGCTTGTGTTAAATCTACATTTTCAAAATAAGTATTTTTCATTTTAACTTCTTGAAAATAGCTATTCTTTAATCCTGTATCTTGCAATAACATATTTTCTATGCTCGTCATAGAAAAATTCATATAACTTCCATTATTTTCTAAAAATGCAACTTGATATAGCCTACTTTCTGCAAAATTACAACCTGAAATTTTACAATCCATGAATTCACATCGAATAAACGTAGTTTCTAAAAACTCTGTGTTAGAAAAATTGCATTTATTAAAAATCACATCTTTAAAAGTACATTTTTCTAATTTCCCCTTTTGCATACAAACATTTTTAAATTTACAATACTCAAATTCAACTTCATATAAACTGCTATTATCACATTCTTGATTTTCAAAATCATAGTAATCTAATTTTTCATCTTCTTTTAAAATACTAAGGTCTCCCTTTTCTAACTCTTTCATTTGAAGATTTTGTGGTTTTAAAATATTCATCTATTCTCCTTCACAAGTTTTCTTTCCATTGGTCTATAAATTCTTTTAACTCTCTTTTAGTTTCTTCTGGTAACTGATTATATTCTACATTATCAATTGCCCCTTGAAGAGTATATAATTTTTTAGTGAAGTCAATTCCCCCATAATCTACTTACCTTTCTTATCCCATATAAAAAATATACTTGCAAGGACTAGCAATATAGCGATTAATAATACATCCCACATATCCATAATTGGCTCTAAAATCATTTTAAATAATGCAATATTTATCATAAAACTAACAGGTATGGCTAATAAAAAAGTAATTCCTATTGCCTTCCTTTTTCTAGTTTTCAATCTCTTGAAAATGCCAAATATACACCACATATATGAAATTGCAATTAGTGCCATAACTACTCCTATTGAAAACACAGATTTTTCTTTTACTAAAATACTTAATACATACAAATATGGAATTGTAAAAATACTGAAGCTAATTAGGCTTTTACTAATCCCTCTTTTTCCCCATTTTATAATAGGAACAAATACTAGCCATGCAAAAACAATAGAACTTGTTGTAATTCTAGACCAAGTAAATTGATTAGAAATTGCAAAGTCACAAATTACACATACTAGTAGCCCTAAAAACAATAATGATGAAAATAGAACAGCAACAATTGTATTTTTCTTAATTTCTACTTTTTGATTACTCTTTTCCATATTTTTCCCCTATCTATTTTTTACATCATAACATAAAAGTAAGTAGCTTGCAATTAGCTACTTACTCAATTCTCGGATAAATTTCTCTATATTCTCCTCTAATATCTCTATTTTCCTGCTTTCTTCTATATTTTTGCTTACCATTTTAACAAGATATTGTTAAAATATTTCCATTATTATCAAAAATAGCAAATTCATCTTTTCCATAAAAAGTTTTGTGAAGTTCTTTTGCAATTTTTACTTTTTCTTTTAGATTCTGATACATCTCTTCTACATTGTTTACTGTAATAAATAGAGTAAATGTTGGTACAATTTCTCCTGTTTTTAAGGTTGGATATTCTTCAAGCAAATTTGTTTGTTCTTGTAACATAATTGAAATTTTGTCCTTAACTAAAATAGCAAAATTCAAAACTTCTCCTTCTTCTGGAACACTTAACACCTTTTGAAATCCTAACTTTTCTTCATAGAATTGTATTGTTTCTTTTACATTTTTAACCATAATATTCGTTGTAATTGTTTCGTACATTTTTTCTACCTCCATTAGGATTATATGTAAGCAGATTAAAATTGTATTGTAAAAAACGGACATTTTTTTACTGATAGTTTTTTAACATTTTTAATGGAGAAATCCCTGTGTATTTCTTAATTTCTCTAATCAAATGAGATTGGTCATAAAATCCACAAAGGCATGCAATTTCTACTAAATCCTTATTTTCTTCTAGCATGAAAGTCAAGCATAAATGCAATCTTAATATATTTAATAAAACTTTAGGTGCTACTCCATAATTTGTTTTAAATACCCTATATAAATGTCTTTCATGATAGCCAAATTTCTCTGCTATCTCTATAACACTTTGCTCTTTTGGACTTTTATATAATTCCTCCACTAGTTCTACAAATTGCATTTCTTTTTGATTTCTTGTTTTTTCAAGCAAATAACGTTTCAAGTATTCTATTCTTTCCTCTGTATCTTTTAAATTTAGTATAGCCTCCAAACTAATCTCTTTTTCTATTTCATTAAAAGGTATTTCTTTATCCATTATCTTATCTGCTCCTATATGGAAAAGCGAATAAAATACACTTGGTTTTAATCTAACCCCTATATAGTCTATATTTTGTTTTAATTCAAAAGGCTCTGTTTCTTTGCTAAATCCTGCAAAACAGATGGTACGATTTACAAAGTCTATTACAATATCAATACAAGCATCTGGTAAAATATTGTTAGCTATCGTTTTGTCTAATATTTTCTTGGACTTCATTGTCCAAATACACATGCAATATTCTTCTAATTCTTCAATATGATATTCTGTGTATGCTACATTTTCTTTAAATTCTTTATCTAGTAAATATGGTATTTGTTTTGGATAATACATATATGGTTTCCTTTCCAATTTATTGTTCTCTTATCACAACATCAACAGTGTCATCAAAACTCTTATTTATCTGTTTTCTCACTTGTTTTGTAATACCAATAATCTCCCTACTTATTTACATCCTTTAATCAAGTAATGTTGTTCCATAAGAATTATCTATAGCACATAACCATTTCCCATCAATCTTTCTATACACATAAGTTGCTCTACGATCCATACTATATTCAGAACTTTCTTTATTTTCTGCATTTAATAAAGTTTGGGATAAGACCAATACTGTATCTCCTGCCTCAACCATTAACATTTTTCCTTGTGTTGGAACTACACTATTATTAAAATAGTCAGCAATTTTTATAAATGCTTCTTTAATAGCCTCTTTACCTTTAACTTCTAGCCCTGGCTTTACTACAAGTACAGCATCCTCTGTATAAAACTCTTTTAAATCATCAAATCTTTCTTCTTTTATCGCTTTATCAGCAGCCGCTATTAACTCTTCTATTTCTTTATTCATACTAAAATCCTTTCATTTTATAAATTACTATTTCATTCTATAATGCCCTGTAATCGGTTCATATTCATTGTATCTTTCTAATATGTCTTCTTCTCTTATTGGTTGCCCTCCATTATGTATTAAATATGGTATCCCCTTTTTATTTCTTTTATCTGAAATAATTCCTATATGTGATGTACCAAAGACCACTATATCCCCTGGTTGCCATTCCTCTATTTTAGATAAATCCGTAGTTAATACTAATTGATTTCTTTGAAAATATACTTTCAAATTTGATACTCTTCTAAAATCTATGTTAGTATCTGGATTTCCTGCAACTCGTGGATATTCCTTTACATTATTTTTTATGTCTTCATCCACCATTTCTTTCAACGAATATCCTGCATTTTTTAATGCTCTCCAAATGACATCTGTACATACTCCCTCATCATCTGGTGGATAGCCCCCTGCATAATATGCACTTTTATATCTTGGTTTATTCTTTGCTTCAATCTTTGCTCCTTGCAAAATATCTGTATAATCATCTATGCCATCCTTATCATAATCTGTTTGACTAGTTAATATCTCAATTCCAAAGTCTTCGGCACAATAACTCTTTTTATTTTCATAATAAATTAATATTACACTTAAAGCTGCTAGAATTAATATAAAAATTATAACAATTACTATAAATATCTTTCTTATCATTTTCATATTGAATATTATACTATATCTATTCTTTTAGTTCAATGGTTGAAAAAATCTATTCCTATACTTTAAATATTGCATGTTATAAAAAAGACAGATAGTTATGTACTATCCATCTTTTACCATTCTATTTTATTTTTATGATGTCTATATTAGGTTGTAATATTTGAGTAGCATTATAATTAATCATTATTTAGAAAATTCATTACTAAGTCTATCATTATCTCTTTTTCCTTTGGATTGGATTCTGCTATCAATAATGTTAATGCTGCTAAAGTGTTATTATCAATGGTTTGTTCACCATTTTTATATAAAATATCATAAAAGTTTAAGAAATAGATAAATAAAGTTGCTGCAATTCTTTTATTCCCATCTGTAAATACATGGTTCTTTACTATTAAATATAAAAAATTAGCACTTTTTTCTTCTATGCTTTTGTATATATCTTGTCCACCAAAACTTTGATAAATATTCCCTATAATTGACTCTAATCCTTTTCCTCTTTCAACAGCAAACAATGTACTTTCTTCATTAAATCTAAGCTTATTAATAACTTCTATACATTGATTATATTCAATTTTCCTTTCATCAATATTTCCCTTTATCTTCTTTAATGTTTTGTGATCATAATCATCTAATAAATCTAATGCTTTTGAATATTCTCCAATTACTTTTAATATTTCTTTTGCATCATGATTTTCTAATCTTTCATCCATACGATTTGCTATATCTATTAATTTTATTGTCTTTTCTAAATATTCTAATCTTTTTTGGTTTACAGCATATCCTTTTAACATATAGTCTTTTAAGATCTTCGTAGCCCATTTTCTAAATACAACACCATTCTTAGATTTAACTCTATATCCAACAGATATAATAACATCTAGATTATATATCTTAGATTTTCTTCCTCCAGAACTTTTATCGGAAATTCCGATAGAAGTATTTTCGTCAAGTTCTCCTTCCTTAAAAATATTATTAATGTGTTCACTTAACGTTGATTGATTTACATCAAATAATTCTTTCATTTGTGCTTGAGTAAGCCATACTGTTTCATCTTTTAAATTAACCTCCAATTTCACACCTTGATTTTCAAATAAGATAATTTCATTCTTTTTTTCGTCCATACAACCACTTCCTTTTCCATAAAAATTTAGTTAGCTACATCTATTGCTATGTTTAAACTCTGTTCATTTTTCTCAAAACTATTGTTTGCATTATACTATATAATAATCTATATGTCAATATTTCCTTTTAAGTTTTCTTAAAAATAAGAAAGATATGCGTTAACGGAAGTAAAGCTTCCGACGCACATTTGTGCAAGTTGCTTCGCAACTGCACAGACTAAGGAAACCTAACCTTGTTGTATAGGAAAAATCTGCGATTTTTCCTATACAATAAAAGAGAGCATCTCTGCTCCCTTATGTTAATTAATTTACTAATAAATATCCTATATATCCTACATACATTAAGAAATAAATTATTCCATTTGCTCTACTCATTTCATTTTTAGGTGGAATGACTGGGAATAACGCTAAAATTAATGTTGCTACTACTAATACTATTAAATCCATGTTATAACTAAAGTTATAGCTAATTGGATTAATAAAAGCAGCCACACCAATAATTAGTAACATATTAAATATGTTAGAACCAATAATATTTCCAATTGCAATATCACTATTACCTTTAATCGCTGCAGTTACACTTGTTACTAATTCTGGAAGACTTGTCCCTACTGCAAGTATCGTTAATCCAATAATTTTCTCACTAACTCCAAAATAGTTAGCAATATTAACTGCATTATCTACAGCTAAATCTCCACCAATTTTTAATCCTATAACACCTAATACAATCCATAAGATATCTTTTAAAATCGGTAATAACTTTTTTTGTGTTTTTACTTCCTCTTGCTTTTCTTGACTGCTTTGTTTCTTTGCCATAAAAATGGTATAGGTAATGAATAGTAAGAATAAAAGAAGTAACAGTACCGCTTCTACTTTATTAATTGTTCCACCTGTATTGCAAAGGACAATAAAAATTACAGTAAATATCAAACACATTGGAATTTCAAAAAGTCTAGTTTCTTTTTGAAATTTGACTGGTTTTATAATGGTAGAAAGTCCTAATATGAGTAACAAATTGCATAAATTGCTACCAACAACATTTCCAATGGACATATCAGAAAGTCCTTCTAAAGCTGATGTTGTACTAACAAATAACTCTGGCATGGATGTTCCTATTGAAACAATGGTAAGTCCTATAATGATTTCTGGAATATGAAACTTCTTCGCAATACTGCTTGCTCCATTTACTAACCAATCAGCACCTAAAATAAGCAGTGCAAATCCTACAATAATAAAAAAGATTGAAATTATCACTTGCTTTCCTCCTCATGTAGCACTAATGCTTTTTTAGGACAAAAATTAGAGCATTTACCACATCGAATACATTTCTCATAATCAATTTCCGGTGCTTCAAAGTCTTTTTGTGTTAATGCTCCTACTGGGCAAACTTTCACAGCAGGACATTCGTGATTTCGTGGACAATTTTCTATAATGATTTTTAACTTCTTTCCCATATTTTCTTCCTCTCTTCAATTTGTCTAATTTAAAGCGAGATTAATTATAGCATTCCCTTCCTGATTTTACAACTTTAAAATAAAATATATTGATGTTTGATATACTCTACTAATTTGATTAAATCACTTAGCTGTATAGATACTGTTTTTGTATTCACATTTGGATGAACTAAAACTTTCTGATTTTCTAGTTCTTTGTCTATTAATAATGTTACTAAATTTTCCCTATCATTTACTAATCCAAATGGTGTAACACTACCTATTGTAAGATTTAATATATCTTTTAATTCCTTCTCACTTGCAAAACTCAATCTTGTTTCATTTAACAACTCCGCTACAAGCTTTAGTTCTGCTCTCTTTTCTGCTTTTATAAAAATGAGATAATATTTATTTTTGCTTTTGACAAATAAATTTTTACATCCTATTCCATCAATTCTATTAGCAATATTCTCTTGTAATGCTTCCTCTGCTGTATATATGGCTTTATGTTCTATTTCTTCATATCTTATATCTAATTCTTTTAAAATATCATAAATATTCATATTACTTCTCCTATCTTTTATCCCTATTATATCTTAAAAGCAAGTGATTGTCTATTTAATCACCTGCTTATTTTTTTATAACTGATTTATCCAAACTTCAAGTTCTTGTTCTTTTGTAACTAGTTTATCACTATAACTTTCAAACACAATATTCATACCTTCCTTTACTTCTGAATTTGGACAAAGCATTTTTATTTCTTGAAAAGTTCTACCAAGCCAACCTGCATTTGTAGCATAGGGTTTAATCACTTTTCCTGATAAATTATTTTGGCTTAGAAAGGTTCTAATCGCTGGCACTGGTCTATACCACCATACTGGAGTTCCTATAATCATTTCATCATACTTACTTAAATCCACATCTATCTTTTGAATTTCTGGTAAGTGATTACTTGCCTCACTGTTTTGTTCATCATTAACAACTGTCTCATAGTCTTGTGAATAAGGTATAACTGTTTTAATCTCTAGGATATCACAGTTTAATTTTTCTTTAATTCTATTAGCTATCATCCTTGTGTTATTGGTATATGAAAAATATACAATTAATTTATTCATAATTTGCCTCCTACAATCAATTTCTTTACAGTATATATACCGCTTATAGTTAACTCCAAGTCAATAGTTCTAAAATATTTTCTCAATTATTAATCAAATTGTACTTGCCAATTTCCATCTTCCCTTGCTTGAAAGCACATTGCTATCTGCTCTTTCGTGCATTTTTCTTCTGCTAAATTATCTGGCAATTCATCTAACCCAAAATACTTTATTTCTGTTGTCTCAATATTTTCTACGAATTCGCCGCCAATTCGTTCACACAAAACAAATACCTTCCATATTCCATAAGCATACACTGGTCTATTATGTTTATTTCTATCTTGCACGGCAATTAATTTTACCGTTTCTACATCTAGTCCTGTTTCTTCTTTTACTTCTTTTATGGTATTCGATTTTGCAGATTCTAATACATCTACCCAACCACCTGGTAATGACCAAGTTCCATTCTTTTCATGAGTTAATAGAATTTTATTATCCTGAAATATAGCAGCTCTTGTATCTAACTTTGGTGTTTGGTAACCTGTTTCATTGCAAAATAAATCTTTTACTTTTTCCAAACTAATATCACTTTTTTCTACTATCATTTCTGCTGCTATCTCTCTTAATCTTTCATATCTTTCTATATCATAAACATTTTGTGTATATGCAAGCCCTGCTTGTGCTAAACTCTGTATTTCAATAGCCCATTGCAACCACTTTTCCATCTTATTTTTTCCTCCATTTTTTCTAAATTATAACATAAAAGCAAGTAATTATGAATTAATCACTTGCCTTTATCCAATTGCTCACACTACTTACATATAGTACTAAATAGGAAACTGATATGCAAAAACCTGCCATAACATCACTTGTATAATGTACTCCTAAATAAATTCTACTAATTCCAATAGAAATAATTAGAATGCTTAAAAATGTAATCAACCCTATTTTCAAATACTGATTCTTCACATATTTATAGATAAGATAAATCAAAAAACCATAAAAAGCCATACTAACCATAGAATGCCCTGATGGAAAGCTATATCCTGTCTCATTAACAATTCTATATTCTGTTGGTCTTGGTCTTTGTACAATCTGTTTTAATACAATATTCAAACCTGTTACAATGCCTAAATTTGCAACAATAGAAAGTCCTATTCTTCTATTTTTGATGCTTATAAATAGAAGAATTGTAGTTCCTACTAAAACAATTGCTCCACCAAAATTAGTGATAAATTTTGCAATTGGTGTGGCAAAATCTGATATGAGCAAGCTCGATATTAGTTTATAGCCTACAATATCAGCTTGCAATATTTCTTTGCTAAACACATCTTCCGCTAGCTTTAAAAATCCAACTAAGCAGACTAATAAGATAAACCACTTTAAATTCTTTTTAATAAACTCTTTCATTTTTCCTCTTCTTCATTATTTATTTCCATATCATATTACAAAAGCAGATAATTTTCAAGAAATTATCTGCCCTATTTTTAAATATATTGATATTTTTTCCTATTTACTACAAGGAAGGTGATACTAACTATTAATGCTAATACTTCTGCAAAAACAACTGCAATCCAAATACCATTTAATCCCCAAATAAGTGGAAGTATAAATATCATTGCTATTTGGAAAAGTAGTGTTCTTAAAAATGAAATAGCTGCTGAAACTACTCCATTGTTTAATGCAGTAAAGAAAGAAGATGCAAAAATATTAATTCCACTAATTAAGTAAGAAATTGAAAATATGCGTATTGCATTTGTTGTCATATCTAATAGATTTGCATCATAACTAACAAATATCCCTGCTAGTGGCTTTGCTAGTAGTTCCCCTATTACTGTCATCACAATTGAGGTAACGGTTAAAAGTTTTAAACTCTTTTTCAATAAGCTTTTTAATTCTTCTTTATTTTCTGCTCCATAATGATATCCTACAATTGGTGCTGAACCTATGGAGTATCCCATATAAGTTCCTGAAAAGATAAAGCTAACATACATAATAATTCCATAAGCTACTACTCCATCTGACCCAGCATATTTCATTAATTGTAAATTGTATAGCATATTTACTAATGACATGGAAATATTCGTCACCATTTCAGAAGAACCATTGGCACATGCTTGTAAGATTGGCTTTAATTCAAATTTTGTTTTCACTAATTTCAAGGTTTCACTTTTCTTTATAAAGTAAATAAGTGGTACAATTCCTCCTATCAATTGACTAATTCCTGTAGCAACTGCTGCTCCAAAAACTCCCATTTTAAAAACATAGATAAATAGAAAGTCTAAGATCATATTTAGCACACCAGTTATAATAGAAATGATTAGTCCCATTCTTGGCTTTTCTGCTACAATTAAGAAACTTTGGAAACAGTTTTGTAGCATAAAGGGTATTAGTGCAATAATTAAAGTTCTACCATAAGTTACACAAATCTCTACAAGATTTCCTTCCGCTCCTAGTAGTTTTGCTACTGGCTCCATTACAATAAGCCCTATAACTGTAAAAATGAAACCTATAATCGTAACCACATAAAGAAGCATAGAAAAATACCTATTTGCTTTTTCTTTGTTTCCTTCACCTATTGTTTTTGAAACTAAAGCACTTCCACCTGTGCCGGCACATAAAACCTATTGAACCTAAAATCATAATCGCTGGCATAATTAAATTCACCCCTGCAAAGGCATCTGAGCCTACACAGTTTGATACAAATAGTCCATCTACTACACCATAAATGGAAGTAAATATCATCATAATAATAGTTGGTATAGTAAACTGAATTAATTTTTTATACGTAAAATGTTCCGATAATTGTATGTTCATTATTTCCTCCTAAACCATTCTTTAATATAATCTGCAAGCGGAGAAATCATTTCTTTTATTTCTACACCTGATGTGTTAATACATAAGTGATAATTCTCTTTATCTCCCCACTCTAAATTTGAAATTATTCTATGATAATTTCTTCTATTTTTATCAATTTGTTTAATCTTATTCTGTAATTCTTTATCAGTCATATCTTTTTCATCTTGTCTTTTTTGTCTGCAACGCTCCATCTTAGATTGCATATTAGCATACACAAATAAATTCATAGATCCATATTCTTTTAAAGTAATATCTGCTCCTCTTCCTACAATAATACAATCTCCTTTTTCTGCAATTTGTTTTAATACTTTTGCTTCTGCTACCAACACTTCTGTTTGATTACTTTGATAAACTGGATATGTTGCAAATGATTTAGCAAAATGGAAAGCATAAGGATACATTCCTTTTTCCGAAATATTTTTGATATATTCCTCTGACATTCCAGTTTCTTTGGCAATGGAAGTTATAATCTCTGCATCATAGTAACTAAATCCTAATTCATCTGCTACCCTTTTTCCAATTTCTCTACCACCACTTCCGAATTCTCTACTGATAGTAATAATTTTGTTCATCTTTTCTCCTCCTTCTCTTTTTGAATATAAAAAAGCGAATTAACAATTTCTAAATGCTAAAAGCATTTAGAAATTGTAACATACGCAATAATTATCTTCTACGGAAATATACACAAATTGTTAAAACAATTTGCTGTAATTTCCTAGAATATAAAAAAAGCTCCATTATTTTTTCAAATAACCGAGCGCACTCGACATCTTCCTCGACAGAAGATTGATAGTTCAATCATTGCGTTGCGACGCATCTGTCCTCCGATGACAATGTATAATAATATACGACAACTTTTTTTATTTGTCAAGACTTAATTTTATTTTTTATGGCAAAAAGAAAGATTGGTCTTAGAAATCCTAAAGTTAATATACTAAATACAGTAAAAATATCACCATATTTGCCTATTGCTTTTGTATATATTTTGTGTGCTATAATAACATCTAATACAAAACTAATCAATATACAAATTAAAAATATTCCAAATAAAATCATATTACCTTGCATATAACTCCAAAAGCAAGTTACTGCCATTACAGCATTTAATACTGCTACCATGCTCCCTAAAATTTTATGTCCTGCAATTTTTCCTAATAGATATTTATTATAAAATGGTATCCATGCTGTTCCAACTGCTTTATATTCTAAGTTTTTACTCATCTCCATAATCGCAATACTTTCAAAAATGTAAGTCATAATTTGATATATGATAATAAGTAAAAATATTGCAAGAAAAATATAAAAAATTGCTGATAATATTCCCATTAAAAGTATAACGCTAATTCCCCCCATTATTTAGTTCCTCCTTTTATTTGAATGTGCTGCTATTATTTAAAACCGTTGTGCTATAAATAAACAATATATCTTGGTCTTTAAACTCTATATAATTTCCAATATCTTTACTTCTCATATATCTAATATCTACTAAAGTAATTTTAGAATAAGCCTCTGTAAATAAAGGAACTAAGCTACTAGCAAAAGAATCTCTAAATACTACTAGCTCTTTTCCTTCCTCTCCTTTTGGATTGGTTATGGTAATTAGTGGTGTAGGACCTGATAAATAAATATCATACTTATCATTGCTAGTTAGTTTTTCTTTGTTATATATTTTAGTTTCTTTTTTATTTTCATAGTTATATACGGTTGCATTTTCTATTATTTCATTTGTACTAATACAAATCTTATCCTTTGCTGTTTTGACTGCCAACTGTCCTGTATATACTCCCTCAAATTCAATTACAACTTGTCTTGTATAATCAGTATGAATTCTATCTTTAAAATTCATTTTTGTGCTAATTCTATCTACTACTTTTTGTAAATTCTCTTGCTTCCAATGAATATCTGTTACATAATAGTCTTGTAATTGTAAGCAATCAAAAATAGGGATATATTCCATTCCTTTTAAGTTTTGTGTCATCATTGCTTCCATTTTTTCATAGTCCATACCAATATATTCTTCTCTGCTAACAAAGTAATTCTTATCTGGAACAATTGTATAGTAGCATTTCATCCCTTGTAAATAGTCATTTTGAATAGCATTTATTTTATTAGTTGCATTAGCTATAGATACTTCATTTAATGGATATTCTATTTTAACCAAACTATCTTGATATAAATAAATATCATGATTGTCTTTTTTTCTAAATACATCTAGTTCTAATGCTGCTTTTAATTTTCTAAAGTCTTCCCTTTTTATCATTTGGTCTGTACTGTATTTATCAAAATCTTGTCCTAAACTGCCATCTAATAACTTCTTTACTGTTATCTTGGGAAACTGTGCGAGTTTTCTTCTTTCTGCATAAGATATTTCTATGTCTTTGGTACATAAGTTGATGACAAAAAATAATACTAGCACTAATAAAAATGTAAATGTTACTACTACATTTTTTGTTTTATCTGACATAACTTTCTCCTTAAAATCTAAAATACAAAAATGGGTTATAGGAATTATCTACTAAGTAAGCTGTCACAAATATTAATAAACAAATTAATACAATTGGCTCTAAAAAGTTTATTACCTTCCTTATTTTTGCTTTCTCTTTTAATTGACTAATCTTGTTTTTCAAAAATGGTGTTGCACCAATTAATCCAAGTACAAGAATTACAAAATAACTTTTTAAATAATACAAAGTATAGGAATTCATCACAGCTTCTCCGTTTGCTCCAAATAGTCCTCCTATTTGTGCAAATGCTTGTCCTATATCATTACCATTAAAAATAATAAAGCTTATCATGACAATAAATAGTACATAAATATGTTGAAATATCTTTGGTATCTTTTCTAATATCTTTAATAAAAACGTCTTTTCAATAATTAATAAAACTCCAAATAATAATCCCCATAGAATAAATGTCCAATTAGCCCCATGCCATAAACCTGTTAGCATCCATACAATAAAAATATTGCGAATGAGTTTTACTTTTCCTACTCGATTTCCACCAAGTGGAATATACACATAATCTCTAAACCATTGGCTAAGTGAAATATGCCATCTTCTCCAAAATTCTGTAATACTTTTAGATATATATGGATAATTGAAATTTTCTAAAAATTCAAATCCAAGCATCTTTCCCAAACCTATTGCCATATCTGAATAAGCAGAAAAATCAAAGTAAATTTGAAGACTAAAAGCGATTCCATAAATCCAATAAAATACTATACTCTTCTCATCTGTTGCTAAAAAGATTTGACATAGTTCGCCTAAACTATTGGCAATTAGTACTTTTTTAGAAAGTCCTACTATAAATCTTCTAATTCCCAAAGAAAACTTTTCAAAAGTATGTTCTCTTTTGGTAAGTTCTTTTTCTACATCTGTATATCGTACAATTGGACCTGCTATTAATTGTGGGAATAATGACACATATGTTGCTAGTTTAATCAAACTCCTTTGTGCAGCCACTTTCCCGTTATAGATATCTATAATATAGCTTAATACTTGAAAAGTATAAAAAGAAATTCCAATTGGCAGTGCTAAATTTAATAATGCTATTTTTGTACCAAACACTCCATTAAAATTAGCAATCATAAAGTCTGAATATTTAAATACAATAAGAGCACCTAAGCTAATGATAACAGATGTAGTTAAAAATATCTTTTTCTGTTTTGGATATTTTTCCATCAAAATTCCGGTGTATATAAGCAGATAATATTGATCCAATCATCACCAATATATAAATAGGCTCCCCATAGAAGTAAAACAATAGGGAGCTTATTAGTAATATTGTATTTTTGTATTTTGTTGGTACTGCTAAATATAGAATTAATACACACGGTAAAAAATAATATAAAAAGCTAATACTTGAAAAAAGCACAATTTCCTCCTAAATTTCTTCTGTTTTTTGTAGTTCTTTTCCTACTTTTCCGTCTACTGCACTTTTGAATTCATCATATACAGGTTTTGCCCACTCATCACTTGCCATTACTAAAAAGATAATGTTTTCATGGTTTGTAACATATACTTTTTCAGCTGTTACACAAATCCATTTTCTTGTGTCAATATTATCAAGCATTTCTTGTTTCATTTTCTCAACATCTGCACCTTTAGCGGTTTTTACAAATACTGCTGAATATGCTTGTGAGCTCATCATAGGCTCTGATAGTACAAGTGCTTCTACATTTTGTGTTGATTGTAAACCTGTTGCTGCTTTTACTGCTAGTTCATCTGTCACATCAATTTCTCTTGTTTCAATAGATGGAAGCTTGTCCCCTAATTTTGTGTAAATGCTGTTTAGTGTGTCTTGCATTTCTTGTGTTGTTTGCATTTTTGCATTAGTTGTTTCTCCTCCATTTTCCTTATTTTTTCCACTTACCATTACAATTCCAACAACAACTAATGCAATGATAGCAATTGCTACTACTCCAATGATAACTTTTTTCATAATTCTTCTTCCTTTCTTTCATAGTTTTGTCCATATTATCATATTTTATGTATTTTGTATAGAGGTTGTTTTCTTTTGGCCTCTAGTATCCAAAAATTGTTAGTTTACTTCTGGAATACTGCGCAAATACCATTCCATATCCCCTTAAATACATTTCCTATGGTATCAATTATTGCTTTTACAATAGAGTTAGAAGCATAAAAGTCCATAATTAGTTTATGAGTTGGTGGAAAAAACCATAAAATAGTACAAATACTAACAATAATAAGAAGTGTAATCATCAAATCTTTAAATCTCTTCCATGTCCACTTATATTTGATTTTATATCCTAAACTTCTTAAATATCCCTCATATGCTTGCTGATATCTTTGTTCATATTGTTCTTGCATTTGCCTTTGTCTTTCTTGTTCCTCTTTTCTTTCTTGATACTGCCTTTTTAAAGCTTCTCTATATTCTTGTTCTGACATTGGCTTTGTATAAGTTTGATATGGTTGTTCATATGAATTTTGATTATAACTTGGCTGTGGTTGTTTTTTGGCTTCTTCTTGCCTTCTTTCTTCTGTTAATTTTAAATCATATTCTTTCCTTTTCGTCTCGTCACTTAATACTTCATATGCTTCATTGATTTGCTTCATCTTCTTTTCCGCTTCTAGTTTTTCTCCTTCTGCCTGCAAATCAGGGTGATATTTTTTAGCTAGTACTTTATATGCTTTTTCAATAATTTCTTTTGAAGCATTTTCACTTACTTCTAGTAGTTCATATAGTGTTTTCATCTTTTTCTTTCCTTCATTTTTTTCTATTTCTATTTTAGTATATCATTTTTCTTTCAAAAAGAATAGTATTTTAGAATAGTTTGTGATATACTTCAGTCAGCCGTGTGAATCAAAGCGAATTACGGATGATTGATGCAATTGCTGTAAGGCAATTGTATTCCTTAGAAAAGCCTTAAAGGAGTGAAAAACGTGAAATTAACACAAGACGGAGAAGTTTTAGCAGAAAACAAAGTATTAATTTTATACATTTTAAATAAATTAGAAAATCCCATTACCAATGATGGACTACTTAGGTTAGTTCTATCTGTTATGGATATGAACTATTTTTATTTTCAACAATTTTTATTGGATTTATTGGAGAATCAATATATCACTCGATTTGACCAGGATGGAAAGCATACTTATTCTATTACAGAAAAGGGAAAAGAAACTCTAAGATTAACACATGACATGTTACCTGGTATTATGAAATTGAAAGTAGACACTAACTTTCAAAATGAGCTTACTACCACTGCTGAAGAAGAATCTATCACAGCTGAGTTTACCCCTAAAAGTGAAAATGATTATACTGTAACTTGCAAAATCAATGAAAATAACACTTGCATTTTTGAAGTTAGTGTATTTGCAAGCTCTCGTGAAGAAGCAAAAAAAATTGTAGATAACTGGAAAGAAAATGCTTACCGTATCTACCCTGAAATTTTGAATTCCTTAAATAAAGTATCAGATTAGGGACGTTCCTTTTTCTGATGAATAAGTGAGCGCTGCCAGTGGCAGAAACAGCGAGCTTACGAATAAGCATAAACTATCGTTTTAGCCTTTGCGAAGTCAAAGGCTAAAACAATTAGTTTGATGCTCGCAGCTGTTAGTTAATCTCTTTTTGCTCCCATTTTCATTAATTCTTCGATTAATCCTTTAATTGGAATTACTTTTACTTCTTCTTCATTTCTCTTTTTTAATTCAATAATATCTTCTTCAACCTTTTTTCCTACAGTAATTCTAATAGGAGTTCCAATTAAATCCATATCATTAAACTTAACACCCGGTCTTTCATTTCTGTCATCTAAAATAGTGTCTATTCCGATATCATTTAATTTTTCATATAACTCATTTGCTACTTTGCATTGCTTTTCATCTTTTGGATTGATTAGTATAATTCCAACCTTATATGGTGCAATATTCATTGGCCAGATAATTCCTTTATCATCGTGATTTTGTTCTACTACTGCTGCTACCATTCTTTCTACACCAATTCCATAACTTCCCATAACAACTGGTTTTAACTCATTATTTTCATCTGAATAATTTAATCCTAAGCTTTCTGAATATTTTGTGCCTAGCTTGAAAGTATTTCCTACTTCAATTCCTTTTTTGAACACTAAATGTCCATGGCATTTTGGACAAGCATCACCTTCTTGCACATTCTTAATGTCTGCTATTTTTTCTACTTTAAAGTCTTCACTATTTACATTTTTATAATGATAATCTGTTTCATTAGCTCCTACAATAAAGTTTCTCATATACTTGATACTTTGATCCATAATAACTGGAATAGAAATTCCAACTGGTCCTGCAAATCCTACGTTTGCATTAGTCACTCGCATTACATCTTCTGCTTCTGCTAATTCTACATCAGCCTTTAATAACTTACCAAGTTTTACTTCATTAATTTCTCTGTTTCCTGGTACCATGCAAGCATAGAACTTATCTCCTGCTTTGTATATCAACGTTTTCACAAATTTATCTGAACTTTCATTTAAAAACTTACTTACTTCTTCAATTGTTCCTACATTTGGTGTATGAATTTTCTCTATGGATAGCTTTTCTTCTTGGCTTTCTTTTTCCTCATCTACGCAACTACTAACCTCTATATTAGAAGCATAGTCACAATTGTCGCATAATACTAAGACATCTTCACCTACATCGGTTACTGCTTGAAATTCTTCTGATAATAACCCGCCCATCATTCCTGTATCTGCTCTTACTACTACATATTCCAATCCAATTTCTTGGCAGATTTTATGATATGCTTCAAATTGTTTTTGATAAGATTTATCTGATTCTTCTTGGTTGATATCAAAACTGTAAGCATCTTTCATAGTAAATTCTCTTGTTCTAATCAATCCTAGTCTTGGTCTAATTTCATCTCTATATTTATTTCCTATTTGATATAATGTATATGGAAAATCTTTGTAAGAACTAGACTTCATCATAGCCGCTAATACAAAAAATTCTTCATGTGTTGGTCCTAGTGCATAAGGTCTATTATATCTATCTGATAATTGAAAAATAGATGGTCCAAAGGCATTATATCTTCCTGATTTTTGAAAAACTTCTATTGGAAGTAATAATGGCATTGTTACTTCTCTCGCTCCTGCTTCATTCATATGTTTTCTAATAATTTCTTTTACATTATCTACTACTTTTTGCCCTAGTGGTAATTTCATATAAATCCCATTACCTACTTTTTTAAACATTCCACTTTTCACTAAAAGATTTCCACTAACTGATTCTTCGTCTTTTTGGTCTTCTCTTAATGTATAAAAAAAACTTTCACTCAACCTCATTTTACTTTTTTCCTTTCTTCTCTATGAGGGACATATCTTTACCTAGGGTATTCCTTAAGAGTTAATATGTATCCCCCTGATTTCTTTAATTTCATTTTCCTATTCCTCTTCCCTTGCGGGCATTGGAGCCTCATTCTGAGTATCTTCTTGGTTATCTTCACTATCACTCTTCGCTTTATCTTGTTCTTCCATGACATCATCAATGACTATTTGCTGATTTTCATCTACCTTGTATCTTGGTAGTTCTGGAAGCTCCTCTAAACTGTTAAATCCAAACATTCTAAAAAATTCTGGTGTTACTCCATAAGTACCTGGTTTTCCTGGTGCATCTAATTTGCCCGTTTCTTCTATTAAATGATATTCTAATAGCTTATAAACAGTTGCATCAGAACCAACACCACGAATTGAGTCAATCTCTGCTCTTGTAATGCGTGGATTATACGCAATAATAGCTAATGTCTCTAGTGCTGCTTGCGATAAATTTGGCTTATTTCTTTTATCAAATATACTATAAATTACTTCATAATATTCTTTTTTCGTACACAATTGATATGCTTCACCTACATTGATAATTTGAAGCCCTCTGCTTTCTTCTTGATATTCATTTTTCATACTTTCTACAAGACTAATAATTTCTTCAGAATTGGCTTCTAACGCTAGCATCAATTCTTTGATTTTTACTTCTCTACCTGCTGCAAAAAGTATTGCTTCTATCATTCCTTTTGCTTTGTTAATTTCCATTTTTTTAATTTCCTTCCTTCCATATTATCCCACGCCTTCCGCTTTATGTCAAGCTATCCACAAGAAATATTGACATTGTTTTTTGCTTGTGATAAGATTAATTTAGTTTAGAGAGTGGAGGATAACTCAAGATGGACGAAGAAGAAAAAAAAGAAGAAGCACCTAAAAAAATAGAAGTAGTAGCTGGAGATGGAGACTTAGATATTTCCCCTGTTCGTGAACATTTAGAGGTGGAAAAACCAAAGCCAAGAGAAGACAGAACTATTTTTATTCCTGAAGTAAAGAAAGAAACAAATCGTGAAGAAAATTAATTCTTCACGATTTTGTTCATTTATCCAAAAAAATTAGAAACGTTAGTTAAGCGGACATTTGACATAATATTGTTCTCTTAACTAACGTCCCTAATCGGACATTAAATAGCTTCTTGGTTTTCAGCTACTTCTGTATTTTCTTCCCCATTTTCATTATTTTCTTGATTTGCTACTTCCAAGCTTGATACAGATACTTCATAAGCTACTTTCTTTTCTATTGTACCATCTTCATATTTCTTTTCATATTCTCTTGATTGAACACGTCCGATGATTTTAACTTCTGTTCCAACTGGAATGTTTTCACAGAATCTAGCATTTCTTCCCCATGCAATACATGGAATATAGTCAGATTTGTTATATGCTCTATTAACAGCTAGCAAGATATCTGAAATTTCTCTTCCAAATGGAGTTTTACGGTAAATTGGTTTTTTACAAATATATCCGTCTAATGTTACTTCATTTGATACGATTTCATTACTAACTTCTACTTCCTCTTCTTGATTTTCTAAGAAATTAATGTCTTTTGCAAAAACAGTTAGAATTAATCTGTTCTTTTCTTGATCATAACTATTATATGATCTAAATTGTCCATCAATTTCTAACTTGCTTCCAATTACTAAATCCTTCATTGTTAATAATCTTTCAGAAATAGTCACTGGAATATTGTCTGCATTTCCACTTAAACGAGGTACGCTTAAATCAAAAATATAGAACTTTTCTCCATAAATTTCATGACTGAATCTTTTGTCACTTGTTACCTTTCCAACCAATACTAAATGGTTATTATCATCATAATTTGTATTCAATTTGTTTTCCTCCCTACCTTTGTTTCTTACTTAAGTCTATTCATAGTATATAAATTTTAGACTAACACCTAGTCACAATACCTATTATACTACACTTTTTTGGTTTTGTCTACATAAAATGTTAATTTTTTCTATTATTTTTCATTTTCCTATTTTTTACATTTAAAAAACAAAATTTAACTAGAGTATAGAAGCTGCAATCCAACTAATTCCATTCCCGCTACTCCTTGCATTTTATCAGTTACCTCTATCTCGATTTCTTGTGGTTCAATTTTTTTCTGTTTAATATTCTCAATACTTCTTTGTAAACAAATCATCATTTTATTTTCATCTACACTCGAGGCCGTAATAGTCGCTTTTTGATTATATCCATAAGTAATAATTTTTAAATCTAAGTCTTCTAAAAGTGGCAAATTTTCTTTTATATCACTATTAAATATAAAATAATCAGCTCCTTTTGCTAAGGTACGAACTAATTCTTGATTTTTACTTATCTTTTTTCCTAATAAAAATATATCAAATCTTACATTATGCATATTTAAAATTGTATTTTCTGTTAAAAAAAACACTTCCTCTAATTGCCTCTTTTTTAATTCTTCTTGTAAATATAATTTATTTTTTGGCTCTGTTAAGATACCAATTAAAGCCATAGTAATAAACTCCTTTTCACTCTAAGCTTAAGTATACCCAATGTTTTAGGAGCTATACAAAAAAATATTATTTTGTTTGATTAATCGTTACATTATTTTCCTCTTGTAAATTGGTAGAAGTTTGCAGCACATCTTTTGGTGAGTTGGTAACTGCAAAAGCAATGACAAATAAAATAACTACTGTGCTAAGTGCTACTAAATAAGAATATATTTTTTGTTTATTAAATACGATAAACATAATTTTCTCCTTCTTTTCTTTTTTATTAGAATATATGTCTATCTTTTCAATTTATGCTAATTTTCTTTTTTGTCACATTTTGTCTTTTTTTACATACTATATATTAATACTAAAAAGAAAGGAATGAAAATATTTATGGATTATGAAAAATGCGTATGCCCTGTTATGAATGTTGATGGTATTTTAGCAACAGGAAAACAATTTGATTTAGACATTACTTTACCAGAAGATAACAGAACTGTTATTTATGGTGTTGTAAAGGATTGTTACCAAGACCCTGTAAAAGATGCTGTTGTAAAGCTAGTTGAGGTTGTTTGTGAATGTGGCGAAGAAGAAAGACGTCCTGTTTCTCATACTTTCACTGATAAAAATGGCGAATTCGTTTTTGGACCTTTATGTGCTAACAGACTTTATGAAATTGAAATCTGGGTAGACCAAGTAAAACATTGTAAAGTATGTACTTGTGGTAAACATGAAGGAAAATGCTTAAAAGGCGTTGAATTAGAATGTCCTCCATGTAAAGAATGTTGTGAGAAACCTTGCGACAAACCTTGTCAAAAACCATGCGATAAACCTTGTAAATAGATTTATCTGCCTTGATAAAACAAAAAAGAAATCATAGTCTTATGCTATGGTTTCTTTTTATCTTATTAAAATTCTATAGTATTCCCATTCTTTTTGCAAATTGTTTTCCTTTTTTCATCATTCTTCTTTTGTTTTGGTCCATTGTTTCAGCATACATCATAGCAATTCCTGCAGTTACAATTCCGCCAATTAGCATACCTTTCATAAATTTCATTTAGCTCTTCCTCCTTTATTTTATTTTGTTCTCCTTCTTAGTATGGCTATTTTTTTCTTTAATATACATTTTGTACCATGAAACTAGTTCATAACTTGCCATAACAAGTAAAAAAATTCCAAATAACTTTCTTAATATTTGTACATTAATATGGGTACTAATAATGCTACTTATCACTGATCCTACTATTCCTGCTAAAATGATAGGAAGTGCCAATTTCCATTGCACATTTTTATTTTTTATGCCAATTGCAATGGCACCTATTGCTGTTGGTATAAAAAACACCAAATTAGTTGCTTGTGCAATATGTTGGTCTACTTCCATAAAAAGTGAAAGAAGGAGAATTAAAATCGTTCCTCCCCCCATTCCCATTCCGGCTTACTATTCCTGAAATCAGTCCTATTATTAACTCTATCATAAACTCTCTTACTTCCTTACCTTATTATCATATTGATTCCTGCATAAATGAGAAATATTGCGAAGGCAATTTTTAAATATTTTTCTGGTAAATGATTTAGAAGTTTCGCACCAATAATTCCGCCAATGATTCCGCCAACTGCACATCTTATACCAATATCCCATCTAATAAAATTACTTCTACCATAAAAAATTGCTGTAATAGCAACCATTGGCAATATGCAAAATAACGAAGTAGCTCTCGCCTTTTTTGCTTCTAACTTTAATGTATATAGTAAAGCTGGAACGATAATTAGCCCTCCACCAGCAGTGAAGAGTCCACTAATCATTCCAGCTATTAGACCTACAAAAATTCTTTTCACCATTTTTTTACCTTCTGAATTGAGTATAACCAACTTAGCTTGCTATTATTCACTTAATTACTTGTTATTTGTTCTTTTCATCTCCGAGAAAGTAATTTCATTTGTCTTTCTGCTAATTCCGTTAAAATCATATCACATTTTAACATCTCTGCAATAACCGACTTTCTTAGATCTTCTCTTTCTATGTTATCTGCCACATCTAAAAATTTTTGTAATTGTCTTAAGTACCCCTTATTTTTCTCTTTCCAGTCCCTATTGTTAGGTGTATTTTCTTTTGTAAAAAATGATTTCAAACTCATTTAGCACACCTCTTTTCATTTACTTTCAGATAACCTTTTATTACTTTTACCGTCATGTTATTCTATTAATATGTCATTTTAATACATCTCGTGATAAAATACAAGCATATGACAAAATCCGACAAATTTTGTCACAATTATTTTACAATAGAAAGGTGAAGTTCATGATCAAAATAAAATTATCTGATTTACTTGGCAAGAATAAAATGACTCAGAAGGCTTTAGCAGATATCACTCGCATTCGTCCCGCAACCATCTCGAAAATGTATTATGAGGAAACGAAGAGAATTGATATTGACCAATTAAATCGTATTTGTCAAGCCTTTAACTGTGAAATTTCTGAGTTATTAGAGTACATACCAAAAGATAAAGCCGAATAAATTTATTTTTTAAGATTAATTTATAGGTTAATAGTAATTATATCAAAAAACACTAGTAAATTACTAGTGTTTTTTACTATTTTTTTAAATTTTAAGAATTATTTTACTACTTTGTGCATTTTTAATGTTCTAAAATGATGTTTTTTCTTCTATTCTCTCGTTATTCATTTCTTCTGAATTTTACTAATAATCTCTTGCAAAGCCTCTACCAAATATTCGACATCTTCCTTCGAATTATCTTTTCCAAAAGTAACTCTTAATGTCCCCGCTGCCAATTCTGGAGTTAAACCTATTGCAGTTAGCACATGAGATGGACTCGTCTGACCAGTACTACAAGCCGAACCTGCTGAAGCACAGATTCCTTTTTGATCTAACTCTAATAATAATTCTTGTGCATTAACACCAGGAAAAGATAAATTTGCATTTCCAGGTAGTCTATTCTGTTTATCTCCATTTAATTTTACATTTGGAATTCTTTTTTGCGTTTCAGAAATATAGTATTCTCTTAAATTCATTAGTTTTTTGTTATATTCCTCATAATTTTGATAGACTTCTTCTATTGCTTCCCCTAAGCCAACAATTTCAGCTACATTCTCTGTTCCAGCTCTTTTGTCTCTTTCTTGATGTCCTCCATCTTGTATTTTTTCAAATTCTACTCCCTCTCTTACATATAAAGCTCCTATCCCTTTTGGTCCATAAAATTTGTGAGCTGACATGGATAGCATATCAATATTTAATTCATTTACATCAATCTCCACATTTCCCACTGCTTGCACACTATCTGTATGAAACAAAATTCGCTTTTGTTTTGCAATATTTCCTATTATTTTAATCGGCTGTAGAGTTCCTATTTCATTGTTAGCAAACATAATTGAAATTAAAATCGTAGTTGGTTTTATGCTTTGCATTAATTGCTCAATATTTACAAATCCTCTTTCGTCTACATCTAAATAGGTGACTTCAAACCCTTGCCTTTCCAATGTTTTGCAACTATTCAAAACTGCTGGGTGCTCTATTTTACTCGTAATAATATGTTTTCCTTTTTCCCTATGAGCATAAGCTACACCTTTAAGAGCTAAATTGTCACTCTCACTACCACAAGAAGTAAAATAAATTTCATGTTGCTTTGCTCCAATTGCATTTGCTACTTTCTTTCTTGCCTCTTCTATTGCTTTTTTAGATTGTCTCCCAATTGTGTATAAAGAAGAAGCATTACCGTATTCATAAGTAAAATAGGGAATCATTGCTTTTAACACATTCTCACTAACGGGCGTAGTTGCAGCATGGTCAAAATATCTAACCTTCATAATTTCTCATTTCCTTTTTCTTTTTTTCTTATATTATATGTATTTTTTTAAATTTTATTGATAAAAGAATCAAAAAAATAAAGTGCATCTGCTTTTTAATTGCACTTTATTTTTCCTTATTAATATTTTCCTCACTCCATCTTGCAACACGAATATTTTTATATGCATCTAATACATCCGAATATTTACGATATTCTTCCTCCCACACAATAGAAGGTATCTTATCATAAGCATCAAAAACCTTTTCTGCTTCTGATAAAAAAATAATCTGCTCTTGTGGACTCATAATGCCACATCTCTTCGAAAATTTATATAATTTATCTAACATCTGATTTGCTTGAATAAATCCCCAAAAATCTTTGATTTTTATACCTGCCATGCGAATTTGCATTACTGCCATAGCTACCAAAGCAAATATAACAAAGAGTAGAAGAAAAATAATAGTTACAAATTCCATTAGTTTGCTCCTTCGTATAAACTACTTATAGTATATCACATATATTTTTCACATGCAACTTGTAATTTCCAGTTCATATGGTATAATATTGTTTACTTTATGATATGATAATACGAAAGATGACTAATGGGAGGACTTATTATGAATCGCTTTGAGCAAACAAAAAGAGCTGGATTATTTGGTATTTTAGGAAATTTATTTTTATTAATCATAAAAGGAACAGTTGGGTTTCTTTTTAAAAGCCAGTCAATGATTGCAGACGCTGCAAACAGTGCTGGTGATATTTTTGCTTCACTTATGACTTTTATTGGTAATAAAATCGCTAGTGAACCCCAAGATAAAAGCCACAACTTTGGTCATGGAAAAGCAGAATATATTTTCTCCATGTTTATTAGCATTTCTATGGTAGTTATCGCTTTCAAATTACTTTATGACTCTATTTATACTTTAATTTATGGAAGTCAATTAATTTTTTCTTGGTTTTTAGTAATTGTTTGTCTTATCACAATTGCTGTAAAACTAGCTTTATTTTTATACACCAATCGCTTAGCCAAAAAATTTGAAAATATTTTACTAGAAGCTAACCGAAATGATCACCGCAATGACTGTATTGTAACAACATTTACTTTAATTTCTATTTTACTTACTCTTGCTAATATTTATTGGTTTGATGGCGTTGTGGGAATTGGAATTTCTATCTGGATTTGCCTAACAGGAGCAAAAATTTTTATGGAAAGTTATAATGTGTTAATGGATATTTCACTTGATGAAAAAACAAAAGAAATTATTATGGATTTAGCACATAGTTATAAGGAAATTCAAAAGTTAGATGAGATCTCCTCTACCCCTGTGGGGCATCAATATGTTGTAGTATTAACTATTTATGTAGATGGAAATATGAGCACTTTCAAAAGTCATGAATTAGCAGACCAATTAGAATTAAGTGTTTCTGGGTTAGACAAAATATATCGTGCAATTGTGCATGTAGAACCAATTTAACCTTTATTAATAACATCAAAAAAAATCTAGTAACAACGTTACTAGATTTTTTTTTATTGTATTAATAGAGTTTCATTTTCAGCTAAAACTCTTGCTTCTTTATTTTGCTTAATATTACCATCTAGAATTTCTTCTGCTATTCTATCTTCTAACACACTTTGTATAGCTCTTTTCAAAGGTCTTGCACCGTAATTTGTATCTACACCTTTTTTAGCAATCAATTCTTTAACACTATCATCAATTTCTAATTCAATATTTTGTTCTTTCATACGTTTTTGTAATTGATTTAGCATAATATCAATAATTTGTTTTACATCATCATCTGTTAATTTATGGAATACAATAATTTCATCAATACGATTAATAAATTCTGGTCTAAATTGCTTTTTGAGTTCTCCCATAACGTCTTTTTTAATATTTTCATATTCTTTTTGTGCTTCTTCTTTTTGATTTGTGCTAGCACTAAATCCTAACGTATTCTTGTCTGTAATCATTCTCGCACCAATATTAGAAGTCATAATAATTACTGTATTTTTGAAATTAACGGTTCTACCTTGTGCATCTGTTAAACGTCCATCATCTAGAATTTGAAGTAACATATTCATCACATCTGGATGTGCTTTTTCCACCTCATCAAATAGAATAACAGAATATGGTTTTCTTCTAATCTTTTCTGTTAATTGCCCACCTTCATCAAATCCTACATACCCTGGAGGAGAACCAATTAATTTGGAAATAGAATGTGGTTCCATATATTCAGACATATCTACACGTATCATTGCATTTTCATTGCCAAATAGCGCTTCAGCCAATGCTTTAGATAACTCTGTTTTTCCTACACCTGTTGGTCCTAAGAACAAGAAGGAACCAATCGGACGATTAGGGTCTTTTAATCCTACTCTTCCTCTTCTAATTGCTTTTGCAATTGCTTCTATTGCCTCATTTTGCCCTACTACTCTTTGATGTAAAATAGTTTCCAAGTTCTTCAATTTTTCATTTTCACTTTGTGTTAGCTTTTGAACTGGAACACCGGTCCAACTAGACACTACCTCTGCAATATCTTCTTCTGTTAAAGTTGTAACACTCTTTGTATTTTTGTTATGCCATTTTTCCTTTTCCTTTGCTAATTTCTCTTTTTCTTCTTTTACTTTATCACGAAGTTTGGCTGCTTTTTCAAAGTCTTGTGAGCGAATAGCATCTTCTTTATCTTTGTCTAGTTCTGTAATCTTATCTTCCAACTTTTTAATAGATTCTGGTTGTGTATAAATTCTCATTTTTACACGAGAAGCCGCTTCATCTACTAAATCAATTGCTTTATCAGGCAAAAATCTATCATTAATATATCTTGTAGATAACTCTACAGATGCCTTAATTGCTTCATCTGTAATCTTTACATTATGGTGTGCTTCATATTTGTCTCGAATACCCTTTAAAATTTGCATTGTTTCTTCCAAAGAAGGCTCACCTACATTAACTGGGCTAAATCTTCTTTCTAAAGCACTATCTTTTTCAATATATTTACGATATTCATTTAAAGTAGTAGCTCCAATAACTTGTACTTCTCCTCTGGCTAATAGTGGTTTTAAGATATTAGCTGCATCTACTGCGCCTTCTGCTGAACCTGCTCCTACAATGGTATGAACTTCATCAATAAATAGGATAACATCTCCCGCCTTTTTGACTTCTTCTAAGCACTTTTTAATTCTCTCTTCAAAGTCTCCACGATATTTGGCACCTGCCACCATGCTAGCAATATCTAAGCTAACCACTCTTTTACTTTTTAACATCTCAGGTACATCTTCTGCAATTATTTTCTCTGCTAGACCTTCCACTACAGCTGTTTTACCAACACCTGGCTCTCCAATTAAACATGGGTTATTTTTTGTCCTTCTTGATAAAATTTGGATAACTCTTTCAATCTCTTCTTTTCTGCCAATCACTGGGTCTAGCTTTCCTTCCGCTGCACGCTTGGTCAAATCAGTTCCAAATTGATTTAAAGTTGGCGTTTGATTAAAGCTGCCACGTGTTTTACTCTTTCCTTGTTTAGTACTGCTATTAACATTATCTTCTTCATTAATCACTTTAATGATTTCGTTATATAGCTTTTGTGGATCAGCTTTTAAGTCCATCATAATACGAACTGCTACACTATCCCCTTCTCGCATAATACCAATTAATAAATGTTCAGTCCCTATAAATTCAGACCCTAATTTTCTTGCTTCAATAAAAGCATTTTCAATAATTCTCTTACTACGAGGGGTAAATCCAATGTCTGCTACATCTTCAATTTCTTCTCCTCTACCAATTAAAATTTCTATCTCTTCTGCAATTTTATCAGCAGTAATTTCTTGTAGTTCTAATACTTTACTTGCAACACCTGTGCCTTCTTTTGTTAAGCCATATAGAACATGTTCTGTTCCTATGTAATTATGTCCGAATTCAGCTGCAAGTTCAGCTGCAAGTTCTAGTGCCTTTTCGGCACGATTTGTAAACTTGTACATCATTTTGATTTTTCTCCTTTCAAACATCTAAATTGCTAACTTTGTATAATTTCCTTTATCACTTCTGGTCTCTTAATCTCACGTTCATATCCATCTAGTAGTTTTCCTACATACTTTTGCAAATTAGCTGGTTGGTTATATAAATACAATTTTGATATTTTACTATCATTTAACTCTTTAATAATGCCCAAATCAGTACCTAACTTTACAAAAGATAATAGCTTTTTACATTCATCAGAAGAAAGCTTCGTCGCATAAGCTAAGGTTCCATAAGCACGGTACACTCTATCTTCTAAATCAATAGAATTTTTTGCTAGGTATTTCCTTGCCATTCTCTCTTGTTCAATTACCTTTTCAGTAATAATATTTAAGTTCTTGATTATATCATTTTCTGTAATTCCTAGAGATTGTTTATTAGAAATTTGATAAATTTCTCCTTGACTCTGTGTACCTTCTCCATAAATACCACGGATATTCATACCAAATCCGTTAACAATATTAAAGATTTTCCCTATATTTCCTGTCATAGTTAGAGCAGGTAAATGTACCATAACAGATGCTCTCATTGCTGTTCCTACATTAGTAGGACAAGACGTTAAATATCCATATTTTTCATGAATAGCATATGTTAATAACTTATCTACTTTTTCGTCTAATTCAATGGCTAGATTCTTCAAATTTTCTAATTCTGAACCTGATGCAAACATTTGAATATGCATGTGGTCTTCTTCATTAACCATGATACAAATATTTTCTTCATCATTTAAAAGAACAGCTCCTATTTTCATTTTGTTCATAGCAAATTCTGGGCTAATGACATGTTTCTCTACTAAGCTTACCTTTGTAATATCATCTAAATCATTTAATTCAATATACTTAAGCCCATATCCAATACTTGGTGCAATTTCTTTTAACTTTTCTAATATCTTTTTAGCTTGCTCTTTAGAATACTTTGTTGGGAATGGGACTTCTTCTAAATTTCTAGCAAGCCTTACTCTAGAACTAATAACTACATCTGAGTCTTTTCCATTTTGTAAATACCAATTTTGCATTTTGCTTCCTCCTTTAATTTGATATTTTCTTTTACAGCAAAGCTGCATATAGCAGTTTGTAAGTGCTAAAGCTACTTATCCAACTTCTTAATCTCATCTCTTAGCTTAGCTGCATCTTCATAGCGCTCTTCCTTAATAGCTTGTTTTAATTCCTCATTTAATTTGTCTATTTTTTCTTGTTTTTCATCTTTTTTTACAGGCTTTGCTGCCTTTTTATGCGCTTGTTCTACATCTTGCGCTACTTTCTTTTTGTCTACTGCTGATAACCTGCTTCTTCTTCCTACATGATTACTAGAACCATGGATATTCTTAAGTACAGGATCTAATACATTTGCAAAAATATCATAGCAATGGCTGCATCCAAATTTACCTGTATCTACAAATTCATTATATGTCATTCCACATTCATCACATTGCAATACTCCTGTCTTTGTAAAACTTGGTAAAATTTCTGCATCTGCTGCTACATTTAAAAAATCTCCTAAAAAGTTAGAAAAATTAATTGGCATATTAAAATCCAAACTTTCTAATCCTAAACTTTTGGCACATTTATCACAAAGTGCCATTTCTTTTTTTACTCCATTGATAATTTGAGTATAACGGAAATTCACTTCATTCTTTCCACAATTTTGACATAACATAATAATCAACCTCCTAGTCTTCCACTAAATTAATTAACATATTTTTTAAGATATTTGCTCTTAATATATCTTTTATCTCTTGTGGTACAATTAGTACATTATCACTTGTTGCTACTTTTAATAATTTTGCCTCTGTTTCAGAAATGATGCCTTCTGATAAGAAATTACTAATAAAAATATCTACTTCTTGTGCTGTAATTTTATTATCTATACTACTAATGGCATGCATTAAATAATTGCTTTTTGTAATATTGACCTTTGTAATTTTAATGTGCCCTCCTCCACCACGTTTACTTTCTACATAATATCCTTGTGATGGTTTAAATCTAGTTGCTATGACATAGTTAATTTGAGATGGTACACAGTTAAAGTACTCCGCTAAATCATTCCTTTGTATTTCAATAGAGTCATCTTCCGAAAACATTTCTTTGATAAATTCTTCTATGACATCAGATATCCTCACTCCATCACTTCCTTTTCTTTGGTCATTTATATTTATTAATCGTTTCATTTTAGACTTTGACTTTCTTTGACCTATAATCTTATTATACTCTCTTTTTTCTGTTTGTCAATATGTTTTTTGTGAATGTTTTGTGAACTTATTTATTTGTCATATCTTCCATCTTTTTAGCATTTTGCTTTTGATGTTCTAGCGTAAGCCAAGCAAAATAAGATGAAACAAACTCCCCATATTTAGTCACATCTTCCATTTCTTCCATATTTCCCATTTTATCCTTTTTATTCATAATAAAACTCCTCTCTGTTGCGTATAACTTATTTCTACGTCACTTTCGTTCCTAGAACTAAGAAAAATACACACTCCTCTCAATAATAGTTGTGTGCATTTTATATTCTTTTATACTGTTAAAATATGTTTTTCAATCGATACAGCCACTCCATTTGAATTATTGTCTAAAGTTACCTCATCTGCCATTTCTTGGATATATGGTGCACTATTTCCCATTGCAATGCCAAGTCCTGCATTTTCTAGCATTGTTTGATCATTTACATTATCTCCTATTGCTATTACTTCTTCTGGTTGAATGTTTAATTTTTCAATTAGTTTTAAAATGGCGCTCCATTTATCAACATTTTGACTACTAACCTCTGTATAATAGTATTCTAATGGATATTCCTCTGTCCCATCTTTTATAATTTTCTTTGACATGTGACCTACATCTAAAACATCTACATTTTTGACCATTTTTATTTTTTTAATAATACTACTAAAAATAATATTATTGTCATCACAAATCATAATTTTACTATAATCTTCTTCTTCTCTCTCTTTTACATATTCATAAATATCTTGTACAATATGAATATTAGTTTTCTTATCATCTGGTTTTCTACTATTTTCATGATGATAGAAAAGCGTATTATAGTTTAATGTCTTTGTAATAATTGTATTTTCTGTATATACATTATAGTAAATGCTATTTTCTTCACAAATTTCAATTAATTGTAATACTTTTTTCTTATCTAACAAGTTTTGGTAAATAGTCTCTTGCTTTTGCAAATCATACACAATTGCACCATTTCCACAAATAATATAGTGATCTGCTCCTGTTTCTTCTGCTAAATTTTTAACAGATGCTGGACTTCTTCCGGTTGTTAAAACAACCTCTACCCCTCTTTCCATTGCCTGCTTAACTGCTTGGCAATTTTTATTAGAGGCTTGCCCGATAAGTATCTAATAAAGTTCCGTCTAAGTCAATTGCTATTAATTTATACATCTCTTCTCCTTTTACATACAGAAAGTATATTACTCTGTTTATGTAATATACTTTCTTTTATTATGTTCTATTTTAATCAAGCTTTGTCCCACATTCTCCGCAGAATTTTGCGTCTTTATCTGTTACTGCTTTACAATTTGGACACTGTCTTTTATCTTGTGCTGGTTTTGCTTTTCCACAGTTACTGCAAAACTTTCCAGCATTTTTAGAACCACATTCGCAAGTCCATTCTCCAGCTTTTGATTGCGCTTGTGCACTTCCTACCACTGCTGCTTTCATTTGTTCTTGTGTTGTTTGTGGTGCATTTTCTATATTTTGCTTACTTAAATCTATTTGGCTATTTTGTGTATTCTGCCAAGGTCCATTTGCTGCTCCTCCTGTCATTCCATTACTTGCCATATTCATCATGCCAATTCCCATGAATCCGTTGATAGAGCCGCTCTTATTTTCAGCAGCTTTTTGAACCGCTTCCGCATAAGCATCTACTAACTTTCCTTGTTGTAAATGAGCATTTGAACTAAACTCATAATTATCAATTTTTGCTTCTGATTCTTCATCCAATGTTACAGATTCTACTGCAAAACATACAATAGAAAGTCCTCTTCTTCTAATTGGCTCATCAAATACCATTTCGTCCATCATCGTTCTAATTTCATCTGTTTGACTTGGCATTTCAAGCACAGGAACTTTATGCCTTTCAGAACCTAATTCATTAATTAAATTTTGGAACACTGCTATAACTTCTGCACGCATTTGTTCTACAATCTGTTCTTTTGTATATCTGTCTGCTGTTCCTGCTATTTCTTGCATAAATACTGCTGGGTTACTAATTTTAAAAGTATATTTTCCAAAACATTTAATTTCTACTCTCATTGGTGTTAAAGTATTTGTCATTTGATTTGGAATTGGATGTGACCAATCTTGAAATGGAATTGGCGCTGGTGTTCCAAACTTATTATCTAATATTTCTTTTGTATTAAAGAAGAATACAGCTTGTTGCTTTGCTGCTGCTCCATTGTATGTAAACCTTTCCCACATTTCTTTAAATGTTTTACCAAAATCTCCTGCAAAGAAAGATGGAGATGTTGAACTATCAAATTGATAAAATCCTTCTTCAGCTGTCGCATCAATTACCTTTCCATTATCAAAAATGACAGCACATTGTCCTGGTGCTACAATAATTGTACTTTTGTTACTAATTACTCCATTTGGAGTTGTTTTCTTTACCATTAATACATTGTTAGGCATATCTTCACAACGAATAGCCTCTTTCCATTGGTCCGCTAAGGTTCCCCCTATTGCATCTTTTGCTGCTTTAAATAATCCCATAATTTCTCTTCCTTTCTTTTTTTATATTTTAGATAAGTTCTATATCTTACTTGTTTTTACCTCAAACAAAATTATTATTTTTTAAAGTCTTACATTTTCTCTTTGTAAATTGGATAGTACCCAACTATGTTCTCCAGTAGTTATAACACTTCCACAATAATCACACTTTCCACTTGAAGTAATCTGTGTTGGTGCACCACAATTTGGACAATTCGTTGTATTTACTTCTATTGTACCTGGTTTTGTTTTCACTCCATTCTTTCTAATGAATGTTAGTAAATAAGTATTAAATTTATCTAAGCCTTTCTCCCCTTTTAGCACTTGTTTCGTGGTGCTATCTATAATATAGTCTTCCATTCTTGAATTTAGCCTTACTGTTAGGATTTCTTTGTCACCTTCTACACGATAATTATATAAATGAGCATAATTGACACAAATTCTATCCATCACATTAATTTGATTATTATTGATATATCCTTGTAATTGATTTTTATGTTGTTCAAATAAACTTTCTGTTTCAAATGTCCTAATGGTAGACCAATCTCTTGCTGTCCATGCTTGTTGAAGTTTTACAAATAGGTTTTTACTCCATGCTATGAATTCTTCTTTATTAAAGGCTGGGTCATTGACTTGAATTTTGTTTTCAATTTGTGTTTGGTTAGCCTCTAAAGAATTCATATCCTGCATAGTTCGACTTGCCATTCTAGCATCAAACTCTTTATCATAACGTCTTTTTGGATTATCTTTATTTTTACTAACAGCTATACATATAATTATGATAATAATCCAGAATAATAATGAACCGAATCCACCACCAAAGATAAAAATGCCACTACTTGAGCCATAATCATAATCATCATCATCCCAAGAGCTTCCCCAACTGCTGCCACTATCCCATGAAGAACTTCCCCAATCACTTCCACTACTATAATCTTCAAAGCTCCCTACATCAGCATACACAGTAGTATCAAAAATTTGAATCGTTAACTTTGTTACTAATGTAACTACTATTAAAGTTACAAAAATGCAAAGTAATGACATGAAAAATTTTTTTATTTTTTTCATCTTAAGTTACTCCTTATCAAATATATTTATAAAATCCGCCTAAAATTAATATATTCTCTATTATTGTTTTTTATTTATCATCATTATATTCTTTTTTGTAGAAATTTGTCAATGGATTTTGTTGGGACTTGGGAAAATAAAAAATTTATAATTTCAAAAAATTTCCAGTGTATTTTCATTTTTATTGCACAACATAAATACTGAAAAAGCAATCAAATAGTTTTTTCAAATGAACAATTATCACATTCTAGGAGGTGAAAGATATGGCAAACAACAATAGCAATTCTTCTGTAGTTCCAGAAGCTAAAGAAGCTCTTAACAAATTCAAATATGAAGTAGCTAGTGAAGTTGGTGTTAACTTAAAACAAGGTTATAACGGTGATTTATCTGCAAGAGATGCTGGTAGAATCGGTGGACAAATGGTTAAAAAGTTAATTCAACAAGCTGAAAACCAAATGAAATAGTTTCTCTTAAGAAACAACCCTTGTTGTATACTTATACAACAAAAAAGAAACCTGTTTAGATTACATATTTAGACAGGTTTCTTTTTATATAATTATTTACTTAAGCTTCTGGTTCTACTAAACCATAGTTACTATTATCTTTTAAACGATAAATAACATTTACTTTTCCTGTTTCAATGTTGATAAATGTTAAAAATCTATCTTGTGGTTTTTCTTCTAGTTTTAGTTTTGCATCTTCTGGTGATAATGGTTTAATTTCATAATATAATGTTTTAATAATTTCACCTTCAATTGGGTGCGCTTCTACTTCTCTTGCAATTTCTTTATTACGAATAGAATCAGTCATATTTTGTTGATCTTTTTTCGTTTTCATTTTTCTAATTTGACCTTCTAAAATATCTATATTTTTGTCAATAGAAGCATATAAATCTCTGTGTGCTGTTACTGCTCTAAATCTATCTGTTGGTGTTCTTACTTCTGTCTCTGCTACTTGCATTCCACCTTCTGTTTTAATCGTTGCTGTAACATCAAATTCTTCTCCAAAATATTTTATTAATCTTTCTGATTTTTTACCAATATACTCTTTAATTGCATCTGTTGCTTTTAATTCTTTTCCTACTATTTTAATGTTCATAAATATCTCTCCTTCCAAATTTTTTCTTTGCTGTCTTTGGTATGAATTTATTATATACGTTTTCTTTTTTCTTTTCAAGTTTTTTTTGAAATTCATTATTCTTTTAAATAAATTTATTGCTTTCATAGAAATCTTCAGTTTTCTCTTGCAAAATCTCTTTTTCCATGCTATAATAAACACTGTTAAATTATGAACTTACAAAAGGGAGGTGCCAAAAGATGCCAAATATTAAATCAGCAATTAAACGTGTTAGTGTTATTGAAAAGAAAACTCTTAGAAATAATATGATTAAATCTGGATATAAATCAGCTGTTAAGAAATTTGAACAGGCTGTAGAAGCTGGAAATAAAGCAGAAGCTACTGAATTATTTTCTTTCGCTACAAAAAAAGTAGATCAGGCTTGTACAAAAGGTGTTATTGTAAAAAATACTGCAGCTAGAAAAAAATCTAATATGGCTAAAAAATTAAATGCTATGAACTAAATTTTAATAAAATTGTGCACAGTTTTATTAAATCATTTAAAACCAAGCTTTGCTTGGTTTTTATTTTTTATCTTTTTTTGGCACAAATTACCTTTGATTTCATGTTTTACTATATGTTATCATAAATATAGTTATATGACTTTTTGGAAAGGAGTATTTCTATGCGTCAATTACTGTTAGAATTTAAAGAAATGGACCATTCTATTTCGGGATTAATGAAATCTGGAATTAAAGTATCCTTTTGTTTAAGCATTTTATCAATTCTCATTTTGCTTACATATGATTTTATTTATACAGTTCCATTTGTTTATCAAATTGGTTTTTCCTTATTTAAAACTAGCCTATTCTTTATAGTAGGTTTTGTTATTTGTGCCTTTGCTTTTAGTAGAATTCAAAGGGAAATTAAAAGTTAATTATATAGCCAGCAAATTAAATTGCTGGCTTGTTTTATCTTCTATTCTAAATTCAACTTCCTGTTCAAAAAGTAATTCGTAAATGTATAAGTCGTAATCATTGAAATAACAGATACCATAAACGCCTCTAGTAAAATAATTCCAATTAATTCATATGGTACTTGGTTAGTTGCCAATGCATTTGTAAAGTCCATTTCATTTTTCAAGAAAATAACAACCATTTCTATAACATTTAAAAATTGAAATCCCATATAAAAAGCAACACCTACTCCAATAGAACTTGAAATCTTATTTTGTGAAAAACTATGTCCGACAGTCATAGCAGCATAAAATAGTGAAATCGTATTAACATATCCTACTAACATTACTCCTACAAGAATACCTCTAATAGTCTCTATACTCATATGAAACTCTTTCTCTAATGAAATAGAAAATGTTTCCCACATACTTTTTGCTTCTTCACTTGCAGTACCAAAAGCAATGAAAAAAACTAAAAAGCTAAATGCAACTGTTACAATAAAGGCTAGCACATCAGTAATTAGAAAAGATAAGATAATACTACTTTTATTTACTGGCAAAGTGTTAGTCAAATACCCTTCTTCTCTCAACACTTTTTTATAATAATTCTTAATGGCTAAGAAAAAACAATAAACAAGGCTAAGTACAATAGCAATACCAAAGGTGAATATGGAAATAGGTGTTAAATATTGAAATACTGGCATTACTTCTTCTAACATACTAAATATTCTTATTAATAAACCTAATCCTAAAATTGCCATCCAAAAAAGAAATAAACTTTTTCCCTGTGACTTCATTTCATATTTCAATAACTTTCCTAGCATTGTTTAAACACCTCCTTAAATGCATTTTCGATAGATGAATGATACTTGTTTCTTACCTCATCTGCACTTGCATTTAATAAAATTCTTCCTTGATGAATAAAAATAACATCATCTAAAATTTTCTCAATATCAGCAATTAGATGGGTAGAAATGATAAGACTTGCTCCTTCTTTAAAGTTCTTTAAGATTAAGTCTAAAATTTGGTCCCTTGCAACTGGATCTACTCCACCAATTGGTTCATCTAATATGTAAATGTCAGCCTCTCTACTCATTACTAATACCAATTGCACTTTTTCCTTTGTTCCTTTTGACATTTGTTTCAATTTATCTTCTTTCTTTATGCCTAGCTCATTTAATAATTGGTACGCTTTTTCCACATTAAAATCACTGTAAAAGTCTTTGAAATATGATATTATCTCTGATACCTTTTTATCATAAGGCAAATAACTTCTTTCTGGTAAATACGAAATAACCTTTTTACTCTCTATACCTGGCTTTTTTCCTTTAATTAATATCTCCCCTGACGTAGGCACTAATAGTTCATTGATCATTTTAATTAAAGTAGTTTTCCCACTTTCATTACTTCCCAATAGTCCTACAATTCTTCCTGTTGGTATTTGAAAACTAACATTATCTAAAGCTTTTTTCATGCCATAATCTTTCGATAAGTTTTTGCATTCTACCAATTTCATTTTCATTCCCCTTCCTTTATTTTTGTTTCATTACATATTGTTTCATTTCATCTTCTCCAAATCCTAGCTGTTTCATGTTTTCTTGAAATTTGTTAAAAGCTTGCTTTGCTAATTCTTCTCTAATCTTTTGTACCAACTCTTTGTCTTCTGTCACAAATTTTCCATTAGTCCTTTGCGTATAAATTAATCCTGTTTGTTCTAAGTCTACTAATGCTCTTTGTACTGTGTTAGGATTTGCCTTTATTTCCATTGCCAAATCTCTTACAGAAGGCAGTCTCTCCCCTGCTGGATACTCACCTGCTACAATAGCAAGTTTCAGTTTTTCTACTAACTGTATATAAATAGGCCTATCATTTTCAAAATTCCAATCCATGATTCCTCCTTTTATTGTATTAATGCATTAATACAATTATACAATGTTTTTGAATTTTGTCAAGTACCTTTATTCTAAAAATTAAATATAAAAAAACAATTATAATAATAAGATTATTATAATTGTTTCTGTTATTTAGTTTAAGGTGTGTCCCCAATCTGACAACTTTGTCAGAAAAAGGAACGTCCCCAACCTGACACTATTTATTCAATTCTTCCAAGAACATTTTATTTAGCATTTGTGGATTTGCTTTTCCTTTGGTCTCTTTCATGGCTTGACCAACTAAGAAGCCTAGTGCTCTATCTTTTCCTGCTTTGTAATCTATGATAGATTGTGGGTTATTTTCTAATATTCTTGTTACTACCTCTTTGATAGCTCCTTCATCAGAAATTTGTATCCATCCTTTTTCTTTGATAATCTCTTCTGGATCTCTTGGATTTTCAAATAGCTCCTCTAACACCTTTTTACCAATGGCAGAACTAATTGTTCCCTTTTCAATTAACTCAATCATTTTAGCCAATTGATTAGCTGTAAATGGTATTTGGTCTGGTTCTATTTCTTTTTCATTTAAAATTCTAGATACATCTGATAATAGCCAATTTGCTACTGCTTTTGGGTTGCCACATATTGTCAAAGCATCTTCAAACATATTCGATAAATATTTAGATGCTGTTAACATCTTACTCTCTTTTTCAGATAATTTATATTCTTCTAAATATCTAGCACGTCTACTTTCTGGTAGTTCTGGCAAGTTATTTTTTATATTTTCAATATATTCTTCTGATAAGCGAATAGCAACTAAATCTGGCTCTGGGAAATATCGATAATCCTGTGCATCTTCTTTGTCTCTCATAGAAAAAGTTTTTCCTGATACATCATCCCACCTTAGTGTTTCTTGGGTGATAGTGCCTCCTTCTTCTATGACTTCAATTTGTCTTGACTCTTCATATTCTATCGCTCTTACAATAGACCTAAAAGAGTTCATGTTTTTCATTTCAGTACGTGTTCCAAACTCTTTAGATCCCTTTTTGCGAACTGAGACATTGACATCTGCTCTTAAAGAGCCCTCTTGCATTTTACAGTCAGAAACTTCAATATATTCTAAAATAGACTTGATTTTTCTCAAATAACTCTCTGCATCTTTGCTTGACCTCATATCTGGCTCTGATACAATTTCAATTAATGGTACTCCTGCTCTGTTTAAGTCTACTAGGCTTCCCCCACCAAATTCATTATGATTTAGTTTTCCTGCATCTTCTTCAATATGAATTCTAGTAATTCCTATTTTTTTCTTTTCTCCCTCTTCTTCTATCTCAACTTCTCCATGTTCACATAAAGGTTTATCAAATTGAGATATTTGATAAGACTTTGGAAGGTCTGGATAAAAATAGTTCTTTCTATCGTTTTTGCTATCTCTTGCAATACTACAGCCTGTCGCTAAGCCTGCTTTTACTGCATATTCTACTACCTTCTCATTTAATACTGGAAGTGTTCCTGGCATTGCTGTACAAATTGGGCAAATGTGAGTATTTGGTGCTGCTCCAAATTCAGTTGGGCAACTACAAAAAATCTTAGTCTTAGTAGAAAGCTCTGCGTGTACTTCTAACCCAATAACTACTTCATAATCTTCTTTTGACATTAGTTAGCACCCCCTCTAAATGTTGGTTTATATTGCTCTCTAAATTTTGTTGCTTGTTCATAAGTATATGCTGCATTTAAAATGGTTTCTTCTGAGAAACGATTTCCAACTAATTGCATTCCAATTGGCATACCTTTGCTATCTACTCCGCAAGGAAGTGAAATCCCCGGAAGACCTGCAATATTTATGGAAACAGTACAAATATCTGCCAAGTACATTTCTAGTGGATTATTTGACTTTGCTCCAAATTCAAAAGCAACTGTTGGTGATGTTGGAGTTAATAACACATCATATTTTTCAAAAGCCTCATCAAATTTTTGCTTTACTAAGGTTCTCACCTGTTGTGCTTTTTTGTAATAAGCATCATAATAACCTGAAGATAGCACATAAGTACCTAAAATGATTCTCCTTTTTACTTCATCTCCAAAGCCTTCACTTCTAGAATTTTTAAATAATTCTTTTAGATTAGTGTAATTCTCTGCTCTATACCCATAACGAATTCCGTCAAATCTTCCTAAATTGGAACTTGCTTCTGCACAGGCAACGATATAGTAAGTAGCTAAAGCATAATTTGCTACATCTAAAGAGCATTCTTCTACAATGGCTCCTAATTCTTTATATTTCTCAATTGCTTGCTCTAACTTTGCTTTTACTTCTTCATTAAGACCTTCTCCATACCATTCTTTTGGAATACCTATCTTTAAACCTTTTACATCGTTTTTGAGTGCTTTTGTATAATCTTTCTTTTCTAATTCTACTGATGTGGAATCTTTTTCATCATGTCCTGTTATCATATTTAATAAAATGGCACTGTCTTCTACGTCTTTTGTAATTGGTCCGATTTGGTCTAAAGAAGACGCAAAAGCCACTAATCCATAGCGAGATACTAAACCATAAGTTGGCTTTAACCCTACTACTCCACAAAGGCTAGCTGGTTGACGAATGGAACCTCCTGTATCAGATCCTAAAGCCCATGGTACCATATCAGCTGCTACTGCTGCAGCAACTCCTCCTGAGGATCCTCCTGGTACAGTATTCAAATTCCAAGGGTTTCTCGTTTTTTGAAAATAGGAATATTCTGTTGAAGACCCCATAGCAAACTCATCCATGTTAAGTTTCCCTAAGGGAATAAGATTTTCTTGATTTAGTTTTTCCATTACAGATGCATCATATGGTGCTACAAAATTCGCTAGCATTTTAGAAGCACAAGTTGTTTTGACGCCTTTCATACAAATATTGTCTTTAATTCCTACTGGAATTCCTGCATAAGGTGATAATGTTTCTCCTTTTGCCTTTTTATCATCTATTTGTTTTGCTTTTTCTACTGCTTCGTCTGTTAATACAGTTATAAAAGCTTGTACGTCTTTTTCCTTTTCTTCTATTTTTTGTGCATAAGCCTTAGTAATTTCTTCTGATGTCAACTCTTTCTTATCTAATTTTTCCTTCAACTCATGCGCAGTTAATTCTGTTATATTCATGTTAAAATACTCCTTTCTTTCTGTATATTTTATTTGCAAAGATATATAATAAGCGATATTATATATTCTTTGCATATTATAATTTACTAAAGAACCTTAGGAATTTTAAACATATTCCTCTCCTCTTCTGGTGCATTGTTAAGCAATAGCTCATTATCTTCAAATACCTCTACTTCGTCTTTACGAAATACATTATAATTATCATTTGCTCCAATTGTCTCTGTCAAGTTTTCTACAGGTGCTTTGCTAACAATATTGGCAAAGTTCAAAATATCTTGCAAATTTAGTAAGTAATTTTCTACTTCTTCCTCTTTTAAATTCAAGTCTGCTAAATTTGCAATGTGTAATAACTCTTCTCTTGATACTTGCACTCTAGTTCAACTCCTCTCTTTTCTATGTGCTTTATTATATCTGTTTTTTTAGCAAAATACAAGTAATAATCACGGTTTCATTACATCTTTTTCCAATTGTTCAATTGCTAAAAACTTAAATATCTAATTTAATGTGTACCTCTTTTAATTGTTCTTTTGAAACTGTTCCTGGAGCTCCCATCATTAAATCCTGTGCTTTACTATTCATTGGAAATGCAATTACCTCACGAATACTATCACTATTGGTCAATAACATTAACATTCTATCAACTCCTGGTGCAATACCAGCATGAGGAGGCGCCCCATATTGAAATGCTTGATACAAAGCTGCAAATTTCCTTTCTATATCTTCTTTTGTATATCCTGCAATTGCAAAAGCTTTCTCCATAATCTCAATGTCATGATTTCTTACCGCTCCTGATGAAAGTTCTATACCATTACAAACAATATCATATTGATATGCTAAAATATCCAATGGTTTTTTCTCTCTTAATGCTTCAATTCCTCCCTGTGGCATAGAAAATGGATTGTGACAAAAACTGATTTTTCCATGTTCATCTAATTCATACATTGGAAAATCTACAATCCAACAAAAAGTAAAAATATCTTCTTGTATTAGTTCTAGACGTTTCCCTAATTCTGTTCTAATCTGTCCTGCAAACTCATTTGCTCTTTTTTCATTATCTGAAATAAAGAAAATAGTATCTCCTTGGTTTAACTGAGCTAAGTTTATTAATTCTTGTTTTTTCTCTTCTGGAATAAATTTGTCAATTGGACCTTTAAAGGATAAATCTTCTTGTATTTCTAAATATCCAAGACCTGGCATACCAATAGACATCGCATATTCTAAAAATTTCTCGTGAAATCCTTTTGATAAATGCTTTTGAACTTTAATCGCTCTTACTGTTCTTCCAATAAATGGTTTAAAAGTACAACATTGGAAAAACTCAGTTAAGTCAATAATAAATAATGGATTTCTTAAGTCTGGTTTATCACTTCCATATTTTAGCATTGCTTCTTGATATGGAATACGTGGAAATGGATACTGACTTACCTTTTTATCCGAAAATTTAGTAAAAGTATGATAAATTACTGGTTCTATTGCTGCAAATACATCTTCTTGTGTAGCGTAAGACATTTCCATATCTAGTTGATAAAACTCTCCTGGGCATCTATCTGCTCTTGCATCTTCATCTCTAAAACATGGTGCAATTTGAAAATATTTATCTATTCCAGATACCATTAGTAGTTGCTTAAATTGTTGTGGCGCCTGTGGCAAAGCATAAAATTGTCCTGCATGTAATCTACTTGGCACCAAGTAATCTCTGGCTCCTTCTGGTGAAGAACTTGTTAAAATAGGAGTTTGTACTTCTAAAAATCCTTGCTCTATCATTTGTTCTCTTAAAAATTGTAATACTTTTGCTCTTAACATCAAATTGTCTTTTAATCTAGTATTCCTTAAATCTAAGTAGCGATATTGTAATCTTAAATCTTCTCTTACTTCTTGATTGGTGTTAACCTCAAATGGCAATTCCTTCGTTCTTTTTCCTAAAATTTCAATTGTTTCAATTCTAATTTCTACTAAACCTGTATCTAGCTTCTCATTAATCGTTTCTTCATCTCTTTTACGAACTATTCCTTCTACCATAACAGATGACTCTACTGGAATATGTGATGCAAAATCTACATCTTCTGTCCTTCCTGATGTAACAACTTGTGTAATTCCATACATATCACGAATGTCTAAGAATACAAGTCCACCAAAATCACGAATTGTTTCTACAAAACCTGCAATCTTTACCTTTTTTCCCACATCTTCTAAACGTATTTCATTGCAAGTATGTGTGTGATAATAACTCATAAAAATTCCCTCTTTCTTTGTTTAATTAACAGTGCGAGGGCAACAAAAAGTCCCTTGCACTATTTCTAGTGCAGGGACGAAATCTTTTCCGCGGTACCACCCAGCTTGAAATTTAATTTCTAAATTAAATTTCCACTTATCTAAAAAACTTCTTTGCTCCTATGTGTTGGCCAAACTATGTTCTTCTATAAAAGGCTCTCAGCGCTATTTCGCCTTTATTCTCTGTTAGCAACTTTTAGTCGGTCGTCATATTCAATGCAAATCTATTTTTAAATTTTATCAAAAACTTAACTTTTATTTTACTACAATATTTATTTTGTGTCAAGATGTTAAAAGTTATTTTTCCATTTTTTTACTTTTTTATTTTAAGCTTCTCTTCCATAGTAACTATCTAATAGAATTTGCTTTAATTCTTCTACTAATGGAAGTCTTGGATTTGCAGTAGTACATTGGTCTTCAAATGCTCTATCTGCTAACATATCTACTTTGCTCAAAAATTCTTGTTCTGCTATTCCTGTTTCTTGGAAAGATCTTGGAATATTCAAATCTGCATTTAACTTTTGAATTTCTGCAATTAATGAATTTACCCCTTCTTCATTCGTATATGCTGGGAAGTTCATTCTTCTTGATAAATCTGCATATTTTTGATCTGCTATAAAGTATTCGTACTTAGGGAATGATACAAATTTACTTGGCATTTTGCTATTATAGCGAACTACATAAGGTAATAAAATGGCATTAATTCTTCCATGTGGCATGTGGAATTCTGCTCCTATTTTATGTGCCAAAGAGTGGTTGATTCCTAAAAATGCATTTGTAAATGCCATTCCCGCAATGGTACTTGCGTTATGCATTTTTTCTCTTGCAAAAGCGTTATCTCCATGGTTATATGCTTCCCTTAAATTCTTAAATACTAATTCTACTGCCTTTTCAGCTAATCCATCTGTATAATCTGATGCCATATTAGAAACATAAGCTTCAATTGCATGTGTTAGAACGTCCATACCTGTATCTGCTGTAATGGTTTGTGGTAAACTTATTACCAAGTCTGGATCTATAATGGCTACATCTGGTGTTAATTCATAGTCTGCTAAAGGATATTTCTTGTTGTTTACTTTATCAGAAATAACAGCAAATGAAGTAACTTCAGAACCTGTTCCAGAAGTAGTTGGAATTGCTACCATTTTTGATTTGTTACCTAAGGTTGGGAATTTATACGTACGTTTACGAATATCCATAAATTTTAATTTCATGCCTTCCGCATCTGCTTCTGGATGTTCATAGAATAGCCACATTCCTTTTGCCGCATCAATAGCACTTCCTCCACCCAATGCAATAATTACATCAGGATTAAAACTTCTCATCATTTCTACTCCTCTATATACAGTTTCAAACGATGGGTCTGATTCTACATCTGAAAAGATTTGTGAATGTACATATTCTCTTCTTTTTCTTAAGTGGTATAAAATTTTATCTACATAGCCAAATTTCACCATTCCTGGATCTGTTACAATAAATGCTCTTGAGATATTTGGCATTTTTTCTAAATATTGAATAGAACCTGCTTCAAAATAGATTTTATCTGGAATCTTAAACCATTGCATATTAACTCTCCTTTTTGCTACTCTTTTTACATTTACTAGATTAACGCTTGATACGTTTGCTGTTGTAGAATTTCCTCCAAAAGTTCCACAACCAAGTGTCAATGATGGCATATTGGTATTATAAATATCACCAATTGCCCCATGAGTAGATGGAGAATTAACAATAATTCTTCCTACCTTTACCTTTTCTGAGAATTTACGAATGGTTTCTTTATCTTCTGAATGAATAACTGCTGAATGTCCTAATCCTCCAAATTCAATTAGTTTTTCAGCAAGTTCAATCCCTTCTTCTGCACCTTTTACAATATAATATGCAAGAACTGGGCTTAACTTTTCTTTAGAAAATGGATATTCAATTCCTACTCCATTCTCTTTTAGTACTAGCACTTTTGTATCTTGTGGTACTTCTATACCAGCTCCTTTTGCAATATCATAAGGACTTTTTCCTACAATATCCGCATTTAAAGCACAGCCTTTTTCTGCAATAAACATACTGTCTCTTAATTTTTGTGTTTGCTCACTATTTAAAAAGTAGCAACCAGATTCTTTCATTAATTTCTCAAATTCTTTGCTAATTTCTTTGTCAACAATAACAGATTGTTCAGAAGCACAAATCATTCCATTATCGAAAGATTTTGATAATACTAAGTCATTAACAGAAGTTTTAAGTTTTGCTGTTTTATCAATGTAGCATGGAACATTTCCTGGTCCTACACCTAATGCTGGTTTTCCACAAGAATATGCTGATTTTACCATTCCGCTTCCACCAGTTGCTAAAATTAAGTTAACATCAGGATGATTCATTAAAAGTGTAGTCGCTGTAATAGATGGCTCTGGTACCCATAAAATACAATCTTCTGGTGCACCTGCTTTCACTGCTGCTTCTCTTAAAATTTCTGCTGCTCTACTACTGCTCTTTTGTGCTGATGGGTGAAATCCAAAAATGATAACATTTCTTGTTTTTGCTGCAATAATAGACTTAAACATAGTAGTAGATGTTGGATTTGTGACAGGTGTAACACCTGCTATAATACCAATTGGTTCTGCAATTTCTTCATATCCTTCTTCTTCATTTTCAGAAATAACACCTACTGTTTTGTCATATTTAATACTATGATAAATGTATTCTGTCGCAAACATATTCTTTGTGATTTTATCCTCGTAAATTCCACGTCCTGTCTCTTCTACTGCCATTTTAGCAAGTTCCATATGATGTTCCAACCCTGCCATAGACATTTGTTTAATGATTTCGTCTACTTGTTCTTGGTCTAATTTTAAGTATTCCTCTGATGCTTTTTTGGCCCTTTCTACTAAACCATTAATCATGTCTTGAATATGATTTTTCTCTTCTTCACTAATTTCCTTTGCCATTTTTCTATCTCCTTTTTGTATTTTTGGACAAAACAATTTTTGCCGTCTTTTGTTATAGTTATATCCATTGCACCATATTATATACCAACAATTTTTTGTTGTAAATATTTTTTTATAATGATATCAGGAAGAATACAAAAGGTTTCTACTTTATTCTTTCTTTAATTCTTATTTTTCCGTTTATTTGTCACAATTATCGTGATTTCTCCACTTTCATCCGTCCTATAAATTCTACAACCGTAAGTTAATTAAATTTTCCCTTGTTATCTTACTTGGATGTCCAAAAGTATTTTTCTCTCCAACTCCAACTAGTGCAATCTTTGGCTTTACCAATTCTAAAAACTGTATTGTAGAAGATGTTTTTGAACCGATGATGTGCTACTTTTAGGATGTCAGCCTGCAAGTTATCAGTATCTTCATATATTTTCGTTAGCCTTTTCTCTGCAATTTCTTCTACATCTCCTGTCAACAGCAAAGAAAATTGCTTTGCTATTTCTTGTTGATACACAAATTTTGCTACAATAGAATTATTATTTAATATATTTGTATGAATCAAATCTTTTTCTGGGAATAAGATAGATAAACTACATTTTTCATCAATTGCAATAACATCTCCTGCTTGTACTACCACTATTTTTACATTTTTCTTTTTAGCAATTTTCAAAAACTGCATATAATTACTAGATTTCTCTCCTTGTTTACTAACAATCGCCTTTTTCACATTCAATTTTTCCATAACACTTAATAAGCCTTGACAGTGGTCTCCGATCAAAATGCGAAAACATCATATAATCAATTTTCATAATTCCTTTGTCTAATAAATAAGGAATTAATGTCTTTTCTCCTACATCAAAACTACCAGTTTCACTGCCTCCTCCATCTACCAAAATAGTTTTACGAGATGGAGTTTGGATAAGCATACTATCTCCTTGCCCTACATCAATAAAAGAAATTACTAATTTATCGTTGGGAATTATTTGGAAAATATAAGGAAAAAACATAAGAAAAATTAGTATTACTATTATACCTTTTTTATACTTTGTGATGAATTTATATTTATCTTGTAAATTGCTTTTATAAAAGAATATACAAATTAAGATAAAATAGTATAGACTGATTTGCCATATCTTTGGAGTTGGAACTAAGATTTGTGAGAGTGGTAATCTACTAGAAAATTCTGCTATCCATATTAATAATTGTAAAATAGGTTGTAAAAATAAAGAAAGTATCTTTGCCAAAGGTACAATCAAAAGTGATAGAATCAATATCATTCCTAGAATTAGGCTAATGCCTAAAATAGGACTTGCTAATAAATTAGAAATAAAAAAGGTAAACGAAATAGTATTAAAATGATACATCATAATTGGAATAATAACTAGATTGGCAGATAAAGTAACATTACACATTTCCTTTATTTTCTGCCAACTTTTCTCTACTATTTCTAACAGTTTATTGGTATATATTCTCTTCTTTTGCTTACTACTTTTTTGTAACTTCTTGGAAAAGATGATAATGCCTATTGTTCCTCCAAAAGAAAGTTGAAATCCAATGTCTAATAGTGTATATGGGTTAATAAGAAGAATTATAAAACTGCTAATCGCCAAATTTTGATAAACATCTGATTTTCTAAATAAGATACTCGCCAATAGTTGTAAAATCACCATAATGCAACTTCTCGTAACAGATGCCGTAAACCCTGTTAAAGCCATAAAGAAAATAAAAAAGAAAATGAGAATTACTTTTGACCATCTCTTATGAAACTTTAATCTTTGGATAAGTGTAGTTATTCCTAGCAAAATATAAGAAATATGCGCTCCCGAAATGGCTAACATATGGGATAAATTACTCTTTCTAAATGTCTCTTGTATATCTTCTGCTAGTTCACTTTTTTCTCCTACTAATAGACCTGTACACAAATTAGCAATATCTTCTGTCAAGATTGCTCTTATTCTTGTTACTATGTTTCTTCTAATATCATGCACTACTCTTGCTAACATACCTGTTCTATTTTTATCAATCACATTTATCTCTTCTGCTTTTATTGTAGTAATTCCTACTATCTTTTTTGTTTTAAGATATTGTGCATAATCAAATCCCCCCTCATTTCTAGCTACATTGGGTTGTTCGTAAATTCCCTTGAAACAAATGATATCTCCATATTCTAATGTGAGTTTGTGCTCTTTTTGTCTTTTCACATTTAACACCATTTTAAAGTTCTGCCTCTTATCTTGCCCTTCTACTTTTATTACTTGAACATAGTAAACATCTTTATATTCTTTTTCAACCTTATCATTTATAACTATTGCTTGGATTTCAATCTCTTTTTGAGCATACTTTTTATTGATTTGCTCAAAGTTATTTTCCTGCCAGATAGTAAGGCTTTCCAATAGAACAAATCCAATCAAAAAAATGATAATCATTCGTATCTTTTCTTTCGATATATTTTTAAGTAATAATATAACTAGAGTTGTCAAAATAAAAAGTATAACTAAAAGAGCTATACTTTTGAAGTATAGCCCCACAATAATTCCTAATATTCCACCTATGGTAGCAATACAAAATGGTCTCATTTTTTCACCCTTTCTATTTGCCCCATATAAAATTATTATTCTGCAATTCTTAGTGCTCCACAAAATCTGCCCTTATACATTCCATTTAAATCCGAAATATTGACCTTCATAACTGTACTATCTGCATGAATAAACATTCCATCACTGATATAAATGCCACAATGTCCACAAGGTGCCCCTGTTACATAGTCAGTTAGATATACAATATCTCCCATTTTCAAGTCACTCTGTTTTGTAATTTTCTTGCCTTTTCCACTATTATATTGTGAAACTGTATAATGTGGAAGACTTACACCAAAATGCTTATACACATACATAGTAAATCCTGAGCAGTCAAAAGTTCCATTAGAACCATCTCCGCCCCATACATATTTATGTCCTAAATATTTTTTAGCATAAGCAACTACATCTGTTCCTTTTATACCACTAGAACTGGTTGAATTTTTATTGCTTGTTGCAGTTTTTGTATCACTTATACTATCTATCTTCTTTTCTTCAACTTTTGTTGCATCTTCCTTATTTTCTCTAGGCTCTGTTAAACTTCTATTCGTAATTTTAGTTTTATCTGACACATAATCTTTTGAAATGTAACCTGTGTCATTTCCTGATTTCACTTTATACCATTTTCCTTGTTCTCCTAAAATGGTAACTTGTGCATTCAATTTTAATGTTTTAATAATAGAATAATTTGTGCCTGCACCTTTTCTCATGTTTACTTCTTCTTCACTAATATATCCTATCTTTTCTGTTTGATTATCATCTTTTTGAGAAGAATCCTCTGGTTTAGAGTTTACTTGTGTAGTAGTTTTGCTATCTTCTAAGCTGTTTGTTCTAACCCATCCACTTATTTCATCTGTTTGAACATAAGACCATCCTGATGTTTCTGCCAATACAAGAACTATATCAGAAGTCTTAGCATCTCCTATATTACTTGCATGAACTAGTGGTAATATTTTAATAGTACTATTTTGTTTTAGCTTTTTATTCACTGGTTGTGTGTTACTTGTTTGAGTTGTATTTTCTTCATTGCTTCCTTGATTACTATTGGATTGCGTATTATTCTGATTATTATTAACTTGATTTGTTTGTTCATTATTAGCTTGAACAGTATTATTGTTTTGCGTTATAGTAGTATTACTTTGTATATTTGTGATATTAGAGTTTCCCTGATTATTGGAAACTGTACCTTGTAATTTTGCATAGTCTTTGCTAACATACCCTATATAGTTTTTATACTTTATTTGATACCAATTACCTTTTTCTCCAACATATTCACATTCTACATTTTCTGATAATCTAGCAACAACACTTGATTCTGTAGATGCTTCTTTTCTAATATTTACTACCTCTCCAGTAATCTTGACAGTAGCTGCATTAGAAGTAATGGAAAACATAAGTAACATAGCAATAATTAAACTGCCTATTGATAATATTCTTTGTATTTTTTTCATTTGATAAGAATCTCTCCTTTTTCTTTTATCTTTCTTATGGATATAAATTCCTTATCTCTTGTACAAGCAATAGTATATAATTAATCTCTTAAAAAGTCAATTATTCTACGATAAAAAGCAAAAATAGCAAGGTTTACATTTTTGTAATCCTTGCTATTTCTATATTTCAAGTTATATCTTATTCAATAACTTCTGATACTACACCAGAACCTACTGTACGTCCACCTTCACGAATAGCGAATCTTAATCCGTTTTCAATAGCGATTGGAGTAATAAGTTCGATAGTCATATCTACGTTATCACCTGGCATAACCATTTCTGTTCCAGCTTGTAAATCAATAACACCTGTAACGTCTGTTGTTCTGAAATAGAATTGTGGTCTATATCCATTGAAGAATGGTGTATGACGTCCACCTTCTTCTTTTGTTAGAACGTATACTTGAGCTTTGAATTTTGTATGTGGATGAATTGTTCCAGGTTTTGCTAATACTTGACCTCTTTCAACTTCATCTCTTTGAGTTCCTCTTAATAGAACACCAATGTTGTCTCCAGCTTCTGCTTGATCCATTGTTTTCCTGAACATTTCAACACCAGTAACAACTGTTTTAGCAGATTCTTTTGAAAGACCTACGATTTCAACTTCGTCTTGTAATTTTACTTGTCCTCTTTCAACTCTACCTGTAACAACTGTACCTCTACCACTGATTGTCATAACGTCTTCGATTGGCATTAAGAATGGTTGGTCAACTGGTCTGTCAGGTGTTGGGATATAGCTATCAACTGCATCCATTAATTCTTTCATTGGAGCATATACAGGATCGTTAGGATCTGTAGATGTACTCTCTAATACTTTTAATGAAGAACCTTTAACGATTGGAATTTCGTCTCCTGGGAAATCATAGCTTGATAATAAGTCTCTAACTTCCATTTCAACTAATTCTAATAATTCAGGATCATCAACCATATCGCATTTATTTAAGTAAACAACGATATATTTAACACCTACTTGTCTAGCAAGTAAGATATGCTCTCTTGTTTGAGGCATTGGTCCATCAGCTGCAGATACTACTAAGATAGCACCATCCATTTGTGCAGCACCAGTAATCATGTTCTTTACGTAGTCAGCGTGTCCTGGGCAGTCAACGTGTGCATAGTGTCTGTTATCTGTTTCGTATTCAACGTGAGCTGTGTTAATTGTAATTCCTCTTTCTCTTTCTTCTGGAGCACCATCGATTTGATCGTATGCTTCATATTGAGCTTTTCCTAATAAGTTTAGGTATTTTGTAATAGCTGCTGTTGTTGTTGTTTTACCATGGTCAACGTGTCCGATTGTACCAATGTTAACGTGTGGTTTTGTTCTTTCAAATTTTGCTTTAGCCATTTAAATTTTCCTCCTTAAAATTTTTTTATTTTTAATATTAATGTCATTTCATTAAACACTTGTATTTTATACTATTTCTAGCTTAAAAGCAAGTATTTTTTGAAAATTATTATTTTATAGTTAATTTTTGATGTTTAATCTAGGTTATTATATAAGTGTAGTCCGCGTAAGACGAGCTTGCGAGTGCCTTCCGTTGCTTTCTTATATTTGCGTTTTCGCATAATGAAAGCAACGGACAACAAGGACACACGATATAATATACTTAGTACTAAACATCTTCAATTCACATAAATTAGTCTTGTTTCTTAGCTCTTGATGCAACAATGGTATCAAATACTGATTTTGGAACTTCTTCATAATGGCTTGGTTCCATTGAATAAGTACCTCTACCTTGTGTTTTTGAACGTAAGTCTGTTGCATATCCAAACATTTCTGATAATGGAATAAATGCTCTAATAATTTGGTTGCCTTGAACAGCTTCCATACCTTCCATTCTACCACGTCTTGAGTTAATATCTCCAATAACATCTCCCATGTATTCTTCTGGAACTGTTACTTCAACTTTCATAATTGGCTCTAAAATAACTGATTTAGCTTGTTTACATCCCTCTTTGAATGCCATAGAACCAGCAATTTTGAATGCCATTTCTGAAGAGTCAACTTCGTGGTAAGAACCATCTACCAATGTAGCTTTAAAGTCAATTACAGGGTAACCTGCTAAGATACCATTATTAGCAGCCTCTCTAACACCTTCCTCGATTGGTTTGATGTATTCTTTTGGAACTGCACCACCAACGATTTTACTTTCAAATTCAATTCCTTTTCCTGCCTCTAATGGTTCCATTTCTAGCCATACGTCACCGTATTGTCCACGACCACCAGATTGACGAATGAATTTACCTTGTACTTTAACTTTGTTTCTAATAGTTTCTTTGTAAGAAACTTGTGGTTTACCTACACTACATTCAACTTTAAATTCTCTTTTTAAACGGTCAACGATGATATCTAAGTGTAATTCACCCATACCAGCAATGATAGTTTGACCTGATTCTTGGTCTGTCCAAGTTTTGAAAGTTGGATCTTCTTCAGCAAGTTTTGCTAAAGCGATTCCCATTTTCTCGCTATTTGCCTTATCTTTTGGCTCAATAGCAATATCAATAACTGGCTCTGGGAATTCCATTGATTCTAGAATAATTGGGTGTGCAGGATCACATAATGTATCACCTGTTCCAACATCTTTTAATCCTACTGCTGCTGCAATATCACCTGCATATACTTTATCAATATCTTCTCTGTGATTTGAGTGCATTAATAGAATTCTTCCCATTCTATCTTTTTTATCTTTGTTTGCATTTAAAATTGTTGAACCTGCATCTAATGTACCAGAATATACTCTAAAGAAGCAAATCTTTCCAACAAATGGGTCTGTTGCAATTTTGAATGCTAAAGCTGCAAATGGTTCACTATCAGATGTTTTTCTTATCGATTCATTTCCATCCATATCAACACCTTTAATATCTGCAATATCAAGTGGTGATGGCATAAATTCTACAACTGCATTTAATAATTCTTGTACACCTTTATTCTTGTAAGAAGAACCACAGCATACAGGAATCATTTTATTTCCAATTGTTCCTAATCTGATTCCTTTTTTGATTTCTTCTTCAGATAGTTCTCCACCATCTAAATATTTCATCATTAATTCATCATCTTGTTCAGCTGCTGCTTCTATTAAGTTTGCTCTATATTCTTCTGCTTGTGCTTTCATATCTGCTGGTACATCTGTCTCTTCAATTTCTCTTCCTAAGTCGTCTTTATGAATGAAAGCTTTCATTTTGATTAAGTCTACAACACCTTTGAAATTTTCTTCTGATCCAATTGGTAATTGAATTGGCACTGCGTTTGCTTTTAATCTATTTTTTAATTGATCAACACAAAGCATGAAGTCAGCACCAGTAGTATCCATTTTATTAACATATACCATTCTTGGAACTGAATACTTATCAGCTTGTCTCCAAACTGTTTCTGTTTGTGGTTGAACACCACCTTTAGCTGCTAATACTGTTACAGCACCATCAAGTACTTTTAAAGATCTTTGAACTTCAACAGTAAAGTCTACGTGTCCAGGAGTATCAATAATATTGATACGATGTCCTAGCCATTGACAAGTTGTAGCAGCAGAAGTAATTGTAATACCTCTTTCTTGCTCTTGAACCATCCAGTCCATTGTTGCACCACCATCGTGAACTTCTCCAATTTTGTGAGTTTTACCAGTATAGAAAAGTATTCTCTCTGTTGTGGTTGTTTTTCCTGCATCAATGTGAGCCATGATTCCTATATTTCTTGTTTTCTCCAAAGGAAACTCTCTTCCAGCCACCTTTTTATCCTCCTTATATTAGAATTTGTAATGAGCAAAAGCTCTATTTGCTTCAGCCATTTTATGCATGTCTTCTTTCTTCTTGAAAGCTCCACCATTTCCAGCTACTGCATCCATAATTTCATTTGCTAATTTTTCAGCCATTGTTTTTTCATGTCTGTTTCTAGCATATGTTACAAGCCATCTTAGTCCTAAAGTTTGTCTTCTTTCAGGTCTAATTTCGATTGGTACTTGGTATGTTGCACCACCGATTCTTCTTGCTTTAACTTCAAGAACTGGCATAACATTTTCTAAAGCTGCTTGGAAAACTTCTAGTGGATCTTTTTGCTCTTTTTCTTTAATGATGTCAAATGCATCATATACGATTGATTGAGCAACTGTTTTTTTACCATCTAGCATAACATTGTTTACTAATTTAGTAACAACTTTGCTATTATAAATTGGATCTGGTAAAACTTCTCTTTTTGCTATAAATCCTTTTCTTGGCACTATTCTTCCCTCCTTTTTATGATTTCATACAATTTGTATGATTAGGTACTCTGAAAAGCCTTATGCTTTTCCGTATAGTGCTATATAATCTATTCTAAATTTAAGTACCTTAATTTAGTAATGTATTATTAGCACCGTTTTTTCCTAAGAACTATATTCACGATTTATTTCTTGGGTTTTTTAGCTCCGTATTTAGAACGAGCTTGCATTCTGTCTTTTACACCTGCTGTATCTAATGTTCCTCTGATAATGTGATATCTAACACCTGGAAGGTCTTTTACTCTTCCACCTCTGATAAGAACAACACTGTGCTCTTGTAGATTGTGTCCAATACCTGGGATATATGAAGTTACTTCATATCCATTAGATAGTCTTACTCTGGCTACTTTTCTTAAAGCAGAGTTTGGCTTTTTAGGTGTTACAGTTTTTACAACAGTACATACACCTCTTTTTTGTGGTGCTCTGTTATTAGTAACTCTTTTATTCATAGAGTTATATCCATGTTGTAATGCTGGTGCTGTTGATTTTGTTGTAGAACTTTTTCTACCTTTTCTTACTAATTGGTTGATTGTTGGCACTTAAATTTCACCTCTTTTCAAAATATAATGATTTAATGTTACAAAAATGCATATTACATACACTTTACATTAACGTTCAATATTCTATCACATCCCTCTCTCTTTGTCAATATTTTCCCTACTCATCTTATGCCGCATTTATTTACATAATTTATGTTCGTAACATTTCTGTAATACTGAAATATATTTGTAATATTTGATTTTCTTGACTTTTTCCCTTTTTTATTGTATAATATTACTATATAATGTAATTTTTTACATGAAAGGAGGAAATCTAAGTTAAAAATATTCTTTAATTTAGATAAGGAACATATGGACGAAGAAAACTTAGTAATTAATAGAGAGGAACTTAACGAACTTTCAACAGAAGAACTTGTTGATTTAAAAGTAGAACTTAATGATGTATTACAAGAAATAGAAGATTTGATTGCAGAATGTGATGAAGCGCTAGAAGAATAATAAAAGGAGGTGTAAAACCATAATATAGTTTTATATTATGGGAAATTTTATGGAATTAGAAAATATGGACAAAGCTTATGCTAGAAGTAAAAAAGCACTTGATAAGTCTGGAAAGTTAATTGCAACAGTAGATACTTTAAAGAAAGAGGTAAAAGCACTTACAAGGCAAATAGAAAATACGCAAATAGAAATTATTAGAGCAGAAGAAGACGGAGACAAAGCAAAAGTAAAAACATTAAAGGAATCATTAAAAGCTCCTAAGAAAGAATTAGAAGGAAAAAAGCAACAATTAGAAAAGTTAGAAGCAACTGTGCAAAAAAACCAAGCTACTATTGATGAGAAAATGGCTGAGCTTTCTCAAGATCCTGCTTTAAAAGCACATTTAAGCGAAGTAATTGGAAAGAAATTTTCTAGACAGTTAGTTAAATTCCAAAAAGGTAAAGATGAAAAAATAAATCAAAATGAAACATTATTAAAAATTCAAGAAGCAGCAAAACAAGATCCTAATGTAATGTATTCTTTAAAAGAAATTGAAAAATACACTAAATTAGTATCAAAAGCTCAAGCAACTATAGCAGATACTACAAAAACTCCTGCTGAAATAGATAAAGCTCATAAAGAATTACCTGGTCTTCAAACTGAATTAAATAAAGCAAGAGGTGATTTGGCAAGATATTTTAGAGGTTCAATTTCAAGAGATGTCATTGATAAAATTACTTCTTATGAAAATTTAGGAAGAGAAATTAAAGCTAATGAAAGACAAATCAAAGGATTTGATAAGCAAATTGCAAACTATGAAACAGCACTACAAAATATTGGTTTTGAATCTCCTCTAAGAGACGGCCAATCATCTGACATATCAGATGATTCTAGTAGTACTACTAGAACAAATGCAGAGAGAACTGCGCCTTCTACTGGTACTTCACCAACTCCTAATGTACCAGCAACACAACCAAAATGGTGGCAATTTGTTAAAAGATTTAAAAATTGGAATGCTGCAAGAAAAGAAAGAAATGCAGAAGAAGAACCAGCACCTGTTTCTCAAGAAGATAAGCAAAAATTCAAAAACTCAATGAAGTATGAAGTTGTAAGAGATTACGAAGAAAAAATGGCAGCTGATTTATTAAAACAAGCTAAAGCACAAAATAGACCTCAAGTTGATAGAGAAAATGATGAGGATGAACAAAGATAATAAAAATAATAAAACCAATAAAAACCGCATATAAAAATTATATGCGGTTTTATCATTTTCTATTTTTCTATCTCATTTATGAACTTCTTTAATTCTTCTAATGATTTATCTGCTAACTTCGTATATTTTACTTTTTTATCTTTTATCTTTTCTGGCCATTCTGGTAAAATTCCAAAATTTGCATTCATTGGTTGAAAATTTTTATTTTCCGTTGAAATATAATTTGCTAATGCCCCCATTATTGTAGTTTTTGGAAATCTTACTTTTGAAATTTCCTCACCGCCCTTGGCTATTTTTATTATCTTCTCTTCTTTCTCCCTTTGTTTCTGATATTGTTTTACTGCATTTAATCCTGCAACTAAACCAGAAGAAATAGATTCTACATATCCTTCTACACCAGTAAGTTGACCTGCAAAATAAATATTAGAATTACTTTTTAATTGATACGTGTTGTCTAGTAATTTACTAGAATCTATATAAGTATTACGGTGCATTACTCCAAATTTTACAAATTCTGCATTTCGAAGTCCTGGTATCATACTAAATACTCTTTGTTGTTCCCCATATTTAAGGTTGGTTTGAAATCCTACCATATTAAATAAGTTACCCTCACTATTATCTTGCCTTAATTGTACCACTGCATAAGGCCTTCTTCCTGTTCTTTGGTCTGTAAACCCTACTGGTTTTAAAGGGCCGAACCTCAAAGTATCCTTTCCTCTCTTAGCCATAATTTCAATAGGCATACACCCTTCAAATATTTCTTTTTTCTCAAATTCATGCAAAGTAACAACCTCTGCATTTACCAATGCCGTCCAAAATTCCTCATATTCTTCTTTGTTCATCGGTAAATTAATGTAGCTTGCTTCTTGCTGCTCCTTTATTCTATTTTGCCAGACATCTATTTCTTCCTCTCTTCCTCTTTCCTGTTCATAACGTTCTCCCCAAAAAGCAATATTCATATCTATGGAGTCCTTTTCTAATATAGGTGCTGCAGCATCATAAAAATATAACTTATCTTGCCCTGTTATTTGTGCAATTTCTTTAGAAAGTTTATCAGAAGTTAAAGGACCTGTAGCAACAATTACGATTCCTTCCTCTGCCATCTCTTCCAGTTCGCTATATACCTTTTCATCCATTAAAATGTCATCTATGTTATTAACAGTTGCATTTCCAATTTCTTCATATATTATTTCTATATTTTCTATTTTCTTAATCTCTTCTGTAACTCTCTTTGCAAACCTTTCACGATCAACAGCCAAAGCTTGCCCGGCTGGCACTGCTGTTTCATCTGCTACTCGAATTAATAAAGAATCTAATAATCTAAGTTCTTCTTTTAATAATCCACAGGCATTCGTATGTAAGTTAGACTTCAAAGAATTGCTACATACAATTTCTGCTAAATTTGGATTACTATGTGCAGCCGAAAAATTCTTAGGTTTCATTTCATATAACTTCACTTTAACTCCTCTTTTAGCAATTTGATAAGCTGCTTCGCAACCCGCTAGCCCTCCTCCAATTACAGTAACATATTCTTTCATTATTTTGACATTCCTTTCCTTAACCAAATAGCTCCATAATATCCCTTTTAGATAACTGACTAATAAAAGTATTTTGAGTTGATAACATATTATCTACTAACTTTGCCTTTTTTTGCTGTAACTCATATATCTTTTCTTCAATAGAATTCTTCGTAATTAATTTATATACTTGTACATTATTTTTTTGTCCTATTCGATAGGTTCTGTCTGTAGCCTGATTTTCTGCTGAAATATTCCACCAAGGATCATAATGAATTACCATATCTGCTCCTGTTAAGTTAAGTCCTGTTCCTCCTGCTTTTAAAGAAATTAAAAATACTTTAATATCCTTATCTTCATTAAACTTATCTACTAATTCAATTCTTTCTGATACCTTAGTTTGCCCTGTTAATTTTAAATAACTGATTTGATTTTTCTTCAGCTCTTTTTCTATAATTGGAAACATAGATGTATAACCTGAGAACAGTAGAATTTTATGTCCTCCTTTTGTAGCCTCTGTTACAACTTCAATACATTGTGTCAGTTTACTACTCTCTCCTTCATAATCTTGCAAAAATAAATTAGGATGGCAACAAATTTGTCTTAATCTCATCAATAATGCTAAAATTTTAATTTGACTGTTTTCAAAACCATTCATTTGAATTTCATCAGCCACTTCTTTTTTAGCTCTTGCTAAATGACTCAAATAAATTTTTTGCTGTTCTTCTTCCATTTCATTATATAATACAGTTACTGTCTTATCTGGCAATTCAGTTAATACTTCTTTTTTTATTCTTCTTAATACAAATGGCTCTATCATTTTTTTAAGTTTTTCTAACTTTTCTTCATTATTATCTTTCACAATTGCAAGTTCATATAGTTCCTTAAATTTACGATATTTAAATAAATAGCCAGGCATAATAAAATCAAAAATAGACCATAGTTCTGAAAGTGAATTTTCAATTGGCGTTCCTGTTAATGCAAATCTTGTCTGTGCTGTTATTCTCTTAATTGCCTTTGCATTTTGTGTATTGTTATTTTTAATATATTGTGCTTCATCTGCAATCATATATTTAAATTGATACATACCGTCATATAGCTCAATATCTCTTTTTAGAGAATCATAAGAAGTTATAATAATATGATAGTTTTCAATTTCTTTAATTTTTCTTTCTCGTTCTCCAGCACTGCCACTAATCACTAATGCTTTTAAACTAGGCGAAAACTTTTCTACCTCTCCTAACCAGTTTAATGTTAAAGAACTCGGACATACCACCATAGAAGGCTGTGCTTTTCTTCCTTCTCCTTGTTCACTATTAACATAAGATAAAATAACTGCCAATACCTGAATTGTTTTTCCGAAGTCCCATATCATCTGCTAAAATGCCGCCAAAGTGATAATTATCTAACGTTTTTAGCCATTGATATCCTACTTTTTGATAATTTCTTAAATCTGCTTGTAGTCCTACTGGAAGTTCTATTTCATCAATGTTTCCACTATTCTCTAATTGTTGTATCATATTTTGATATGTACAATCTCTTTGAATCGTTACATTATCTAAAGATTTCAACATTTTTTCTAAATATAGTGTACGATAAACAGGTAGTTTCATTACTCCGCTGCTTAATTCTTTGGCATCAATTTCCATATTTGTCGTAAGTTCTTCTAAAAATTGCATAGCTTCATTATTTTCTAATTTCATGTATGTTCCATCTTTTAAACGGTGAAACTTCTTTTTTACCTGATATTTTTGTAACATTTCTGATAAATCTGTCAAATCGATCCCAATTTGTGATAAATCAATTTCTAACAAATTATTTTCAATGCGAATACCAATATTCTTCATTTGAAAACTATGTATTTCCTTTTTCCTAAAAGCATCTGTTACTAGCACTTCATATCTTTTCATATAGCTTTCAATTTCTTCAGATAAAAATTGATAAATAATATCTTCTTTTGTTAAAATTAGTTTTACATTTGCTTTATCTAGCATAAATCCTGTTTTTATAAATTGATGTAACGCTTCATTCTCTCTAATAATATTACGAGCTATAGTTACCTTTTCATTGATTAAAGGATTAAACTCAAAATCTTCATAACAAAAACGAATATCTGCTACAATATAATTATTCTTGTCATAATCCAGATAAATTTTTACGCCTAAATTTTTTGGAACACATCTCTTTTCAACTTCTGGGGATAAATTCTCCTTTTCTACCTCATTCGGCAAATTTGGTGCAATGATAGCAAAGAAATTGGTCAATTCAGCTTCATCAATCGTAATTTGATTTGTATAATTTTTACGTAATACCTCTAGTAATTTTAAAGTACTATTTTCAAATTCTTTACTACAACGATAAATTGTATTTTGAAAAAGCATATAGGTATAATCTTTGCCCTCCAAAATTTCATAACCGAAGATATCAATATTTGCTTGAAAACTAAACTTTTCATTTGACAATTGAGTAATAGTAAATGGAATATTAGGTTCTATAGAAGAAAAATAGATTTCCTTTTCTGCATTATTATTTCTTTGAAAAGCGACTGTAGACTCTTGTAATGCTTCAAATAAATCGTCCAATCCCATATTAGAAATAAAAATATTGTCTAATATAAATGCCTTTTTATAGTAATTATAACCTTCTGATGCTTCATTACTATATTTCATAATTTCAGCATATTTTAACATAAAGTCTAAAATTGGAAGAGATTCTCTAGAAAAAGATTCTCTTTTATGAACTAAATTTAATTTTGTTCCATATTGGTATGGCTCTTGGTGAAGCATCTTGTTGTAAAAATCAGGTAAATTCTTAATTTTATAAAGCTGTTTATCACCTATTTTAAACTCTACCTTCATTTTTTTGTTGAAATCATCATAATAAATTTTAGGAATAATATTAATATTACGAGCATATTCTAGTATTTCTTCTTTTTTCTCATCATTTTCTTGCATAAAGCTACCTAGTAGCTGTTTGAATACTCTATGATTTTCTTTTTCGCGAATTTGCTCTTGATTTTCTAACATGACTTTCCTCCACCAAATTATCAATTGTAATATTATACTATAAGTATAGCAATTTTGCAAGGTAGTTAGACTAAAATCTGTTAAAGACCTTATCTCTACTGTAAACAGTAAATATAAGGTCTTTTTCGTTCTATGTTTTTATTTCTTTTTAGTTGCAGACTTCTTAGTTGCTCTCTTCGTTGAAGACTTTTTTGTTGTCCTCTTCTTTGTTTTTTTTGTTGGTTCCTCTGGGTGCCACTCTTCCCCTACTTTAGGCGCATTCCATGAAATATATTCACAAGTCTTTCCATTATTTTCACAAACATAGAATTTTCTACCTCTTTTTGACTTCTTCACTTGTACAGTTCCACCACACACTGGGCAAGACACATCAATTGTTTCAACAATTGGTTTTGCATTCTTGCATTCAGGATATCCTGGACAAGCTAAAAATTTCCCATATCTACCATATTTAATAACCATCATTCTGCCGCATTTTTCGCATGGTACATCAGAAACTTCTTCAACTAATTCTACATGTTCTAATTCTTTTTCTACCTTTTCTACTTCTTTTTCAAAAGGCCCATAGAATTCACGAATGATTTTTTTCCATGACTCTTTTCCTTCTGCTACTTCGTCAAATTCTTCCTCAATTTTTGCTGTAAATTCTACATTGATAACATCTGTAAAATTTTCTGTTAATAACTGATTCACAATTTTGCCCAAATCTGTTGGTACAAGCTGCTTTTGTTCTTTTTGAATATATCTTCTTTCTAATATAGTAGTGATAGTTGGAGAATACGTACTTGGTCTGCCAATTCCTTTTTCTTCTAAAGCTTTTACTAAACTTGCCTCTGTGTATCTTGCTGGTGGTTGTGTAAAGCTTTGTTTTGGTTCTAGCTTTTTCTTAGTTACTTCTTGCCCTACTGTTAACTCTGGAATAGAAGTATTTTCCTCCTCTTCTTTTTCTCCTTCTAATGTTTCGACATATAAAATCATAAATCCTTTGAATTTTAGGGTTTGACCATTTGCTTTAAAATGATAATCATTTACCTCTATATCACTGGATGTGGTGTCATATACTGCTTGTGCCATTTGGCTTGCAATAAATCGGTTATAGATTAAACGATATAACTTATATTGATCACTACTTAAATGTTCCTTAATTTTTTCAGGTTCTAAATCAATATAAGTTGGTCTAATTGCCTCATGGGCATCTTGTGCCCCTGCTTTTGTCTTGTAATAACGATTTTCATAATAGCTTGCACCATATTTTTCTGTAATAATGGTTTTAGCTACTGCCCTTGCTTCCTCTGAAATTCTAGTAGAGTCTGTTCTCATATAAGTAATTAAACCTACTGTACCCTTTTCTCCTACATTAACACCTTCATATAGCCCTTGTGCTACTGACATGGTTTTCTTTAACGTAAAGCCTAATTTACGAGATGCTTCTTGTTGCATAGTACTAGTAGTAAATGGCGGTGCTGGTGTTCTTTTCTTTTCTCCTTTTTTGATATCTGCTACAATATACTTTCCTTTTTCAATTGCTGTTAAGATTTCTTTTACCTCTTCTTCAGTATTAATTTCTTGTCTTTTGTTTCCCTTACCAAAGAAGGTTGCTTGAAATTCTTTTTTGCTTTTTGGCTCCATTAGAGTAGCATAGATATTCCAATATTCTTCTGGAATGAAATGTTCAATTTCTTCTTCTCTATCTACAATTAATTTAACAGCTACTGACTGCACTCTACCTGCTGACAGCCCAGTTTTTACCTTTTTCCAAAGTACGGGACTTATTTTGTAACCTACGATTCTATCTAATACTCTTCTTGCTTGTTGCGCATCTGTTAAATTCATATCTATTTTTCTTGGTTTTTTGATAGACTCTTTGACAGTCTCTTTTGTGATTTCATTAAAAGTAACTCTACAATTACTGTCTTCTGGAATTTCCAAAATATGTGCTAAATGCCAAGCAATTGCTTCTCCCTCACGGTCAGGGTCAGTTGCAAGATAGACTTGCTTTGCATTTTTTGCTTCCTTTTTCAAACTTTTAATCAAATCACCTTTTCCACGAATATTAATATATTCTGGTTCAAAGTCATGTTCTATGTCTATTCCCATTTTAGATTTTGGTAAATCTCGAATGTGCCCCATAGATGCCATTACCTTGGTACTTCCCCCTAAAAATTTTTTAATTGTGTTAGCCTTTGCTGGTGATTCCACAATAATTAATTTATCTGCCATTTGTATTCTCCTTAAATTTTTGCCTTTTACTATTATAGTATCATAGACTAATTTGATTCATTTTGCAAGTAATTTTTATATAAAGTCATAAGAAAAAAATAGCATCTGTTTATAGATGCTATTTATCTACTCATTTTATATTGATGCAAAATCTTCTAGAACATCTCTTAAAGCTACTGGTGTAACTTTATTTTCAATCAACAGCTGTAGCATTTTCTCTGCTTCTTGCTCTTGGCTAAAAATATGACTGAATTCACTCTTTTCCATACAACTTTCTTTTGTATCTTCATGTGTTTTTAAAATGCCTATTCCATATGGTTTTTCGACATTTTTTGGCATACAAGTATGTATTTTGTAATACTCTAGATTAATTGGAAATTCTTCTGTTACTCCTTTTGTGATACAGTCACAAATTGATACACTACCATACACTTCAACCGATTTTTCCAAAGTTTCTTACACCTCCCTTTTCTTTCGCACAGGGACAATTATACAACAGACCTATAATCTTTGCAAGTGTTTTCGTATGACCTTTTTTGACAGTTTCGACATTTTTTTTATTTCCTAAATTCTGGAAATGCTAGTGTTTCAATCTCTTGGTAAATTTTTTCTTCCACATTTTCAATAGAAATATTTTTTGCATTTTTCCCCATTCTCTTTAATTTTTCTGCGTCACTTACCATATTTTCAATCATATCATTCAATAAATCAGCAGTTAGGTTTTTATCTAAAATAATTCTTGCAGCGTCAACTTTTTCTAATACCTTCGCATTGTATTCTTGATGATTTTCTGTTGCAAATGGAAATGGTATAAATATAGCAGGCTTTCCTACATTAGAAATTTCTGTAATTGTCATAGCACCACTTCTGCATACTACTAAATCGACAATATTCATAATTTCTTCCATATTATAGATATATGGTACTATTTTCACTTTTTCTAAATGTTCTATTTCCATTTGGCATTCTATTAATTTCTCTTTTACTTGTTCATATTGTGCAGGTCCTGCTGCCCAAATAATTTGATAGTTACTATTCTTCTGTTGTTTAATAATTTGCACTAAGCTTTCATTAATACTTTGCGCTCCTTGACTCCCTCCAAAACACAAAGCAATTGGCAAATCTACTTGTAATCCAAGCTGCTTAATTAATTGTATCCTCTGGCTATTAGAAACTTCTATGTATTTCACCTTAGTTGGTGTTCCTGTTACAACAATTTTCTTGGCATTTGGAATACGCTTTCTAGCATCTTCAAAGCCTAGCAAAATAGTATCTGCTTTTTTTGACAACATTTTAATTGCAATTCCGGGAAACGCATTGCTTTCATGTAGTACAATTGGAATTTTGGCCTTTTTTGCGGCCATTCCCACTGGTACACATATATATCCACCTGTCCCAATAACGATATCTGGCTGAAACTCTTGTATTATCTTTTTTGCTTCACCAATAGAACGGAAAGTTTTATACATCTTCTTAAAATTATCTAAAGAAATCTTACGATTAAATCCATATGCTTGAATTGTTTTTAGACTATATCCTGCTCTTGGCACTAAATCATTTTCTAAACCTCGATTTGTTCCTATAAAAATAATCTCTGAGTCTGGCTCTTTCTCTTTTATTTTATTCGCTATTGCAATCCCAGGATTAATATGTCCCCCTGTCCCTGCTGCTGCTATGATTACTTTCATTCTCTAACTTTCCTTTCTGTATATTTTAAGCTTTTTGACCCGCTCGCGAAATATTCAGTAAAATACCGTACACTAGATAATAAAATAAATAAAGCTGTACCACCATAACTAAAGAATGGTAATGGAATACCAGTATTTGGCATAGAAGAAGTTACTACAGCAATATTTAGAATAACTTGAATTGCCACCAAGCTAGTAATTCCTACTGCAAGTAATCCTCCAAACGTGTCTGGTGCTTTCATAGCGATTAAAATACCTCTCCAGATAAAAATAGCAAATAACGCAATAATAATACTACAGCCTACAAATCCTAATTCTTCTGCTATAATCGAAAAGATAAAGTCATTTTGAGGTTCAGAAATATATAAATATTTCTGCTTACTGCCACCAAGTCCCGTTCCGAATAAACCTCCAGATCCAATAGCATACAAGCTTTGAACTACTTGCCAACCTGTATCTGTAGCATCTGCCCATGGGTCTAAGAAAGAGATAATTCTATTAATACGGAAACTATCTTCTCCTCCCCCTGAATTAATTTTGTATAGCAAATAAGCACCCATTGCTCCTCCTCCTGCTAAACCTGCACAGATAAAATGAAGCATTCTAGCACCTGCAATAATCATCATAACACAAGTAATCATTCCGATAATTAAGGAAGCACTTAAGTGATTTTGTACAAAATATAAAATAGCAATTGGTGGCACAATAAAGGCAAAAGGCCTAACAAACCCTTTCCAAAAATCTTTCATTTCATTTTTATGGTCTGATAGATAACCTGCAAAGAAAATAATTAGACCAATTTTCGTAAACTCTGATGGCTGAAATTGTCCTAGCCCTGGAATAGCAACCCACCTAGTTGCACCACCAGCTGAAACCTTTATTCCTGGAATTAGAACCAATAGCAAAATTCCTACTGAAACGCCATAAATTACCCAATAAAATTTCTTATAAAAACGATAATCTATTTTAGAAATGAAAAACATTGCAGCTAGCCCTAAAATAGCAAAAAGTAATTGCTTTCCTGCATATTCATAGCTTTCTCCTCCTTCTGCTAAAGCAGATGGCGCTGAAGCTGACAATACCATAACAATTCCTAGAGCAAGCAAAATAAACACGACAATACAAAGAATAAAGTCAAAAGGATTGTTCATAAATTTAGAAGTTTTTTTTGCTTTTGTTGGCATAATTAGCTAACATCCTTTCTGGTTTTATTAAGGTTTACAATTTCGCTTCGCTCAATTGCATAAGTTATCCGTAGCTCACTAACGTTTCGCACGGCTAACTTAAATTGCTATTAGCCCTATAATACAACAAACTAATGTGATAAGACTAAATATAGAAACGATCTTGTTCTCTTTCCAACCTGATAATTCAAAATGATGGTGAATAGGAGCCATTTTAAAAATTCTCTCTCCTGTTTTTTTAAAGTGTTTTACTTGTATCATAACAGAAAGTGTTTCAACAACTGGAACTAATGCAATAATAATGAGTAATAATGGCATTTTTAAGTATAATGCAATACTTGCAATTGCTCCACCTAATAGAAGAGAACCAGTATCTCCCATCATAACTTTTGCTGGGTGCAAGTTGAAGACTAAAAATGCTAAACAACTTCCTATTAAAATACTACCAAAGATAGTAATTTCTTTTATTCCAAAAATAATACCAATTACAGTCAAACAAGTAAGGATAATGGTTGTAACACTAGTAGATAAGCCATCAATACCATCTGTCAAATTAACTGCATTGGTAGTAGCAAGAAGTACTACCACTGCAAATGGAATATAAATCCAAATTGGTAAGTTAAAATATGTTTTTACAAATGGAATATAAATGTCAGTACCTATATGAAGAATCTGCGTTAAATATAAAGTGAACCCTACAGCTACAATTAATAGCCCCAACATCTTATAAGCTGGCTTTAATCCATCTGTATTTTTTCCAATTAGTTTTTTTAAGTCATCAATCAATCCAATAATACCAAAACCTACTGTAACACTAATAAGTGGAATTAAATTCTTGCCTATAGTTACTTCATCTTGGCTAGAACTTCTCATATAATTCCATACCATGAAAATACCAAAAACTAAAATAGTAATAATCATGATAATTCCACCCATAGTAGGTGTTCCTTGCTTTTTTAAATGTGACTGAGGACCTTCTCTTCTTTCTATTTGCCCTACTTTTAGCTTTTTCAAAATAGGAATAATAATAAGTGCAATAACAACACTAATTGCAAATGAAAGTAGAACAATTTTTGTTTGTGTTTCCATTTTTCCTCCTGAGTTTACTATGGGGGACACATCTTTCCCTAGGGTCATTTCTTTAAGGATAAGATATGTCCCCCCTAAATTTATTTTTCTAATATCTCCTTGACAATTTCTCTCTCATCAAATGGATATTTCTTTCCCTTTATTTCTTGCGTTAATTCATGCCCTTTACCTGCAATAATAACCATATCTCTTTTATGTGCCATTTCGATTGCTTTTTTAATTGCTTCTTTTCTATCTACAATACATTCATATTTTCCTTTAGTCTTTTTTATTCCTGCTTCTATTTGCTCTACAATTTTGGCAGGTTCTTCTGTTCTTGGGTTATCTGAAGTGATAATTGTATAATCTGCTTTTACTCCTGCAATTTCTCCCATAATCGGGCGTTTTCCGTGTATCTCTATCTCCCCCACAACCAAATACACAAATGACATCACCTTGTGTATATTCTTGCACAGTTGTTAATATACTTTCCAAACTTTCTGGTGAATGAGCATAATCTATCATTATTGTGATTTCCTTATCATTATCCACTAACTCGCTTCTACCTGGAACACGTACATTCAATAATGCTTCTTGAATATTTTCTGCTGAAACTCCATATTTTAAAGCTACACTAATTGCTGCTAATGAGTTATATACGCTAAATCTTCCTGGAATATCAGTTTTTACTCTTTGATTTTTATCTCCTAATTTTGCTTTAAAATCCACATAAGCATTTGTAACTGTAATATCTTTTGCAATCAAATTAGCTGGGTTATCAATTCCATATGTTTTAAATTCACAGCTTGGCACTAAGCCTGGTAATTTGTTGGCATAAATATCATCTGAATTAATATAACCATATTTACACATTTTAAATAACTTTACTTTGGATTCAAAATAGTCCTCCATGCTCGGATGTTCTTTAGGACTAATATGGTCTTTTGAAAAGTTAGTAAATATTCCTATTTCAAAATTACAACCATCTACTCTTCCTAGCTTTAAACTTTGAGAAGAAACCTCCATAACAACATAATCACATTTTGCTTTTACCATTTTGCTTAAAAGTTCTTGTAATTCTAATGCTTCTGGTGTTGTTCTATCATTATCTCCTAAATTTTTATCTCCAATATACGTACAAATAGTACCAATTAATCCCACTTTAAATCCTTGTTTTTCTAATAAGGACTTAATCATAAAAGTGGTTGTTGTCTTTCCTTTTGTACCTGTAACACCAATTAATTTTAGTTTGCGAGAAGGATTTTGATAGAAATTACAAGCACATATCGCAATAGCATATCTTGTATCTGGCGCTAAAATAAAGGTAACATCTTCTGGTAATCCCTTTACCATTTCTTTGGTTACTTTATCAGCTTGAGCCATAATGACCTTTGCTCCTTTTGCAATTGCTTCTGGTATATACCTATGTCCATCTGTTTCAAATCCGTCAATTGCTACGAACATATCTCCTTCTTTAATTTCACTTGAGCTATTTCGTATTTGACCTACTTCTACTTCAAGACTTCCTTTTACCTTTAAGCCTTCTAAACCAGATAAAATATTCGTTAATTCCATTCTTCTCGCTCCTATTCTTTAAAATTTCTGTCTTGTGTTGCCTTTTTTTCTTTTCCTTATTATTTATCTCATTTTTTCATTTGTATTATATCATACATTTATTTTATAACGCAAACTTTATTGAAATTTACTTAAATTTATTATAGTATGCATTTTTTTCTTCTATATCTTCAATAAAATTTTTGTCCCCTCATATATTGTAATGCCTTTCTTTGGTAATTGTTCCTTTACTATTGCTGTCGTTTTATCTAACCCCTCTGGCTCATTTTCTATTTGATAATCTAAATTCACTTCTTTTAAAACTTTAGCTGCTTCTGCTACTGTCATTCCTTCTACATTTGGTACTTCTACTTGCTTTTTCTTATCCTCTTCTTTTTCATTATCTTTTGTTAATTCTAAGTATGGCAATACCTCTGATAATACTTGCCCTCCTACTGGTGCTGCTACACCACCTCCTTGGGTAATTTTGACAACACAAAATTAATATTGGCTATAAAATGCAATTTTTTCAAACGAATCAAGTAAAAGTTTTTTCTTAAGCCATCCTCTTAAATTACTTTATTATTTTCTATATACTCTAACTTGTACATTCTACTTAGAAATCTTTTTTATAAAAATATATATCATCTTCATTAAAATTACCTTCAAATACTCGAGCATATTTCATCTTTTCATAGAATTTATAATCACAACATGAATCTGTATTTACTCCTACATTTGCAACACTAATCTTTCTTAATTTATTTTCTACATATTCTATTAATTCTTTTCCTACTCCTAAACCTCTTTTTTCCTTATCAACCATTAGTAGTGTTATTTTACTCTCACAATAGGTCTTTCCATTATATGCATTTTCAGTACCAAAATAATATTCATATAGTCCCTTTTTTTCTTTCTTTGTAATAAATAAGCAAAAAGTTTTCAAGGCTATATTAGATATAACTTTTTTCAAAGCCTTCTTTTTATGATAGTCTATTCCTATAATTCCTAATAAACCATTATCATCTTTGTATACATATACTTTATCACTACTACATAGAGTTCTTATAATATATAGATTCATACATCTTCTTTTTTCTAATTTACTTTCATACGAACCAAAGCTCCATCTCTCTTCTTTTAATAATAATTTCTTTAACTTAGTAAAATCTTTAAATATATTGAATTTTTTAATTTGCATATTTTTCTCCTTTTATTTATATATGTCAAACTATATCATATTTTATATTTAAAATGAAGCCTTTCTAATTTTCACACTACATTTTCTTGTAATTTTAATATACCTTTGTTATTTTCTATGTATTCTAAGCATCTTTTAAATTCATCTTCAAATTTAAACTTTATTTTTATAGCTCCATTTTCTTTTACATATATACAATCTATTAGTTCCATCATTATATCTCTTGAAAGTTCTGTAATTCCTTTTTTATCTTTAAATTTTTCTATCCATTCATTACTACTTATACTTTGACTTTCATACTTTTGTTTTTCGCTCTCTAACCTTTCGATGTTTCTCTTTAGCCTTTCAATGTCATTTTCATATTTTTGTTTATATTCTAAATATTCTTCTCTTGTAATATCTTCATTCTTCCAATCTTCATAAAGCATCCTTTTAAAATTTAATATTTTAGTAATTTCACTTTGTTTAGCAATTATCATATTTTCAAGATTTTCATTTTTAGTATTTTGATATGTACTTTCATTTATTTGTTGTACTATTTCTTCTGTATCAATTAATAAATCAATATGTAAATTTATAGCTTTTAAGACAGCTTTCTCTAAGTTTTCCACTTTAATAGAATGCTTTGTGCATAAATTATTTGATTTTTTCCTATAGGTACTACAAATATAATATTCATATTTACTTCCACTTTTATTGGTACTGCTTTTTTTGTTCATTGCTCTTTTGCAATCTACACACTTTAGAAAACCTGCCCATACCGATAATTCCTTTGTCTTTTGAGAGACCTTTGTATCTCTTTTGCTTAGTTCTTGTGCTTTTTCAAAAGTTTCTTTATCTATTATTGCTTCATGAGTATTTTCTACTCTAACCCATTCTTCTTTTGGAACAACTTCTACTTTATGTACTTTATAGCTTTTTGTTTTTCTTTTTCCTTGAACAGTATTGCCTATATACACTTCATTGTTTAAAATATTTCGTACTGTAGAAGGTGTCCAAGTATATGTATTATCTTGTATTCCAAAGTTGTTATAATTTTGTCCTAATTCTAATTTCTTATGTCCTGTTGGATTTAAAATTCCTAAATTATTTAGTCTGTGGCATATTGATATTTGCCCTAATCCTTCATTTACATTCCAATCAAATACATTTCTTACAATATTTGCAACACTTTCGTCAATTATTAGCTTATGCTTATCTTTTGGATCTTTTATATAACCATAAGAAGGAAATGCTCCTATAAATTCTCCTTTTTTCTTTTTTCCATTTAAAGATGTTCTTATCTTAATTGATGTATCTCGGCAGTATTCATCATTTATTAAGTTTTTAAATGGTACTAATATTGTATTTGTGCTTGATGGATTTTTAAAACTATCTACAAAATCATTAATGGCAATAAATCTTATATTAAATAATGGAAAAACTTGCTCTATATAGTTTCCAACTTCTATATAATTTCTTCCAAGCCTTGATAAATCTTTTACAATAACACAGTTAATATTTCCATTTCTCATATCTTCTAGTAATCTTTGAAATGAAGGTCTATTAAAATCTGTTCCTGTAAATCCATCATCTATATAAGTATCATAAACTATCAAATCATCATGTTCTTCTATAAATTCATTAAGTAATGTTTTTTGACTTGTTACACTATTACTCTCTTGCTTTTCTTTGCCGATTGTCTTCATCTTCTTGTGAAAGCCTTATATATAATGCAACAGACCATATCTTATTTTTTATAGTATTATTTTCATTAGAAGAATACTTTGATTTTCTTCCTGCCATTAGTTTCCTCCTTTCGCATATATTGTAACGTGCTCAATAACAAATGTCAGTCCTTTTTGCTGAAACTGTTAAAATTTATTTATTACAGTTTCAGTATGCAAAATTGCGAAGCAATTTTACTTTCCTATCTTTCCTTTTAAAATACTTAACATACATTTATTAAAAATCTTATTGTTTTTAGAATATGTCATCTCAATATTCATATTATTCATCTTTATTGTATATGGATTTTTTGTATTTAATAAGTATTCTATAATTTTGCTCTTTTCTTTCAAACCTTATATACCTTTCCTTTTTCATTTGTTAAAGTTTATTAACTCTAATGATTTTTTATTACTAATTTGTTCCTCTACTAGATAAATTCCAAAATTGCACTTGAAATGTAACCTTTTTTGAAAAATTTTTTTAATCTATCTACTAGGTATATGTAACTATTTTATAAAAAGTCGGAAAGTTTTATAAAATTTCTTAAACTTTTTTATAATGTATCTACTGTCTAAAAGTATAGATTTTAAAAAACTGCATAAAAAAATAACTAGAAATTAGCATTTTACTAATATCTAGCTTCATACTTTAAAATATAAATCTCTTTAATTTACATTATATCCTCTAATCTTTAAGAATTCATTAATATCATTCTTAAGCCATTTATCACCTTGTGTATGCAGCATATCATACCCATCATGTAAATACTTTAATACTCCATACTTTTCAAACAATTCATACACTTCTTTTCCTGTAAGTTTATTTTCTTCTTTGAAAATTTCAACACAAAATACAATAAAATCATTTATTTTCTTTTCCATATTATCCCCCATAAACAGTATATTTACCTGTCTCTTTTTCTTCTAAAAACATTCTAAATAAATCATAATTACTATAATACCACATTTTTGTTTCTTCTTTTTCCAATGCTTTATATAATTTAGAATGATACAATAAATTCATTGCCTCTGCATAACTAATATTAAAATAATTTTTAATACTATCACATAATGTTTGTACTATTGTAAACATCATACAAGTAAATTTACCTTCACTCATCTTCTTCACCTACCTCAATAGTTTCTATATATTTTATACATTCTAACGATTTTGATGTATGAAATGAAATTTGATTTGATAATAAATATGTTTTAAGCCTTTTTATAGTTTCTTCTATATCATAGATTCCATTTTCATAACTTACTAATACTTGATACAAATTATCATTTGCTACTGGTCCTATTACAATATCATATTGATGTACAAGTTCATCACTTTGTCTATTTTTAAATACAAATTTTAACCATTGTTCTGTTGCTTCTTCAAAATTTAATATATTAAGATTTTCATTCTCTGTATATTCATAAATATTAATATATCTTTTTATTTTCTCATCTTTATTCTCTTCTTGCATTCTTCCTTTTTTTATTTTTGTCCATCTTTTTGCTTGTTCTATATCTGTTGTTGTATAAAAACCTTTTCCAAAATCTGTTCTATAATTTAATATTTCTAAGCTTGGCTTTTCTACAATAACTGTGCTACCATGATATATTTTCAAATTTATCATCTCACTTTCTTTTCTTTACCTTATAATAAATCATTTTATAATATCTATATTTTATTTATCTACTTTAGATATTATCATATTTTTATATGTTTTACAATAATAACTAAGATAAAAAATTATGCTAAGTAGAAACGAAGTATAATTTGAAAAAGCAAATTTTATTTGCTACGAATAATACCTTTCACTTTTTTATACGGTTTATTCGCCAGCATGGTCTTTTGGACCACAAATTGCTGTTTAGGAGAAAATCTCCTAAAACCTTTTTGCTCTCCGAGGGATAAATTTTTGTTGTAATTATTTATAAATTAGTATAAAAAAATTACTATACTCTTTTATAAAATATAACAATTTTTCTTTTCAATATATTATTACAATAATTCTAATCGGTACTTAAAATCCATTTTTTTAAATCCATATGATTCATATAATTTTATAGCATTAGGATTAGTAGCATTTAATTCTATTCTTTGACAATTATGGTATCTTGCACATTCTATCATCATCTTCATAATATTTTTTTGAATTCCCATATTTCTATACTTTTCATTAGTATAAACACTTGTAATGAAACCTACTTTACCATTTGGAATAGTAGAAAATGGAATTAATTGTTGAATTATTATTGCTCCTCCAGCTACTACTTTATTTTCTTTTTCATCTAAAGCAATATAAAAATATATTGTCTTATTTAGTTCTTTTTCTAAAACTTTTTTTATAGTATCTCTTAACTGTCTTTCATTATTAACTTTAGTGATATTATCTTCTTTCATATCATAATAATTTAATTTTATTCTCAATTCTACTAAATCATCTAGATCTGTTTTCTGAGCTCTTCTATATCCAATAATCATTTTATACCTCCAAATTATTATTTCTATATATTAGTATATCACTTTAATATTACTAAATCAAACAAAAGAGAAAGCAACTTCAAAATTACTTTCTCTTGATTTGATAGTTTATATCATTACTAATTTTCCAATAGTTTCAAAGTGTGTTGTTAAAATTACCCACGCACCTCCTTGGTGTCCTCCTTCTCCTGTTGGATTGTATAATGTTACTAATGCAACTACTTGCGGATCTGATATTGGTGCAACACCACAAAAAGATGCTACATATTTATTGGTATTAACACCATCTTCTGATGTGCCTGTTTTGCCCCCTACACGATACCCCATTACTTGTGCATTTTTTCCTGTTCCTTCTGCTACAACGCTTTCCATCATACTTAAGATAGATTTCGCATTCTCTTCTGAAATAATTCTTTCTCCTGTTTTAACAGGTATTTCTGTTGCTTCTCCTGTTTCACTATTAATGATTTTCTTGACTACTCTAGGAGTAATCTTTACCCCTCCATTAGCAATACTACTAACCGCTGTTGCTAATTGAATTGGTGTAATTTCAAATCTTTGCCCAAAGGCAATAGTTGCAAGTTCTACTGGTCCTACCTTATTCTCTTTTAGGAAAATACTGGTTGCTTCTCCGTGATAAGTCAATTCCTGTTGGTTTTAGAAGCCCAAATTTATTTAGGTAACTATAATAAGTTGGTACACCAATTTTTTGTCCTAATCCTATAAATACTGGGTTACAAGAATTCATGAGTGCTTGCCTTAAGGATTCACTGCCATGTGGTCTATAATATCTCCAACATTTAATTCTAACTCCTGCTATTTCAATACCACCTGTGCAGCAAAATTCCCCTTCTTTATCTGGTGTCGTAATTCCTTCTTCTAAGGATGCTGATGCTGTAATTAGCTTAAAGACTGACCCTGGCTCATAAGTATCACTTACTGCTTTATTTCTCCAAAGTGCCATCATGGCCTTATTTCTATCTGCTTGTGACATTCCCTCCCATGACGCTTTTAGTTCATCTGTAGAAGGCTCAAATGGTTCATTTAAGTTATAGTTGGGATAGCCTGCCATTGCTAGAACATCCCCTGTTTTTGGGTTCATGATTACAATGTTTCCACCATCTGTACATTTATTATCAATACAAGCTTCTTTTAGATATTTCTCTGCAATTCCTTGTATGGTCGCATCAATACTTAATACCAAATCATTTCCATCAATTGCATCCACATAGTTTTCATGTACTTCTTCAATATCTCCACCTTTAGCATCTGTTAGTCTCTCTATTTTTCCTTTTTGTCCTTTTAATTGCTCATCATAAACCGCTTCAATTCCATCTAGTCCTTGATTATCACTTCCTGAAAATCCAATGACTTGTGAAGCTAAATTATTATATGGATAATATCTTTTTGTATCTTCATCAATATTAACCCCTTTTGTAATTTTGTTATCTTTTAACCAAACTCGTAATTTATCTGTCTTTTCTCTGTCTACTTTTCTGCTAATGGTTTCTATCGAACTTTTTTTGGTTACTCTTTTTAAAACCGTTTCATAATCTAATTCTAGAATATCACTTAGTGCTCTTGCTACCTTTTCTTTATCTTCTTTGGCAATATTTCCTGGATTAACTGTTATCGTCTCTACTGTACTACTAACTGCTAAGATATTCTTTCCTGTTGCGTCATAAATAGTACCTCTTTTAGGATTAATACTTCTGTCTAGGGTTTGCTGTACATAAGCCATAGATTGCAACTTTGAACCTTCACCAAATTGTATCCATCCAATACGAAAAAGAAGTACTAAAAGAACCATCCACAAAATGACAATTTCATTTCTCATTCTTTTCTTTCTAGTGACATCTCCTATTTTTTCTTCTGCTTTCACTTTTATTTTTTTGCTTTTTATTTCTTTTCCAAACTTTTTCTTCATTCCCTTTTGCGCTATTTTTTTCTCTTTTTTTAGATCAACCACTTCCTCTTTTTTCTTTTTCTTCCATTTGATTAATTGTTTCTTATCTAAAACTTCACGCAAGCTCTTTTTAGAATTTCGCATTTTTAGTTTTCTCCTATCTTTTTTCTTGTTTCTATTTTATTCAAGCTATACACAAAAGAGAACTGACAAGCTTTCACATTTTATGACACTATAGCTATATAATGTGCTTGTGTTTCTCTATACAGTTGACAATATATACTTCCATTTTGGACTTTGTTAATCGACATGCCTGTTGTACAAAAAAATGAGATTAAGTTAAAAATATAACTTAAATCTCATTTTTCTATAGACTTTTTACAGACTTCTTCTAAGAATTCTATAAAAATATCATTACATTATAATAAATTTACTAAAACTCTTGTAAACCAAAAGTGATAAATCTTACTACTTTATTATCAGCACTTGTTATATCTGCTTGTGCAATATTGTCTAAATTCCAAATGCTTTCATCTAACAGTAGTCTACTTGTGTAAAATTCTTTTGTCAACAGCTCAGCATTAGTAACTACATTTATTCCGTCTATTGTGTCACTTGCTGTTCCATTTGCATCTTCATTTTCATAGCAATTTTCAAAAATTGCATTTGCCCCGTCTACTACATTTCCTATAAATTTGTCAATCGGATTGTTATTTTGTTGTAGTTTATTAATCATTGCTGAATTTTTTACAGTTAAGTTTCCAGTTCCTACTTCACCAACAAATCCACCCCAAGTTTCTGTATTATCAGGATATATCTGACTTTCACTACAACTCATGTAAACATTTGCTATTACATTTTCGATAGTAACGTCTCCTTGTGATAAGGCTACTATACCAGCAGCTCGATTACCACTTCCATATATTTCTCCTTGTACATAACAATTCTTGATACTTCCTCCTGTTTTAACTGCAACCATTGCTGATAGTTTGCTTCCATAGCTTCTGCCATTTACATAAGCCTTTTCAATATGAATATTTTCATAAGTACAATTTTCATCTTCCACAACCATAGTTGCAACACCTGTATTTCCTAGCATAGTCATATTGGTAAATTTCATATTGGTAAATGTTGCATTAGTTGCTTTTAGTGCAAAAGCTGCAATCTTAGATCTCATTGGGTTACTTGAACTCCAATTAATAAATCCATCTTTCCAATTTACTCCATAAGCATAATCTTTCATGTTTAGTCTATCTACTTTTCCTGAAAAATGTTCAAATAGTGCTGCATTTGCTAGGTTAGAAATCGTATGGTTATTACCTCTAATTTCTCCATAAAATTCTCCTGTTATGACTGACCATGACCCTTTCCAATCATACTTCATATTAGAAAAGTCTATATCATCTTCGATGGTAAATATAGCATCTGGATGCGCTTGTAATAATTCTTTAAATTCTTCTGCAGAATGTATTGCATAAGTTTCTATTTTATGAATTAGTGTCTTTTCATTTGGATCCCAATTTTTTAACTTTGGAATACATTCTTGGCTTACATAGCTTAAATCCCAAACTTTGGTATCAAATCCTAAAGTATTCGTATAAAATGCTTCATTCATAATATCTTGCTTGGTTGCTACACTGATTTTTCCTGTAAAGTCGATATCTTCTCTTGCCCCAGTTGAAATTCCTGTATTTTCTTCATATTCGTAATTTCCTTCAAAGCCTTCTATCTGGTCACTTGCTGTTCTTCCATCAAACTTATATTGTTTCATTTGATTTCCTAGTGCAATATTATTCTTAACTACAGAGTTTCCTTCTGCTTTTCCTAGTAGTCCTGCTACACCTGCATTTCCTAGCACTTTCACTGTACTAAAGCAACTTGTTATATTAGACTCTCTTAAAATTCCTACAAGTCCTCCTATATCTTGATTTCCTCTGGCATTTCCTAGAGAATAACAATTTTCAATGGTTGTATTATTAATCACTTCTCCTATCAATCCTCCACAAGCATTTCCAGAAGCTATCGCAACACCATTACTGCTACTTTCTTTGATATTAGATGCTCCTACATAACCTGTAAGCATTCCTACTCGGCTAGTTCCTGTAACATTTACTCCAATGATATGTACATTTTCCAAATCACTAGAAGTCATAATACCAATTAGACCACCTGTATTATTATTTTTATTAGCTACTTTAATATCTTTTGCTAATACATTCGTAAGTTCTACTTTGTCTGCTATTTTAGCAAGTGCTCCTACATCTGTTTCATTTTTATTGATATTGCTTCCTTCTAATTTCAAATTAGCAAGTTTTGCATAATGAATCGTATGGAAGATTGGAACAGTATTTCCTTTTAAGCTATGATTTTTTCCATCTATCTCTCCTATAAATTCACCACTAATGATAGCCCCTGTACTTTCTAAACTAGATAAGTCAATATCATTTTCTAATGTAAAGTTTTCATCTGGATACTTCTCTATTAAGGTTCTAAATTCTTCTTCGGTACGTATTTCATGAACTGGTATATGAATTTCCATGCTCTCATTTGGGTCACTATTCTTTAAGGTTGGTGTCTTGCAAGACGCAACTGTACTAAAGTCCCAAACCTCCTCATTCCAGCCCAAAGTATTGGTATAGAAGTCTTTGCTTGTTACATTTTCTCTGTTTGCTACACTTATTTTTCCTGTGAAGTCAATGTCCCCTCTTTCTCCAATAGAAATACCTTTATTTCCTTCATATTCATAATTTCCTTCATATGTTGCTAGTTGTTCTTGAACTGTTTTGCCATCAAATTTATAGTGCTGTCTAACTTGATTTCCTAATGCTATGTTGTTTTTAACAATAGAATTTGTAATAGATTGCCCTACAAATCCTGCAACACTATCTGTTCCATCTACTTTTGTTATACTCAAAGAATTGCTTATTGTAGATGCTTTACTTAAAAGTCCTACAAATCCACCAACATTTTGGTTTCCTTTAGCTGTTCCTCTTGCATAACAGTTTTCAACCATTGTTCCATTGGTGATTTCTCCCATAAAGCCACCAACAGCATTACCTGTACCAGTAGCAGTTCCATTACTACTACATGCTTTTATGTTAGAATATCCAATATATCCTGCAAGTGTTCCCACACGGTTAGTTCCTGTTACATTTCCTCCAATGACATGTACATTTTCTAGGTCTCCATAAGTCATAATACCAATTAATCCACCAGTATCATCTCTTCTGTTTGTAACTGTGATATCTTTTCCTATCACATTTTTAAGTTCTATATTATCTGCTATTTTAGTAAGCGCTCCTATATCTGTCTCATTTTTATCGATGTTACTTCCTTCTATTTTTAAGTTTTCAATATAAGTATGTCGAGTTGTATGGAAGATTGGTACTTTGTTGCCTCTTAATGTATGGTTATTTCCTTCAATTCTTCCCATAAACACACCATCAATAATGGTAGTCGTGCTTTCTAAAGTAGATAAATCAATATCTTGTTCAATTACAAATGTTGCTTCTCTATGTTCTTTTAATAGACTTTCAAATTCTTCTGCATTGGTTATGCTATATCTTTCACCTGTCATTGTTATATCATTAGGGTCATCATTTTTTAATTTTGGTAATCCTCCACTTGCCACTCTACTAAAGTCCCAAATATGATTATCCCAAGTTAAAGTGTTTGTATAGAAACTTTCTTTCTTAACTTCTGTTCCTTCTATCTCTGTAATTTTTCCTGTAAAGTCAATACCTGCTCTAGTTGTTGTTGATTTTCCTACATTGACTTTATTTTCATAGTTTCCACTAAAGTTCTTGAATTTATCACTAGCTGTTCTACCATCAAACTTATATCCTACAGTTTGATTTACTAAGGTAATATTATTTTTTATAACAGAGTTATTTGTCGTTTGTCCTACAAAGCTTGCTATACCAGCATTTCCTGTAGCTTTTGTATTACTAAAACAGTTCATAATATAAGAAGTATTGACATAGCCAACTAATCCACCAATATCTTGGTTTCCTTGTACTTCTCCTATTGTATAACAATTTATAAGAGTTGTTTTACTATAAATTTCTCCTACTAGTCCTCCAGCTGCATTTCCTGTTGAACGTACTTTTCCATTTGCACTACACTCTTCTACTTGGCTTTGACCAACATAACCAGAAATTCCTCCAACTCTTGTTGTTCCTACTACATTGCTTCTAGTTACATGTACATTTTTTACCAAACTGTATACTGTACTACCAATTAGTCCACCAACTTGTTTATTTGTAGCAGATATGGTAATGTCTTTTCCTTGTACATTTTCCATTTGGCTATATTCTAATGTTTTAGCCAAAGCTCCTACATTCATTAAACTACTTGTTATATTACTATTTTCTACTTGTAGATTAGAAATATGAGCAAATTTAATGGTGTTAAAGATTGGAATCGTATTTCCTGTTAATTTGTGTCCTTGCCCATCTAATTTTCCCATAAAGTATCCACCTACAATAGCATTTCCTTCGGTGATGCTAGATAAGTCAATATCATTGTCTAATACATAGTAACCACAAGGATTTTGAGTTAATTTTTGTTTCAATTCTTCTGCTGTTTTGATATGAACTTTTTGGATATTTCCATCTAATACCTCTGCTCTAAAATCATCAGTTACACGTTTTAAGTAATGGTAATTCACTCTTCTTACATTTGTACTATTGCTAACATTCCTATCATTGTTTGCAGCATCTAGTTTTAATGCTTCTACATATTTTTCTACTAATTCGTCTGAATTTAAGTATGGAATGGTATTCCAACTGTTTTCCATTAACTCATAACGCTGCGTTTTAAATTTCTTCCAAGTCATATCTGGGTCTTTGGTTACTTTTTGAATGGCATCTAAGTCATTTTTACTCTTTCCACTAAAGTAGGTAACATATCCTCCGTCATATCCACCAATTCCTAGCATTTGCCATGATGTATAAGTAAATCCATAAGAATGGGTTCTTCCTTTTTCATTATATGGTTGATACCAACGTCTTATATACATACCTTCAGAACCATATAGTCCTTGTTCTCCTGTTTGTGTAACTGGTGCTGTTACACCTGGTTTAATGGTAATTTGATTATCATAAATGTCTTCAACTGTTTTTAAGTCCATTTCTTCAAATTCTTCTTTAGTAATTGGTTTCCATCCTACATTAGCATAATTTCCTGGTGCATTTGGATAGTAAATTTGTACTGCCACTTTTGATTGTTCTTCTGGCGTTAATTGTAAAAATGCTTTTGCTTCTGCATAGTCTAAAAAGTCTATGGCTTCAAACATTCTTTTATAATAACTTTCTATTTTTTCTGTAGAGTTAATTCTTTCAGTGGTTAAGTTTGTGGTGATTACTTGACTACTATTATAGTTGTAGCTTAAGTTAAAGTTTACTGCTCCATCACCAAATCCTTGGGTTGTATTTCCATCTGTATAATCCTCTGTTCCTGAGCCATCATTATTGTTACAACCACCAACTGGTCTAAATCCATTTCTCTTAAAGAATAAGAAGTTACATTGGTTATGTCCTGTTTCGTGTGTCCAAGTACGTCCATAACTGGTTAATGTATTATCAACAACATAGTAAATTCTTTGGGAACCAGAATAAGCTGCTACTGCTCTTATTGTGAACCATTCATTTAATAGTTCATTAAAGTTTTTACAGAAAGGATCAGTTGATGTTCCTTTTTTCTGTTCTCCTAATACAGGTAGAACAGTTGTGTCAATTGCTATATCACATACTTTATTAAAAATAGATGGTTCTATAAATCCTGCTGCTGTGGTATAAAATACACCAACTTGGTTAGCAAAATTTTTCATTAAATTTTGTAGGTTTTGAATTTGTGCTTGATTTCCTGGTTCTCTTATATAAAGTCTTTGAGAACCTACTAAAAATGTCGTTGGTGCTGATATCATATAACCTGAATCTTCTGGCAAGGTTAACATTGGTAAGATAAATTTTTTCTGTTTCTTTAGTTGTGTCCAAGCACGATAATCAATACTGTCTTCATATCCTTTTGCTGGCACTTCTACTAACATACCATTAAAGTTCTCTGCAAACCAATCATTTGGTTCTTGATTATTGGCAAACATTTTAATATTGTGTTCCACAAATTCACTAACTGTTGTAAAGCCAACACAAGGTCCTAAGCTTTCTTCATAGAATAAGTAAGAAACATGAGAACCTAATGAAGTACTTGCTAAACATAAATTTACTAAATTGTTTGTATTTACACCTGTATTGTATAATTCTCCTTTAAAGAATACAATATCGCTTACTTTCATGTCACTAACTTTAAAGCCATAAAAACGTGAATAATAGTTATAAGCAAACATATATTGTTTTAGCTTATTCGTAATTTTGGTTAAATAATCATAAATATATCGGTCTAAAATAGGATTATCTATGGTTATACTATATCCATTTACATTTCCTAAAAAGTTTAAAACAAATTCTTTTGCACTTTCTTCTGTTTTAATTGTTTCATTAAAGAAATCTTTATAAATACGGTCTCCTAAGTTGATTGGCGCTACTAATGGTTTTAAGTCTTTGTCATAATCTAAAGTTAGAATATAGTCCACTAATTTTTTTACAACTTCTGAATCTTGTTTTAAAACATATTTATCAAAGTTGTATTCAATTCCTAGTTCTTCTAATTTATAGGAAACAACATGGTTATTCATATTTTTGTACTTTAATTGGTATTGCTTTGTGGTGTCATCTGCAAATACTACATGAATATGGTCTATGCTTTGATAATTTTCTTCGGTAAGAGTTAACACAAATTCATTTTTAGCATTATATGGTAAAATGGTTTTAATTTGTTTTTGGTTTAAAACGTCGTCCTCACTAATTCTTGCTCCATCTACTACCAAATATTTTGCGTCAAAGAATGGCATTAATTTGTATAGGTTTGAATAGGCTACTTCCTTGTTTGGATCATAGTCGCTCATCTTCTTTAATCTTTCTACATCTGGTATATAGTTTCCAGTAGTTGCCCCTTCTTGTTTGCTATTTGGGTCATAACCTTTTAAAGTTGGTATGTTTTCATAGTTTTTATCATCTAAATTCCAAATTTGGCTACTAAATCCTGCTTGTTCTAGGCAGAAATCTCCATTAAATTCACTTTTAGCAAATTCTTTAATGAGTCCATTTGAATTTTCTGCATTTGCTGTTAAATTCGATTCTATCATTTCATAATTGAAGGTATCTGGGTCTAATGTAATAGCACTTCCATGTGTTTTATAAGATTTGCTGCCTTGTGCTAAACTAATATTTTGTACTAGTTTAATTCTTCCTGCACCATTTGCATTTCCTGCAATTCCTCCTACATTACCAGGTCCTGATGTTCCATTGATATTTACTTTTGCAATACAATGTTTAATGGTATTTTGTTGATACATAGAATCTTGAACACCACCAACAATTCCTCCTACTTCCCAAGAGCCTTGAATCTCTCCTGTTACATAACAGTCTTCTATGGTTGAACCATATCCTATTTCTCCAACAATTCCACCTACTCTTCTAGAGCCCTCTCCTCTTTGTGCTACTATAGATAGATTGGTAACACTACATCTTTCAACTCTACTACCACTTAATCTTCCAGCTATTGGTCCAAATGTATAGAATTGTTTATAAGTAGAAATGGTTGAATTTTTGATGTGAACATTGCTAACAACTGTTTTACTATAAATTTCATTAGCAATAAATCCTTTTTGCCATACACCTACTTTGCTTGTTATATAAGCATTTTCTATTACAAGGTTTTTAATCGTTGCTCTTTCTATTTCATTAAATATTGGTTTTTGCAAATTGTAGATAGTATGCCCATTTCCATTAATAGTTCCTTCAAACATGCCATCTCCAAAATAGGTTAAGGTATCTACTTCATATTCAGAGGCATCATAATCTTTGGTTAGGTTAAAGGTTGCTGTTGGGTATTGTCTCATTTGGTAAAGTAAATCTTCAAAAGATTCATTTTTTACATAAGAACCTGCATTTCCCATTACACCAAAAGGTACTTCTACTTTTGCCTGTCTTTCGTCTCCTTTGTAAATTATGGTGTTTTCTACATCTAATTCTAAAAGAACTTTCCTTTGCTCAATTCTACAAGCTTTTACATTCGTATGCATATCTGGCATATTTTTCATTTTTACTTTTGCCACATAATTTTCTGGATTTTCAATTATTTCATTGCTATCAATATTCTTTACTTCCATTGGAAATCCATAGTATATATGGTATAATCTTACATCTTGTATATCTTTTAGTTGGATTTTTCGTTCTGTAAAATCAATTTCTTCTTGTAATATTACTTGTTCTTCGTATTCATTTTCGCCAGCACCTAAAACATTAGTATCTAGGTCATAACTAGCTTTTACCTTAATGTTATAGTATTCACTATCTATTTTATCGAATGTAATTTGATTATTACCTATTACCAAATTTTGTGTTTTAATTTCATTTTTATGGTCATCGAAAATTACAATAGTTCCATTTGAGATAGTTGTTTCTACATCCTCTAAGTTAAAGCTTGCAACTACCTTATTTTTATCTGTGTCATCTTCTTTGTATCCAAAGTTGGTAATGTTTGGTTTTTCTTTTAACACTTCAATTTTTATCTTTTGTTCTGGCTCAATGTCTAAAAATCTCTTATTGTCTAATATAATGGTTTCTAATTTGTATTCTTTTACACCACTTTCTTCTAAGCCTGCTAATTTAGTGGTATATTGGTTGGTTCCTTCTATGTGTTTTAATACATATTCTTCTCCATTTATGATAGCTTTTTCTGGTAAGAAACTAGTTGCATTTGTACAATTAAAGCTTAGTACAATTTCTTTCTTTTTCTCAAAATATTTTGTGTCTTTTTCTTTATTGGCTGTTTTTAAGTCACTTACTTGTAAGTTATAGTCTCCAACTAGCATAATTCTTGCTTCTCGAATGACTTGATTTTCTTCTATGTTTTCGTCACCTTCTGGATAACGATTATAGCTTGCAATAAATCTTGCTGTATATTCTTTGTCAATTTCTACATTTTCAAAAACTACTTTTCCATGTTCCCCTTCTCTTTGAATGATTGGTTCTTGGATTACTTGTTCTGGTTCTCCATCTACTGCTGGTTTTACCAATTGTACTTTTCCTGTGATAAAGCTACTATCTGGATCTACTAATGTAAAGGTAACAGTTACTTGATTGCTCTCTAAATTGTCCTCTTGTTTAATTTCTTCGATTTTTGGTATATCTCTTAATACATTTACTTCTACTGTATTGTCTATGGTTGCCTCAGCTTGGTCAGCAAAGATAATTCTACTAGCTGTTAATTGTAATACTTTTGCTTCTTCTCCTACTTCTGTAATTACTTCATATTTTCCATTTGCTATTTTAGTAGCAATACAATCTAGGTTATTGACACGAATTTTGGCAACTTCACTTTCACTATTAGTTTCGATTTCATAAGTGATTTTTACAGTTTTATTTTTCTCTGTTGTAGCTGGTTCTACTTTTGCATTTACAATAGTTGCAAAACGATTTGCTGTGATTTCTCTTTCAAATAGAACACTGTCTGTTATGATATGGTCTTCTGTCTCTTGGTAAGTTGCAATTACTTTAATAATGTAACTATCTGTTGTTTTGGTGTTAAAGATTTTTTCTACATTTCCATTTTCTATTTCTTCTGTTGTTATATCTTGACTTGCTATAATATTTTCTCCACTATCATAAAGTACTACTTTGGCTGATTGAATTGATTTTGCTGCATCTTCAATGTGGAAAGTTACTTTCATATTCTTTTCTTGTACATTTTCTTCTGTTTCTAGGTTAGATATAACTGGTTTTTGAGCATCAATTGTAATGGTTACAGTATTTCCTGTTTCTAATACTATTTCTTTTCCATTTTTTAATTTTACTTTTTCGATGGTAATTGTATTTTCTCCTGTTTGTTCTAATCCATCAATTGTTGCTAAATAACGGTCTTCTTGTTTAGTTACTTCATATTCTTTGTTGTTTACTGTTATTGTGCTTGGCTCAAAGTTTTGACTACCTGTACCTTCATAAGCAATATTGGTACTGTCAAATTGAATCGTAATTGGTTCCTTTTTCGCAAATTTGTTGCTTTGTTGACCATCTTTTAAGGTTTGTATGTCGCTGATACTAAGTTGGTAATCAAGTGCCATAATAAATTCTTTGCTATAAATAAAAGATTCTGCTTGATATTCTTTTCCTTCAATTTGGTCTTTAGCAAGGTTATATGCTACATTAATAACAACTCTATAAGTTTTTCCTTCTTCTACTGGTACTTCTTGTCTATTTTCTCCTGCTGTTATATTGGTTTGTACAATTTCTGTTTGCAAACCTTCTGTTTGGTTAACTTGTGCTGATGCATTTGAAATTTCATAAACACTAAATTGTGCAGATGTAATACTTTGTTCCCCATCTACTAAATTGAAGTTTATATATGCTTTTCCTTCAAATGTTTCTTCTAACTTGTAGCTACTTTCTTCTATAAAAGGTTGTTCTTTTAAAACACTTACAGTAAATGTGTCATTCATTTTCACTTCTGCATCTGTATTTAAAATAACTTTACTTATTTTATACTCTTGTTTTCCTGCTTGCTCTCCTACATTTACTTTTATTTTATAAATTCCATTTTCGTTTTGTACTGTATATTCTTGTTCATTTATTATAACTTTTTCTATTCTTACATCTCCATAATTAATAATAGCTCCAAAAGTTATTTCTATTTCTTCACCTTTTTTTGGATAATAATTTGGTGTATCTAAGTCTATTAGTTCTACTGTATATTCTCTTTCATTTTCTATTTTTTTAATTAATAGTGATAAATCAGTTACCATGATTTCTCCATCACTATCCATATCTGCATTGAAAATTTTATCTTCTGGCAAATCTTGTATATGTATTAAATGGCTTTCTAATAAGCTAGCATCATTATAATCTATTATGCCATCATCATTTAATTCACCTTTAGAAGAAATTATATTAGCAGCGTAAATAACTCCTAAAGATAACATTAAGAACAATGTAGAAAAAATACTAATTGTTATTATTTTCTTTGCTTTTTCTTTCATTGTATACATCCTCCATTTTTAATCTAGTTTATCTATTCTTTCCTATCCTTCTATTTCCAATAAATCGATTAAAATTAGTTTCATTTGTGCTAAGTCATTAATAGTAACTTTTCCATCATTATCAACATCAGCTGACTTTAATTTTGCTCCTTCTAATATTTCTTTGTCAATCAGATGTAATTGCAATTTTGCTAAATCATTAATAGAAATTTTTCCATTACCATCTATATCACCTATTACACTGAGTGTATATTGTAGTGTTTTACCTACTTTTATAATTGTGCCTGTTGTAACTATTTCATTTTCTGCTAATGTGTTTCCTTCTTGATTGATAAATACAATTTGTGGGTCTGTTGTTACATTCTCCAAAGTTACATTTGCTTTAAATTGTTCTACTGTAGTATTAGGTCTAACTCTTTCAACATATTTTTCTGTAATAGTATATTTCTTTGAAGTAATCTTTTCTTGTTTTGGCTCTTCTGGTTTTTCTGTTTGATCTTCTACAATATTAATAGTTGTCTTTGTTTGTTCAATATTAATATCTTTTTCTCCTTCTGAAGTTACAATATCTGTAAACACAATATCTGTTGATGTTGCTTTTACTCCTTGTTTCGTTTTTAATGCAATACTTACAAGATCTTCTGGTGCTTTACTTCCAGCTCTTTTGATTGCAATAAACTCTCCTGTTTCCTGATTATATTGTAGTTTTTCCCAATCATTCAAGCATTGAAAATCACTTTGTTTAACTTCTTCAAATATCTCTTTATTATATTCTAACTTTGCTTTAAAAGCATTTACCCCTTTTTTAATTTGTTGATATCTATCAAAACTAAAAGTAATGGTTACTTCTTGTTCTCCTTTTAATTCATCTGTTGATGGTCTAGCTTGTGCTACTAATTCTGACATCGCTAATATGTTATTTGCAAGTAGCATTAAAGCAATTACTATTAATATGGCTATTACTTTCTTTTTTATTTTCATAATATCACATTCCTTTTCTTTATATATACTATTATTTCTATTATAGCACTTTCTTGTTTAATACTTCAAGAAGTCTAAATTTCTTATTTTTTCCATTACCTATTATTACTTACGCATGCTTAGCTTTTGCCTTTTTTACTGTTTGTTTACAAATCTATTAACTTTTGTTTACAAATGTTAATACTATTTTACAAAATAGCTATCAAAATCCCAGAAAACCTAAGCTTCCCTATATTATCATAAAATAGTCAAGTTTCTATTTTATACCAAAAGAGCTGACAAGCTTTCACATTTTATGACACTATAGCATATGATGTAATAGATAGGAGGCAAGTGTATGTTTTTTTACGATGCTAAAGCACATATCAAAGGTGGAAAAAATTACCCTAATATAGATGGAACTGTTACTTTTAAAGAAACAAAAAAAGGCGTTTTAGTAACTGCCAAAATAAATGGATTGCCACAATCTAAGACTAATTGCACTGGTCGTTTTTTTGGTCTTCATATTCATGATGGAACTTCTTGCACAGGAAATGCAACTGATGAATTTGCAAATGCAAAGTCTCATTTAAATCCTACTAAATGTCCACATCCTTTTCATATGGGAGATTTACCTCCTTTAATTGAAAATAACGGTAAGGCTTACATGAGTGTTCTAATTAATAGGTTTAAAATAAAAGATATTATGGGAAAAGTAGTGATTATACATGATATGCCTGATGATTTTACTACTCAGCCAAGCCGGTAATTCGGGAACCAAAATTGCCTGTGGTAAGATTAAAGCTTAGGCACAAAAGAAAAGTCTTCATATTGAAGACTTTTTCTTTTATAAACTTAAATCATTAATATTTAATTTTGGTCCACCTATATACACATCTCTATTTCCCGCTTCTGTGTGGCATTTTATAATCGTATAATCCTTATAATGATATTCCATACTTCCTCCATCTTTATAGATAATTGCATTTGGAATATCTTGATTTGCTTTTTGTAAAACTTCGTTCATTGTAATTTTATTTTCTAATAAAGCTTTTCTGAAGGACATTTCTTCTCCATCAATTATAATATTAACAGTTCCATCATAACTATAAATATTATAATCATATTGCTTGGTTTCTGATTTTTCTAAAATTTTACCAATTTTATTATCTGTTTGAGGATGTTTATCATAAAATTTTATTTCAAAATTTTCAGCAGATTTTAATTCAATATTAGTCGCAACTATTTGGGTTGGATATGTTTCCATGATTTCTCCTGTATAAGTTACCTTTATATTTGTTCCAATTGCATATATTACATCACTATTTTTTCCTAAACTAATAGAAATTTTATCAGCTGATTTTCTAATAGTTTCCCCTTCTCTTGGCTCTACTATAATATAGTCTTGCTTAGACTCTATTACGGTTCCATAAAATGACTGATTTTCAAGTCTTTCACTGTCACTTGAATAACTGCAAACTTCAATAGTTTTATATTGTTTTGCCTCTTTTGTTGCATACTCTATTATTGCACATAAAGCTAGCTCAACATGGATAGTTTTTCCTTCTTTTCTTTCTCCTATTCCAAAGAACTGCCCTGGTATGTCCTCATCTATTATTATTTTTCTGTCATCTTCTGCTGCCAATTTATCCCTTGTGTTATCTACTTTTAAAACATAAGTAGTTTCATTAACTTGTTCTCCTTTAAACAAATATGTTTCATCTTTTATTTGGTAACTTAATTCTGTGATAATAGGATCTCCTTCTTTGGTATATTGCACAATTTTAATCTTGTCTTCTTTTCTATTTTTTGCATTAATATCTGTATTCTTTATAAATCTATCTAGTTTGTCTTTGTTATAAAGTTTATTATCATTTGTTATCACAAAACATCCCTCTTGAATTGCTTGTTCTATAGAATATTCTGTACTATTATCATCTCCATTTTTGTTTTCCTTTTCTGTTGGCTTACCATATTTCTTTCCCCAAGTGCTAAATAAAACTGCTTTATTTTGTTTCATTCTATTTGTGTCAATAACATATAACATTCCTAGCAGAACAACTATCACTATTAGCATTGCAATGATTAATTTCCATACATTTTTCATATTCTCACCATTTTAACCTTTCTACTATTTAGACACTTTTTTTCTTGCATTTTGTTGGTGTTTAATAAAAATAATTGAAAAAATAATAGTGAAAATGAAACTAATCACTGTAACGCCAAGCAAACCAATTTGCGTTTTGGAATAAGTTACTACATTTTGAGGAATATCAGGCTGTATTGTTTCATTTTTTATCGTATTTTCCTCTATCGGGTCTTTCTCTATTATTTCACTAACATCTGGCATTACATTTGTTAAATTATCCCCTTTTACACTTTCATTTCCAGTGCTTTCCATTTCTCCTACATTGTCTTCCTTATTCTTTTCTGGTAATATTGAAAAAACTGGTCCACCTTTAGCGGTCCTTCCTATTTGTAAACTTAAAACAGATACAATCAAAATAGTTAGGTTACCTAGTAATATTCTTAAGGTGTATAATGATTTATAATATTTCCATTGCACTGTACTAATCGGCATATGTAACACCTGCGCTATTTCTTTAAAGGAAAGTTTAGATAGTATCTTAAGAGATACAATTTCTTGCTCTTGTTGGTTTAATTTTGCAATTACTTTATGATAGCTGTCTTTGTCTATTATCTGGTCTAATTCTTGTTTTTCATCAGCTATGTAATAAATATCATCAATATCTATTTCTTTTTTGTGACTTCTTAGATGATTTAAGGCTTCGTTTTTTGTTAGGGTATATAACCAACTAGCTTCATTACTTGTTGGCAACTTTTCTTTCTCCATTTTCCATATCTTCAAAAGCACTTGTTGTTTGATATCCTCACTATCTTCCTTATTCTTCAAAATGGAAAATGCAATACGATAAACTAGCAAATGATATTTCTCATAAAACTGATTAAATTCCTTTTCATTTTTATTTGCAATTCCTTGAAAAATGCTATGTAATTCTTGTTTATTAATTTCTCTCATACGTTTTCTCGCTTTCTTTTCCTATCATAACATAAAAGACAATAATTGCAAATCTTGTAGCAATTATTGTCTTCTTTCATCCTCTTCAATTAGGATACTATTTCTTCTTTACTTAATCCTGTTACTTCTGCAATTGTATCTATATTCATTCCTTTTTCTAACATTTTTTTAGCAGTTTCTAATTTTGCCTTTTTTTCTCCCTCAGCTATTCCTTTTCTTAATGCTGTATCCATTCCACTATTATAGTCTAATATAGCCTTTTCCCTTAAGTCTGCTATTCTTTGCATATAATCATCTTCGCTCATTCCTTCTAACTTCTCTACTGCTTCTTTCAACTCTTCATTTTCTTCCATTTTTGTTTTCACCCTTTCAGATTGCGGATTTTCCAAAAAGAGTAGCCAATCGATTAATTCTTCTTGTTCCTCCTCTTTTATTTTTGGTAATTCTATTATACGCAACTCGAACTTATCTGTCAAGATTACTTTTTGAGTTTCTTTATCCATAATTTTCCATTCTGTATGATATTTTAAATCTTCTAACCCTTTTATTTCAAAATTAGCTATTAAAATTACTATTGTCTTCTCTAATTCTCTATATTTCTGTCCCTTTTTCAATTGCCTTGCATATATCTTACTCCAATAATATAATATTCTTTCTCTAATTTCTCCTGTGTCCACTAATTGCATTTCTATATTACAATATTCTTTTTCATTTACTTTAGCAATAATATCTAAGATACCTAATTTATCGTCTTCTTGCTCTCTCCTTAGTACTATATTTTGACTTAAGTCTACCTCACTAACTTCCTGTTTTAAAATGCTTCGTAAAAATCTTCCTGTAATTTTTTCACTTCCTACATCTCCAAATAGAGCTTGAAATACAATATCTAATTTTGGTGATAACATCTTCTTTGAACTAAAACATGGTTTTGACATAAAATTCTCCTATGAAATAAATTTAGTAATAGAATAAAAATAGATTGACTAAAAAATATAAACATATTATAGTCATTATTGTCGTCTTTTGCAAGAGATTTCGTATGACAAAAATCGACATTTTTCTATAAAATAAAGCGACTAATAATTCTAATTACTAGTCGTTTTTGTTTTAAAATCTAAAATAAATAAATGGGTTATAAGTTGCTACTAATAAAAAGCATATAGATAACATGAAAATTCCAAAACTCCATAGATTAGATACTATCAAATAAGAATTTGTTTGTTTTCTTTTTTCTCTTACCTTTGTCCAAAGTGGCATACTTCCTATAATACCTATTAAAATATATGGTAAAGAGGAAAAGATATCGAAGTTCAAAATAATATTATCTATTATACTTGAAGCTTGCCAGGTAAACATTTTTTGAAGTACTATTCCCATTTGTGAAAAATCCTCTACACGAAAGATTACCCAACCAATAATGATAAAGAACAAAGCATAAATATGTTGCAAAACTTTTGGTAATTTTTCAATTATTCTGCCTAAAAACACCTTCTCTATTATAAGAATTACACCATAATATACTCCCCATAAAATAAAGTTCCAAGAAGCACCATGCCATAAGCCTGTTAATAACCACACTACTAAAATATTTCTTAGCCATTTTAATGTACTTACACGATTTCCTCCTAATGGAATATACACATAATCTCTAAACCAAGTGGAGAGTGAGATATGCCACCTTCTCCAAAAGTCTGTGATGCTTTTGGCAATGTATGGATAGTTAAAATTCTCTAGGAAGTGGAAGCCAAACATTCTACCTAGTCCAATTGCCATATCTGAATAGCCACTAAAGTCAAAGTAGATTTGCAAAGTATAACTAATAGCTGCTAACCATAAACTTACTGTTCCTGTGTTTGCTAAATCTCCACCATAAATGGTATCTGCAATTAATGCCATTTGATTGGCAATTAAAACCTTCTTCCCAAGCCCTATAAAAAATCTTTTTAAACCTTCTACTACTTCGCTAAAGTTTTCTTTTCTGTTTTCTATTTCTTCTGCTACTGTTTCATACCTTACAATTGGACCTGCTATTAATTGAGGAAATAGGGTCACATACATTCCTAGGTTAACCATACTCTTTTGTGCTGGTACAGTTTTGCGGTAGACATCGATTACATAGGATAATACTTGGAAGGTATAAAAACTAATGCCAATTGGCAAAGCTAAATTCATTTCCCCTATATTGCTATGAAAAATACCATTGATATTCTGTATGATAAAGTTTCCATATTTGAAGAAGCCAATTACACCTAAATTAAAGATGACATCTATTATCATCCACTTCTTTTTTCCCCTTTTTCTTCTCTCTATTTTCAGTGCTATAAAGTAATTGACAATAATAGATAGTAACATTAAAATTACATAAACTGGCTCTCCCCAAGCATAGAAGATGAGTGAAAAAACAAGTAATACAATATTACGCAATTGCCTTTTCTTTGCTAAAAAGTAGGTTAAAAGTACCAGTGGTAAGAAAATGAATAAAAATGTGAAACTACTAAATACCATATTTGTTCCCCTTTATCTTCGTTAATTTGCAAGTTCAAAGTTTCCATTTGTTAAGTGGTCAATGCTAATTAAGAATAAGAATTTACCGATTTTGTTTTTCCTACAAAACTCTTCTGGATTAAATGCTTTTCCATAAGTATTTTGATAATGTCTTAAATCAATATAGTAAGTTTTATTAAAGTGACTTGCTACTAATTTGTTAATTGCATTAGAATATGATGGTGCAATGACTAATAAATTCTCTTTTTCTGGCTGTTTAAAATCAAAAGATACTTCTGCAAAGTCTCCTCCATAGAAAGCACCATAATGATTGTAACCCTTTTCTGTAGAATATCCATTATTGTAGTACATATCTCTATTGCCATATCCTGACACTGATCCATTGACATATGTTGTGTGCTTAGGAATTTTAAAATCATATACTGTAAATTTTTCTTTGTTCGTATACACTGCTGTTGTTCTTGCATTTGAACCATAATAATAAGTATCGAAAGTTTTGGTTTCAATTGGCTCTAACACCTTTTCTTCTGGTAACATCAAACTTATCACATCTTTATATCCTTGATAAGAACCTTTGTAATTCCAATGATGGTCTGTTTCATAAAAATAATCCATATATTGTTCATAACTATCTATTTTTAGTCCATTACATTGAAAATCTGAAAATGCTTGCTTAATATAAGTTAAAAACTCATTTTCTGTTTCGTCTACTTTGTTAAAATCTATGGATTTACTAATATTAACAAAATAGAAATAAGAATCAATATCTTTAAAATGTTTTTGGTAAGACTGTGCCATTTCATCAATTTTACTTTTTGCATTTTTCAAACTTCTACATTTGAATACCATGTAATGTGAATCTCCGTAATGATATACATTTCCACCTGAAATTGGCATGTATTTTATTTTTCTTACCTCTTTTGGTTTCTCCTCAACTTTGCTATCTATGGTTTGATTTTGTGTCTCCTCTTCTGTTAGTGGTTCTTCTTCCTCTATATTGGCTACTAGTTTTTTTTGCCATTCTCCTATTAATTCTGATTTTCTACTTGTCATAGCTGTTTTGATACTTTGTGACCAAAGCATTTGGTCAGATAAACTCTTTTCTAAATCATCTTGATATTTTCCTTGAAAAAAATCAGTTAAACTAAACCTTGGAAACTTTGCTAGTGGTCTATTTTCTATAATAGATTCCTCTTGTTGTCCTCTTATCCAGATAGCAATTGTAAAACCAAATATGACAATAAAACTAGCTAATAAAAAAACAAGATTAATCAAAATACTCTTCTTTTTTTGTGCTTTTGTTTGTGAATGTCTCCCCATTATTTCCCCTCTTTTTTCTTTCATTTCTACTTGATTTTATTACAATTCTATATGCAAGTCAATGTATTTCTATTCTAGAAGTCTAAATAAAAAAACAATAGAAATTTTTATATTCCTATTGTCCTTTATTTAAATAAACTTGTAATTCCATCTATTATATTTTGAAGCCAACTCTTTTCCTCTGTTACTACAATTTGTTCACTGGCTGGTTCTACATAATCTTTTTTAGGAAGGTTCACATATACTTTTTGTGAATCATCTAGCTTTTTCATTCCTAGCATCGCTGTTGCTGATTTTTCTACATTAGCTAAATTTAAACTGTTTTGAATACTAATCTGTAATTGTGCATTTTCTTTTTGCAAAACACTTAATTCTTTTTTCATATCTTCTTTTTTGTTAAAATTTGCTGTAATAAGGGAGTTTCGATAACTTATGGCAAATAAAATTCCAAAACCCATCAATACATATAACACTACTTTTACCTTTGGCTTTAAGTGTCTTTTTTCTTTTGGTTTTTGTTCTTTTTCTTTTTGCTTTAATGTAGAACTCTTCTTTTTACTATATGGACTTTTCTGTGGTTCATATTCAGGTTTTAATTTTCTTGGGCTTGTTTCATATTGATATCCTGCCCTTCTCGTTGCATATGCCATAAGTTTCACCTCCTTCTCTTTTGCTTCTCTATTTCTATTTTCTCTCAAATATCCTTACCTTTGCACTTTTAGACCTTGTATTTCTTTCCAATTCTTCTCTTGACGCTACAATTGGCTTTTTGTTAATAACCTTGCCTAAACTTTGACAGCCACAAATGCAATATGGTAAATCTTTTGGGCAAGTACATTTTCCTTGTAATTCTACCATTGCCTCTTTGACTGCTCTATCTTCTAATGAATGAAATGTAATCACTACTAGTCTTCCATTTTCTTTTAAACAATGCACACTTTGAATAATGGTTTGATATAATGGTTCGATTTCATTATTTACTTCAATTCGAATTGCTTGAAATGTTCTTTTGGCTGGGTGCCCGTCTTTTTGATTTGATTTAGGAATAGTATTTTCTATAATTTCTACTAATTCTTTAGTAGTTTCAATTTCCTTTTTTGCACGCATTTTGCAAATACTTTTTGCTATTTGTCTGCTAAATTTTTCTTCTCCATATTTCCAAAGAATGTTAGATAGTTTTTCTTCTGAATATTGATTTACTACTTCTTTAGCCGTTATTCCTATAGAAGTATCCATTCTCATATCCAATGGGTTATCTCCCATATAACTAAAGCCTCTGCTTCTTTCGTCTAGTTGATAAGAAGAAACACCCAAGTCTAATAAAATACCATCTACTTTTTCTATTTGCAATTCTGTTAATATACTTTGCATTTCATCATGATTTCCATGAACGTAAGTAACATTTTGGTACTCGGTTAGTCTTTTTTTAGCTGCCTTTAGAGCTTCTTCATCTCTGTCAATTCCAATGAGTCTTCCTTTTGCAGATAATCTCTTTACAATTTCCAAGCTATGCCCTGCACCGCCTAAGGTACCATCTACATAAATTCCATCAGTACGAATATTTAATCCTTCTATACATTCTTGTAACATTACTGGTTCGTGTCTAAATTCCATTTATTTGTTCCTTCTTCTTTGTAATATGAGAATGTTTCTTGGATAGCACAATCAGTTGGTATGCTAATACCAACTGTTATGCTCATTTTTTAATTCTCGTCCTTTGTGATTTTTATGTTCTTTTGTTCCATCATTTCTTTTTTCTTTCTTTTGTAAATAAATTATTTTTCTTTAGAAAGTTCTATCTTTCGTAAAACTTATTTACTTTGTCTTTTGTGATTTCCTTCTTTTGTAAACTTCAAATTCTTGTCTTTTGTATCTTAAAAATCTTTCGTGTATTTATATAAACTTTTGCAAGTTATATACCAAGCATTGTCATATTTTCAGCAATTTCATCAGCTGAAATATTTTCATCACTGTTGTAGGATTTCCATTTTTCCTTATCCCAAATTTCAATTCTAGTTCCTACACCAATAATGACAGTGTCTTTTTCTAATTTTGCATATTCACGTAAGTTTCCTGCTATCAAAAATCTTCCTTGTTTATCAATTTCACATTCTGTGGCACCTGATAGGAAAAATCTTACGAAATCTCTTGCATTCTTGTTAGTGAGTGGAAGTGTTTTTAGTTTTTCTTCGAAGTTAGCCCATTCTGTTTGTGAAAAGCCGAATAAACATCCGTCTAATCCTTTGGTTACAATGAATTTTTCTCCCATGTCTTCTCTAATTTTTGCAGGCAAAATTAATCTGCCTTTTGCATCTAGAGAATGTTCATATTCACCTATTAACACTTTTGCTCACCTCGCTAACATTTTGTTCCACTTTTCACCACTTTGCTCCACTTCACCTAAATTTTAATACAAGTTATTAGAAATATCAAGCCTTTTTTGAAAAAAGTTACAAATTAAAAGAAAAAAATGAAAAAACATTATAATAACAAAAATGCAGACCGCGCAAGGTGAGCTTGCGAACGCCTGTCGCAGCGTAGCCTGCGACTAGCAAGGTCAAATGTTGTTATTATAATGTTTTTACTATCACTTAATTTCCTTATTTATCTATTTTTTCTAAACACTCTTCTATGACTTGTTCTAACTTGCTAGTATCTACAATAGATTCTATACTAGCTTCCAATGTTTCTTTTGGATTTACTTTTTTTAAATTTAAAATATATCCATTTTTCAAGGCTAATTGTCTAATGAATTCTCTATTGGTTCTACCGATTACCTTCGCGGAAGGGATGTAGTACATTCATTTCAGATAAATAATAGGCTAGTTTTTTTGCTAACTGTTTTTTAGTTAAACCTTCTAAAAAGTTTTCTTGTCTTAATTGCTCTAATAATCTATTTAATTCTTGTTCTACATATTCCCACTGTGCAAAACGAAATTCTCCTTTGCTGATGTTTTCTTCTCTTAATTTACCTGCAAATGGATAAATATCCTCAAATAAGTATTGATGTATTGAAAGATAATGTTTCTTATCAAAGGCACCTGTAATTCCTTTTTGCCTTAATCCTAAAGACTTCGCTGCTGTAATTTTCGCTTCATAATAAAGTAAATCTTTAGTATTATGAATATCTAAATAATTTTTTAATACATCACTATTTTCATAAGAATATTTCGAATTTCTAGGTTCATATAAATCCCTCATACTATATCTCCATAATAATTGGCAAAATCATAGGATTTCTCTTTGTCTTTTCGAAAATATAATCCCTTAAATCATCTTTTAATGTTGATTTAATTGTTGACCAATCACTTACATGATTCTCTTCTAATTTACGTACTCGTTCACGAATAGTACGTTTTAAATCGTCCATTAGGTTTTCAGATTCTCTCACATATACAAATCCTCTTGAAACTACATCTGGACCAGAGACAATTTCTCCAGTATTAGAATCCATTGTCATAACAATTACAATTAGTCCGTCTTGGGATAAGTGCTGTCTATCACGTAATACAATATTTCCAACATCTCCTACTCCTAATCCATCTACTAATACTTTTCCATTTGGAACAGAAGTTGTTAGTTTTCCTTCATTCTCATTTAATTCTAAAGTTCTACCATTATTCATTAAGAAAATATTTTTGCTTTCTACTCCCATCTTTTTGGCAGTTTCTGCATGTGCAATTAATTGTCTATATTCACCATGAACTGGAATAAAGTATTTTGGTTTTGTCAATGTCAAAATTAATTTTTGTTCTTCTTGACAAGCATGTCCTGATACATGGACATCTTCTAGTGAACTATAAATTACTTCTGCACCAATTTTCATTAAATCATCAATTACTTTTGATACCAATTTTTCATTTCCTGGAATTGGAGTTGCAGAAATAATAACCATATCATTAGGTGTAATTGTTACTTTCTTATGCTCTCCATTTGCCATTCTTGTTAAAGCTGACATTGCTTCCCCTTGGCTTCCTGTTGTAATAATAACTAATTGGTCATCACGGTAATTCTTAATATTGTCAATATCAATAAATACAGTATCTGCTTCTTTAATATATCCTAGTTCTCTCGCTGCTTCTATCATATTTTGCATACTTCTGCCACATACTGCAATTTTTCTACCATATTTAATTGCAGAATTAACTATTTGTTGTACACGGTGTACATTTGAAGCAAATGTTGCTACAACTATTCTCTTAGAATTATTTAAAAATAGTTTGTCAAATACTTCTCCAACGCTGCTCTCAGACATAGTAAAACCTTTTCTTTCGCTATTCGTACTATCAGAAAGTAATGCCAAAACTCCTCTATTTCCTAGTTCTGCAATTCTTCCCAAATCAACTACCTTGTCATCAATTGGAGTATAATCAATTTTAAAGTCTCCTGTATGTAATACAGTTCCTACTGGAGTATTAATGGCAAGCATGACTGCATCTGGAATACTATGGTTACTTCTAATAAATTCCACTTGCATTTTACCAAAGTTAATAGTTTGTCCTTGTTCTACAATATGCATTTTTGTGCTTCTTTGCAAATGATGTTCTTCTAGTTTGTTATTAATTAAAGCCACTGTTAATTTTGTTGCATAGATTGGTATATTAATTTGTTTTAAGATATATGGTATAGAACCAATGTGATCTTCATGTCCATGAGTAATTACTAGACCCTTAATCTTTTCTTGATTTTTGATTAAATAAGTGATATCTGGAATAACTAAATCTACTCCTAACATGTCATCTCCTGGAAATTCTAATCCACAGTCTACTAAAATAATCTCATCTTCATATTCAAAAACGGTAATATTCTTTCCAATTTCCTCTAAACCACCTAATGGAATAATCTTTAAATTTGATTTCTTAAAATTAAACTTCATTACCTCTTGATTAGCATTTCTCGTTCTGCTTTTTGTCTCTCTAGCTGTACCACGTGTTTCTCTTGAAATTCTATTTTCTGTCTTTACATTTCTAGTTTCCACACCTGTATTTCTAGGCGTTCTCCTTGCCTCCTTTATTTCTTCTATCACCTTTTCTACTGTCTTTGTACTTTCTTCTTTCACCTTTTTCTCTCTTGGTGCTTGCTCTCTAGTATTAACCCCCTTTCTTCTTGGTCTGTAACTAGAAGTTTTAGTTTCTCTTCTTTCTGAACTCGCTCTATCAGTTCTCTCATTTGTTCTACGGTTTTGTCTCCTTAGTAAACCGCTTTCTTGTGTCTCATTTGTTTTTACTTCATTTGTCATTTAAGTTTTTTCTCTCCTTTATTTTAAATTCCGTACATTTTAACGTCGAAGAAAAGCGAACAGAATTCGCCTCGTCTTAAAATTTAAACACTTTCTTACTCTTCAACATTTCTTTTCTCTCTTTGAAATTATGGAGTAATTTTCATTTTTTATACATAAAATGAATATGCTTGTTTTAATCTCCGTACTTAAAACATATTCCGATGTTTCTTATTATACTATGATTTCCTTTTTTTGTCAAATGACCTTGTTAATTCCATGGTTTTCTCATAAATTTCATACTCTTTTTGGCTTTTGATTACCAAATACCATAAATAAATCAAAATAAGTAAAAATGCAATATTATGAATGTACAAAATAGAAATGCTAACCATAATTGTCAAAATAATAACTGTAATAAATGAAATAAGGTTGCTTTTTTGATAAGCTACTTTTCTTCCTTTAAAAATATGTATAACTTCTTTTAAAATTCTTCCACCATCTAACGGATAAATAGGGAGTAAATTAAAAATTGCTAATAATAGATTACTATAAATAATTGTTTCCTTTGGAATCATTAGTTCTGTCTTCCATAAAAAGCACACTAAAATTAGAAGAAAATTTGTCATTGGTCCTGCTAAATAAAGAACTATCTTCTTATGATAATCTTCTATTTTAGTCTTAAAAGCAATTTGAAATCCAACTGGCGTTATCTTCATAGTTTTTGGTTTAAATCCCAATGCTAGTCCAGCACATAAATGTGCTATTTCATGTAAAAAAGCAAAGAACATAATAGTTGCATAAATCTCAATTTGCTTTGTCCAGAAAAAAAGAATTCCAAACAGGAAAATCCTCAAATCTATTTTGATACTCATATTATTTCCCTTCCATTTTAAAATTTTAAAACTAATTCTGGATCAACTACTCTATTACTTCTACGTATTTCAAAATGCAGATGTGGCCCTGTTGTTCTTCCTGTATTTCCAGAAAGAGCTATTTTTTGTCCTTTTTTTATTGTTGCACCCTGCTTTACCAAAATCTTACTACAATGCGCATAAATTGTAGTAATATCTTTATTGGTAATCTTTATATGAGTACCATACTCTCCTTGTGTCGAAACTAAACTCACTTTTCCCTCCATTGCCGCTACGACTGTTGTTCCCTCATTTACACCGATATCAATACCATAATGATTTTCTGATACAATTTCTGTTGCTTCTCTTTTTCCATAATGTGATGTCACAGTTCCTTTGAGTGGAAGCTCTAATTTGAAGTTTGCTTTAATATAATCCGCATCTTTTTGCATTTGTGTTTTGTTACTGCTCCCACTAGAAGATGTTGCTACTGCCGCTTCACTATTAGAAGCCCCACCTATTCCTATTTGATTAGCTGTATTGTCTTTTGCCTCATTAGTCACTTTGTTTTCCTTTTCTGTATTATCTTCTACTTGTGCATTTTCCTTATTTTCTGTATTCTCATTTTCGCTTTGTTCATTTTCTTGATTTGCATTTTCTTCATTTTTAGCTTCATTTCCATCTTCTTTTAACCAACTCCCTAAGAAGTCTAATTTATCTTGGTTATCTTGAAAAAACTGTCCTACATTTTCCGCTATAATTTGAAAGTTGATATCTGTACTTAGAAATTCTTTCGTCTTGTTCATCACATCTGTTGAGAAAATATAGTTTGCTTCTTTAATTAAAGAAAAAATTAGATAAATTAAAATACAAGTTAAAACTTGTATAATCATCTTTTTGTAAAGAGAAATCCTTCTGTTTTCATTTTCCTCTTTTACCTGACTACTAGACATTCTAACAGAATTACTATTTTCTCTTCTTCTATAATAAATTTCTTCTGCTCTTCTAATTCTTTCTTCTGGAGATATTGTTTTTTCCACAAAAATACACCTCTTCCTTTGTAGCTTCTTGCTTCATTTATATGCCTAGAAGAGATGTATTATTCTTAATTTAAATAACAAATAGTAAAATAATATTAATTGCAAGCCCTATTGCTAAAACACAGCTTACTTTTTTTAATAATCGATATTTTTTCTTTAATCTTTTATAAGAAAATTCTTCATTTTTATGGTTATTTTCTATCTTAGAGATATATTCTGCAATAAGCATTTGCGCTTCATTTACAATATAATCCTTTTTACTCTTTTCTACTTTTGATGTAGTTTTTCCTTTTTGATTTTTATTTTCGATATCCACCAATTCTGGTTTCTTCAATTTCTGATTTTCCTTTAAAAATACAATTGCTTCTTCTACTAAATTAGAAGGCAAATCCTTTAATATTACAATATTTTTCATTCCACCTGTATCCATTTTTTTTCTTTTTCCTTTCTTAGTGTTTTATTAACTAGTTCTATTTTTTCCATTTCTGTAATTTTTTATACAGGTGTTTTGAAAAACTTTAGGTCAATTCTTGCATAACATCTACAATTTGTGTAGCCAATCTTTGTGCTAATTGGTTTATTTGATAAGTTGCTTTTTCTTCCTGTAATTGCTTTGCTTGTTTTCCTACAATAGTTTTAATGTTCCATTGCGCAGGGAAATAAAGACTTCTCCCAAAAGCTTTGCCAATTTCTATTCCTCCTCTATTCATATAAGTATTACCAATTAGTTTCTCTTCTCCTAAAGCAGAATCTATTACAATTAATTTGCCAGGTAAATTGCTTAAATAATCTAAAAAAATAGGAGCATTTTGAAAATGAATAGGGCATTTCATGGTTCCCAATATTTTAATGTTTTCATTTTGTTTTAATTTCTTTTCTAGAATCTCACCTACACGTGGTCCAAAAGAATCCTCTATTAATTGGCTAGTTCCAATACATGCAAATATATATTTTTCCATTTTGTCTTTCTCCTTATTTCTATCTTATTAGTCTTTGTCCAGAGAAATGACAATTTTAATTTCTTTATCTTTTTGATACTTTTTTATGATATCTTCGGAAAATCCTGCTACTTCATTAGAAATAATAATAGTATCATATTTTTTTCCGATTAACTCCTTAATTGTATTATCTGTTTGCTCTAAATCCTGCAATTTAAAAACATCAAAGCCTAAAGCTTCTGGTAGTCGAAAACTTCTGTCATCTTTTTCATATTTAATCCAAGACATTTTCATTTTTATCACCATTACTTATTCTTTGATATTTTTATCAAATTATTCTATCTTTTTAAAAAGATTTTGTATAAACTCTACATTTTCCTCTAAATCTTGTTCCATTTCTTCTAAGCTAAATATTTTAAATGCTTTATTTTCCTTTTGTATTTTTTCTGGAACTTCTTTAAAATATTGATTTACCCCTTCTAAGTCTATTTTTTCAATATGAATTTCACTTACCTTCTGTGCCTCCTGAACAAACTCTTCTTTAAACTTCGGAATCTCTACTAGATTATTATGATATAAATGATAAGAAAGACTATTAAAATCTCCAACCTTCGTTTGGCGTAGCACTTCACTTTCTCCCAAAACTACATTAGTCTTTCCCTGTAATCCTATCATTTTGCCATTTTTATAAATTCCTTTTTTAATATAGGTTTGGTAATTCCAGTAAAAGTCAGTTGCTAAATGGGCTAAGTAACCTCTCACAATTGGGTCTTTCATACTATCTACATATTTTTTTATAAAAGTTTCATAGTCTGGGAACTCCCTCGTCTTTCCATCAAATGTTTCCATTTTCCCATAATGAGTTATACTATATGGAATTTGTTTAGAAATTGGATTAATTAAATATCCTACATTTACATCTGGCAAAAGATTTCCTAATAAGAAACGTTGTTCCTCTTCTTGCGGCATATCTTTTGCTAACTCTTTTGCTACTTTTAAATGAATTGCCCACGATGGCATAACATTTCACCCTCTCTTCATTCTTTTTAATTTTTCTTTCATTTGGCTATCTACTTGATAAGATTCTCTCATTTTTTGTAATGTTTTATTATAAGTGAAATCATCTAAATGATTATTTTGTAATAGCTTCATTGTCTTTTCTGGAAATTTCACATATGCCATAGATAAAGCCCATGCTACTCCCATTTTAACATAATAGCCTTCATTATGAATACTATCATATATGGCTAAAACTTGGTCAATATATTCTTCTTCTAAATAATAGTCCATAAGCATAATAATTGCAAAACGTAATTCAAATTCTCGATTAGATGAAAGATATTTTTGAATATATTCCCACATTTTTTCTGGATATTTGATAGTAAATTTATAAGTTGAAGTGCAACAATCACAAACTGCCCAATTATCAATAATTGGTACAAATTTATCTAAATATTCCAATCTTTCTTTTAATTCTGCCTTCATATAGCCAATTACTAAACCTTGTAACATTCTTTCTTCATAATACTCTATGGGTGCATTTTTCAAGTATTCTTGTGGACTTTCTTTGGCAATTTGTTTTGCCAACTTTCTTAAATTCGGAATGCGGACCCCAATGATGTCATTTACATTTGGACATAATTTACTATGAAATTCTTGATATTTTTTATCTTGTAATTCAAATAATTTTTCTCTAATAGATTCCATTTCTTACTCCTGTGGTGGATTTAAAATAGCTTGTATCTCTTCATCTTGTTTTAATTCTTCTGAATCAATATATTCTTTTGCTCTTTTATCCTGTTTAATGGCTGCAAGCACTATCTCTTTATCATTTCTCAAACGTCTACTTGCATATTTCAAAATTAACCCTTTTTTAGTAACTGCTTGTAAAACGATATCTTTATCATCTCTTAGCTCTTTAGAAGAATAATATAAAATTTGTCCTTCTATCTTTAGCCCCGCTAGCATCAATTCTTTGTCGCCTCGTAACTTATCACTAGCATAACAAGCTGTCCACCCTATTCTCGATACAGAACTATATACAATTTCTCTATCTCCTTTTAATCTCGTGCTCACAAATTCTAATGCAATTGGATTTTGTTCTACTGCCGCCATTGCAATTTCCTTATCATCTTGCAACTCCTTAGAAGCAAAGTCTAATAATTTTCCATCTTTTTTTACTATATTTAACACATATTCTCGATTATTCGCCTGTTCAAAATCAAACTCTTCCATTTTATCTCCTATGAACGAAAAGGTACTTGAAGTTTTTCAAGCACCATTCTTGTTTTTATCGATTTGTCATATAATACCAAGTTACAAGCATTGCAATAAGAGCAACTGTAACAATAATAATGATAGTAACAGCAACTGCTCTTCTATTGTCTTTTGGCTGTTGCTTCGATACTATATTCTGTAATTGGCTATTAATGTCATTAATATAATCTGTCGGAGTAGAATTAGCACCAACCCACTGTGTATTATCTTGATTTTGTGTCATTCCTGGTTCTTGTACATTTGTTACTTCACTAGTAATAGGTGTATCTTCATTTTCAATTGGCTGATTCGTTGCTAATACGCAATCTGTCAATCCCAATATAAAGAAAATAGTAACTGCTGTAATCAATGATATGATTTGCTTTTTCATAAATTTTATCCTCTCTACCTTTTTAATTCTTACATATCCATTTTACACAAAAAAAGAACAAAAGTAAAGGATTTATTCTATAAAATTCATAAGCCATTTGTCTACTTTTCTAATAGAATCTATTTCTACACATTCTTTTGTAGTATGTGCTCCCTGAATATTAGGAGAAATAATAGCAATTTGAAGATTTGGAATTTTCTGTTTAAAAAATCCCACTTCTACTGTAATATGAACTGGTTTTAATTTTGGAGACTCTTTAAATTCCTCTATAGGGTGAGATTTTAACAATTCCTGAATAAGTGAACTATTAGGATTGGATTCAAAACCTGGTTGTGATCCTATAATAGTAAAGTCTAATTGAAATTTCCCACTATAACTTTTAAGTACATTCAAACATTCCTGCTCTTCTGATTCCTTTGAACTTCTCATTCCCACTTTAAATTTTTGCTCTTGCAAATTAACAACACCTAAATTAACAGATGTAGTCACTTCTTGATTCTCATTTCTATAAAACACTCCGTGTGGAAATTGTATTATTTTTTGTAAAAATTCTTTTGATTGCTGCGTATCAATTACTTTTTCTTTTATATTTTTAAATACTGATGTAACTTTAATTTTAGGATAATTTGCTCGTAACTCTTTTTGCATGTCTTGACATAATCTTTCCATTTCTATTTCTGTTAAATTAGTCATAATTTTTGCTTTAGCCTGCAAAGGAATTACATTGAATTTTGTTCCTCCTACAAAATCACTTATTTCTATATCTTCTATTTTCTCTAGTAATTTGGCTAATTCTATATTACTATTCCCACGTTTTTTATCAATTTCAAATCCTGAATGTCCTCCTTCCATTCCACTTAAAATAATGTTATATGTATTTTGTCTTCTTGGCTTACTAAATCTATTGTTCAGTTTTAAAATGATATCATAAAAACATGCACTTTCTATTAAAATAACATTTTCTTCAAAACCATCTAAATTTAGTAATTTCTTTCCTTCCAGTTTGCTTACATCAAAATTCATGGCACCTATCATAGAGGTTTCTTCTGTTGCAGTAAAAATTGCTTCTATATTACAAGGAATGTCACTATCTAAAATGGCTAATATCTGTGCTACGCCTATTCCATTATCAGCTCCTAGAGTTGTTCCCTTCGCTTTTAAATATCCATTTTCTTCTATTACCTCAATAGCATCTTTAGCAAAGTCAACCACCTTTCCCTCTTCTTTTTCACACACCATATCTGTATGTGCTTGTAAAACAATTGGCTCTTTGTGAGCAGTTTTTTTCTTAATTAATACATTATGATATTGATCCTGCTCATAAAACAAGTTTCTTTCTTCTGCAAATCGACACAAATATTCTGCAATTTGCTTTTCATTGCCTGACTCTCTTGGTATTTTCGCAATTTCTTTAAAGAATTGTATTGTATTTAATTCCATATTTATCTTTCGTCCTCCTCTATCTCTTTTCTTAAGTCTGGCATTGGACCTACGAAGCTACTAACATCTCCTCTCGGAATCCTTTTCTTTCCAATATTTTGCGTTCCATTTCGTTCCAATTTCATATCTTCTAAATGAATTTCTAAATTGTCTGTATGAATATAACTAACTGTTCCTGTTCCTTCATCTTCCATTTGTGTCACCATACACGTTTCATCTTGTTTAATCTTTTCTAAAATAGTATCTAATAACTCTTCATATTGCTGATAACTTGGTGTATCTCTTTTAGTATTATATGAAAAAACTTGGCATTCCCTCTCATCTTCTTCTATTTTTCGTGGCATTAGTGGAATTTTAATAACATACGTTGGTGCTTCTATTAAATGGCGTTCTTCATCTCTTACAGTATAAATTCCATCTAAAACTGCTGGTAACTTTTGATTTGCTCTCAAATATCCACCTGCTGCTATTTTTTCATTTCCATTTGTCAAAGCATATAAACTCGGTAAATTAGTACAGTCAATAACTACATTTAATTCTACGTTCTCCTCAGGATGTTGACTAGCATATTCCTGCAACCCTAATATAGATGAAGCATATAAATTGCTACCTAATCCCTTATTTAACATATTCTCTCTTTGTTTTACAATAACTCCTGTAATAGAAAAGAATTTTGCATCTGGCTTTGGATAATATGGATCTGTTTCTTTTTCTGAAGTGTTTTCATGATATTTAATTGTAACAACTCCTTCCAACTCTCCACTTTGCATATCAAAAGCACCTAGTACTGGATAACATCTTAAGTTATATAGCATTTGATGGATATCTGGAATATGGATATATTCTTCGTTTCCTTGATATTCATCATAAAGTTGCGCTGCTTGTCTTACTAAGTCAGTTCTTAAAGTTACTTCTGGATATTTTTCTTCTAAAAGTTGTAATACACTAAATCTAATATGCCTGTTTCCAGTTTGCATATGATAATCTCTTGTCATTAATTCACAAGCTTGTTGTAATTTTTCCAATAATTCTCTCTTCATAATTGTCATTCCCCTTTTATTTTTTATTTGATATACATCAAAAAAGGGTTGCAAAGTTACCTTCGCAAACCCATAAAAAATCTATCAATCATTTCTTATTTGTTTGAAAGCACCCCACAATTATTTTTTGTGACAGTCTAATACATATTTTGCATTAGCCCAACTGAAAAGTTACAGATTTCGCTTTTCAATTTCGGCAATTTTCCCTTTCTTACTTTTGCAATTATCTGCTAACAAAAGTAATACTCTTAAAAATTGCAACCTCTTTCAATATACATCATTTTTATTGTAACATAATTTATATATTCTGTCAATCAATTGATTCTTTTGAATCTGTGATAACAAAAACAAGGTATATTTCAACCTTGTTTCTTGCTTTTTATGCACTCTTTAACTCAAGCCTTAGCTTATCCGCAATCATTGCTATAAACTCACTGTTGGTAGGCTTTCCACGATTTGCAGAAACTGTATAGCCAAAAATATTTTCCACAGTATCAGCTTGTCCTCTTCCCCATGCTACTTCAATCGCATGGCGGATGGCTCTTTCTACTCTACTTGGTGTTGTATGATATTTTCCTGCTATTTCAGGATATAACTGTTTTGTAATTTGGTTAATTACATCAGTATCTCTGATTACCATCATAATGGCTTCTCTTAAATATTGGTATCCTTTTATATGTGCAGGTACTCCAACTTCGTGAATAATATTTGTAACTAATGCTTCTAGGTTTTCTTGGTCTTTCTTCCTTTCTGGTGCTATATCAATATATTGATTTTTAATTTCACGAGTAATAAAATTTTTGAATTGTGCTGGCTGATAATTCTTAAGTTCCTTCATTCTTTTCACTAATACATTGATGTCAAATGGTTTCACAATATAATATTGTGCTCCTAGTGCAATTGCTTTCTGTGTAATTTTATCTTGTCCTACTGCTGATAGAATAATAGATAATGGTCTTTTTTCCATATCTGTATCTACTATTTTCTCTAATACACCTAATCCATCTAAATGTGGCATAATCATATCTAATAAAATGATATCTGGTTGTAATTCAAGAACCATGTTATATGCTTCATTACCATCTCTCGCAATTCCTATAATTTCCATTTCCTCTTCTTGCTCTAAATAACTTGACAATGTGGCTGTAAAATCATTATTATCATCTGCTACCAATATTGTAATCTTTTCACTCACGGTTTCTTCCCCCTATTTTCTTCAAAATTTTGCAAAGAAGATTTTTAAAATTCCATTTTTTGGAAATTCGAAACCTCACTTTCACTTTCGAAATTATATTATGCTTTATTACAATTTGCAAGTATTTTTGGAAATATTTTCCATTTTGTTGTAAAAGTGTTAATTTTTATGCATTTTCTTGTATTTTCTTTTGAATATACTTTTCTTGTAAAACTTCCATTTTTTGTATACAAAACTGTTTTTCTTCTATTTCTTGTAAGAATTTACCTTTTTTATCTATTACAATTTCAAGAATAACATAAGGCTCTTTGTCAAAATTCGTTTCTAAAATAGAAATATCATTTTTTCTGCAGTAATATTGTAAATAAGCTAAATTTTGATAAGATACTGGCAGCTTTATTACCTCACCTTTTTCTAAACTTATCCAGTTTGCCTTTTGCATTGGTTCTGCAGTTGCTTGCGAGTAAGCTCTTACTAACCCACCTGTGCCAAGTAGTACTCCTCCAAAATATCTTGTAACTACTATTAAAACATTAACGGCTTCATTTTTATTTAGTAATTGTAACATTGGAGCTCCTGCTGTACCACTTGGCTCACCATCATCACTTGCTCTTTCTAGCACATGATTTTCTTCTATCACACGATAGGCAAAACAGTGGTGCCTTGCATCATGATATTTTTTGCGAATTTCCTCAATCTTGTCTTCTGCTTCTTGCACACTTCCTACATAAAAGAGGTTTCCTATAAACTTCGATTTTTTTTCTACTATTTCTGCTGATACTTCTTTTTCAATTGTCTTCATTTTGATATCCTCCTGCTACAAATCCTGTTGAATAAGCTATTTGTAAATTAAATCCACCTGTATAAGCATCTACATCAATAATTTCACCAGCAAAATATAGTCCTTTGACTAATTTAGACTCCATTGTTTTAGGATTAATCTCACGTATTGCAATTCCACCTGAAGTAATAATTGCTTCTTCAATTGGTCTAAACCCCTTCAATATGATTTCAAAATTTTTGAATAACTTTACTAATCTTTTTCTTTCTACTTTCGTAATAGAATTCACTTTTTTATTTCTATCAATACCTGATAGTTCTATCATTGGTTCTATCATCTTATTTGGTAATAATCCATTTAAACTATTTCTAAATTCCTTATTTTTTTCTTGCTCAAAGTCTCTTAAGACTCTCTCTTCTAGCTTTTCTTCTGTCAAAGCTGGTTTTAAATCAATGCAAAGCTTTACTTTATCTTTTTCTAATAATTCTTGTATTTTGGGATAACGGAGTAAATGTGCTGAACCACTTAAAATAACTGGTCCTGAAACTCCCCAATGAGTAAATAGCATTTCTCCAAAATCTTCATAAACTACCTTATTTCTCTCAGTATCCTTAATTTGAATCGCTATATTTCTCAAACTAAGTCCTTGTAATTGTTTGCACAATGCTAATGATGTCTTGTTCACTGTCAATGGAATTAAAGAAGGTTGTAACTTAGTTACAGTATGTCCTAACTTTTCGGTCAATTTATATCCATCTCCTGTTGAACCTGTCACTGGATAGCTTTTTCCACCAGTTGCTAAAATCACTTTATCTGCAAAATAGCTTTCCTCTTGCCCATGAAAAAGGCATCGCACACCAATTGCTTTGCCTTTATCTACTAGAATTTCTTCTACCTTTCTATCCGTTTGAATTTGTACCTTTTGTTTCTTTAATATCCTCTCAAAAGCCTCTAAAACATCTTTTGCTTGGTCAGTTACTGGAAAAATACGATGTCCTCTTTCTTCTTTCACTTCTACACCTTGTTGTTTTAGAATTTTAATAATATCTTGATTCGTAAACCTCTGAAATGAGCTATACAAAAACATTCCATTTCCTGGTATATTAGAAATAAACTCTTCCATAGGAAAAGAACTGGTAATATTACATCTACCCTTACCAGTAATTAATAACTTCTTTCCGAATGGAATTCATTTTTTCTAAAACTGTGACCTGGTCTCCCTTTTTACTAGCACTATATGCTGCTAATATTCCAGCAGGTCCACCACCAATTATAACTGTTTTCATGTTTTCCTTTCTAACTTTTATCTAATTAATATAATGTATACTAACTAATTTATAATATATTTTGTACTGCATGTAGCACCCCTAATTTTCCATATGGATAAGTTAGTCCACCTTGCATAAAGGCAACATATGGTTCTCGAATAGGGGCATCACAAGAAAGTTCAATAGAAGACCCTTGTGTAAAAGCTCCTGCTGCCATAATGACTTTATCCGTGTATCCTGGCATATCCCATGGTTCTGGAATTGCATTACTGTCAATAGGAGAACCCATTTGAATTCCTTGACAATAAGCAATTAATTTTTCAGGATTTCCAAATTCAATTGTCTGTACAATATCTGATCTTTTTTCGTTATATCTTGGACGTGGTTTATATCCTAAATTCTCTAATAATTTACTAGCAAATATTGCTGTTTTTAAACTACTTGCTACAACACTTGGAGCAAAGAAAAGTCCTTGCAAAATTTGCTTATTAATTCCTAATGTAGGTCCCACTTCTTTTCCAAGTCCTGGTGCTGTCAATCTCTCTGCTGCTAATGCCACTAACTCTTTCTTTCCTGCAATATAGGCTCCATTTGGTGCCAAACCTCCGCCTAAATTTTTAATTAAAGACCCTACCATAACATCTGCACCAATTTGAGTTGGTTCTATTTTATCAACAAATTCTCCATAACAATTATCCACCATGATAATGACTTCATCATTTACCTCACGAATCACTTGAATAGCCTTTTTCATTTTATCTAGCGCTATACTGTCTCTTAAACTATATCCTCTTGAACGTTGAATCTCAATTAGCTTTACATCTTTTTTACTCATTCGATTTCGAATTGCTTCATAGTCAAAGTCATTTGCTATTAAATCAATTTGCTCATATTTTACACCATAAGCTTGAAGAGAACTTGGATTTGGCACAATTCCAATTACTTCATCTAATGTATCATATGGCTTTCCACAAATACTAATCATAGTATCATTTGGACGTAAAAAGGCAAATAAAGCAACTGTTAAAGCATGAGTACCTGAAATAAACTGACTTCTTACTAAACTATCTTCTGTATGTAAAACCTCTGCAAAAATCTTTTCAATAGTGTCTCTTCCTACATCCGAATAACCATACCCTGTGGTACTATTAAAATGAATATCTGAAACATGATACTTTTGAAATGCCTGTAATACTCGTAAACTATGATATTCGCAAAGTTCATCTATTTCTTTCAATTCCTTTTGTACTTCAGCTTCTGCTTTTCTTCCTAGCTCTATTACATCTTCACTTAGTTCCATTTTTCTACCTTTCTTTAAACAATTTAAAATTACACATCTTCTTCTGAAACATCAGCACTATATCTTGCACCACCATGCCAATTACGAATTTGATAGTATTTTCCGATAAAACTTGGCTGTGTCCACTCTAACTCATATACTGGCTCCTGAATCATTTTTTTCTCATTTTGCTCAATAACTCCCCACTTACCATCTTGCTTAATTCCTGCAAATCCATATTCATTAAAATCAGTCACCATTTCATATTCATTTTGAATCACAACATTTCCATTTTTATCAACAAATCCCCACTTATCATTTATTTTTTTTGCAAATAATTGATTGTTTGGAAATACATCTTTTGCATCTAATTTATTACCGGAAAAGTCGTAATAAGCAAACTCCTTATCTGATGCCAATAAGATATAATCCTTTCCTGTTATAATGCTGGCATTTTCCTGACTGGCAATTTTATGCATATTGCTACTGTATAAATCTATCGTTTTACTCTCTATTTTCTCAGCTTGTATAATCTCTGTATCATTTAAACGGAAAATACTTGTATAAGCTAAATCAACAACAGACTTTCCAGTAATATCAATAACTCCATTTTTTCCATCTTTTGCTACTATAAAATAATCTCCTGACAAATACTCAATATAACTATAGTTATTGTCAATAACTATTTTTCCCTCACTGTCTATTACATTATAAATATCATTTTGGTCAACCGTAATAAAATAATTTGGATTTGTAGTAGCTGTTTTGCTAACAATTTCTTTACTTTCAATAGAGGCTCCTAATAAATCAAATAAATATGTATTATTTCCTTTCCTAGCAGCAATATACATTCCACCAAATGTGATAGTATCATACTCTGCATTAACAATAGTCTCTCCCTTTTTTGATACAACACCCTGTTTTCCATTTCTTTGTATGACAAAAACATCATTTAAAGAACTATACTGAATATCTTCATACTCATAATTTAAAATTACTTTTGTCTTCTTTAATAGCCCTGCTTGTCCTTCTCTAAAAGCAATAAAATATAAATCCTTTTCATTTGCAATTTCTGTTATTCTTTCAAGTTCTGTATATTCTGTTTTTAAAATTACTTTTCCACGATAATTAATATATCCATATCGATAACCATTTTCTGTTTTTTTACTTACAATAAAACCTGTTGTCTTATTTTTTGTTTTCTCATTATAGTAATTATCTGAAGTAATCGTTTCATATTCTGGCTTAATAATTTCTTTTCCTTTTAAATTAATAGCTCCAAACTTTCCTTCAAACTTAACTGCAAAAGTACCTTCTTTATAATTAATACTATTAATTTCTTCATAAATTGGCTCTGTAATTTGTTTACCTTCTAAAGTAATCAATCCATATTTTCCATTTTTGCGATAAATTAAAGTGCTTTTTTCATAAGGAGTTGTTTCAATATTTGTTTCTACTGAAATCGTTTCGATTTTATCATATTCACTAAATAATTGCTCACCTTTATCATTAAATGCCTTTGTATCATATTCTTTTGCTTCTTTATCATACTCGCCGATACAAATAAAAACTGGTTTAGATGGATTTGGAATTTGTATTCCATTGTAAGTTGGCTCTACTACAATTTTTCCTGTTTTATCAATTACTCCATATTTGTTGTCTTGTTCTAAAGTCACATAATTAATTTCTTTGATTTCCTCTATTTCATACGCAAATTGCATTTCATTTACAGCCAAAACTACCGCTACTGCAATAATGATTACAATAATACCTAGTATAACCCATTTCATCTTTCCCTTCACTTATGCCACCTAAACCTTTCTACATTTTATTTTTCTTTTTCTTCTTTTTCTGGAACTGCTGGTTGATTCTTACATACTTTTACCCATTTAATACGTCTATCTTCCACATGCTCAATCTTATAAGTTAGTTTTTCATCTTCTATAATAGGGTGCTCTTGCTCTTCTGGTAGCCTTCCTAATTGTTCTATTAAATATCCTGATAAAGTCTCATAATCTCCGTCTGGTAATTCAATGTCTAAAATCTTTTTCACTTCATAAAGTGAAACACTGCCTTCCATAAGATAGGTATTCTCATCTAATTTTTTATATTCAAACTCTTCCTCATCATATTCATCAAAGATATTTCCAACTAGTTCTTCTAAAATATCTTCCATTGTTAGTAATCCTGCTGTTCCACCATACTCGTCAACTACAATTGCCATTTGCATCTTATTGCTCTGCAATTCTTTAAAAATTTCATCAATTGGCTTTGACTCTGGTACAAAATATGCCTCTTTTAAAATATCTGCTATCTTAAATTGTTGTTGGATACTTACTAACTTTAAGATATCTTTTAGGTATAAAATTCCTTTGATATCATCAATCGTTTCTTCATAAACCGGAATTCTGCTATACTTATAATCATCAATCTTATTTAAAAGTTCATATATGTTCTCATTAATTTCAATAGCAAATACATCTTTTCTATGCATCATAATTTCTGATGCTATAATATCATTTAAAGCAAAAACATTATTAATGATTTCCTTTTCAGTCTCTTCAATAACTCCTTTTTCTTCTCCTTGATCAACCATCATTTTGATTTCTTCTTCTGTTACTGTTTCTTCTTCCTGTTCTCCTACTCCAAATAATTTTGAAATTAAATTAGTAGACCATGTTAGAAGTTTTACAAAAGGTGCTGTTACAATAGAAATTGACCTAATCACACCAATAGTTGCATAAGAAATTTTCTCATAGTATTTCATTGCTAATCGTTTTGGTACTAGCTCTCCAAAGACTAATGTAAAAAAAGATAAAATCATGGTAATAATGATAATAGAAATATTTCTCCAAACTCCAATACTTAAAAATGGCATTGCATTATTTAAGACTGGTGCTAATTTGTCTGCAAAAGCATCTGATGCAAATGCACTAGATAAAAATCCTGCTAGAGTAATTCCAATTTGAATAGTTGCTAAAAATTTGCTTGGATTTCTTAACATTCTCTGAATTTGTTTTGCTCTTTTATTTCCCTCTTTAGCTTGTTTTTCAATTTTGGCATCATTTAAAGAAATAAAGGCAATTTCAGTCGCTGCAAAATAAGCATTTAATAAGATTAAAATGATTAAAAATAGTATTTGTGAAAACATAAATTTTCCTTTCTTATCCTATGTTTTTTATCGATATTATTATATGCTACAAACCACTTGAAAGTCAATACTTTGCAGTAATTCTAGTATTTTTAAAAATTGTTCTATTTAATATACAATTTTTATATTTTTAAAATCCTGTTTTAGGTAACTTTTTAACTTCCTTTTTAAGTGTCGTTGGTACTTTTTTATTTTTAACTATTATGTTTGTAGTTTTCTCAGCTTGAATAGAAATATTCATGTTTTCTCCAATTTCATATCCTTCTTTTGTTGTAATTTCTCTTAATTCATAGTCTCCTATTCTTAAATTTTCTATGTAAATCTTTCCCTCCTTATCAGTGGTATAAGTTCCAATTACCTTTTCTAATTCTTTACTGTATAGCTCAAAAATTACATCACTTAATGCTATTTTATGATTTTCTTTATCTACTTTATGGATTTGTAGACTACCCTTTTTCTTTTCGTTTTTTATTTCTTGAATGGTAGTTTGATTATATTCGATTTCTACATTTACTGCTTCTACTTTCACTGTATAGTCTTCGTTTGTCTTCTTTTCTTTTAATAGATATCTTCCTACTGTTAAGTCTTGAAAAAGAATTTCTCCTTGCTCATTTGTCATGCCAGTTTGAACAACATTTCCATCTATATCTAGTAAATCAAAACTAACACCCGCAATTGGTTTAGCAGTTTCTTTATCTGTTTTGATAACTTTCAGACTTCCCTTTTGGTAGCTATTGGTAATCGTTTTTGTTGTAATTTTGTCGTACTCAACTGCAATAGGAATTTTTTCTGGATTTAAAGTTAAATCTTCTCTTGTTGCGATTTCTCTAACATAGTAATTACCAGGATACAAATTCTCAAAAAATATCATTCCCTTTTCGTCTGTAGTAGCAATTCCAACAGATTCATCTTTTTCATTAAATAATTCAAAAGTCACTCCTGCAATTGGCTCTCTAGTTTCTTCATTTATTTTTTGAATTTGTAACTCCCCTGTATTAAGATTCACAATTAATTTTGCATCCTTTGAAAAGTCCCCATAATTACCATAGGTAAGGGCATAATCTTGTGTGTCCTTTACAGTCGTAACTCCATAAAAAACAGGATAAGTTTTGCATTTTGCATTAATTGTCATTTTCAATTCTGTTTTCTTATTTATTTGCGTTTTTGGTATCATAATTCTAAAGTTTTCGTTTATCTTAAATTTTGTTTTTGCTTTCCCTGAATTATCTGCAACAAATATACCTCCCTTATCTTTGCTTTCTATTTTCACTTCATATTGGCTCACATCAACCTCAGCTGTTACAGTATAGGTTTGATAATAATACTCTCCTTCCCTTTCAAAATCTCCTTTTTTGGCAATACGTAACCTAACATCTTCAGGATTCTGTCCTCCATCTCTTCCTATAATGTACAATCTTTCTATTGCATTTACAATCTTCTTACCTCTATCTGTAGTTCCTCTATACAAGGTCATACTTCTTTTTAACATAACACAATAAATAGCTTGTTTTGTTACAAAATATGCCTCTTCTTTTGTGTTAACTCCCATTTCTTTTGGCGTTTTGTATGGATAACCATTTACAATAGTTCTCCATACTTGCGTATAATTTACTCCTGGTTGCACTGCGTCTAGTATTAATTTATCTACATTTACTCGATAATTTCCTGCTTCTTCCACACCATCTTTGCCATTACTAATGCAATAAGCTGGAAAATCTCCTTCTGGGCTTCTATAATAAACATAGTTCGCTTCAATAGGATACCATCTGCCATCATCAAAAAACTCTACTTCTGTATTAATGTCCCCTCCTTTTTTAATATTAGCATACTCCACTTCCATTGCTCCAAATGCAATGCTTTGAAATACAGAAATGAACATTACTGTTAGTATTAATATACTGATTACTTTTTTCACTTAAATTCTCTCCTTTTTCGCTTTGATTTTTCTCTCTAAAATATCTCCTTTGTTTCTGATACTTGTACTGCTTGTATACATCTTCTGTATTCTCCTCGGTTTTCTTCACATGTAATTAATGTAATTCTATTATCCTTTGTATCTTTCAGATAACTCCAGTCTGTTTCTAAAACGATTTTATTGGTTTGCACTTGATAAACTTTTTTTCCTTGTTTCGTGCAATAAATAATTTCATCTCCTAAATTTAGAGTTTTAATCTTTTGGAAAAAGTTGCACTGATACCCTCTGTTATGTCCTGCTAGGCATACATTTCCATTCCATTGATTTGTATCTTCAAAATGACCTACTGCTCTTAATAAAACATCTCCAGTAGTTCCTTCTTCTATATGGGCATTTAAATTTAACTTCGGAATTTGAAGTCTCCATTGATTAGATAAATTAGCTTGTACAATTTGTCTTTGTGTTTGACTTTCGATTGGAATTTTTTGAGAATAAACCATATTCGAATTTAAGTTATTGTTCGAAATAATCGCTAAAGAAATGTTTGAATAAGTCAAATATAAAATCATTAAAATAGAAATTGTCAGCAGAAGACTTAAGGTGTCTAAGTTCTTTTTTGTATAACTCATACCATACCTCATACCTGCCTTTCTGTGAACTAAAAATATAAAATTGCAATTCTAAATTGTTCTTATTCTACTACCCTATTTAACATTTGTAAAGAAAAATCGGTCGACCTTTTGTGACAAAGTTCGACCAATCTAAAAATTTTGATTCCATTCTTATAACTAACTTATATTGGTATCAAAATAAAACTCTACTCCATTAGGCTTATTTTCTACACCATAAGCATTCTTATAATTATTCTGGATTGCCTTTACCAAAGATAATCCTATTCCACTTCCGCCATCTTCTCTGTTTCTAGAACTATCCACTTTATAAAATCTACCCCAAATTCTGTCTAATTCCTCTTCTGCAATTTGATTTCCAGTATTAAATACGGATACTCTTGCCTTTTCTTCTTGTATTTTAACACTAATTTGTATTTGCTTTTTGCCTTCTTTTTCTTCTGTGTGCTTAATCGCATTTGTAAAATAATTTGTAATAATTTGCTCTATGTAAAAATCATCTGCTTTAACATAGATAGACTCTTTTGTATCAAATAACACCTCGATGTTTTTCTCCTCTAGCATTACATGGCAATTTTGAATAACTCCTTGAATTAACTCTACTAGATTAAATTCCTTATCATGAAATTCCCTTTTTCCATATTCCAATTTCATTAATTCTAATAATTGCTTTACCAGATTGTCCATTTTATTTGTCTCATCTAAAATAACCTCTGCATAGAATTTTTTAGATTCCTCATCACTATTGACATTTTCTACCAAGCCTTCTGCATATCCTTGAATTAGAGCAATTGGCGTTTTTAATTCATGTGATACATCTGAAATAAATTGTTTACGCATTTCATCAATTTTAGATTTTTCTTCAATGTCTTTTTCTAGTTCTTTATTATTATCTCTTAATTGTTTGATAGTTCCTTCTAGCTTATCAGACATAGTGTTAATATTTCTTCCTAATTCATTGATTTCATCACTTGAATCTTTAATACGATATTTCTTTGAAAAATCTAATTTAGACATTTTCTTCGTAATGTCATTTAATTCTAAAATTGGCTCTGTAAATTTACGAGAAATGATAGAAACTGCAAGTGCTGCCATGATAATAGTTAAAAGTCCAATTAACATCAAAACTTTATTCGAAATATTAACGCTTTCTTCTATTGGTGCAACTGGAATTCGAATAAACAAACTATAGCCATTTACCAAATTTCCTGTTAGTAAAATATAGGTTAAATTTGAAGTTTTATCATTTACTCTACAAATTTGCATGTTCTCATCTTTATAAAGAATAGCACTCTCTTCTTGCTCTTTTAATTGATTACTACTTTGAATTCGATTTAAAGAAGACAAAAAATCTCTGTCTGTTGTGAATAATATTAAATCCGTATCTGTTTTAATCAAAATATCAAAATTATTGATAAACGCACTTCTTCGAAGTTCATTCTCTAGATTGGTATTTAAATTTGGTGAAGCATAATAGTTGTCAATTTTATGATATAACTTTTTGACTGTATTGGTTTTAGAGTAAACATAGAAGTTCTCCAATACAATACTGTTAATTAATATTAAACAAAGCACTAAAAAGATAATCACAGCACACAGTACTGCGAATAATCGAAATCGAACTGATTTGAATTTATCTTTTAGCTTTTCCATTTCTATTTTTCCTTTACTTCAAATTTGTAACCTACTCCACGCATTGTTTCAATGTATTTTCCTTTTTTGCCTAGTTTATGACGTATCTTTTTTATATGACTGTCTATGGTTCTAGAATCTCCATAGTAGTCATAGTTCCATACATTATTTAAAATTTTATCCCTTGATAGAGCAATCCCTTGGTTATCAATTAAATATTTTAATAATTCGTATTCTCTTAAACTCATCTCAATTTGCTTATTGTCTACTTTTACTGTTCTTCCCTCTGGGTCTATGGTAATTCCACCAAAATCTTTAATTTCTGTTTTTTCTCCCATAGTTCTCTTTAAAATAGCTTCCACTCTTGCCACTAAAATCTTAGGACTAAACGGCTTTGAAATATATTCATCTACGCCTAACTCAAAACCAAATAATTCATCTTGTTCTTCTCCTCTTGCAGTAAGCATCATAATTGGTACTTTAGAATTTTGCCTAATTTGGCGAAGAACTGACCAACCATCTAATTTCGGCATCATAACATCTAATAGTATTAAGTTAATTTGACTCTGGTTCTCTTCAAATACTTTAAGTGCTTCTTCTCCATCTCCTGCTTCTAAAATGCTATATCCTTTTTGTGCTAAGAAGTCTTTAATTAATTTTCTCATTCTAGATTCATCATCTACTACTAAAACAGTAATATTATTCATAGCTCTTCTTAATCCTTTCCTTGTAATTACCCATTACTATTTTACAGTTTTTTTATGTCCTAAATGTGAACAATTGCTAACTATTTTGAGCAATCAATGCCTTGATTTTTATCCCTTGTTCTGAAAACATTTTCTCATGTTCTGTTTCTATATTTTCCCAAAAGTTTGGTTCTTGATGTAAATCTCTAGTGACTTTTTCTATCTTAAATTCTGCCTGTTCAAAATATCCAATACTTTCCTCAAACAAATTGTCATCATCTGTTTTAAAATAAATACTTCCATCTCTTTTCAAAATTTGTTTATACTTCTCTAGCTGTCTTGTATGTGTTAACCTTTTTTTATGATGCTTTCCCCTTGGCCAAGGATTACAAAAATTGATATAAATTCTATCAACGCTATCTTCTTCACTCAATATGAGTAAAATACGTTCAATGTCAAATCTAGTTAATAACACATTATCTATTTCTTTATTTTGTTCTTGATAAACTTCTTCTATTTTTCTTTTGGCTAACCCCAGCATGGGGTCAACTAAGTCTATGCCTATATAGTTATTCTCTGGGTGTTTACACGCTATTTGCGAAATGAAACCTCCTTTGCCACACCCCAGTTCAATATAGAGTGGTTGGTTTGGTCTTATAAATTCTTGTCTCCATCTTCCCTTTAATTCTTCTGCATTTTCTCTATAAAATCTACTTTCTTCTAGCTCTTTTCTTGCCCATGGTTTATATCTAATTCTCATTTTTCCTCCTGCCTTCTCTTTTACGCTAAAGTTTTATATAAACGTATTTTAGCATATTTTACAACAATTAGCAAGGCTCCTATAAACACAAAAACACACACTACTACTAGCAATGCGTGTTTCTTTTTCTAAGTAAAAAATATTCTAATCTTCTACTTTTTGAAATTGGTCTTTTGGTGCTCCACATAGTGGGCAAGTCCAATCCTCTGGTAACTCTTCCCATTTTACACCTTGTTCTTCTTCATCATATACATATCCGCATAATAAACAAACATATTTATTCATTGCATGAAACCTCCTTATTCCTATTCATTTTCTTTATTGTATACCTCTTTTGATATTTTATTCCTTAATTTTCAAAATATCTTTTTAATAATCCGTCAAATCCTCTTCCATGACGAGCCTCATCTTTACACATTTCATGTACTGTATCATGAATAGCATCATATCCAAGCTCTTTTGCTCTTGTAGCAAGCATTTTTTTACCATCACAAGCTCCATGTTCTGCTATTGCTCTTAAACTAACATTCTTTTTCGTATCTGGGTAAACTACTTCTCCTAATAATTCTGCAAATTTAGCTGCATGTTCTGCCTCTTCCCATGCATATCTCTTAAATGCTTCTGCTATTTCAGGGTATCCATCTCTATCTGCTTGACGACTCATTGCAATGTACATTCCCACTTCTGTACATTCTCCCATAAAATTATCTTTTAATCCTTTTACTACTTCTTCGTCTAAACCTTGTGCAACACCTATTCTATGCTCATCTGAATAACTTTTTTCCTCTGTTTCGTTTCTTAATTCAAATTTATCTTGGCTTGCTCCACATTGTGGGCATTTTTCTGGTGCCTCTTCTCCAAAGTGAACATAACCACATACTTTACATACATATGCTTTCATATTTTTTCCTCCTTCAATTACTATATTTTTTAATCATACCTATTTTACTCATTTATTTTATAAATTTCAACTATTTTTTTATTTTTTATACAAATTTGTCAGAATTTGTGATATACTGTCTTCACAAATGATAAAAAATTCGGAGGTAATATTATGAATTTTAACAAATGTAGCCGTTGTGGCTGTTTCTTTATGACTAACTCTAGTGTATGTCCAAACTGTCAACCTAAAGACCAATATGAAATGGGGCAATTAAAAAATTTTTTAGAAGAAAATACAAATCAAATCAATCTAGATAACTTATCTGCTTCTACTGGAATTACTGTAAAAAATCTAAATCGTTTTCTTAGTCAGGAGCAATTTGCCAATTTTTCTGAACAAATTCAACAGACTCCTGAAAATATGGGAATTCAGTTATAATGATTAAAAAACCGCAAAATAAATTGCGGTTTTTTCTATAATACCTTCAAAATACAACTTTTCTTTTCTATTTTTTCTTCTGCAATCTCATAACATGCCTCTAGTAGTTTTACTGCTTCTTTTCCTTTCTCTTCATTATTAGCATGAATATATGCTAATACCTCATTTTCTTCTACATAATCACCAATTTTCTTTTTTAGAACAATTCCCACTGCGGGGTCAATTGCATCTTCTTTTCTTTCTCTGCCTGCTCCTAAATGCATAGATATCTCTCCTACACTTTTAGCCTCTAAACTTCTAATATATCCATGTTTTGTTGCTAAAACTGGCATAACATATTTTGCTTTTGATAACAAGTCTACATTCTCAATATATGAAATATCTCCACCTTGCATTTGAATTAATTCTTTCAACTTTTTCAAAGCCTTGCCATTTTGAATTTGCGTTAACATTTCTTGTTTATTTCCTTCTATGTCATTCCCCTTACCTGCTAATTTCATCATATAAGCACCCAAAGTTAAGACAACTTCTCTTACATCTTCTGCCATATTTCCTTGTAATGCCTGAACTGCTTCCACTACTTCTAGTGAGTTACCTACTGCTTCACCCAAGGGCTCCTCCATAGAAGTAATAACACATACTGTCTCCTTTTGCGCTAATTCTCCTATCTTTTTCATAGTTTCGGCTAGTTTAACAGCTTGACTCAAATCTTTCATAAATGCTCCGCTTCCACAAGTTACATCAAGCACAATCTTATTTGCTCCTGCTGCTATCTTTTTACTCATAATACTAGAACTAATGAGTGGAATGCTTTCCGTTGCTGCAATCGTGTCACGCAAAGCATAGAGCTTTTTATCGGCTGGCGCTAAATTTAAAGTTTGCCCCATTAAACTAATTCCAATTTCTCCAACATTTTTTCTAAATTCCTCTATGGTAATATTGGTACAATACCCTGGTATCGCTTCTAGTTTATCAATAGTTCCTCCTGTATATCCTAATCCTCTACCCGACATTTTAGCTACTGGAATTCCTAAAGAAGCTATAATCGGAGCTAAAATTAAAGTCACTTTATCCCCTATTCCACCTGTACTATGTTTGTCTACAACTACTCCAAATTCTGATAAATCTAAAATATCTCCTGAATGTGCCATTGCCAATGTTAAATTGGTTGTTTCTTCTTCCGTCATTCCATTTATATAAATTGCCATTGTTAAAGCTGCTGCTTGATAATCAGAAATAGTTCCATTTGTGTAATTGGTTACAAAATATTCTATTTCTTCTTTACTTAGTTCTTGTCTATCTCTTTTTTTTGCAATAATCTCTTGTATATTCAAATGTACCTCCCTTTATGTTCTACACAAAATTTTTAGTAAAACTACGACGATGTAATGGGCAAAGTCCATATTCCTTAATTGCTTGAATATGTGCTGCTGTTCCATAGCCTTTATGTTTTTCAAACCCATACTGTGGATACACCTCGTTCCATTGCCTCATAATTCTATCCCTTGTTACTTTTGCAATAATAGAAGCACATGAAATAGAATAACTGATTGCATCACCATGAACAATAGATTTATATGGTATACCATCTGTATCAATTTTGGTTAGGGCATCTACTAAAATAGCATCAGGTTTTGCTATTCCTAGTTCTGGCTTTTCTTTTAGCTTTTCTTCCATATCTTTAATCGCCATAGTTAAACCTTTTTTTGTTGCCTGCAAAATATTAATTTCGTCAATTTCATTTTGCCCAATAATTCCCACGCCATAGCTAATTGCTTCTTCTGCAATCAATTCATAAAGCTTTTCTCTTTTCTTCTCTGCTATTTTTTTAGAATCGTTTACTCCCTCTATCATAGACTCTCTTGGCATAATACAACAAGCTACCACAACAGGTCCTGCAAGCGGTCCTCTTCCCGCTTCATCAATTCCTGCAATAGCTGTTAAATGATTTTGCTCATATAATTCTTCTTCTACCTTTTTCAGTTCTGTCAATCTAATTAATTCTTTTTCTTTCATTTGCTTTGTCCCTTTTATTATTCATTTTCTATATTTTGAATTCTACCTTTTTTATAATTCCAATTCCTATAATAAGTCCTTGCTCATCGCCACTCATCTTTATATCATATTTACAATCAGTAGAAATCGCATCTCTAAATTTTATAATATCCTCTGGCTTATAAAAAGCACCACTATTCTTCCAATCTTCTCTTGTTTTTAACTGATTAGTGTCACCCTCTTTGATATATATTAATTTAATTTCATTCAGATTTACTATCTGCTTAGAACCTATTATTTGTGAATTTCCTCTTAGCACTTTATCACATAATTCTTTAACAACAATACCCATTTTATTATTTCCAATATAAGAGCCTATATTACCAAAAATTTTTTCTACCTCTCTCACTGTTTGCCAATCATTTGCTTTTTGTCTCAATGCTTCTGATTCCTTGTAATACCAATTTGTAACTATGCTAAAGTCAATAATAACTAATATAATAGCAACAATAACTCTTATATTACTTCTTCTAATTTTCTTTAATTCTTCCATATTTTCTCTATTCCTCTTCTGTTCTTTTCAACTATGAATTCATTATTGAAGTAGGTTCTCTCTGTAAATCTATTACCATTGAAATACTAACTCCTAACGCTACTGCAAAAACTAAGAAAAATATAATCTTTAAAATCAAATTAATTCTTTTATTCTTTTTAATCTTCTCTCGAATTTCATCTACTTCCTGACTCTCTATTTTTTCTTCCTTCATTTGTTTCTCCCTTATTTCTTTTCGTCCACCTTCTTGCTATCTTCTTTTTTCTCTTCTTTGTTTCCTACTTCCTTCTCTTCTTGGCTGCTTTGTTTTTCTTCCTTTTCTACTAAATAATGAACTTCTCCTTCTTCATCACTATAGCCTTTTGTATAATATACTTTACTAGAATTATAATCTACTATGTAATAACTGTCTTTTTCCAGTTCTACATTTTCTAATTCCATTTCATTAATATTATTTTGATCTAGCACATAATATTTTGCTTCTTTTTCGTCTTTATTCAAAATTTCTTTTTCTAAAAACTCTTTAATGATAGTCTCTTCTTCCATATCCTTTAATTTTGTTCCTATTAGGATATCTTCTTCCTTTTCCAAAATGTATTCCCCTGATAGTTTTTGCACTTTTGCTTCCACTAATAACATATCTGTTTTAATATCTTCATTTTTTCCTTTGTCTAATTGAAGTCTTACAAAATAGACTACACCAAAAGTTATAGCTGCAATAACAACCACTAAAATAGCTGTACTAATAAAGGTCAGCCCTTTTTCACTCTTCATTTTTTTACTTGCTCCTTTTTATTTCTTCATAGTAAATATATTTTCTTACTCCCTTTTTTATTATCTTCCTTTGTATGATATTTTGTTATTTATTATATTCAATTCCATAGCTACTGTCAAGTTCGCATGTTATTCAGATTTTTTTCACACTTTTTTCACAAAAGTCTTGTATGATATATTTGTTTTAGGATATGATATAAATAATTTCAAAAAATTTTTGGAGGTAAAACCAATGGAACAAAATCAATCAAATGAAAACAATAATGTAACTGAAAATAGTCAAACTTTTAAAAACCCTAAACCAACTGTAACTGAAACTAGCTATAAAGAATTTCGTAATAGCGAAAAAAAGCAAAAATCAAGTAACAGTGGTTTTGGAAAAACAGTTATCCTTCCATTTTTTTGTGGAATTTTAGGAACTGTGTTAGTAATTGGAACTTGTATTAGTGTACCAAGTGTAAAAGAACAAATTATTAGACAATTAGTAAGTACATCTCCTTACACAGATTCTGGTAAAGGCGGAGAAGAGAACTCTAGTACTTCTAATATAAATACTCAATTAATTTCTTTACAAGGATATTCTGACACAGGTGTTGGAGTTGCTAAAAAAGTACAACCTTCTATTGTTGCTATTACTGTAGAATATTCTGTAAATTCTATTTTTAACAGAACACCTAGTACAGCAACAGCAAGAGGTTCTGGAATTATTATTAGTGAAGATGGATATATTTTAACTAACAATCATGTTATTAATTCTTCTAGCTCTAGTAATAACTCTTTTTATGAAATTGGAAAAGCCAACAAGGTAACAGTCAAACTATATAATGACGATACTGAATATAAAGGAGAAATTATTGGTACTGATTCTCAAACTGATTTAGCTGTTATTAAAATTGATAAAACAGATTTAACAGCTGCTGAACTTGGAGATTCTGACAGTGTTCAAGTAGGAGAATTTTCAATGGCTATGGGTAGTCCACTAGGCTTAGATAACAGCGTTACTGCTGGTATTATCAGTGCAGTAAATCGTGAAGTATCTGATGAAGACGGTAACAAATATGTTGCTATTCAAACAGACGCCGCTATCAACTCAGGAAATAGTGGTGGTGCCTTAGTTAACAGCAAAGGGCAGGTTATTGGTGTAAATACTTTAAAACTATCTGGAACATCTGTGGAAGGTATTGGGTTTGCTATTCCTATTAATGCTACCAAAGATATTTATAATCAATTAATTCAATATAGCAAAGTAAAACGTCCTTATGTTGGAATTAGTGGTATTGACTTAGATAAGGAAACTGCCGAAAGAAATAACTTAGTAATTGGAGTTTATGTTAAAACTGTAGATGATTTCTCAGCAGCAGAAAAAGCTGGTATGAAACCAGGAGACGTTATTATTGAAGCTGAAGGAAAGAAAATTACCAAAATGGACGAATTAAATGAAATAAAAAATAAAAAACAAATTGGTGATACTTTGAAATTAAAAATTTATCGTGATGGTAAAGAAAAAGATATCACTGTAACATTACAAGAACAACCATAAGATACTTAAGAAAAATAGGCAAAATTAGCCTATTTTTCTTGTCTTTATGTATACTAAATTTGCTTTTGGTTACAATATATGGTATAATTAAGAATGGGTATGATGAAAAGAGGAATTTTTTTCCTAATTATCACCCAAAAAAGGAGAGTGAAGTTTATTTTAAATAAACGTATTAAATACTATACAAAAGAAACATTTAAGTGGATACGTCTTATTTCGATTGCTTTATTTATCATAGGTGGTATCTTTCTTCTCAAGTATCAATTAGTATGCGAAGTATACGTTGCAGGAGAAAGTATTGGATATGTAAAAGATAAAAAAGTTCTTGAGAATCAAATACAAGAATTATATAACAAAGAAGGAACAGATAATATTGCATATGTAGATTTACCAGAAGCTCCTGAATATAAATTGGCTTTTGTTAGCAAAAATAAAGAATTAAATGATACTGAAGTTCTTGCTCAAATTGAAGATTCAGCCAAAATTACTTATGAATATTATGCAGTTACTCTAAATGGTAAAGAACAATCCGTAGTAGCTTCATTAGAAGAAGCTGAAACAATTGTTGCAGAGATGAAAAAGGAATATAAAGATAGTGTTAAATTCTCTATTGGAATTAATAAAGTTCATTCAGAAGATGGAAAAGAATATAGCCCAGTAGCAATTGCTAAAGCTGAAAAGCAAGTATCTAAAGAACTACAAAAAATGGAAAGTTCTTCTGTAAATGGGGTTTATTTAGCTCAAAAACCAATTACAGGTATTATTACTTCTCGTTTTGGTAGTATGGAAAGTATTCGTAGTTTTCCTCATAATGGGTTAGACATTGCAGCACCTTATGGAACTAAAATCAAATCAGCCACTGAAGGTAAGGTATCCTTTTCTGGTTGGCAAGGAAGCTATGGAAACTTAGTAATTGTTGACTGTGGTAATGGTGTAAAAATTTATTATGGTCATTGTAGTAAATTACTAGTAAAAGTGGGAACCAAAGTAAAAGCTGGAGATGTTCTTGCACAAGTAGGTTCTACTGGTAATTCAAATGGTAACCATTTACACTTTGAAATCCAAATTAATGGCGTTTCCGTTAACCCACAAAATTATATTTATAAATGATTGTGTTAGTGGCTTTGCCACTTACAAATCATTATATGGTTTATCATAAATAATTTCTTAATACTTATTTTGCCAGATAATCACTTACAGTTCACAAAAAGGACAAAATGGATTGGTATATTATAGATGTAGTCAATAATAAGTTACTCCGTTATTGACTATAGATTAGTAAAACATCCCCTTTTATTTTCGAAAGCAGCCATTAAATGGCTGCTTTTTTTATTCCATATACCTCTTTTCCAAACCTCAACTCATTGACTTTCTTTTGTAGTTCCATAATCACAAGTGGTAAAATGGAAATACCAAAGGTATATAGCCATTGTGTACCATTCAATGGAACTAGGCTAAATAGGTCTGCTACTGTTGGAATTAGTACCACAACAACTTGTAAAATAGCTCCTAAAAGAAATGCTCCTACTAGATATTTATTTTCTAATATTCCTGTTCTAAAGATAGATTCTTCACTTTTAATATTAAAGCTATGCACTAATTCTAGTAATCCTAAACTAACAAAGGCCATTGTTCTTCCAACTTCTACTCCATACAAAGAATTTCCAATGCTAAATGCTACTAAGGTTAGAACCCCCAGCATAGTTCCTTCTACAAAAATTTTACTCCATAAACCATCTGCAAAAATTCCCTTTTTGTTATCTCTTGGTTTTCTATTCATAATATCCTTATCAGGAGATTCTAATCCTAATGCTATTGCTGGAAGTGAGTCTGTTACAAGATTTACCCATAGTAACTGAATAGCTAACAATGGTGACTTTAAACCTAATAATAGTCCTAAAAAGATCGTCACAATTTCTCCAATATTAGTAGCAATTAAGAAATGAACTGCTTTTTTAATATTATCAAAAATATTTCTTCCCTGTTTCACTGCCTCTACAATTGTCACAAAATTGTCATCTGTTAAGACCATATCTGCCGCATTTTTTGCTACATCTGTGCCATTCTTTCCCATAGCAATTCCAATATCTGCGTTTTTGAGCGCTGGTGCATCATTTACCCCATCCCCTGTCATGGCAACTACTGCCCCTGTGGACTGATAGGCTTGCACAATTCTTACTTTATGCTCTGGCGTTACTCTAGCAAATACAGAATACTGCATAATGCTTTTCTGTAACACAGGTTGTGAAATTCTATCTAATTCCTCCCCTGTAATGGCTAAATCTTGCCCTTTTAAAATACCTAATTCTTTTGCAATTGCTTTGGCTGTGGCAATATGGTCACCTGTAATCATAACTGTTTTAATTCCTGCTCTTCGACAAGTTGCTACCGCTTCTTTGACACCTTCTCTCGGCGGATCAATCATTCCTACTAATCCCACAAAAACTAAATTCTGCTCTATTTCCTTCTTGCTAGGCATCATATCTATATCTAAATAAGCTATGGCAAGTACACGCAATGCTTGGTCTGCCATTTGATTATTCTGTCTTTCAATTTGAGTTAGCAAACTACTTGTTAAACTTATTATTTTTCCATTTTCATAAACTTGCGTACAATGTTTTAGCAAAACATCTGGCGCTCCTTTGGTAATAATTCGATAACCACTTGGCATTTTATGAATGGTGGTCATCATTTTACGGTTAGAATCAAAAGGAATATCGTCTATTCTTTTCATAATTTTGTATAAGTCCTGCTTGTTAATGCTCTCTTTTAAAGCTCTATCTACAATTGCAACCTCTGTTGGCTCTCCTGTTAATTCTTTTGATACTTCGCTAATTTCTACATCTGTACACATTGCCCCTAATTCCAAAATTTTCTTGATTAGTTCTCCATTTGTTACCTCTCCTTGATGATTCACTATTTTCATAACCTGCATTTTATTCTGTGTCAAAGTTCCTGTTTTGTCTGAACAAATGACACTACTGCTTCCTAAAGTTTCAACTGCTGGCAATTTTCGAATAATACTATTCTTTTTTGCCATTTTCGTAACTCCAATGGAAAGCATAATCGTAACAATAGCTGGTAATCCCTCTGGAATTGCTGCCACAGCAAGTCCTACCGAGGTCATAAACATTTCAATTGGTTCTATTTTCTTTAAAATACCAATGACAAAAATGAATAGACAAATCATGAGACAACCAATTCCTAAACTTTTTCCTACTTGTCCTAGCTTTTTCTGAATTGGCGTTTCTGGTGTTTCATTAGTAATAATCATCTTTGCTATCTTTCCAACTTTTGTATTCATTCCAATATCGGTCACAATAGCTTCCCCATGTCCATTTACCACCACTGTTGTAGCAAATGCTAAGTTATTCATATCCCCTAAAGCTGTTTTTTCTGGTAAGATATTATCTGCCTCTTTTAAACAAGGCATTGTCTCCCCTGTTAAACTAGACTCTTCTATTTTTAAATCTGAAGCAGAAATCAATCTACAATCTGCTGGTACATAGTTCCCTGCTTCTAACAAAATAACATCACCAGGAACTACATCTTCTCCTTTAATGGTAACAATTTCTCCCCCTCTTCTTACTTTACAAGTAGGAGCAGACATTTTCTTCAATGCCTCTAAGGATTTTTCTGCCTTTGCTTCTTGTACCAATCCCATAATTGCATTAAATACCACAATTGCAATAATGATAATGGAATCAAAATAGTCATTTCCACCTTCCATCTTGGTAACTACCGCTGAAATAACTGAGGCAATCAGTAGAATAATAATCATAAAGTCTTTGAATTGTTCTAAGAATTTGATGAATATCGGCTTTTTCTTTTGCTCTTCTAACTGGTTTATGCCATATTTTTGTCTTCTTTCTTCTACTTGCCTATGACTTAGTCCAAGTTGTAGGTTTGTCCCCATTTTTCTCTCTACTTCCTTTGTAGATAATGTGTGCCACATAAATATAACACCCTCCTTTGTGTTTTAAATTTATTAACCCTCCTTTGTTTGGTTTTAGTAATATATATGTAGCTTGTCTTTGTATTATGACTTTTCTATTGATTTTTAGGTTCATTTGTTGTAAGATATACACAGCAAAAAAGAGAGGTAAATTTATATGAAAATAGAAGAAAAGGAATTTATGGCAGTCCTATTGGGCAGTGATATTAATACATATAGTATGGCAAGAGCTTTCCATGAAGCTTATCAAATTAAAAGTAAAGTCATTGGGAAATTCTATACTGGACCTAGTTATCAGAGTAAAATCGTAGATTTCTATGCTAGACCTGATATTGATCAGAAGGAAGTTTTTGTGAAAGTATTAAATGATTTTGCAACACAGCACTCTAATAAGAAGCTGATTTTACTAGGTTGTGGCGATAATTATGTAAGACAAATTATTGAAAATAGAGATGAATTAGCCTCCAATTATATTATCCCTTACATAGACCAAGATTTAATGGAAACTTTAATTAAAAAAGAGGCTTTTTATGAAATGTGTGAAAAACATGGTATTTCTTACCCTAAAACATTTATCTATCGTCAGGAAATGGGAAATGATTTTACCACTGATTTTGACTTTCCTATGATTTTAAAGCCTTCTAATAGTGTTGATTATTTTGCACATGAATTTCCAACACAAAATAAAGTATATAAAATTAAAAATCGTGAAGAGTTAGAATCCGTCATTCATGACATTTATGAAGCTGGATATTCTGACACGTTGATTTTGCAAGACTTCATTCCTGGCGATGATACCTATATGCATGTTATGACCTGCTATTCTGACCAAAACGGAAAAGTGAAATTAATGTGCTTAGGCCACACTATGTTAGAAGAGCACACACCACATGGAATTGGAAATCACGCTGTTATTATAAATGAATACAATGAGCCTTTGGCAAACCAATTAAAGGAATTTTTGGAATCGATTCATTATGTTGGCTTTTCTAATTTCGACATTAAATATGACGAGAGAAATGATACCTATAATGTATTTGAAATTAATCTAAGACAAGGTAGAAGTAACTTTTATGTAACAGGTGCTGGCTACAATTTAGCAAAATATCTTGTGGAGGATACAATTTATGGACAAGATACTGGCTTTACCATTAGCAATAAAGAGCATTTATGGTCTATGATCCCACTTAAAATTGCTTATACCTATGTCAAAAATCCAGATTATGTACAGCAGATGAAAAGATTAGTAAAAAGCAAACAATTTGTTAATCCTTTATTCTATAAGGGAGATAATCATTTTATTAGGTTTCTAAAGGAAAAAAGAAGACAATTACGTCAATTTGGAAACTTTAAAAAATATTTAGGAAAATAGCTATTTCACTTGAGGAGGAAATATGAATTTGGTAAAATTAGGAATTATTGGCGGCATGGGTCCTGAAGCAACTGTTGATTTTTATCATAGGATTGTAAAACATACTGTGGCAAATTGTGACCAGGAGCATATTGATATGGTTATTTTAAATCATGCTTCTATCATAGATAGAACTTATGCTATCAAAAATGGACTTGAACAGGAACTTTTAGATAGTTTAAAACAAGATATTCAAATTTTGGAACATACACATGTTAGCAATATAGCTATTCCTTGTAATACTTGCCACACTGTTTTAGACCAAATTCAGCGTCTTACTTCTATTCCTATTATTAATATGATTGAGGAAACAGTAAAGTATATTGCAGAGCATAAAAATAATTATAAAAAAATTGGATTAATGGCTACTGATGGCACTATTTTATCTGGTATGTATCAAAAGTGGTTTAATACTTATGGATTAAGTTTGCATGCACCACAAAAAGATATCCAGTCGCAAATAATGGATATGATTTATCAAGATATAAAAGCCAAAGGAATTTATGATAATGAAAAATTCAAAAAAATATTAACCTACTTTTTGCAAAGTGGATGTGACCATGTTATCTTAGGTTGCACTGAACTTTCTGGATTTAAGCAATGTTTTAAAGCTTATAGCATTGACCCTATGGATTATCTCGTAAAAGCTTGCATTGAAAAAAGTGGTAAAATATATCAAGAAGATTAATAGAAAGGACCTTTTGTACTATGAAAACATATACTCTAAAAGATTATATTGATATTTTAGAAAAAGAAAATTTAATAGATGAAATTGTGGTAAATGATTTAAATCTCTCTACTCCTGTTTCTCAGATTGCTCACAACTCTAAAAATGTAACAGCAAACACTTTATATATTTGTAAAGGGATTAAATATAAGCCTGAATATCTTTCAGAAGCACTTGCTAATGGTGCTATAGTTTATATCGCAGAAAGAGAAAATGTTTCAAAACCTGATTTTCCACATATTGTAGTAAACAATATTCGAAAATCATTAGCTGCCATCTCTATCCTATTTTACGACTTCCCTGCTACAAAATTAAATATGATAGGTTTGACTGGTACTAAGGGAAAATCAACTACTGCGTATTATATCAAAAGTATTTTTGATAGTTATATGAAGTCTAAAAACTTGCCTGATACAGCCATTATTTCTTCTATTGATACCTATGATGGTAAAACTTGCAAAGAATCATTAATTACAAGTCCTGAATCTATTGATTTACAAGAACATATTGCAAATGCTGTAGATTGTAAGATTCAAAATCTAGTCATGGAAGTTAGTAGCCAGGCCTTAAAACTAGATAGGGTTCATGATGTAATCTACAAAGTAGGAGTATTTATGAATATCTCTGAGGACCATATCAGTACCATTGAACACCCTGACTTTGAAGACTATTTTGCTTCTAAACTTACATTCTTCAAACAAGTAGAAACTGCATGTGTGAACTTAGATAGTGACCACATTGACAGAATTTTAAAAGAAGCACAAGCTTCCCAAAAGATAGTTACTTTTAGTAGTAAAAATGCTAAAGCAGATGTATATGCATACAATATTCAAAAACCAACTCATACTTCTATCAGTTTTCAAGTGAAAACTCCTGAGTGGGAAAACAAAATCTTACTTACTATGCCAGGTCTATTTAATGTTGAAAATGCTTTAGCTGCCATTTGCACAGCAATTAGCCTTGATATTCCTTATGAGAATATTTATGAGGGATTAAAGGTTGCTAGAGCTAGCGGTAGAATGGAATCTCATATGAGCAAAGATGGTAGCATTATAGTTATTGTTGATTACGCTCATAATAAATTAAGTTTTGAAAAATTATATGAGTCTACCAAACAAGAATATCCAGATAAAAAAATCATTACTGTATTTGGTTGTCCTGGTGGAAAAGCTTTTCTTCGTAGAAAGGATTTAGGTCGTCTATCTGGCAAAAATTCAGCTATCACTTATTTAACTGCTGAAGATCCAGGACCTGAAGAAGCTTGTGATATTAGCAAAGAAATTGCAACTCATGTTGCTGAAGAACATGGAAAATACAAGATTATAGACGATCGTGGAGAAGCCATTAAACAAGCAATTTTAGAAAATCCTAATAGTGTTATTTTAATTACTGGAAAAGGAAATGAAACTAGACAAAAAATAGGTACACAGTATGTTCCTTGTTTAACAGATACACAATATGCACAAGAGGCACTAGAAGAGTATAATAATAAAATAAAATAAAGAGTATAATCTATAACAAAAGCGTAGACCGCGCAAGGCGAGCTTGCGAGCGCCTGACATTGCTTTCTTTAATTTTTATTTTAAAATAGAAAGCAATGTCCAGTAAGGTCAAGCGATGTTATAGGTTATACTCTTTTATTTAAGTTTTATTGACAACAATTTACTAATTCCATTTTCCTCCATCGTAACACCATAAACCGTATCGGCTGCTTCCATAGTACCCTTTCTATGAGTAATCACTAAGAACTGTGTTTCTTTGCAGAACTTCTTTAAGTATTCTGCAAAACGATATACGTTAACATCATCTAAAGCCGCTTCAATTTCGTCTAAAATACAGAATGGAGCTGGGCTCATTTTTAGAATAGCAAATAATAGTGCAATGGCAGTGAATGCCTTTTCTCCACCTGATAGTAGCATCATGTTTTGTAGTTTCTTACCGGTTGGTTGTACACGAATATCAATACCACATTCTAAAATATTGTTTTCATCTTCTAAAATTAGTTCTGCCTTTCCCCCACCAAATAACTCCACAAATACTTCATTAAAGTTTTTGCTGATAATAGCAAATTTCTCTTTAAATTGTTGTTGCATAGTTTCTGTCATGTCATTAATAATTCCTCTTAATTTTGTGGCAGTATTTTCTAAATCTAAACGTTGCTCAGACATAAAATCATATCTTTCCTTCGTCTTCTTATATTCTTCAATAGAATCAATATTAATGCTGCCTAAATCTTTCATTTTGCTTCTTAAACTATTCACTTGCTTTTGTGCTGTTGCCACATTACTTGGCTTTGGATATTCCTCCGTATTGTTAGGTGTTAATTCATACTCTTCCCATAATTGTTCTGTCACTTGCTGCAAATCTTGTTCTACTTTTGTCTTTTTTACTTCAAGTTTCACAATTTGTTCTTTCAAGCCTTCTAACACGCCAAACTGACTTGTAATTTCAGTTTCTGTTTGTGTCATCTTTTCATTTTTTTGAGTTCTTTCTTGTTTTAACTCCTCTACTTTGTTGGAACTATTGCTAACCTCTAACTTAATTTGCTCAATTTGTGCTTCTAAGTTCTGAATAGCTACTTCTAGTTCTTGATTATCCTTTTTGTTTTCTTCTATGGTAGCTTGCTTAGACTCCATACTCTTTTTCTGATTTTCAATATCTTGCTCAATTCTAGCAACCATCTCATCAATAGAGTTTTCACTTTCATCAAAAGAACTAACAGAAATCTTCAAGTTCGTAATATCTAAATTCAAATCATCAATATATTTCTGATTATCTTTATTATTTACCGCAAATTGCTCAATAACCGTATTTAGCTCTTCCATTTCTTTGACAATAGAAACACTTTCTTGCTCTTTTGCTTCTTTTTGTTTCCTATTTTCTGCCTTCTGTTCTTCTATGGTCACTTCCTCTTGTTTTAATTTATCACGTCTTTCTTCTAAACGGCTGATATTTTCCTCGATAGCAACCATCTTCTGCTTTTCGGTAGCATAAACAATTTCAATTTCTTGTAATTCTCTTTCTAGTTTAGCTGTTTCCTCAATTAAATCACCAATAGAAGCCGCATAATCCTCTTGTTCTTTTTTCTTATCCTCAATTTGTTTTTCTATTTTCTTTAATTCTTTTTCAAGTTCTTCAATTTCTCTACTTCTACCTAAAATGTTGACACTTTTTGTCTGAACACTACCACCTGAAATAGAACCAGTAGAACTGATAATATCTCCTTGCAAGGTCACAATTCTAAAAGAATATTTATCTTTTTTTGCTAGGTTAATCGCTGTGTCCATGTCTTTTACAACTACTGTTCTTCCTAACAAATTTAATACAATTTGTTCATACTTTTTATTACATTTTACTAAATCAGAAGCAATGCCAATGACACCTTCCATTCTAGTCAACTTGTCCAGTTTTCTACCTTGTACAGACGAAATCGGTAAAAATGACGCCCTACCTAAGCTATTTTTTCTTAAATGCTCAATTAACTTTTTAGCATCTTGCTCTGTTTCTGTAACCACATTTTGCAAAGCTTGTCCTAAGCACATCTCAATTGCCATTTCATATTCTTTGTCCACGGATACTAAATTAGCTAAAACTCCATGAACTCCTTTGTTTAAGCTACTATCTTTTTCACAATGGAATAATAGAGATTTGACAGTTCTGTTGTATCCCTCTTTTTCCTTTTCTGTTTCCACTAAAAATTGATGTCTAGCTTGTTTCATTCTCTGGTTGTATTCTAGCTTGCTAACTTCTTCTTCAAACTGCTTTACCTTTTGCATACTCTCATTTTTAACTGTTTGCTTTTTCTCTAAATTGGCCGCTGCTACATTTCTTTTAGACTCAATTTCATAAAATCCTTTGGAAAGTTCTTGCTTTTCCATTCTTGTGCTATCCAATTCTGAAATCGTAGCACTAATCTCATTTTGCACTTGTTTTTTACGTTTTTCTAAGTTTTCAAAATTAACCTCTAAAGTATTTACTTCACTTGCCAACTCATATTTTTTATCTGTGTATTGCTCAACTGCTTGTTTCTTTCCTTCGATTTCTAGCTCTTTATCTGATAACTTCTTCGTTAGCTCTAGTAGCTCTGCTTCTTTTTCGGCTAATTCTTTTTCAAACTTTTCCTTATTAGAACCTAAACTTGTTTTCTTTTCTAATTTTTGCTTTTGTTCTTCTTGCAATTCTGAAATTCTTGCTTTTACTTCTTCTATTTCCTCAACTAATCTTTCTTGATTATTGCTATTATTTTGAATTCTCTCTTTGTGAATTCCTATTTCTGAATTGATTTTTTCAATTTTATTACTACTTTCAAATCCTAAATTTTGCATTTCTTCAATTTGTCTAGTGATATCATCAATAGCTTGTCTTAATTCCTCTTTACTTGCTTGCAAAGTTTCCATCTTGGTATCTTCTAGCTCTTTTTGAGAAACTAAAATGTCATAGTCTTTTACAATTTGTTCTAGCTTTTCTTTGTAAGTAGCAATATTATATACAAAAAGGCCTACTTCAATAGACTTTAGTTCTTCTCTTAAATCCAAAAATTGCTTTGCTTTATCAGCTTGCATTTTAAGTGGTTCAATAGTCGCTTCTACTTCTGATAAAATGTCATTAATACGAAGTAAGTTTAATTTTGTTTGTTCTAACTTCTTTTCAGACTCTGCTTTTCTTGTTCTATATTTTACAATTCCTGCTGCTTCTTCAAAAATATGTCTTCTATCTTCTGATTTATTACTTAAAATCTCATCAATTTTACCTTGTCCAATGATACTATATCCATCTTTTCCAATTCCAGTATCCATGAACAATTCCAAAATGTCTTTCAAACGGCAAGGTGTTTTGTTAATAAAATACCCTGTTTCTCCGCTACGATAAATTTTTCTGGTCACGGTTACTTCTGTATATTCTACTGGTAGTTTGCTATCTGAGTTATCAATGACAATAGAAACTTCTGCGAAACCTAGTGATTTTCTAGCTTGTGTTCCCGCAAAAATAATATCCTCAGATTTTGCACCTCTTAAGGATTTCATACTTTGCTCACCAAGTACCCAACGAATTGCATCTGAAATGTTACTTTTCCCCGAGCCATTGGGACCAATTACAGAAGTGATACCTGGTTTAAATTCTAATACTGTTTTATCTGCAAAGGATTTAAAACCTTGCAATTCCATTCTTTTTAAATACAACTTTTTCACCTATTTTTCTATATAGTAGGAATTTCTCCTTAAACAGAGAAAAGTTCCATATTTCGACTTTATTATACTGGATTTGTATGAATTTTGCAAGTGATTTTATTTCTTATAGACAAAAAATTTGTTTTATCTTTAGTTTGATTATTGACTTACTTTTTACTTATTTGTATAATATTATATGGAATAGGAAATGCAAGAGTGTGTCGCCTCCTAAAAGGAGGTGATGTGTATGGTAGATATTTTATTACAATTAGTTATTTTACTTTTTGCTGGCCTTGTGTCAGTAACTATCATTACAATTGCCTTAATTATTGTACTTGTACATATATTAAGCAAATAAAAACAAATACACACTCTGCTTCCCGGTTAGAGTGTGTATTAATACCATTTTAACAGGCGACCACTTTTGTGGCTTCCTATTTCTATATTTATTATACTTATTAATTTGCTTTTTGTCAATAGTTAAATTTTATTGTGCAATTCTCTTCACAATTTCATTGCAATGATCTATTACTTCTTGCACATTTCCGATTTTCATCTGCCTATTTTCCATTAGTACCTCACCTTTTACAATCATTGTCTGTACATTTCTACCACTGGTATTGTACACTAAGTTGGCTATTTCATTAAGATTTGGCAACATAGTAATATTATCCAAATTTTCTTCTACATTTACTAAAATTAAATCTGCATCTTTTCCTACTTCTATGCTACCTACTTTGTCCTCTAATCCTAATAATTTGGCTCCATTGATAGTTGCCATATGGAGTACATCTTTAGCAGTAATTCTCTCTTCATTTTCGTGAATACCACCTTGAATTAAGCAAGCTACTCTCATGGCTTCAAACATATCCAAATTACTTCCCGAACCTTGTCCATCTGTTCCTATAGCTACATTAATTCCCTCTTGCAAATATTTGGTAGTATCAGCAATTGTGCAACCTAATCTTAAATTTGAAATTGGATTATGGGCAATTCCACAGTCCATAGTTTTTAATATCTTAATATCTTCATCATCTAAATGCACACCATGTGCTAAAATGGTATGAATGCCATTAAAGTATTGCTTTAATACTTCTACCCCTTTCTTTCCATGTTGTTTTTGAATATCTTGAATTTCATCAATGCTCTCTAAAAAATGTACATGAATTGGCAAATGATATTCTTTTGCTAAATCTGCCGCAGCTTGTAAGCATTCATCTGAGCAAGTGTATAAGCTATGTGGTGCAACAGAATAGGTAATTAAGTTATTCGTTTTGTCTCTAGACTCATAAAAATCTTTAAACTCTTGTATCCTCTGTTCAAAACTGCCATCTGTATCCATAATTGTTCTAGTGATAACTGCTCTTATCTTGCAATCTTCAGCTGCTTTTCTAATTTCCTCTGACATAAAATATTGATCATTAATAGTTGTTGTCCCAGTTGAAATCATTTCATAATAGGACAACATACTTGCCCAATAAACATCTTCCTTCGTCAGTTTTTCTTCCCTTGGCCAAATCTTTTCATTCAACCATTCGTATAATTTACAACCTTCTGTTGTTTCTCTAAAAATGCTCATTGGAATATGAGCGTGTGTATTAATAAGACCTGGCATAACAATATTATTTACTGCCTCTATTACTTTTATATTATCTTCTTCTATTTTCTCTTTTATTTGAACAATCTTACCATCTTTTATTAGTATATCCTTTTCTTCTATCACTACATCATTATCTTCAAATAGTAATACTCTTCCACCTTTGATTAATAAATCTTGCATTTTCTTCACTCCATTTTTTAGTTCTTATTATGCTCCCATTATATTTAATTTATTTACTATTTTCAAGTCATTTTATTCTTCTTCTAGATATTCTTTTAATAGTTTTTCTAGTTCGTTAATCACACTCTCTGTCTCTTCTTTTGGCTTATTTTCTTTTAGCATTTCGTCTAGTTTTTTTAGTAGTTCATTGATTTCCTTTTTCCTATCTTTCATATTTGTACTTGCCTTTTACTAGAAAGGCTTCCTCCTCTCCTTATTACTACTGTTCCCCCTTTTCTGCTTTTTATGCTAGACTTCCTTTTATTTACTAAAAGAACCTTTGGATATCTTTCTTCCTAGAATAGACAAAAATAGAAAAATATGATGTCACAAAATGGCACCCTACCTTTCTATTTCTTCCTTTTTTAGTTCATTTAAATTACTCTTCATTGTTCCTATTAAAATATTCAATTAAATGTAAAATCATTTCTTGATTTTCTGGTTTCAATTTTTCAAAACCCGCAAGTCCCAAATCCTGATTCTTTTTACTTGCTTTTTCTAAGTATTCACTAAATATCGTATCTGTCCCCACATGAAATAAGTTACAAATTTTCACTAATATTTCATAAGATGGTTTTGACTTGTTTTGCTCAATATTGCCAATATATCTTGTTGAACATTCAATTGATTCCGATAGTTTTTCTTGTGTATATCCATAGCTTTTCCTAAGTGCTTTTAGCTTATCGCCTATCATAATTTCCTTTTGCTTTCTCATTTTATAATATTCCCTCTTTCAACGTTCAAAAATTGCTTCTATTGCCATTCGCTCTTGTCTTTAATGGAAATATGATATCAAAATGACACTTCAAATAAAAGGAAGTATATGGGTATTATATATCAATTTATTTCATGTTGCAAGTAAAAAATTGAGCACTTTGATTTCAAATTTCTTTCAAAATTAGAACCGCCTTATTTTCCACTTGCCAATTTTTCTCTTTTATAGTATGATTACATTAAGAAATAACAAAAGAAGATAAGGTGAAAATATGAAAAATGAAAAAATTGACTTTTATAGTCCTATAGATTTAAAAACCTACAATTTAGAGCAAACTGTCCGCTATCAACTTGACATTTTAGAAAGACTTGATCTTTTTACTAGAAAGCATAGTGAAAATGTAGCAAATCTATGTTGTAGAATTTGCGAATATTTACATTGCAAAAAATCTTTTACTATACACTGTACTATTTGTGGCTATTTGCATGATGTTGGAAAAATGCAAATTCCTACTAAAATTTTAAATAAACCTGATAAATTAACTGAAGAGGAGTATGAAATTATGAAAACCCATACTACTTTAGGTTATAAAATATGCATGCAAGAACCAAAATTGCGTCCTTATGCTCTAGCTGCTTTAGATCATCACGAAGCATTAGATGGTTCTCGGATATCCAAGCGGGATTAAGAAAAAAGATATTCCTTATGAAGCTCAAATTGTGCGCGTTGCAGATGAATATGATGCTTTAATTACAAAGAGACAATATAAAACACACGTCAATATCTCTGAAACATTAAAAGAATTAATCAAAGATGCCCAGCCAGATCCTAAATTCGTGGCTTTGGATCAATTAGCATCAAAAGAAAAAGATGGCAAAATTAATGGACTAATTTTGAAAAAACTTTTTAAAGTTGTTATTGATGACACCCTATATGAAATTAGTGGCGTTATGGACTATGTAGAATATTTAAAACAACAAGTCAAACGTTTAGAATTAATGCAAAGTTATCAAAAAAAAGCAGAGGCTTCTAATAAGGAAAACACAAAAGAATATTATCTAGAAGGTATCCATTTGTTATTGCAAGATGGAGAAACAATCGAAAACTATACACAAATTTTAGAAGAATATAAAAATGCCTTAGTAATTAGGCAAAATGTCATTAAGCAATTATATGATGAAATTAAAATTATCAAAAAATTGAGAGTTTAAACAAAAGATTTACCATAAGCAACTTTGCTTATGATGTAAGGAGGTACAATGAGCAGAGTAAAAAAATTATATACTACTTCTAAAAAATTAACAGTAATTATGCTAGTATTCTTTGCTTTATTAATTTTGTTAATCATTCGTCTTGGTTTTCTTCAATTTGTACAAGGCGCTGATTTAAAGGAGCAAATGTATAATCAACTTATTACTAGTAGGTTAGTTAATCCACACAGAGGTACCATTTACGACACTAATGGAAAAACACTTGCTGTTAGCGCACCAGTAGATACTATCACAATTAATCCCAAAAGTATTGTTGTCTTAAATGGTGGCAAATTAGATGAAGGTGCTACTAAGGCTTTAAAAGAAAAAGTTGCAAAAGCTTTTTCAGATATTTTTGAAATAGATTATGAGGCAACTTTTAAAAAAGTATCTAGTGAAAACTCTTATGAAACCATTGTAAGAAAAGTGGAGAAAGATAAAGTAGATACCTTAAAAGCTTGGATGAAAGAAGAAAAATGTTCTAGTGGAATTAATATTGAAGAAGATACCAAAAGATCATATCCTTATGAAAATTTAGCTTCTTCTTTGATTGGTTTTTGCGGAAATGATAATCAAGGTTTATATGGATTAGAACTTTATTGGGATAATATTTTAACTGGTACTCCTGGTAAAGTAGTTACTTCCCAAGATGCTTTCCAAGACTTTATACCAGATGAAAATCAAACTTATATTCCTGCTGAAAACGGATATGACCTTACTTTAACAATTGATGCTAATATTCAAGCTATTGTAGAAAAATACTTAAAAAAAGCCTGTATTGAAAACGGTTGTGAACGTGGTGGTAATGTAATTGCTATGAACCCTAAAACTGGTGATATTTTAGCAATGGCTACCTACCCTGACTATAACCTAAACACTCCTTTTGAAATGCCAAGTTATCTGAAAGAAAAAGAATGGAAAAAAATGTCTTCTGAGGACCAAACAAAAACATTATATTCCATCTATCGTAATCGTGCTGTTTCAGATACTTATGAACCTGGTTCTGTATTTAAAATTATATCTGCCGCTGTTGCATTAGAAGAGGACAAAGCAAGTACTGATAAATCTAAAGTATACTATTGTAAAGGATACCAAACAGTAGCTGGAATTAATATAAACTGTGCCCACCGTACAAAACATGGATATCAAAGTTTAAGAGATGCTTTAGCACATTCTTGTAACCCCTCTTTTATCCAATTAGGGCAAAAGGTAGGAGCTAATACATTCTATAAATACTATGATGCTTTTGGATTCTTCCAAAAAACAGGAATAGAAACTGCTGAAGAAAATGGTTCCCCTATTTTCTGGAATGTAGATAATGTGGGTCCTATTGAGCTTGCTACTATGTCATTTGGTCAGAGATTTAAAATTACACCATTACAAATGATTACAGCAGTATCTAGCATAGCAAATAATGGCATGCTTATGAAGCCCAGAATTGTAAGTGAAATGAAAAATACAGATAATGGAGCAGTTACTACTATTTCTCCAGTTCAAGTAAGACAAGTTATTTCCAAAGAAACTGCTGAAGAAGTACTATCAATGATGGAAACAGTTGTAACAAACGGCACTGGTAGATATGCACAAATTAAGGGATACTCTATTGGCGGTAAAACTGGTACCTCAGAACCTGACCCAGGAAATCCAGATGAAGGACTTACTTTTTCCTTCGTATCTGTTTCTCCATTAGAAAATCCAGAAATAGTAATGCTTGTTACTTTATATAATCCTACAAAAGGAAATGCTAATTCAGTAGGAACACCTATTGCAGCTATTGCGTCTCAACAAATGCTTAAGGAGATATTACCATACATGCAAGTTCCTGTAGATACTACTAATAACACTACTAGTAATACTACTACTTTACCAAATGTAACAAATAAAACTGTTGCAGAGGCAAAGAAGATATTAGAAAAAGCTGGATTTACTTGTAGCACTTCTGGTAAATCTGATGAATTAGTAACAGACCAATTCCCTGTAAAAGGTTCTCAACTAACAAAAGACTCAATTGTAAAACTATATACAGAAACTGAAAATACACGTGTCTCTAAAAAAGTACCAAACTTAATTAATAAAAACCTTTCTCAGGTAAAAGAAGAATTGAAAAAAAGTAACTTGAACTTAAGTGTTACTGGCTCTGGCATTGTAGTCAGTCAGGACCCTATTCAAGGAACATCTGTGGAAGAAGGAACCATTATCAAAGTAACAATGGGAAATTAGTTATAAAATAAAGGACATATATTAAAAATTAATATATGTCCTCATTTAGTTTTCTTAAATTATAGTAACTAATTTTTTCAATGCTTTTGCAATCTGATCTGGGCACGAAGTTCCTCTTTCTCTGCAATCAATTCCTTCTAATTTCTTAATAACATCTTCTACTTTCATTCCTTCTACTAATTTAGAAATTCCTTGTAAATTTCCATGACATCCATTTTCTACTGTCAATTTTTTAATAATTCCTTCTTCTACTTCTACAATAATTTGTGTTGAACATACTCCTTGTGGTGTAAATCTGTATTCCATTTCTTACTCCTTATTGTTCTTCTCCAAAAATCTCGTCAAATTCTTCCCCGTCAATCTTTTCTTTCTCTAATAAGACATTAGCTACTTTTGTTAATTGCTCCATATGAGCCTTTAATAATTCTTCTGCTTTTCTATAAGCAAAATCGATAATACTCTTTACTTCTTCATCTACAATACCTGCTGTTTCCTCTGAGTATTCTCTACCTTGTGCTAAGTCTCTTCCTAAAAATACTTCTTCTTGATTAGAACCTAGTGTAATCGTTCCTACTCTTTCACTCATACCATATTTCGTAACCATACTTCTAGCAATTTGTGTTGCTCTTTCGATATCATTACTTGCACCTGTTGAAATATCATCTAATACTAATTTCTCTGCTACTCTACCACCAAGAAGTGAAACAATATTTTCTACCATTTCGGTTCTAGACATAAAATTCTTATCCTCTGTTGGACGATACATAGTATATCCACCAGCCATACCTCTTGGAATAATAGAAATTTGATGAACTGGGTCTTGTGTTGGTAAAAATCTGCTTACTACTGCATGACCAGCTTCATGGAAAGCAACCAATTTTTGTTCTTTCTCACTTCTTACTCTTGTTCTCTTTTCAGGTCCCATTGTTACTTTTACCATAGCATCTTCTACTTCTTGCATGGTAATCTGTTCTAGATTCCTCCTTGCTGCAAGTAGTGCTGCTTCATTTAATACATTTTCCAAGTCTGCTCCTGAGAAACCTGAAGTGTTTTTTGCGATTGTTTTTAGGTCTACATCATCTGCTAATTTTTTCTTTCTACTATGAACTTCTAAGATTTGTTCTCTCGCTTTTACATCTGGATTTGATACTACAATTTGTCTATCAAATCTACCTGGTCTAAGTAATGCTTTATCTAATACATCTGGTCTGTTAGTTGCTGCTAAAACGATAACACCTTCATTAGCTGAGAAACCATCCATTTCTACTAATAATTGGTTTAATGTTTGCTCTCTTTCGTCATGTCCTCCACCAAGTCCTGCACCTCTTTGGCGTCCTACAGCATCAATTTCGTCAATAAATATAATACAAGGAGCTTTTTTCTTAGCTTCTTCAAATAAATCTCTTACACGTGATGCACCAACACCAACAAACATCTCCACAAAGTCTGAACCACTGATAAAGAAGAAAGGTACTCCCGCTTCACCTGCAACTGCCTTTGCTAATAATGTTTTACCAGTTCCTGGGTGACCTACTAATAATACTCCCTTCGGAATTCTTGCACCCATCTCAGTAAATTTTCTTGGATTCTTTAAAAACTCTACTATTTCTTCTAATTCTTCTTTTTCTTCATCTACACCAGCTACATTATCAAAAGTAATTCTATTCTTATCTGCTGGATTTATCATTCTAGCACGGCTTTTGCCAAACGACATAGTCTTGCCATTTCCACCATTGCCTCCTTGTGCTCCTCCCATTAATAGGAACCAGAAAATAAAGAATATGATTAGTAATCCAAATGGTGTTAGTAAACTTAAAAATACCATCCAGATAGATTCTGATTTTTCATTTACTGTAACACTTCCCGCTTTCATATTATCTGTTAATGTTTCCATTAAATTATCTACACTAGGAATATTAACTTCCTTTGTGAAATTTTCATTTTTCAATTTTACTTCTGCTTTTTTGCCATTTGCAGCTAGTGTTATTTCTTTTACTTCTCCTGCTTCAACCTTTGCTATTAAATCAGAATACGCTAATTTACTATCGGTGTTTTCAATAATAGAACTAATTAATACAATTAAAATAATTCCAATAATCAACCACATTGCTAATGTTTTTATACTATTCTTCAAAATACTTCCTCCTATCTCTTAGAACTTAGAAAACTATACCATACCCCAAAATGAAATGCAAGCATTTTCACAAAACTTTCAAGTAGCAAATCTAGTCATATCAAGGTTTTGCTTACGGAAGGTTTAATTATCTCTTTATAAACAGAAATTTTACATTTTCTTGACAAAAATATTACCTTGTTTTACAAAAATTTTAACATTTTTATTTGGCGTTAAATACTTATTTCCAATATTATTTGCACATAGTTTGATACAATCTTCTACATGAATTTTTCCAATTCCTTGTACTGTACCAATTACTTTGTTAATAGTATATAAAAGAACTCTTGCTTTTATTACCTTTGGTAAATGATTAAACTTTTTCAAATTTAAAATAATTTCTTCTTCATTTTCCCCTATTTTCAAAGTTTCATACGTTTGTAATATAATTTCTTTAAAATATTCCTCTTCTTCCCTAGCTAATTCTGATAAACGGTTTAAACTTTGTATAACATTGGGATTAAAATCCTTCTGTAAATAAGGAATAAGCTGATTTCTGATTCTATTTCTAGTATAATCATTTTCTAGGTTTGTTCTATCAATTTTTGGATTTAAACCTTTTTCTGCACAATATGCTTCTATTTCATTTCTGTCACATTCTAGAATTGGTCTAATATACTCTATACTTTTCTCTTTTACTTCTGTTGCATTTTCTTGTTTCCAATTTCTATTAACCTTTATTTCAATTCCTTTTAATCCTGAAATACCGCTTCCACGTAGCAAATTCATCAATACCGTTTCCGCATTATCATTACTGTTGTGTGCAGTTGCAATTTTATTGCTATTCGTCTTCTGGGCTACTTCTCCAAAAAATTCATAACGCATTTTTCTTCCCATTTCTTCTGTCCCTAGCTTTTGCTCTTGTGATAATTTTGCAATATTTGCATACTTAACAAAACATAGTATTCCTATTTTCTCACAAAATTCTTTTACATATTTTGTTTCTTCTTCTGCTTCTTCTCTTAGCATATGATTAATATGTGCTACTACTAATTCTATTCCTAAAATCTTTTGCAAGCAAAATAAGCAATTGAGCAAGCACATAGAATCAGGACCTCCAGATACGCCAATTACTATTTTGTCCCCTTTTTGTATTAAATTATGTTTTTGAATAGTCGTCAAAATCTTCTGTTGTAAATCATTTTTGTTTCTCATTTTTGATTTTCCTCTGTGTCAGTTTGGGAACGTTAGTTTAACTGACATCTGTCCCTTGACTGATATTCTTCCAACTTTTTCTAAAATGTCAGTTAAACTAACGTCCCCAAACTGACACTATTCCCTATACTTATCTAAATTAGCAAACTTCGTATAATTTCCAAGCCAAGCTAGTTCTACCGTACCTGTACTACCTGCTCTGTGTTTTGCCAATATTACTTCTGCAATATTTTTCTTTTCTGAATCTTCGTTATAATAGTCATCACGATATAAGAACATAACAATATCAGCATCTTGTTCAATTGCTCCTGACTCACGTAAATCTGAAAGCATTGGTCTATGATCTGGTCTTTGTTCTACTGATCTTGATAACTGAGAAAGCGCAATAACTGGAACGCCAATTTCTTTTGCTAATATCTTTAAAGAACGACTAATTTCAGAAATCTCCTGTTCACGACTAGAATTCTTTTTATTACTTCCTTGTACTAATTGGATATAGTCAATAACTACTAACCCAATATTTTTTTCTAGTTTTAATTTCCTGCATTTTGCACGAATTTCCATAACAGAAATACCTGGAGTATCATCAATAAATATCTGAGATGTAGATAGTGAACCTGATGCTTCGGCAAGCTTTGTCCAATCATCATCTTCTATCTTTCCAGTTCTTACTTTATTACTATCTACCATTGCTTCACTACATAAAATACGATTTGTCATTTGTTCCTTTGACATCTCTAAACTAAAAATGGCAACTCCTGTATTTGCTCTTACTGCTGCATTTGTAGCAATATTCAATGCAAAAGCAGATTTACCCATAGCAGGTCTTGCAGCAACAATCACTAAATCAGAAGGATGTAGCCCTGCTGTAATATAATCTAAATCCGCAAATCCCGTTGGTGTTCCTGTAATGTGTTGCTTTTGATTATATAATTGTTCTAATTCTGTAAAAGAATCTACCAAAATATCTTTAATCGCAGAATAACCTTTTTGATTTCTATTTTGAATTACATCAAAAATTCTCTTTTCGGCAGTATCTAAGATATCTTCTACTTCTTGTGTTTGGTCATATCCTAGATTAATCAAGTCATTAGCAGTTTTAATTAAAGCCCTTAAAGCTGATTTCTCTTCTACTATTTTAATATATTGCTCTACATTGGCAGTAGTTGGCACTTTATCTGGAAGCTCCGCAATATATTCTAATCCACCTACAGCTTCTAATTGTTTCATCGATTGTAATTCTGTTTTTAAAGTAATAATATCAACTGGCTGCGCACGATTATATAAATTCAAAACTGCTTCAAATATTAGTTTATTATCCTCACGATAAAAATCTTCTGGCTTCAAAACTTCCAATGCTGATGAAATTGCATCTTTATCTGTTAACATACTACCGAATAACAGCTTGCTCTGCTTCTATATCATGTGGTGGGATTTTTCCTAGTTCCATTTATTTGCTCCTTTAATTTCAAAACTATTCTGTAATCTGGATTTTTAAAGTTCCAATAACACCTTCATATAATTTAATATTGACTGAAAAGTTACCTATAGTTTTAATTGGCTCTTTTAAATCAACCTTTTTCTTATCAATTTCAATTTTGTATTGTTCTTTTAAATTATCTGCTATTTCTTTTGAAGTAATGGAACCAAAAATTTTTCCGTTTTCTCCTGCCTTTACAGTTATTTTTAATGTAATCTCTTTTAGTCTTTCTGCTATCTTTTGAGCTTCTTCTTTTTCTACTGACTTTTTATATGCTGTAGAATCATTTTTTCCTTTTAACTTGCTCATATTCTCTGCATTTGCTTCTACTGCTAACTTTTTAGGAAATAGAAAGTTTCTTGCATATCCGTCACTTGCGTTGATTACTTCGTCTTTTTTCCCTACCCCTTTTATATTCTCTAATAAAATCACTTTCATAAAATTAAGCCTCCTTCTCTTTTTCGCTGTACATATCATACCCTAAAATTGGCTTTTTTTCAAGTACTTTTGCTTTATTGACTGCAATTTAAAATTACATATAAATAAACTGTCAACATACCAAAGCACATTGACAGTTTCATATATATTAATCATTATCATAAGGTTGTTTGAAATTACACAACAAAATTCATGACGTACCCTTCAAGTGTTTTCAAGACTTTTGAACACTAGGCATTAAATACAAAATCCTGGTGCTACGCCGTTAGTATTGCTTGCATAACCGTTATTGTAGGCATTGCCATTGTTATAGATACTGCAGAAATCATTGCTATAACTGAAAGGAGATGAACGAAGCCACCATGTATATGCACTACCTGATTTAGATGTCTTCTTTATACGTTCTGTACTGTTTTCGTCCCATTCTTCCGTTACTCTTTGGTAATACTTATATTGACTTCCCTCTGATGTAATTGCACATGCGTATGCATTTGCTTGATATCCGCTACTTACTATTTCACTCGCTGCCAATAACCATAAGTAATCATTACATGCTGTTACACTACTTGCATCGTTATATGTTGCAATATACTTTTTCTTTACTTGTTTAATATAACTCTTATTATTCAAGTTTGCTCCTAAGCCTCCGATTGTACCACTTGGCGCTGTTGCATTTGTTGTATATCCATTTAGATCTTTTCTCATTTGCGTATTTGCCCAACCATTTTCATTCGTATTAGTTACGTTCATTGACATATATGTGTCACCTGTCATAAAGTCTAAAAATTCAAAACTAATACTTGCTTTTGTATGTGTTCCACCATATACTGTTTGGTCTACTAAATTGTCATGCTTAAATCCTAATACTCTTACTCTTCTCACTTCACCATTATATTCTACTTCAAATATATCTCCTGGCTTAATGGTATATCTTTTTCCATCTATGATTACCTTTACTTCTTCTGTTTCACTTGTAATACTATCATCTTTTGCAATTTCTTTTGCAATTTTTTCAATCGCTGCCCAATCTGATTTTATATCTTCGATTGGAACATCTATTGGGCCCGTTGTTCCGCTATTCCCTATTCCGTTCAAATATTCATTTACCATATTATCGATTGAGTTCATATATTCTTGCTCATTTTTAATTGCTTGGTTTGTCTTATCTTTAGCCTCTTGTGCTTTCCTAAAGATACTATTTTCTCCCATTGTATACATGATTGTGATACCTGCTAAAATTAGTAATACTACTATAGTTACTACTAGTGCTACTAATGTTATACCTTTTTGCCCTTTCACTAATTTATTTTTCATTTTAATTGACATTCTCCTTTTTCTTTAGTGTTTACTACTTTTTTCGTTTTATACATTGCAAGTATTTTTTGTTTCTATTGCTATATTTTATTTATGCATATATTATTAATATATATATCATAAAATGTCAATACGCTTTTTCAAAATTATGATTGTGGCTAAAAAAAGTTGTACATTTTTGTGTACAACTTTTTTCTCTATTTTGTCCGATAAACTAACGTCCCTAATCGGACATTACCTAATCGGACATTAATTTGCTCTTGCTTTTGCAATAAATCTTTGAGAACCATCCACATTACAAGTAATTAAAGTTATTTCTTTTCTTCCATTTGTCTTTTGGCTAGTACATGCTGTATCATATGGATCTATCATATCTGTTTCATAAACATAATAGCTTAATGATTCGCCATCCATTTCTGTGATAATAATTTCTTCTCCATTTTTAATTTGATTTAATTTTCCAAAAAATCTGCTATCATTATAGTTATGCCCTACGATGCACATATTTCCCACTTGATTTGGATTGGCCCCCCAATATTTATTTAGTGATACTTTTAATAAGGCATCTGAAGTTTTAGCCAATACTGGATACTTGATTCCTAAGCTTGGAATAGATAAATAAGCTACCGCATCATAAGCTTTTCCATCAGATGCAATGACTTTTTTTACTACAAGCTTCTTTTCTGCTACTTTAGCTTCTTTTAATATATTATTATCTATTGCTGTTGCAGTTTGTTGTATAGACTGTTTCATACTTAGTTCGAAATTCGGTAATTGGCCTATTACATTTTCATCTTGAGACATAGCTTCTGATTTCATATTTAATGAACCAAGTCCCATTAATACAACCGTACAAACTACTATTACTAGTAATAAACTTGTTATTATCATTCCACTGCTATTTACCACTCTTTTTTGTTTTCGTTTTGAAATATCATAAAAGTCTGGTTGTGTAGCAAATTCTCTCGCACTGGCAATTCTTTCATTATATGAAGAATCATTTGTATAAAGAATTTGAATCATTCGTTTCTCATAGAGATACTTTTATTAAGTAGCTCTACTTCCTCCTTTTCAAAATTTTTTTCTAACTTGAAATTTCACTAAAATACTCATTAATACGGATAATTAATTCTTGTTTTACTTCTTCCATTGTCATTCCTTCTACTTGTGCTCCTGCCAAAGTAATGTGTCCACCACCACCTAGTTTTTCTAAGATAACCTGAACATTAATATCCCCAATAGAACGTCCACTAATACAGATTTTATCTCCTACCTGTCCCATTACAAAAGATGCTGTAATATCGCTAATCGTTAACAACTCATCTGCGGCTTTAGCACAAATTAAATTAGCATCTTTGTCTGTTTCATCGTAAGTAGAAATAGCAATATTTTCTTCAATCATTTCTGCCCTTTCTACGATTTTAGAAATTTTATTATATGTTTTCAAATCACTTTGGAACCATTTTTTTACTTTAATAATATCTACTCCACATTTTCTTAAGTATGCCGCTGCTTCAAAAGTTCTAACACCTGTTTTAAAGGTAAAGTTTTTCGTATCCATCATGATTCCTGCATATAAACTTTCTGCCTCTATAGTAGTTAGTTCTACTTCTTTTGTTGCATATTCCAAAATCTCTGTTACAAGTTCTGATGCAGAAGATGCATATACTTCATGAAAGGTTAGGATAGCATTTTCAATATAATCTACACTTTTTCTGTGGTGATCAATAATCACTATTTTATGTGTCTCTTCTAAAAGTTCTGGCACTTCCACATAATTTGTTTTATGGGTATCTACTACAACAAGCAAAGTCTCTGGTGTAATCTTTGAAAGTGCCTCTGACTTATTAATAATAGCTTCTACATACTCAGGTTCTTCTTTTGCAGTGTCTACAAAACTTTGTAAATTAACTCCAGTCTCATTGTAAATCACATAAGCTTCTTTTTCTAATGCTTTTGCTAAACGATAAATTCCCATACTTGCACCCATAGAGTCCATATCTCCATTGGTATGTCCCATAACCATAATTTTATCTGCTTCACTAATTAATTCTTCCAAAGCATGAGATACTATTCTTGCTTTTACTTTTGTTAATTTTTCTACCTCCTGCGATCTTCCTCCAAAGAAAGTATACTTTCCTTCTCTTCTTACAACTGCTTGGTCTCCGCCTCTTCCTAATGCAATATCTAATCCCGCTTGCGCTGATTTGTATTTCTCGTAGTTAGATTCACCTTCATTCGAAACAGCTATACTTAAAGTAATTTGAATTTTATCTGATAATTCTAATTCTTTAATTGTATCTAATATTTTGAATTTTCCCTCTTCTAATTCTACTAAATGCCTTTGCTCAAAAACGCAGACAAAAGTATCTCTTTCTGATTTGATTACTAGTCCCTCAAAAGTAGCTGCCCAGTCATAAATATTTTTTTCTATCTTTGCCATTAAAACAGGCTTATCTTCATCTTCTATTCTTTGATTAACTTCTTCAAAATTATCTACCATAATAACCCCCACACAAATTTGGGAATCTTGGTAATTTTGTTCTAATTCTATATGTTCTGTATTTTCTAAGAAATATAAAGTTAGCATATATTTTTCTTTTGTCTTGGTATATTTACCAAAAATCTGATAAATTTTTTCTCCGATTTCTATTTCCTTTTGAATATCTCTTTCTGGATTTTCAGGATTATTCTCTATCTCTAGTTTTATTTGCTTTACTAAATCATTTAAAATATTCTTGATATCAATATTAGCAAATTCTTGACTAAATTTATTACTCTTCCATACTACATTTCCATCTGTTTCTATAATAACAAGCGGGAATGGTGAATTCATCATTGTATTTTTAGCTGCTTTATCTACATGAAATGTTAAATCTTGAAGATGCTCTGACAATTCACTTTCACGTTTTTGGTTACTCCAATAAGTATAGGCTAATACTGCTATATACACAAAAATAGCAGGTATTAGATACCTTACATTTAAAATACTAATTAAAATCAACAAAACTGCTATTACAATTAAATATGTCTTCGTTCTTGCTATTAATCCTTTAAATATTTGTTTTGTATTATTTGGCATAAAAATCTCCTTTTTATCTCTTTTATTATACTATGTTTCTAGCATTTTGTCAATGTAAAAAGGGCTATTGCGTCAGTTTAGGGACATACGTTTTTCCAACAAAAGCTTTGCTTTCGTCAGAAAAACATATGTCCCCAAACTAACACTTATTCATTTTTTTACATATTTACACTATTTGTTGCTTCTGGTTCTTCCTCATTTTCCTCTGTGTTAATACGTGTATTTTTGTATACTGGAAGTCCTGTTCCTGCTGGAATTAACTTACCAATAATAACATTTTCTTTTAGTCCAATTAATTCGTCAACTTTACCTTTAACAGCTGCTTCTGTTAATACTCTTGTTGTTTCTTGGAATGATGCTGCTGACAAGAAGCTTTCTGTTGCAAGAGATGCCTTTGTGATACCTAATAGTAGACGTTTTCCCTCTGCCAGTTTCTTTCCTTCTGCTTTCGCCTTTTCATTTGCTTCCTCAAATTCATAAATATCTACTAAAGAACCTGCTAATAGGTCTGTATCTCCATTATCTTCTACTCTTACCTTCTTAAGCATTTGTCTACCAATAACTTCAATATGCTTATCATTGATATCAACACCTTGGTTACGATAAACTTTTTGAACTTCTTGTACTAGGTACTCAAATACTCCTTCTGCACCTTTAATAGCAAAAATGTCACTTGGGTTAATAGAACCTTCTGTTAGAGGATCACCTGCTTCAACCCAGTCCCCTTCTCTTACTTTTAGTTTTGCACCAAATGGAATTGGATATGTTTTAGAGTTATCATTTGATGTAATAATAACTTCCTTCTTCTTCTTTTCTTCAGAGATTTTAACAGTTCCTTCAATTTCTGTGATAACAGCTAATCCCTTTGGTTTACGAGCTTCGAAAAGCTCCTCAACTCTTGGAAGACCTTGTGTGATATCTGCTACACCTGCAACACCACCAGAGTGGATAGTTCTCATAGTAAGCTGTGTACCAGGCTCACCAATAGATTGTGCAGCAATAATACCAACTGATTCACCAATATTAACTAAATCACGTGTTGCCAATCCCATTCCATAACATTTACGGCAAACACCATGTTTTGTATGGCATCCTAATGCTGAACGTACTTTTACCTTCTCCATACCAATGGCTCTAATCTTCTCTGCCATACTTTCTGTAATCATAGTATCTGTATCTACAATTACTTCTTTTGTTGTTGGGTCAATAATAGTTTCTAATGGGAATCTACCAACTAATCTTTCTTCTAACTTTTCAATAACTTGGTTTCCATCTTTAATGTCTGTTAATTCAACACCTTCATGCGTTCCACAGTCATCTTCACGAATGATAATGTCTTGTGATACATCTACTAATCTTCTTGTTAAGTATCCAGAGTCAGCTGTTCTTAAAGCTGTATCTGTTAAACCTTTTCTAGCACCGTGTGCAGAAATGAAGTATTCTAGAGCATCTAGACCTTCACGGAATGATGATGTAATAGGAATTTCAACTGTTTTACCTGTAGTACTTGCCATAAGTCCACGCATACCTGAAATCTGTCTTAATTGGTTTACATTACCTCTGGCTCCTGATTGACTCATCATATATACTGGGTTTAATTCTTCAAAATTACTCTTCATGGCTTCTGTAACATCATCTGTTGCCTTTTCCCAAATCTTGATAACAGAATTGTATCTTTCCTCGTTAGTAATTAAACCACGTTTATATTGTTTTAATACGTTATTTACTTGTTCGTCAGCATCTGCTAAAATCTGCTTTTTCGCTGCTGGTACTTTAACATCATCAATAGATACTGTAATACCTGCTGTTGTTGAATGTTTGAAACCAGTTGCTTTGATATAGTCAAGCAATTCTGCTGTTGCACTTAGTCCATTTGCATTAATTGATTTAGCAATAATCTTTCCTAGTGTCTTTTTAGAAACTGGGAAGTCAATTTCTAATTTCAATAAGTTTTCTTTCTTTGTTCTATCTACAAATCCAAGATTTTGTGGAATTCCTTGGTTATAAATAATTCTACCAACTGTTGTTTCAATTTTTCCAGTTACAAATTCTCCATCAATCTCTTTTTCCATCTTTACCCAAATCTTGCAATGTAGTCCTAAATCATGGTTATAGTATGCCATAATTGCTTCATCTGGTGAAGAATAGTAATTTCCTTCTCCAATTTCTCCAGGTACTTCCATAGTTAAGTAGTAAGCACCTAAGATCATATCTTGGGTTGGCACTGTTACTGGTTTACCATCTTGTGGTTTTAGTAAGTTGTTAACAGATAGCATTAAATATCTTGCTTCTGCTTGTGCTTCTGGTGATAATGGTAAGTGAATAGCCATTTGGTCACCGTCGAAGTCAGCATTGAATGCTGTACATACTAATGGGTGAAGTTTAATTGCTCTACCTTCTACTAATACTGGTTCAAATGCTTGAATACCAAGTCTATGTAGTGTTGGTGCACGGTTTAGAAGTACTGGGTGATCTTTGATAACATCTTCTAGGATATCCCATACTTCTGGACGTAATCTTTCTACCATTCTTTTTGCATTTTTAATATTATGAGCAATACCACGCCCTACTAATTCTTTCATAACAAATGGTTTGAATAATTCAACTGCCATTTCTTTTGGCACACCACATTGATATAGTTTTAGTTCTGGTCCTACTACGATAACAGAACGTCCTGAATAGTCAACACGTTTACCAAGTAAGTTTTGACGGAATCTACCTTGCTTACCTTTTAACATATCTGATAAAGATTTTAAAGCTCTTCCTCCAGCACCTGTTACTGGTCTACCACGTCTACCATTGTCAATTAAAGCATCTACTGCTTCTTGTAACATTCTTTTTTCATTACGTACAATAATTTCTGGAGCACCTAATTCTAATAATCTCTTTAAACGGTTATTTCTGTTGATTACTCTACGATATAAGTCATTTAGGTCTGATGTTGCAAATCTACCACCATCTAATTGTACCATTGGTCTAATATCTGGTGGAATAACTGGAACAACATTCATAATCATCCATTCAGGATGATTTCCTGATAACTTGAAAGCTTCTACAGTATCTAATCTTTTTACGATTTTGGCTTTCTTTTGCTCACTAGCTTTTTCTAATTCTTTCTTTAACTTTTCTGTTAATTTATCAACATCTACTTCTTTTAATAGCTTTTCAATGGCTTCTGCACCCATCTCAGCTTTAAAAGAACCTCTACCATATTTTTCTTCTGCATCATGGTATTCTTTTTCAGATAATACTTGATATTTAGATAATTCACTGTTCCTTTATCTGTTACGATATATGATGCAAAGTAAATTACTTTTTCTAAGTTTCTTGGTGTAATATCTAGCATTAAACCAATTCTACTTGGAATTCCCTTGAAATACCAAATATGTGCAACTGGTGCTGCAAGTTCAATATGTCCCATTCTTTCACGTCTAACTTTTGATTTGGTTACTTCAACACCACATCTATCGCAGACAATTCCTTTATATCTTACTCTTTTATATTTACCACAATGGCATTCCCAGTCTTTAGTTGGACCGAAAATTCTCTCACAAAATAGTCCATCTTTTTCTGGTTTTAAAGTTCTATAATTAATTGTTTCTGGCTTTTTTACTTCGCCTTTTGACCATTCTCTGATTTTTTCATCAGATGCTAAGCCAATTTTGATTTTATTAAAGATTTCTAATTCATCCACGAATTTAGCCCCCCAATATTATTTTTCATTTTTCACAACATTACCTAAGGCTTATCCACTGCTGCACAATTCCCTCTGGTCAAGCCTTAAGTTTTTTGTGAAGGCTATTTAATTATTTTTATTACTCATTCTCATCTAACAAATCTTGGTCATTAAGTAGATTATCTTCTCCTAAATCTGTATCATCTAACAAGATTTCCTCATCATCAAGCCCTTCAAATAGGCTATCTTCATCTGTGTCCATAAGATCATCTAAATCTGCTACATCTTCACTTTCTTCTGCATATCCATCTGCAAGTTCATTTTCATCAACAACTGCTTCTTCCTCTTCTACAAACTTCTTGGTGTCTTCAATGCTGTTGAAGTCAATTCCTTCATCAATGTTTTCTTTTAGTTCTAATTCTTGGTTGTCTGGTGATAATAAACGTATATCTAATCCTAATGATTGAAGCTCTTTTATTAATACTTTAAATCCTTCTGGCACTCCTGGTTCTGGTACATTTTCACCTTTTACAATAGACTCATAAGTCTTAACACGTCCTACAACATCATCCGACTTAACGGTTAGCATTTCTTGTAGTGTATAAGCTGCACCATAAGCCTCTAATGCCCAAACTTCCATCTCTCCAAAACGTTGTCCACCAAATTGTGCTTTACCACCTAAAGGTTGTTGTGTTACTAATGAGTATGGTCCAGTTGAACGAGCATGGATTTTATCATCTACTAAGTGGTGAAGTTTTAACATATACATAACACCAACTGTAATTGGGCTATCAAATGGTTCTCCTGTTCTTCCATCATATACCACTGTTTTTCCATCTTCACGAAGTCCAGCTTCTTTTAATAGCTCTTGGATTTCCATATCTGTTGCACCGTCAAATACTGGTGTTGCTACTTTAAATCCTAAAGCTCTTGCTGCCATACCTAAGTGAACTTCTAATACTTGACCTAAGTTCATACGAGAAGGTACACCTAATGGGTTTAATACGATGTCTACTGGTGTTCCATCTGGTAAGAATGGCATATCTTCTTCTGGTAAAATACGTGAGATAACACCTTTGTTACCGTGACGTCCAGCCATTTTATCACCAACAGATACTTTTCTCTTTGTTGCAATATAGCAACGAATCACTTGGTTAACACCTGGTCCTAATTCATCTGAATTATCTCTAGTAAATATCTTAACATCTACAATCGTTCCAGCTTCTCCATGTGGTACACGAAGCGAAGTATCTCTTACTTCTCTTGCTTTTTCTCCAAAGATAGCACGAAGTAGTCTTTCTTCTGCTGTTAGCTCTGTTTCTCCTTTTGGAGTAACTTTACCAACTAAGATATCTCCTGGTCTAACTTCTGCACCTATACGGATAATTCCATTTTCGTCTAGGTCTTTTAAGCTGTCATCACCAACATTTGGAATATCACGAGTAATTTCTTCTGGCCCTAATTTTGTATCACGACATTCGCAATCATATTCTTCAATATGGATAGAAGTATATACATCCTCTTTTACTAGTCTTTCACTGATTAATACAGCGTCCTCGTAGTTATATCCTTCCCAAGTTGTGAAGGCAATTAATACGTTCTTTCCTAATGCCATTTCTCCATTTTGAGTAGCTGGTCCGTCTGCAATAAGTTCTCCTTCTTTTACCTTTTCTCCAACAGATACAACTGGTCTTTGGTTGATACATGTACCACCATTGGTACGTTTGAATTTTCTTAAATGATAAATATCTAATTCATCTTTTTTTGTTCTAATTTGAATTTCATCACCTGTTACTTTTTCAACAATTCCTTCATTCTTTGCTAGAACTGTAATTCCTGAATCTCTTGCTGCTCTATATTCCATACCAGTTCCTACGATTGGTGAGTCAGTTGTTAATAATGGAACTGCTTGACGTTGCATGTTTGAACCCATTAGAGAACGTTTTACGTCGTCGTGCTCTAAGAATGGAATCATGGCTGCTGCAACAGATACTAATTGTTTTGGTGATACATCTACAAAATCAACTTGTGCTTTGTCCACCATAGTGATTTCTTCTCTGTGACGTACACGAATTCTTTCATTCACAAATTTACCTTCTTCATCTAATGGCTCTGATGCTTGTGCGATAATATATTTATCTTCCTCATCTGCTGGCATATAGATGATTTCATCTGTTATTTTACCTGTTTCATGATCGATTTTACGATATGGTGTTTCTACAAATCCATGTTCATTAATAATGGCAAAAGAAGATAATGCTGAGATAAGTCCAATGTTTGGTCCTTCTGGAGATTCTACAGGGCAAAGTCTACCATAGTGAGTATAGTGAATATCACGAACCTCAAATCCTGCTCTTTCTCTTGAAAGTCCACCAGGTCCTAATGCTGAAATTCTTCTTTTATGTGTTAATTCAGAAAGTGGGTTGGTTTGGTCCATGAATTGTGATAATTGTGAACTTCCAAAGAACTCTCTAATAGATGATGTGATTGGTTTTGTATTAATTAAAGTTTGTGGTGTAATAACATCTAGGTCTTGAATTGTCATTCTTTCACGAACAACTCTTTCTAATCTTGTTAAACCAATTCTAAATTGATTTTGTAATAACTCACCTACACAACGGATACGACGATTTCCTAAATGGTCAATATCATCTATATTTCCAAGTCCATGTTCTAAATTTAATAAATAGCTGATAGATGCTAAAATATCTTCGTTTGTAATGAATTTTGGAATTAATTCATCTATACGTTCCTTAATAACATCATGTAAATCTTTTTCTTCTGTTGTGTCAATAATAGATTTTAGAACTGGATAGCTTACCATTTCTCTAATATGTAAATCACTTAATTTTACATTTGGTAACATTTCGTGAATATTAACGGTTCCATTACCAATTACTTTTACTGGTTTGTCTTCTACTTTAACATCAACACTATTAATTCCAGAATTTTGAATAGCAATTGCTGCATCTTCTGTAATCATAGTGTCTTTTTCTGCTAATACTTCTCCAGTTTCTGGGTCAATAATATCATTAAATGCAATTCTTCCTGTAATTCTAGTTGCTAAGCTTAATTTCTTATTGAATTTATATCTTCCTACTTTTGCTAAATCATATCTTCTTGGATCAAAGAATAATCCATTGAATAAGTTTCTAGCAGCATCCGCTGTTGGAAGTTCTCCTGGTCTTAACTTTTTATAAATTTCAATTAAAGCCTCATCTTGAGTTTTAATTGGGTCTTTTTGAAGAGTTTCTTTTAATTTGTTCTCTTCTCCGAATAATTGTAAGATTTGTTCATCTGTTACAATTCCAATTGCTTTTAATAAAGTGGTTACTGGAATTTTTCTTGTTCTATCTACTCTGGCATAGAACACATCATTTCCGTCAGTTTCATATTCAATCCAAGCACCACGAATAGGCATAACAGTAGAAGTATAAATCTTTCTTCCTGTTTTGCTATCAAATTCTGATGCATAGTAGCAACCTGGTGAACGAACTAACTGGCTAACTACAACTCTTTCTGCACCATTGATAATAAAAGTACCACTATCTGTCATTAATGGGAAATCGCCTAAGTAAATTACTTGCTCTTTGATTTCACCTGTTTCACGATTGATAAGTCTTACCTTTACGTGTAATCTGGTAGAGTATGTTGCATCACGCTCTTTTGCTTCTTCCAATGTGTATTTTGTTTTTTCTTCCATGTAGTAATCTAAGAATTCAAGTACTAGGTTTCCAGAGTAATCAATAATTGGTGAAATATCTCTCAATACTTCTCCAAGCCCTTCTTCTACAAACCAATCATAAGAATCTTTTTGAACTTTGATTAAATTTGGCATTTCGATAGAATCACCAATTTTAGCAAAGGTCTTACGAGAACATTTCTCGTGCTTAATTTCTTTTAACAAAAGAATCACCCCTAAATTAAATTACAAACTAACAAAATTTAAAAAACAGAGTTTTTAAAATTTTGTAACGTTTGCATGTTTTATTTCTACGTCGCTAACGCTCCTAGAACTAAAAGATAAGCAGATTGAAAATATAAAGAATATAAATTCCAATAAAAAGTCCTTCTTGCTTCTAAGATAGGTTTACTAAAATTTTTGCTTTCTGCTCCCAAAGCATTATTTCCGTAAGCTAGATTAGAACAATTCCTCTTTTTATTGATTTGACATAAGTAAGTGATGAATTTTCTGGCAGACAACAAAAACGCAGTTGGCACATTTATGTTTACCAACTGGGTTTTATCTTGTTTATTTTATCGCTAAATTTGTATTAACAACCATTCCATCCACCTTTAATTTATTGTGTCAAATTATATCATAGCCTTGTACTGGTTGTCAATGCATTTTGTAACAAATTTGTAAAATTTTTGTAATATTTTGAAACTGTATTTTTTATCATTTATTATTGCAAAAAGGACACCTGTCGGGGTGTCCTCTTCGTAAAGGGGTTAATCATAAAACCAACTTTTGTCTCTTTCCATAGCCAAAAATAATAAGCCAATAGCTATTAATACCCCCACGCACACAAGGGTTGTTACCTTAAGCACTATCTTCATACTGTATTCCTCCTTGTGAAATAATAAATTAAAACCTTCTGGTTTTGTCTTTCCATTATATCATGTTTTTTTTAAAACTTCAAGCATACTATGTCCTACTCTTCTATTCCAATAAATAATTGAACAAATACTTTTCCATAAATTGGACTCTCTATCGCACTTACTCCTGTATAATTAAATCTTCCTTCTAGAATGTTCTCTCTATGTGTTTTAGAATTTATCCAAGATTCTACTGCTTTCTTTGGTGTCATATTTCCCGCCAAGTTTTCTCCTGCTATATCATAAACTACTTGATTTGCTTTTAGCATTTCAAATGGAGTTCCTAATTGTTTGGAGTGATGTGAAAAATATTCATTTTCTACTAAATCTTTTGCTTTTATCTTTGCTGTTTGTTGTAGTCTAGCAAGTGGTTTTAATGCTTCCAATCCATTTTGTTCTCTATATTCATTTGCTAAGTCTAAGATTTCTTGTTCTTCTTGTGATAGCTCTACTGTTTGTATTATCATTTCTTGTATTCTTTCTTCTTTATCTAATTCTTCTACTCTCGCACTTTGAAATGTTGCGAGCGAAATACTTTCCATCAAAATAAAAATGACAAAGAATAAAACAGTAAGAAGTTTCCTTCTCATTTTTTTCATGTTTGCACATCCCTTAATTTTTTCTTATCAATATTTTCTTCTTAAGTTTTGTGTTCTTCTTTTATTTTATCCCTTGTAAACCTTTTTATTCTCTTTTGACAAACAACAGTTATATTATATCGCGTTTTCAATGTTATGTCAACTTTTTTTATCTTTAAATTCTGTTTCTATATTGCATATATTTCATTCAATATGCTATGATATATATTAAAGGTGGTGATTTTTTTATGATGGATTATTATGATGCTAGCAATGAGGTTAACAATGACCCTATTCAAACTATGGATATGAATGGCGTTCTTTCTAATACATTTTTTAGAATGTTTTTAGGACTACTAGCAAGTGGTATTACAGCTGCTTTTGCTTACTATTCAGGATTATATATTCCTCTTATTCTAAGTAATGGCTTTTTCTATTTAGCTATTGCTGAAGTAATTGTCGTTTTAGTTTTCTCTCTTATGTTTAGAAAACTATCTCCTACAGCTGTTACAGTTCTGTTTTTTGCTTATGCATTTTTAAATGGCTTTACTCTATCCGTTATTTTTGCAGCATTTGAATTAAGTTCTATTGTGTATGCCTTCTTTGGTACTGCTGCTTTATTTGGAGCTTTAGCTTTTTTAGGATATAAAACAGAAAAAGATATATCAAGCTGGGGAACTGTTTTGACTGTGGCACTTGTAATAGGACTTGTTTTAACAGTTATTAACCTCTTTCTTAGAAGCTCAGCTTTAGATATTGCTTTAGATTGGGCTATTCTAGCTATTTTCTTTGGACTAACAGTTTATGATATGAATAAAATTAAAAGAATGGGTGAAGAAGGCTTTTGTGAGTCTGAAAAGCTATATGTTTATGGCGCTATGGAATTGTATTTAGACTTCATTAACATCTTCCTTAGAGTTCTATCTTTATTTGGAAAAAGAAGAAACTAAGTTAGCCATTCAAGTAAGATCAAATTACAGAAACTTATGTATAATGAAACGGATCTAAGTTAACCAACAAAGTAAAATTACGAACTAAAAGAGACGAGTACTACGTTCGTCTCTTTTCATTTAGAAAGTTTTATGATTTTAAAAATTGTACTAATGATTTATTTACTTGATTTTTAACTTCATAAAAAGCTCCATGACCTGCTTTTTCAAAAGGATACAAAGTAGAACTTCTAATATTTTTATTCATTATTTCTGCCATTCCAAATGGGCATATTTTATCTTCTTTTCCATGGAAAATACCTGTTGGTACATTAATATATTTTAAATCATCAAAAACATTTTCATCTCTTAAAGCAACCAAAGAATTTATTTCTCCCAATCCAGAAGCATTATTATTTAAATTTTGAAACCACTCTTTAAAAGGACTTGATAGTTCTTGGTAAAAGAATATACTTCCAAAGTATTCATTTAGTTTTGGTCTATCATTAAGTCCTAGCTGAATTAGTCTGTTCGTATCTTCTATTGTTTGCCCATATAGATTAGAATATGACTTGCAATATGATGGAACAGCAGCATCTAATAAGCACAATTTTCTAACTCCATATCCTTGATACATTTTCATATACCTTGTTACAACAGCTCCACCCATTGAAAATCCTAATAAGTCAAAGTTCCATAGATTTAATGCATATATAACACAATATAAATCTGTTGCAAATTGATTATAATTATATCCTGTATAGGTTACATCTGAATTTCCAAAACCTCTTAAATCTACCATAATAATTCTATAATTTAATTCCAATAGAGTAGGAATTTGATATTCAAACATCTTATGTGATAAAGGCCAACCATGAACTAATACAATTGTTTTTTCTCCATTTGTATTTAAATCATACACTGCTATTTTGGCATTATCATTTGATTTGATAAAAAACATAGAATTTTCCTCCCATAATTGTTCTATTATAGTCTATTCAAGATTTCTATATTGGTTATCAATCTACATATACCAATTACTGTATTTTTCTTTTTTGTGCAAAATAACAAAAAAATGCACTAATTTGATCTGGAGATATTTTGGCAAGTAGCCTTCCTATCCAAACAAAAACTCCTGGAAATATTAGAATCCTGTTTTTAAGCATACGGTTGACTGCACATTTAGCAACTTTCCCACTATCTGCCTCTAACAAATTAAACTTCACATCTGCAACTTTATTAAAGTTAGTTTTAACTGGTCCTGGACACAAACAACTTATTTTTACTTTTGATTTTTTCATAAATAATTCTTGTCTAATACTTTGTGTCAACCTTACTACGTAAGCTTTTGTGGAATAATATGTTGCCATAAGTGGTCCTGGCATAAATCCCGCAATAGATGCCACATTTAAAATATGTCCTTTATTTTCTTTGACCATATCTCTTAAAAATAGCTTTGTTAATATATGAAGTGCTGCAATATTGGTGTCTATCATTCCTAATTCTTTATCTAAGTCCGTTTTTGTAAATTCTCCACAAGTGCCAAAGCCAGCATTATTGACTAATATTTCTATCGTTCCATATTGTTTTTGTACATCTTCATATAATTTTCTACAACCATCTCTATCAATTAAATCCATGCTTCTTATATCTACTTTTACATGATATTTTTGTTCTAATTCTATCTTTACTTCTTTTAGTCCTTCCTCATTTCTAGCAATTGCAATAATATCATAGTTTCTTTTTGCTAGTTCTCTCGCAATATCTTTTCCTATTCCTGATGAGGCACCTGTAACCAATGCAATCATTTCTTTTTTCTCCTTTTAGTTTTTACTAATTTTACCAAAGGATAGGATTTTATTCAACTAATTGATTAGTTTTATGTCACATACTCATCTTTTTATTTTTTATCCAACAATCCAAAACAAATTTTCTTTCATTTTATTGATCAATATTGTCTTTACAGTAAGTTTACGTTATACTATTATTATCCTTTTGATAAGGAATACTTAGAGAAAGGAGGGTTGCTCTTTTTATGAAAGAACTACTAAAAGTGTTAAAACTTTATTTGATTTACTTAATTGTAAAACACTTAGGTGAATAACACAAAGGAAAAGACTAGGTATGCATTGACCCGCTACCTAGTCTTCTTTTTTACGCCTTTTTATTTTAGAACTACTATCGACGTCTTGATGTCATTATAGCATCTATTTTAATATATGTCAAATTCAATCTCTACATTCCTTGTAAATCTTTCCAACTGTTTTTATTAAAAAATATACTATTCTTTTCAAAACAAATTTTCTTTTATTTTATTGATTAACATTGTCTTTATAGTAAATCTGCGTTATAATGTTATTATCCTTTTTCAAGGAAATCTTGAAGAAAGGAGGCAACACAATGACTTTGCTAAAAATTCTACTAAAGATAATGGCTATTGTAGTTGATTTAATTGTTCTAGTATTAGAACTAATTGAACATCTACATAAATAGCAACACCCCTCGTAGTAGCACCTACGAGGGATTTTTTGACTTTACTATTTTGGTATTTGCTTAAGCTATAATTATTATAGCATATACTCATATTTTATGCAAGAGTTCTACAAAATATTCATGTAAAACAATTTTAACAAAGTTTCTTTTTTCGCAAATTAATATGCCTCCACAGTAAGATTACATTATAATCTTATTATCCTTTCTCACGAGGAAATCTTGAAGAAGGGAGGCACAGCACAATTCATCTAATATTTTGCTATTTACTTAAGCTATAATCATTATAGCATATGCTCACATTTTTACGCAAGGGTTTTATAAAATATTCACGTAAAACCTTTATTAAATCTTCATATTCTTAGTAAATTTCCCCATGAATGTTGTTACTATAGACATTGAATGAAAGTGAGTTATAGATATAGTATGCAACTTAAGCGATAGCAAAGTTGTAAACTTTTAAATCCATATAATTATTACGAAAAAATCTGTAGCCAAACAATTAACTAAACAAAAAAGTCATAATTTATAATTTTGTTTACTATAGTGGACAAAATTGTTGACAAAAGAAAATTTGGAGCATTTAAACATATAGAAGATAATTCTCCTAAATATGTTTTAACAATGGATAAATAAGATGTCCAAATAATTTGAACAAAAATATTAAAAATACACCTCCAAATGTTAGATTTTTGTCCAACATTTTGGGTGCACTTCATTAGAAGAGTGCTAGCTTTTTATATATTCTTTGCAACAAAAAGACGAGTCGTCACTCGTCTTTTTTGCAAAAATGTCGTATTGGGGGACAGATATTGCACTAACTATACATTTCGCTATGCTCAATCGCATAAATCATCTGTAGTTCGCTTCGCTTCACACAGCTGACTTAACGTCCCCACTGCGACATGTTAGAAATTAATATACTTGCTTGGGTCTACATCATTTCCATAACCAGAGTTGGTTCTCATCTCGAAGTGTAAGTGGTGTCCTGTGCTGTCCCCCGGATTAGGGTCAGTGTTTGGATCTCCACCTTCTAAAGCAATTACTTGGCCTTGTACTACTTTATCTCCGACTTGTACTTTGATTTCTGATAAGTGTGCATAGAAGCTGTATATTGTTTCCCCATTAACAATATGTTTCACTTCAATACAGTTACCATAACCATTTTGTACGCCTGCCCATGTTACTTCCCCATCAGCAACACTTAATACCTCTGCATGATGTTCTCCTGCAATATCAATTCCTGTGTGTTTTTCATTATCTTGTGTAATAGGTCCAAATCTGTCCCCATAGTTTGATGTAATGGTGTATTTGCTATTTAGTGGTAATACGAATTGTCCTTCATAAGCAGAAGTTCCCCTAGTCTCACTGCTTACATTTGCTGTAGCTTTTCTTGCTGCTTTTGCCGCTTCTTGTTTTGCTACTTCGTCTGGATCAACCCATTTTACTGTTTTTGCTTTTTTACCGTAGTTTTTCTTTAAGATATTTCTATCTTTGCTATCTACGATACCATCACCATTAAAGTCATATTTTACATTTGCGTCATTTACGCCATCTGCATAACTTACTGTTAAACCATATTGTTCGTTGATACTTACTAAGTCGTCTAATTCAATTTCGCCTGTTTCAACAACATCACCAGCTAACATTTTTACAGTTTCTAATTCTGCACCTTTTCCTTTAGAAATATCAATATGAGTAATTCTATGTGTTAAATATCCTGGTTTTACGAATACCACATCATACTCTCCTGGTTCTAACACGATTTCATAACTTCCATCTGGCTCTGTTTCTACCTCTGCAATAATTTCCCTAATATCAGTTTGAACTGTTCCATTTGTTTCATCTAGTTCAATACCGTTCAAATCTGTTTTGGTACTTTCTTTTCTTGTGTCATCTGTTTGGTAAACAAAGACTTTTGCAATATGTTTATCCATAATGTTTTCATCTGTGATAGTTCCTGAAATTGTTACCTTTTTCATTAAAGTAAGTGTGTATTCTTTTTCAGTTCCATCTGGTGCTGTTACTGTAATTCCCCTAATAGTAGTTGTAGAAGTAGCCACTTTCCAAGTGTTATCATTTGTACTAGAATCTGTACTATCTAACTTAACGGTTGCATTTTCATCCTCTGGAATAATCACAATACTTGATTCATTTACATTTTTCACAATGTGTTCAAATGTTGTTAAATCCACGTCTTCCCCATTGACTAGTATTTGTTTAATTCCTGTATTATTGCTAACTCTTCTTAAAGTAATGTTATAGGTTTCTTTTGCAATACCATTTTGAGCAGTTACAACAACTGGTACAACAATCACATCTTGCTCTAGTGGAATAGTTAGAGTTACCTCGCTGCTTCCTTTTTCAGCTACTTCATCCCCTATTTTTACAGTAGCATTTCCATTTGTTGCTTTTACATAGATTTTTGCTTTTGTATCTAATTTCTTAATGGTTACATCATAAGGTGCTTGTACTTCTTTGTCATTTACTTTCACTAGCTCTACTGTCGCATCTGCAGATTCTTTTACAATGTTGATCGTATATTTTGCAGTTTTTCCTGTTTCAGATGTAATAGTAACTGCTAACTTAGTAGTTTGTGCTGTAGTTGCAACTGTTTTACTTGCATTTCCTGTTCCTGTTACATCTTCAATTGTAACTTGAGCACCTTGGCTATTTGCCATAACGGCTACTTCAGATTCTTCTATATCTGCTCCAATATAGGCGGTATAAGTCTTAGTCTTCTCATCATAATTTTTACATTCAATGTTATTAACTAATACTGTATTAATTCCTGTATCATCAGATACTTTCTTAATCACTAATGTTTCATTTGCAACCGCTCCACTTTGTGAAGTAACAGTAATCGATACATTGGTAATCTTATCAGTAGATAACGTTACAGTTTCCTCGCTCACTTCCACTTTAGCTTCCCCATTAGCTATTTGGACATTTGCGTATTTGTTGTTTGCTACCACTTTGACAAGAGCATCCACACTATTTTCTGCGACTTCTGCGATATAGTTTCCATCTTCATCTTTTGTAATTAAAGTTCCATTCACATAGATTTCTTTTATCGTATTGTCTGTTGAAATTCTGGTTAACTTGATGTAGTAAGTTTCGTCCACCCCAGTTTCACTTGTTACAATTACTGGTATTAAAGTTTCTTCCTCTTCTATTGTTTGTGTAACTTTTATATTGTGTACTACACTTGTATCTAGCACTTCAACTGTTGCATAAGCATTTTCAGTTTGAATTTCTAGAGCAGCACTTGTACTACCTACTGGAATAAATGCTTCATAAGTCTTAGTTTCACTATCATAGTCTGTGACTATATTTGAATTTACTTTGACATACTCTACATGATTATTCGCAGATACTTTGTTAATTGTTACTGTATAAACTCTTTGTGATTGATCTTGTGCTGTTACAGTAATATTAACCACTGTTGTTTTGCCTGCACCTAAGGTAACTGTCTTAGTGGTTTCTTTTACTTCTGCTGTTTCGTTACCAATTGCTACTGTGGCAAATTCGTTATTTGCAATTGCTTTTAGACTTACCTCTTTTGTTTCTTCTGGTACATCAATTATATAGTTTTCATCTTCTTGTGGTTCTACTTGTGTACCATCTTTGTATAAATCTTTTAAGGTATTATCTGTTGATTGTTTTTGCATTGCAATTGTATAGGTTTTAACACTATCATCTTCTGCAATGACATCTACATAAACATAAGTAATATCTTCCTCTGTTGTGGCTGTATAAGTAATTACTTGCGTTCCTGCATTTCCGTCAATGTTTAAGGTTGCATAAGGGCTAATTGCTTTTGCTTCAATAGCAGCTGATGTACTAGTTGCTGGTATAAATGCCTTATAGGTATTTGTTTCTTCATCATACTCTGTTACAACTGCCCCATTTACTTTAACATATTCTAAGTTCTTGTTGTCTGAAACAATGTTAATTGTCAAAGTAGTTTCATTTGTTGTAACACCATCTTCTGCTATGATTTTAATTGGAACAGTTATCTTTCTAGTACCTGCTATACTGTATTCTTTTGTTCCTTCTCCCTTATTTTCTAAGGCTTCTCCATCTAACCAGATTTGAGCATCCTTATTTGTGGTTTTAACTCTTACAGTTGCTTTTGATAAACTTTCTAGCACTTCTGCTGTATAGCTTCCATCAGCATTTGCAACAATATCTACTTCATTGACAAATAGTTTTAAGATAGACGCATCTTGTGATAATTTCTTGATGACTAATTTCCTGTTTTCTGTTGTTCCATCTTCTGCTACGACCGTAATGGTGATATCATTGATTTCTCCTGCTGTTGATACAGTTTCTGTTGCTATATGTTTACTAAATGCTCCTGCTTCTATTCTAACTGTTGCTTCCGCATTTTCTGTTTCAGCAGTAACTACTGCTTCGTCTACTGAATAGTCCACAATATGAGTATAAGTTTTTGTTTCTTCATCATAGGTTGCAACTTCTTTTCCATTGACAGTTACTTTGGTGATATTCGTATTATTGGATACTTGCTCAATATTTAAAGTATATGTTTTACTATTTTTTCCGTTTTGTGCTGTGATGACAATTGGTACAGCTACTACTTTTGTACTTGCTGGTAAAGGTACTGTAACAGTGTTTTGACCAACTTGTTTTTCACTTCCGTTAATTTGTACAAAAGCATATTGATTTGCTGCAATTACTTCAACTTGAGCTTCTGTTGCTCCAGGTGTTGCTGTAATATAGTAAGTTTCTTCATCTACCACAATAGCACCTTTGTTATCCACTTTAACACTTTGGATTTCAATATCTGAAGATTCTTTTGCAATGATAATAGTATATTGTTTTACACTTCCGTCTTCTGCTGTTACCTTCATTGCAATTGTTTTTTCTGATTGATCCATTGTAATATCTTTTGTAACAGTATGTACTTTTTCGTCATCTTCTCCTAACTTGATAGTAGCTCCACTATGAGTAGTTTCTACATACAAGTTAGCATTTGTGACATCTTCTTTGATAAATGCCCTATAAATTCCGTCTTGTTCTGTAATTTCTACATTGTTTACTTTAACGGTTTGAAGTGTATTATCACTAGATACTTTTTGTACATTTACTGTATATACCTTCTCTGTTCCGTCTTGTGCCTTTACTGTAACTGTTACCGTTTTACCATTTACTCCTGTTAAATCTAAAGTATAACTATCTGTTCCCAATGCAAATGCGTTATCTTCAATTTTAACTTGAGCATATTGGTTAGAAGCTTTTACTTCCATTTTGTAACTATCATCTTGTACTGGCACTTTAACTGTATAACTTCCATCCTCTTCTTCTGTTCCTACTTGACTGTCCACTTTGACATATTCAAGTGTAGTATCTTGAGATTTTTTCATAATCTTCAAAGTATATTCTACTTGATCTTCTTCAATTGGTGATTTTACAATTATTTTACTAATTGTTTCATCTTCTGTTGTAGTAACTGTGTAAGTAGTAGTTCCAATATTATCTATGGTTTCTCCCACTTTTACCTGTACCTTACTTGAAGTTGGTGTTACAACTACTTGGCTTTGTGTATTAGTAGGGTCTACCCATGCAATATAGGTTCCATCTTCTTGCTTTTCAGCTACTATGCCATCTACTGTAATCTGATCTAAAGTTAAAATATATTTCTTAATAATGGTTAGTGTGTAAGTTTTTTCTTCTCCACTTTCTGCTTTTACTGTGATAACAACTGTATTGGTATCATTTGGTAAAGCAACTTCTTTTGTTTGTGTATTTACTTCATAATTGTTATTTTCAATTTTTACTTCTGCTACTTTACTTGAAGTTACAGCTGTTAGCTCTAGAGTTGTTAATTCATTAGATACTATCATTTGGTAAGTATTTTCAGAAGTTTGAACCACATTATCTTGTGATACATCTTTTCCGGAAATAGATAACAAGGTATTATCTGTAGAATTTCTTTGTAAAGTAAGTGGATAAATTTTCTTTGTACCATCTTCTGCAGTTACTGTAATTTCTATTGTTTTTTCTTCTTCATTAACATCTATTGTATTTTGATTTTCCTTTAATGCATCTGTGTTTCCGTCTACAGATACCTTTGCTTCTGGGTTAGTAGCAATTGCTTTTACAATAGCTGTACTATTGTTTCCAATTTTTGCTACATATTTTCCATCCACAGGGTTTACCTCAATTCCGTCCACATAAATTCCTACTAAGCTGGTATCACTAGATAGTTTTTCTACATTTAGCTTATAAGTTTTTGTGTTTCCATCCTCTGCGGTAACAATAATATCAAATACAGTAACATCTCCTGTTAAAGTTCCTACTGTTGTTACAATATTGGCTGTTCCTGCTGCATCTACTCCCACAGTAGCATTCTCATCTCCAGTTTTTGCTTCAATTGTAACATTTTGTGTAGAGCCTGCTACTTTAACATGGTATTGTCCATCTTGAGATAGTTCTACTAAGCTTTCATCTACTTTTAAGTAAGCTAAAACTGTGTCTTGTGCTCTTGGGTAGATTTCTAACTCATAGGTTTCTTTGCTTTCTTTGTCCTGTGCAGTAACTTCAATTGCCACTTTTGTAGGTACTGGGTCAGCTTTTGCAATATTTTGTGTACTTTGTGCTAAAATAGCGTCAAAGTTGTCTATCTTAACTGTTGCTAAGCTGTCCTCTGCTTTTGCTGTAACTGCATAAGTGCTTAAGTTACTTGGTACTCTTACTACATATTTATTAGAATATGGTTGTAGAGTTGCCTTCACTCCATTAACTGAAACTTCTGTTAATTTTGTATTATCTGGTACACTGTGAATGATTAAGTCATATGTCTTCGTTGTACCATCTTCTGCTTTTACATTGATTTTAATTGTAATTTCTTTTGCATCCATTGCAATTTGTTTTGTAATTGTTTGTAGCTCATAAACAATATTGTTTAATGCTACTTCTGCTGCTTTGTCAGTAGTTTTTGCTTCAACACTTACATTTTCTGCTTTTTGTGTTAATGTAATTTCATAAGTATCTGCTTTTTCCTCTGATTTAACAGCATCTGCCCCATTGACTTTTACATATTCTAAGGTAACATCACTTGACTGTTTTTCTAAAATTAAAGTATAAGTTTTTTCCTGTCCATCTTGTGGTTTTACCTTAATTTGCAAGGTCGCATTTTCTGTGTTAAATGTATAAGCTAAAGTGTCTTGTTTTACTTGATAGCTGTTAGCTTCAATAGCAACTTCTGCTAACTCATAATTTGCAACAGCTGTAATCGTTAAGTTCTCATATTTCTCATTGATTTTTGCTCTATAAATATCGGTTCCGTTTTCTCTTGTTGCATCTATAGATATTTCATTATTAGAAATACGGATATATTTTAAGCTATTATCTGTTGATGGTTTCTTAATCGTTAAAGTATAAGTTGCTGTTTTGCTTACATCTTCTGCGTCTGTAATGGTAATTGTGTAAATATTAGCATTTTCTAAGGTAGCAACTGTGACTTGTGATTTTCCTACTTCTTGAGAGTTAGCTCCAATTTGAACATTACTTGTATTTACTGCTGCAATTGCCAATACTTCTGCTGTTTGACTATTACTTGCAACAACTGCTTCATATTGATTATCACTAATCTTAGTAGCTTTTTCACCATTGACAAATAGGTCTGCTAAATCTGATCCGTCTATCTTTTTTGTAATGGTTAAAGTATATTCTTTTTCTTCTTCACCAACTCCAACTTTTATTTTAACAGTTGTAACATCTCCTGTTAAAGTAATTGTTCTTGTGGTTTGTTTTACTTCTGCCCCTAAGTTATTGATATTAACATTTGCTAAATCATATATTGCTATTGCTTTAATGTCTACACTTGTAGTTTCTTTTTCAACTACCATACTGTAATTTAAGTGATTATTCTTAGTTGCTTCTTTTCCATCAACTGTTACACTTTCTAATTCTGTTACTGCTGATTTTTTGTAAATGGTTAATACATAGTTGACTTCTTTTCCGCTTTCTGCAATCACTTTAATTGGTACAGTTCTAATTAAAGTATCTACTAATGATAAATCTTGAGTTGCTTCATGTATAGCTACTTCATTACTATCAATTCCTACTTTTGCCTTTTCGTGTGTAGTAACTGCTTTAACTGTAGCTAAGTCTGCGTCTTCTACTACAATAGAGTAGTTAGTTCCGCCTGTTGCTGTTGCTTCTGTGCCATTAACGGTTAGGCTTTCTAATGCCGTTATGGTAGATTGTTTGATAACATCTAATGTGTAATCAAATACAGTTCCATTTGTGGTTTGTACTTTGATTGGAATTTGTGTTACTGGTGTTGGTAAGCTAACCACCTGTGTTAGACTTCCATTTTCAAACCAAGTCGTTCCACCATCAATACTGATTTTATCTGTTTTGTCTTTTGTGCTAATGACTAAGCTTCCAGTATCTTCATTACTTTCAATTGTTACTTCATATTTCATGCTTCCTGATACTTGTGCATCTACTTCATTTACCGCTAATTTTTCTAATCTTTGTGCTTCTAGTGGTTCTACAACTACTACAATTTCTACTTTTGCTCCTGTATCTTTTTGGGTAACTGTAATTGTAGTTTCACCTTCTGCTGCTGCTTTTATCTTAGCTGGTCCTTCTACTGTAACAATATCTGTATCATTAGAAACCCAATCAAAATCATCAATGGTTCTATTATCTTGTTTTAACACATTATATCTTTCTGAGGTTAAACTTAAATCTTTGCTATCATTTGTGCTCATTAAGACATTGTTTGGTGATACGGTAAAACTACGTTTACCTACTAGGGTATATACATCTGAAGAATCAGTTGTATCATTTCCTAGTGAACCATATTGGTTTGGTCCTACTGCATAAACTAAACCGCTATTGGCGATATAGTAGGTATTATTCATACCACTTCCAATTGTTAGGACATCCCCAATTTCACCATTACTACTGGTGTTTCCATCAAATAGTTTTCCGCTATTATTCAATACTAAATAGTTGGTTCCTTTTGCTGCAATATCTACTGCATCTTTCTTATCATAAAGGGTAGTGGTTTGTTCCCCAACTTTAACCACATTTCCTTGTTTGGTAAGTACGATTAAGTCTTTACCTGCAGCTACTTTGGTAGCATTGGTAATTCCATTTACTGATACTGGAACTTTACTATCTATATTTCCTAATTTTCCGCTAACATAGATGCTTCCATTACTGTCTACTAAAACAATATATCCTTCTCCTGCTGCTACATCTATAATATTAGCTCCTGGAATTTCTATTTTAACTGGAACATCTTTTGTTTGTGTATCTCCAGTTCCTAATTTACCATTGGTATTAGCACCCCAAGTATAGACTTCTCCATATTTGGTTAAAGCTATACTGTGTTTGCTTCCTGCTGCAATTTTAACTACATTTTCTAGGTTTGGAATAACAGTTGGTGTTTGACGTGATGCTCTATCTCCTAAACCTAATTGACCATATTGGTTATCTCCTACACCCCATACAGTTCCATCATTTTTTAGAATTAAAGTAAAGTTATCCCCTGCTGTGATGTCTGTATAAGATTTTAAGATATTGATTTCTTTTGGTACTTTAGAAGCTACGAAGCTAGAATCTCCAAGCTGACCATTTGAGTTATATCCGAAACTCCATACACTACCATCTGCTTTTAATACGACTGCATAATCACTTCCTCCTGCTACTTTTGGTGCGACTTTGTTTCCTGGTTCTACTACTCGAATGATAGCAATTTGTTCTGCTTTGCTAGTATTTTCTGCGACTTTTACCCAAGTAGTTCCTACTTTTTTACCTGTTACATTTCCATTTTCGTCCACAGTTGCTACCTCTTCATTTAATGAAGTATAGCTGAAATTGTTTTCTAATGTATTATTTTCAAACACATTAAATTCAAATTGTGGATTTACTTGTAATTGCTTGCTAGTGTCTTTATTTACTGCAATATCATTTTCTACAAGGTAGAAGTTTTGGATACCTATTTGTGTAGGTACTCTACTATTGGATTTTGTTCTAATAGCTGTTGTACCGTGATAATAGTCACCCCAAGCCCATACAGTACCATCATTTTTAATTGCCATATCATATGTGTTTCCAGTATCTATTCCATACACATTATCAATGGTATCAACTAAAGTAAATGTTACTTGGTTGTCTTTGCTAGTAGTTCCTAGTTGTCCTAAACTGTTTAGTCCTGTGCTATATAGCTTACCATCTTTGGTTAAAATACTAGAATGTGATTTTCCACTTGAAACTTGTTTTGCATTTGCTATATCTACCTTAACAGGTGTACTTAAATTGCTTGTATTTCCTGTACCTAATTGACCATATACGTTATATCCCCATACATATACTTCATTTTTGGTACTTAGTGCTATATTGTGATATTCACCTGCTGAGATATATACAATGTTTGATAAGTTTGTTGCTGGTTTGAAGGTATTTCTCTTATAGTCATCACCTGTTAAACTACCAAAGCTATTATTTCCTGTTGTGTAAACTGTTCCATCTGTTGTTACTACAACGGTATGTGATTTTCCTGCTGTAACATCTAATACATTTTTCAAGGTTCTTACTTTTGTAGGTAATAACCTATTATCATTATTTCCTAGTCCTAGTTGTCCATCTAGGTTTAGTCCCCAAGCAATTAAATTGTTATCTTCTGTGATAGCATAAGAACTATTGTAGCCTGCTACTATTTTAATAACTTTACTTCCTAGTTCTAATTTGATAGGTCGATTACTATTTGCTATTTCTGATGTTCCTAATTGATAATAGCTATTTGAGCCCCAAGCCCATACTTCGCCGTTTTCGTCTAATGCTAATGTATGATTTTCTCCTACTGCAATTTCTTCGATTTTAACTTCTGGGTTAAATACTACTTTGTTCAAGTTATCAGAAGCTGTGTTGTTTCCATTTCCTAATTCTCCGTTATCATTTGCACCATAGGTCCAAACAGTTCCGTCAGATTTTAGGATTACATTACTTGAATTTGTCGTTTTAACCAATGGGTTAACTTCTGCATTTTTTCTTAAAACGGTTACTTGAATAATTGCTTGATGGTCAGTTCCGTTTTGTGTTACTGTAACAGAGGCTTTACCTTCTTTTAATCCTGTTACTTTTCCATTATTATCTACTAAAACAATTTCCGCATTATTTGACTTATAAGTTAAGCCTTCTGATTTTAAATCATTAATTAAGTTAAATGATTTGATATTGGCATTTAAAGTGGTTTCTTCGTCTATATGTAGTGTAACATGGTGGTTATCTGCAACCACTTCTTCTGAACCTACTAATACTGGTAGAATAGAATTTGCGTCTACTCCATTACCCAAGCTTCCATTTTCTCCATTACCCCAAGCATATACTCTACCGTCATTTGCTACAAATGCTGCATGGTTGGTTCCTGCTGAAACTTTAATTGCATTTTGGATATTGGTATTTCTTCTAGGTAAGATTTGGTCATTTGTTTGATCTGTTCCTAGTTTGTTATTTTCATTTGACCCCCAAGTATAAACTGTTCCATCTTCTAGAACTGCCATGCTGAAATTCTTTCCTGCTGCAATATCTACCACAGTAGTTAAAATTCCTGTTCCGACATTGTTTTTTACTTGTGTAGGTGTCATGATATTGGTTTTAGTACCAATTCCGCCTTGACCATTTGTGTTAGTTCCCAAGCTATACACAGTTTTGTCTTGGCTTAAGAATAAGGTATGGTTATCGCCTTGTGCAATTTTAATAATGTTTTGTAGTTTTTCTACTGGATTTCCTGTGCTTAGGTCAACCACTTTCTTATCCATAGTGATACCATAATGTCCGCTAATTTGTGCCATTTTTGGAAGGTTTGCCACTTTGGTTGCTACTTTGTTATATCCTGCACCACAAGCATATACAATGCCATCATGGTCTAATAAGTAAGTAGTATTACCATATGCTGCTATCATAACAAGGTTTTCTAATGGTTTTCCATTTTCGTTTAACACTTCTACTAGTTCTTTGCTATTAACACTAGTTCCATTTCCACATTGTCCATTACCGTTCTTTCCAGCAGTATAGGCTTTTGCATTTTCTGATAAGACTACAATATGTTCTAAACCTACTGCAATTTGTCTTGTTCTTGTAGTAGTTGGAATTTGTTGTGGTTCGTTATAGTTTTCTAGGCTTCCCACACCTAGTTTTCCATAAGCGCCTGAACCCCAACTCCATATACTTCCGTCTGCTTTTAAACTTAGGTTAAAGTCTGTTCCTGCTTTTAAGTCGATAACAGATTTTGCGTTTGGTCTTACTACTTCTACATAAATTGCTGATTTTTGTTCTGATGCTGGGTGTGAAATTACGATAGGAGTAATTCCTTCTTTCATACCTGTTACTCGAATGTCTTGTGTTGTAGCAATTCCTGTGTTCATACTTTCAAAAGTAAATCCGTCACTTGCGATAACATCTTTTCTTAAATTGAATGTATTGTTTAAAGTTGCGCTAATGCCTTTGGTTTCTCCCTCTTGGATTGTGATATAGTCTTTGTCTGTTTGTACTTTAACTGTTCCAATTACGCTAGGAGTAATTATTTCTTTTGCTTCTTGTGCTAATTGTCCATAGTCATTGTTACCCCAAGAGTACACAAAGCCTTCATCATCTACATAAATACCAAAGTTTTGACCTGCTGAAATTCTTTGTACTTTGCTACTGTCTATCTTAGTAGGTGTTGCACGATAGGTTTCTTTGCTGTTTTGTCCTAAACTTGATTTTGTATTTCTACCAAAGCTGTACACTTCCCCTGTAGTAGTTAGTACATAAGAGGTATATAGGTTTGCTTTTACTGATTCAGCTTTTGGTAAGTTTGCAATAGCAACTGGTTTATCTGCATTTGTTGTATTTCCTTGACCTAATTGTCCATAGCTGTTTGCTCCAAATCCATACACTGTTCCATCTGCTTTTAAAGCTAAATGGTGGCTATCACCTGATGCAATTTCTACTATATTGGTTAGCATTGGAGTTTTTTCGTTTAGGTTTTTCATATTCCATACACTACCTTGTTCTGATAAAATTATTCTTCCTGTCATATCAATTATTTTTGTGTGGAATTCTATCTTTTCAGGTTGTTTTGAATATCCTTCTCCCCATACAAATAGTTCGCCATCTTTGTTTAATGCCATACTAATATTTTTGTATGCTGCTATTTTAACAATATTGGTTAATCCTTCTGCTTTGACTAATTCTCCACTGTTTGCATTTGCGTTATTTCCTAATTGTCCATTTGCATTTAGTCCAAAGCCATATACATTTCCATTTGTGTCTAATGCTAAATTGTGGTTATTTCCTACTGCAATTTTAGTGATTTTTACGTTTTCTGGTAATCTTACTTCTTGTGGTTTATGGTATGTTGTGCTTTCTACGGTTCCTAAGCCTAATTGACCATAACTATTATCACCAAATGCCCATAAAGTTCCATTTGTTTTGAGTGCTAAAGTATGTCTTAAACCACCTTGAGCGTCCATTGCTGCTATTTCTTGTGGTTGTAATACATTTACCTCTACTCTTCTTGCTAACTCTCCTGCACGGATAGTGATATAGGTTTTACCAACATTTCTAGAAGTTACCATACCATTTTCACCAACTGCTGCAATTGTGTCATCATCAGAAGTATAAGTTAATTTTACATCTGAGGTGTTGTTATATAGGTTAAATCCAAGGTTATAAGTAGCGTTAATTGGTTGTTCTACATTTAATTCTTGGAATACCAATTCTAACTTGTCTGTGCTGATATAGTCTTGACTGATATTTTCTGGTGTATGAATGGTAACTGTTGAAGTATTACCTAATTGTCCGAATTCATTTGTACCTGTTGCCCATACACTTCCGTCTTCTTTCGCATATACACTATAGTTTTTGCCCATTGCAATAACAAAGATTTGGTCTAGTTCTTTTGTACTATTTTCCATTACATTTGTTGGTATAGCGGTATTGGTGGTTGTTCCATTTCCAAGTCCGCCAAATCCATTTGTTCCCCAACCTAGGACTTTTCCTTCATCTGTAATAGCAAGTCCTGCATAATATCCTGCTGAAATACTAGCAATATCTTTCATTCTGTTTGTTTTTCCTGCAATTTGTTTTGGAGTAGAGCCACCAACATCTGTTAATGCTCCTAGGGTTTTATATCCCCAACCCCAAACAGTTCCATCATCTTTTAGGGCAATTACTTGATCTGTACTTGCTGCTGAAATTTCTATCATTCCTGTTAAGTTTGGTATTTTAACTGGTTGTGTTCTTACAGTATTAGTTCCGTCACCTAATTGTCCTCTATTGTTATATCCCCATGCATATGCTTCACCTTCATCTGTTATAGCATAACAAGATAAGTTTCCACCTGCAATTTTGGTGATATTAGATAGTCCTAAAGTTTTAGTTGGCATTGTTTGGTTACTTTTTGCTCCATTTCCGATTTGTCCTGATGTTCCAAGTCCCCAAGCATATACTTTTCCTTCTTTGGTAACTACCATTGACAATTGGTTTGCGGTAGCAATTTCTTTAATGTTTTGTAGAACATTGACACCTGTTTCGTCTCTTACTTGTACTGGTACATTTGAATTTTGTAATAGTCCTGTACCTAATTGTCCTGCTGTACCTTGTCCCCAAGCCCAAACAGTTCCGTCTTTCTTTAAAGCTAAGGTGTGGTTTCCACTAGTTGCAATTTTGACTACATTATCAATTTCTACTTTTGTAGGTGCTATTCTATTTTTGTTGTCTCCAAGTCCTAATTGACCTTTATCATTTTGTCCCCAAGTCCAAACAGTTCCGTCTGCTTTTAGAGCTATGGTTGTGCTTTCTCCTGTGACAATTTGTGGGAAGGCAACATCTTTTTCGTCTAATACATAAACATCTACATAAATGGTTTTTTCTGTATTGGTTTCTGTAATTCCAATTTTGGTTTTACCACGTTTTATACCTGTAATAACACCTTTTTCTGATACGTCAGCAGTAGCTGTGTCTTTACTTGCATAGGCAAAATCGCCATCTGCTCCGTCGTTATATAATAGGTTAAAGCCTACTCCTAATACTGGATTTAAGTTGTATTTTCCTCCTACTGAAGAAATGGTAATAGAAGTTTCTTTGACTTTAATTCTAATATCACTAATGCATACCCAAGATTTTTTGTTAACTGTGGTTTCATCTCCTAATTGTCCATAGTTATTCTTTCCAACAGTCCAAACAGTTCCATCTTCTCTTACAAGGATAGAGTGTGCATTTCCTGCGTCTATTTCTAATACTTCTGTGATTTCATCTGCTCCACCTGCGTAAGTAATTGGCACCGCATTTAGTTTGTTTGTGGTTTGGTCATCTCCTAATTGAGAACTTGTGTCTAATCCCCAACCATATGCTAAACCATTTTTTGTTTTTGCAAAAACATGCTTTGTTCCTGCTGCTACATATTCTACATTGGTTAATGGGGTTTTATCTTGTTGTAATACTTGTTTTGGTGTAGTTTGGTTAGTTTTATTTCCAATACCTAGCTGTCCTACATCGTTAACACCAAAGCTATATACTTCTCCATTTTCTGTGACTACCATACCATAGTTGATACCCATTTCTACTTGTGCAATTTTACTAACAGATGTTAATTTGGTTGGTAAAATGACATTTGTTTTTGTTCCAAGTCCTAATTGTCCTGAGGTATTTAGTCCCCATACCCAAACATTTCCGTCTGTGTCTAATGCTGCTGTTGAATGGTTACCTGCTGAAATGGCTTTTAGGTTGTTTATTCTTCTAACTTCTACTGGTAGACTTCTTCTAGTCGTTGTATTATCACCTAATTGACCATAAGCGTTATATCCCCAACCATAAGCTCTTCCGTCACTCTTTAAGGCAATTGAATGGTTTGCTCCAGCTTCAATTCTGATGATATTTTCTAAGCCTTGTACTTGAACTGGTAACATCGCATTTGTAGTAGTATTGTTTCCAATTTGTCCATAATTGTTTAGTCCCATTGCCCATACTGTTCCATCTTGTTTTAGTAATAGAGTATGGTGATTTCCTACTGCAATATCTATAACACCTGTGATATTTACTTTGGTTGGCTCTAATCTTCTTGTATTATCTCCAAGTCCTAGTTCTCCATAGTTGTTATATCCCCAAGTCCAAACAGTTCCATCTGATTTTAAGGCTACATTATAATCTACACCGCTTGCTACTTTAGGGTTTGCAATATCTCCGTCTCTTACTACATTTAGAATAACAGTTGCTTTATTTCCTGTTTCTTGGTTGGTTATTTCAATACTGGTGCTTCCATATTTAAGAGCAGTTACTACTCCGTTTTGGTCAACACTTGCAATATCTTTGTTTAATACTTTGTAAGTATAGTTTTCAGTTTCTAAGTTGTTGTATAAAATGTTAAATCCTAAATTTAACTTACATTCAATTTGTTTTTGACTACCAATTTGTTGGATTGTCATAATTGGTTCTTTTACTTCTAGTGAAGTATGGCTAATACCTACAAGGTAAGTAGCACTTTTGGTTGTTTTATCTCCTAATTGTCCATAAGCATTATATCCTGCGGTATAAACACTACCAATATTATTGGCAACAGCTGTTGTGTTATTGGTTTGTGCACCTAATAGAACATTTGTGAAATCTCCTTCACCATATTCTCCAAGCATTTTGGTGAAGTATTTGTTAGCTACTGTTGTTCCATTTCCTGCTTGACCATATCCGTTATATCCTGCTGTGTAAACACTTCCGTCTTTTCTTAAAATAGTGGTTGTATGGTTTTTAGCAACAATATCTGCTGCATTGGTGATAACTGCTCCACCTACTTCTTTGGCTTCTACTAGTAAATTCTTTTGTGTTGTGTTACCAATCGCTAATTGTCCATATCCATTATATCCTACTGAATATACCTTACCATTTTCGCCAAGTAATACAGTGTGGTTACTACCTGCACCAATCTTGATAATGCCTGTCATTTCTCCTGAACCTGCTGGGTTTAACATTTTGATTGGTATTCTGCTAGCTGTAGTGTTATTTTGTCCTAATTGTCCATAATTGCTATGTCCTGTTGCCCAAACACTTCCGTCTGCATCTAATAGGATTAAGAAGTTTCCACCTGCTGCAATGTCCATAATGCTACTAACACGTCTTACTCTTGTTGGTAATTTGGCTGTTGTAGTAGTGTTGTTACCAAGTTGTCCATAAGCGTTATATCCCCATGCAACTACTGTTCCATCTGATTTTAGGGCTGCCATATGGTAGTTTACTGCTGTGATAGCTACAATTCCCTCTAAGTGTGATAAACCATTTTCTGATTTTACTTGAACAAAGTTCGTGGTGTTTGCGGTATCATTTTGTCCTAATTGTCCATAGTTGTTTTGTCCTGTTACCCAAACTGTTCCGTCTCTTTTTAATACAGCTGTGTAATTTGTTCCTGCTGCAATGTCAATAACATCTGTCATATTGGTTTTTACAGGTTCTAATTGTTTTTCTGTATTACCAATTCCTAATTGTCCATATCCGTTATAGCCCCATGTCCAAACTGTTCCGTCTGATTTTAATGCTACATAATGATTCGCTCCACCTACTATTTTAGGAACTATCATTCCATCTCTATATGGTACAACTACTTTTACAGTGGTAGCTAATCCTAAGGTATCATTTGTGATTTTAATATATGTTGTTCCGCTTCCTGTTGATGTTACATTTCCGTTTTGGTCTACTTGTGCAATACTTGTATTTAAGCTCTTATATGTGTTTGCACCTGCTGGTACAGTGTCTGTTAATAGGTTAAATCCACTATTGACTTTGACATTAACCTTTTTGGTTTCTCCAATGTTTGGTCCAAATAATAAGTATTTTTGGTCTACTTCTAGTCTTGGATTACTAATACATTCTACTGTTAATCTCTTAACTGTTGAATCATTACCTAGTTCTCCATTTCCATTATATCCTGTTGTCCAAACTGTTCCGTCATATTTAACGAAAGTTGTGTGGTATCCATTAGAAGATACAAACATGACATCATCTAAGTTTCCACCTGTTGCTCCTGCTAATACTTGTTTTGGTACTTTTTGAGTAGTGGTATTGTTAATACCTAATTGTCCATTATTGTTATATCCCCAACCATAGACATTTCCTGCTTTGTCAATAGCAAATGATGAATAATATCCCGCTTCAATTCTAACAATATTTTCTAAGTATCCAGTACCATTAACACCTAACACTTTTTGTGGACGAGTTTGGTTAGTTGTATTGTTAATTCCTAACTCTCCTTCTTTGTTTCTTCCCATTGCCCATACATTTCCATTAGCATCTAATGCTAAGTTGTACCAACCGCCACAAGATACTTGAATAATATTTGTTAATACTCCTGTTCCTGTTGTGTCTTGTACTTGTCTAATTTTGCTATATGCTGAGGTGTTTCCTACTCCCATTCCTCCTGCGCAGTTATGTCCTACTGACCATATTGTTCCATCTTCTTTTACAATGAAAGATTCACATTGTCCTATACCAATATCTTTTACTTCCTTAACATGTGCACTGCCTGTGTGGTCTAGCATATATACTGGTAAGTGTTTATCTGTACTTGTTCCATCTCCTAGAATAGAACCTGTATTTGAACCACAACCTACTACTTCTCCTGTTTCTAAAATGGCTAACCATTGGAATCTACAAGCTGTAATTTTCTTTGCTTTTGGTAATGGATCACCATTTACCCCTTTTACTGGTACAGGTGTTAGGCTTTCTACGGTGTTTCCTTGTGCAAGTTGTCCTCTATCATTAACGCCCCATACCCAAATTGTTCCATCTTTCTTTAATGCCATTGAGAAGTGGTCACCTGCTGCTACGTCAATAACATCTGTTAGTCCAATTTTTTGTGGTATATAGCTGCTCTTTGTAGTTCCATCTCCTAATTGTCCATGGTGGTTATATCCCCATGTCCATACAGTTCCATCTGCTTTTAAGGCTACTGTGTGGTTTATTCCTGATACTACTTTTGGAGTAGCAATTGCCCCATTTTCTAGTACGCTGACTTCAACGGTTGTTACTTTGTTAGATAAGCCGTCTTTTACTACGATAGTAGTAACACCCATTGCTTTTGCTGTAATTACTCCGTCTGCTGAAACAGTAGCAACTGTTTCATTTAAACTTTGGTAAGTTACATTTCTATTCAAATCTTCTTCTGCTCTAAATAGGTTGAAGGATTGCATAGAAACTTTTAAGGCTTGTGTATCTCCCATTTCCATTGTTACTTTGCTAGGTACTGCTACTACTTTTGAGCCAATATAGAGTGGATGTGCTGTTTTGGCGATTGTAATGTCTCCTACTTGTTTTTGGTTATTTAATCCCCAAACTTCCACATATCCTGTGTCTTCTACTGCTAAGCCATGGTTTGCTCCTGCTCCGATGTATAGAATATTGCTCATGATGCCGTCTTGCGTGTGGTTAACGACTTCTACTGGGAATAAAGAGTTAGCAAAGGTTTCATTTCCTAATTCTCCACTTGTTCCAATTCCCCAAGCAACAACTGTTCCATCTTTTCTTAAAGCATAAGTTGTGTTTGCTCCTGATTTTATATTTCTGATTTGTGTTAAAGTATCTGTTCCACCTACTCCTACTGCTGTAACTGGTAATTTTGTATTTACTTTTCCGTTATTTCCTAATTGTCCTGATGTACCAAGTCCACTACTAATAACTGTTCCATTTGATTTTAAGATGTGTGTACTGTAGCTTGATGCTGAAATACTAATTGCGTCTGATAGATAGGTGTCTACTGTTTCTAATACTTTTACTGGAATTATTCTTTGGCTATTGGTGTTATCACTTAATTGTCCATTTGCATTATCACCCCAAGTATAAACACTTCCGTCTGCTTTTAGGGCAACTGTATGTCTTATACCACAAGCTACTTTGATAATTCCTGAAAGGTTAGCTTTTACTCTTACTGGTGTATATTTTGCAGTTTTGGTTCCATCACCTAATTGTCCATAATCATTTTGTCCCCAAGTCCATACTTCACCTTTTTTGTTAACTGCTACTGAGTAGTTGGTTCCTGCTGCTATATAAATAATGTCTTGAAGTGGGCTGTTTGCGTCTTCTGATAGAACTTGTACTGGTGTATATCTAGTGATTTGAGTGTTGTCTCCTAATTGTCCATAGTTGTTGTAACCCCATGCCCATACAGTTCCATCATTTTTTAGTGCTAAAACATGGTTTGTTCCACTTGCTATCATTTGGATATCTGTTAAAAATCCATTTGCGTCTTTTCCAAGAACTTGTGTTGGCATTTCAGTTGTAACAGTTGTGTTATTTCCTAGTTGTCCATATTTGTTATATCCCCATGCCCATACAGTTCCATCACCTTTTAAGGCAACTGAATGATTACTTCCACCATCTACCATTGGTTCGTATTGCATATCCTCTTGTTTTTTGATGACTTTAACATATACTGCTGATTGGATATCTCTAGTAGTGTCAATGACACGGATTAAAGTATCACCAATTCCTTTGGCTGTTACTACTCCTGTATCACTTACTTCTGCAATGGCTGTATCTAAACTTTCAAATTTCAAAGTTCCTACTTGGTTTTCTTTGATATACACATTGAAAGAATCTTCAATATATGCCTTGATTTGTTTGGTGTCATTTGGGTTCATTGTGAAAATGATGTCTTCTACTTTTAATGCAATTTCTCCTACTTGTACAATATTTTTTCTGTTGTAAACTGTGTCATCACCTAATTGCCCATAATTGTTTAATCCTACTGTCCAAACAGTTCCGTTAGTATCAATAACACCTGATGTTTGGTATCCTCTTGCGTCATCTGGTAAGATGTCTATATTTTCTGCTTCTCCTGTGTTGTCTTTGTTGTTTAGTGGAATAAAGCTAGTTGCATTTGTAGTTGTGTTGTTTCCTAATTGTCCATTGTTGTTATATCCTGAAATCCATGTATGCTTTTTGTTTTGTGCATCTACTGTTTGAAGAAGTGTGTTGTATCCTGATGTACCAATATTGACTACTTTATCGATTGGGTCTACACCCATAGTTTTTACTCTAACTGGATAAGCAAAGCTTGTGGTGTTTCCTGTTCCATATTGTCCTACATTGTTATATCCCCATGCCCATACAGTATTATCTTCTTGTAGTACGATATTTTGGTGTAAACCACCAGATAGTTTAACTACATTTCTTAAAACTGCGTCTCTAGCATTGTTGATAACTGGGTTTGGTATATTTCTACCTTGTGCTGCTGCTGAAGATCCTGTATTGGTTCCATTTTGTCCTAGTGTTCCATAATAGTTGTATCCTGTTGTCCAAACAGTTCCGTTTGCAATTTGAATACTAGCACCTGATGAGCTTGCTTGTACTCTTATTGCATTTGCAATTCCGTCCATTTGAACTGGTAGAGATTTATTGGCATTATTTAAAATTCCCAATTCTCCATAAACATTTCTTCCTACTCCCCAAACAGTTCCGTCATTGAATAACATTAAAGAGAATTTGTATCCACTGTTAATATCAATAACATTGCTGATTGGATTTTGCCCATTGCTGTCTAACATTTTGCTAGCAAATACTCCCCTTGTGGTACTTCCATTACCTAATTGTCCTACATCATTAAAGCCCCAAGTATATACTTCACCTGTTTTGCTTAATGCCATTACATGGTCTACACCTGCTGATATTTTAACAATGTTTGATAAATATTCTTTAGAGTTAATCTTTACTCTAACTGGTTTTGAACGGTTGATGGTAGTTCCATCACCACATTGTCCGTTACTGTTTAATCCTACTGTCCAAACAGTTCCATCTGCTTTTAAGAAGACACTAAAAGTATCCCCTTGTGAGATATCTGGCATAGTAATTGCTTTTTCGTTGTTTTGGATAACATATACCACTGCTTGTGCTTGGTATCCATGATCTAGGTCTTTTATGGTGATAGTAGTTTCTCCTAGTCCCACTGCTGTAACAGTTCCGTCGTTTGATACTTCTGCAATTTCTGGGTTAGAAGATGCATAGCTTAAGTTTCCTAATTGGATATGTCCTGCAAAGGCATTTAAGTTTTGAGCAATGTGAACATCAAGTTTTAAGGTTTCCCCTTGTTTTACATAGCTTATTCTTTGGTTTACTTCCATAAAGTCTGGTCTTAATTCTTGAACAGTTGTAAAGTTTACATTCCTGTTGCTAAGCATTCTTTGTGTTGTTGCATTATGACCAACTCCTAAAATAGTTCCGTCTTCTCGTATCATATAGCAGGTTGATGCTGAAACACCTTTGTTCAATGTAACAACTTTATCTGTAAGAAGTTCTCCATACATTCTTTTTACTAATTGGGCATAACTATAGTTTGTAGTGTTATTTACACCTAATTGTCCTACATTGTTGTATCCCCAAGAATATGCTTTTCCATCCTTTGTGATTGCATAATCTGCCTCATGTGCTGTTCCGATTTCTACTACATTTGTTAGGAACGTAGCACTATCTATCTTAACTTGCATTGGTGTTGCTTTTGCATAGTTGCTATTATCAGAAGTAGAAGAGGCACCATATCCTAAGGTTCCATATCTATTTAATCCCCATGTCCAAATGGTTCCATCATTTTTTAGTGCTATGGTAGAATGCATACCACCTACAATTCTAGCTACATCATTGATTAATGCTTTTACTGGTAAGATTTTTCTTCTTCCACCTGCACTACTTCCTGTATTTCTAGTTCCGTCGCCTAATTGTCCATCATAGTTATATCCCCATGAATAAACTTCTCCTGTGTCTGTCAAAGCAAATGTAGTATTACGGTTTGTGGCAACTTGGCAAATACCTTGTAAATATCCTAGTCCTGAACGGTCTTTTACTTGTACTGCATAGTTTCTATTGCTTGCTGTATTATCTCCTAGTTGTCCATAGTAGTTATATCCCCATGTCCAAACTGTTCCATCTTCTTTTAATGCTATTGTAAATTCAAATCCACAAGATACTTGGATAATTCCTGTTAATGGATTACCATTTGCGTCTAATACATAAACTGGTATTTCACTATTGACATTGGTTTTGTTTCCTAATTGTCCATAATTGTTAAGTCCCCATGTTACTACTCTTCCGTCACGTTTTACTGCTGCATTAAAGTATTGTCCTGCTGATATACTGATAACATCTGTTAAATGATCTTTTCCGTTTGGGTCTAACACTGGAGTTTCTTGTAAATGTTTTGCTTTATCTCCAACTCCTCTTTCTCCATAGGTGTTGCCACCTGTTGACCAAACACTTCCATCTGTTTTTAGGATAATACCTGCATTACCAGTGGATACTTCTGCTTTTACTTTGTCTTGTGCATCTCTTGTTACTTTAACTATAGAGCTAGTTGTCCAATCATGTTCTGGGTCATAAATTGTAATTCTTACTTCTCCTTGTTTTACTGCTGTGATAACTCCGTTTTCACTTACAGTTGCAATACTTGTGTTAGAAGAAGTAAATTGTAGTTTATTTGCTTTATCTGTTTGCCCTTCATATACATTAAATCCTTGGTTAACAGATACATTTAAGGTATGTGTTCCACCTTGTGGAATAGTTACTATTTTGTCTGATACTTGTAGTTTGGCAATTCCCATTCTAGTGTATAACTTGGCTGTTTGAAATTCTTCATTACCTACTTGACCATTTGCACCTAAGCCTGATACCCATACTGTTCCATCTTGTTTGATAACTGCTGTGTTATAGATATTTTTAGCAGCTGTTGGTACATTTGCGATTTGGTCAATGTATTTTTCGCCTGTGTAGTCATATAGCCCACTTGGTTTTAATAGATCTGTTGTATTATCTTGTGATAGTTGGTAATTAGAGTTTTCACCTGTTGCATATACTTCGTTATTTTCTGTTAAGAAGAAGATGCTTCTTTCTGAACTTCCAATTTGAGTAATGCCTGTAATTTGCTCATCTGCTTCTGCGGTTGGTTTATATGATAATACTGGTTGTGGATAATAGAAGTTTGATGCTTTTCCTGTACCTAATTGTCCGTCTGCTCCATATCCCCAACTATATACTTCTTTTGTATTGCTTAATGCTGCACTATGGTATCCTCCTGCTGTGACTTGTGTGATATTTTTTAGTACACCATTTAAGTCTTGGTTGATAACTTGTCTTGCAATTCCAATTCCTTGTGCTGTTGCTGTGCTGCTATCTTTAATGCTATTAATTCCCATTTCTCCATAACGGTTTCTACCTACTGTCCATACAGTTTGGTCTCCTCTTAGCATAATCGTATGGTATCCACCATTAACAACTTGTACCACATTTTGCATTTCTTCCATTTTGCCTAATACCATAGTAGTAGTGGTAGTTCCATTTCCTAACTGACTATATGTTCCGTTTCCTACTGTATATAGTTCACCATTTGATTTTAAAATGGTACTAAAACAATCCCCTGCTGCAATGTCAATAACATCTGTTACTGGATTTTCTCCTTCTTCGTCTAGCATATAGGTTGCAGTAAATTGATTTGTTTTGGAGTTAATACCTAGTTGTCCATTACTATTGAGTCCCCATCCATATACTTTTCCGTCTTTTGTTAAGGCAAGTGTGTATTCTAATCCTGATACAATTTTGACAATGTTATTTAGGTTTGCACCTTTGTCTGTTTTAACTGGTGTTAGTTTTCCTATATTAGCAACTGTGCTGTCTATACCACATTGTCCTACATTGTTTTGACCTGATGCCCAAACAGTTCCATCTGCTTTTAGGACTATTGTGAATTTTTGTCCTTGTGAAACTTGTGGTATGGTTATGGTGTTTGCTGTGTTTCTTGTAACATATACAATAGCTGTTGCGATATAACCATATTTATCGTCTTTTGCAGTAATGGTAGCTTGTCCTTCTTTTAGTCCTGTTACATTTCCGTCTTTGTCAACTGCTACAATGCTTTCATTAGAACTGGTCCATGTAATGTTTCCTGTTACTGGTGTTTTGCTATATATGTTAAAGTTTTGTTCCATATTAAGAACTAGTTTGGTATTTTCTCCTATTTTAATTCTGTTTATTCTTTGTGTGATTTCTAAATAAGAGGTTTGCATTGGTTTTGCACATTTGATTACATCTGTGTTTTTACCAAATAGTTGGTAACTTGAATTTTTACCAAGTCCGAAAATACTTCCATCTTCTCTTGTTAAGTAAGCTGTAGAGGTATCTGTATTGCTGTCTGGTCTAGCTACAGAACTACTGATTTTAACAAATTTGTCTGTTAGTGTTTCACCATATTTTGCTTTTACTTGTGTGAAGTAGCTTCTGTTGGTGGTTGTGTTGTCTCCTATTTGTCCTTGTCCATTTTGTCCTACTGCATATACTTTGTAATTACTATCTAAAATGTAGTGTGTTCCACCTGCTGTTCCTACATCAATAACATCTGTTACAATTGTATTGGCGTCTAATTTTGGTTTGATTGGAGTAGGTCTACTGGTTGTTGTTCCATCTGCTAATTGTCCATAGCCATTCCAACCCCAGCTCCAAAGTTGTCCATCTTTATCAATTGCCATTGCTGCATAAGCAGATGTTGCTAATTTGTCAATGTTTGACAATTTGCTTATTTTTGGCACATTAACTTGGTCTGTTGTTCCATTTCCTAATTCTCCATCTACATTATATCCCCAAGTCCATACAGTTCCATCTTCTCCTAATGCCATTGACCAACGCATACCACATTGTACATCGATAATTCCTTTTAAGGTTCCTTTTCCTGTTTGGTCTTTTACTTTGGCTGGAACCACTGTAGTAGAGGTTCCTCCATTTCCTAGTTGTCCATAGGCATTCCAGCCCCATGCATATACTTCACCATCTTTGGTTAAAGCTAAGCTAAAGTCATTTCCTTTTGCAATTTTTGTAATGTTTTGAATTTTATCTCCATTAGCATCTACCACATAAACTGGGATACTTCTGTCAGTGTTAGTTCCATCTCCTAGGTTATAGCTTCCATTATTTCCCCAAGCTACCATTGTTCCATCTTCTAATAGAGCCATTGCACTATCATAACCTACTGCAATGTCTTTTACTCCTGTTAGTTGGTCTTTTCCGTTTGGTGCTAGTACTGGTACTTCATTAATTTGGTTTGTAGTTGCTCCATTACCTAATCTTCCTGATGTTCCAACTCCCCATGCCCAAACACTTCCATCTTCTTTTAAGGCTACTGAGAAGTTAATTCCTGAACTAACTTTGCTTTCTGTATATCCATAGCTGTGTAATACAGTGACTGGTACATATTTTTCTAAATCATTGGTTTTGTCTGTTATTTTAATTCTGGTTGTTCCTAATCTTTTTCCTGTTACTTTTCCTGTATTGCTTACAGTAACAACCTCAGGGTTTGTTGCTTCATAAGTAAGGTTTGTTCCTACTTCTTTTGTGTTGTCATAAACATTAAATCCTAATTCTAGGCTTAGTGCAATTTGTTCTTCTCCATTTACTGTCAATTTCATTTGAGTGTTTGCTACTTTTAGTTCTGCATTTCCTACAATGACTGGTAATTGACTTGCTATATATGTTCCATTTCCTAATTGTCCATTTGTATTATCCCCTGCTGTGTATAGTGTTCCATCTTTTGTGATATAGCTACTGTTGATAGTATTTCCTGCACCTTTTCCAATTGTTGTTACATTTTGTAGTGTGTTTTCTCCTTGATAGTCTAGTACTTTTGTAAATGTGTTGATTGGTGATGTTTTGTTTCCTAATCCTAATTGTCCTGAAGTGTTTAGTCCTGTGCTATATACTTCTCCATTTTTGCTTACTGCAAAAGAGGTAGCTCCTCCACAACTGATACTTGCGATATTTTCAAGATCAACTAATTCTCCTTTTTCGTTTTTGGTTTGTGCTACTACTAGTACATTACTTGCTGTGGCATTTCCTGTGGCAAGTTGTCCTGAAGTGTTTAGTCCTACTGTATATACTTTTCCATCTTCTTTTAGGAAAATGGTATGGTTTGCGCCTGCTGTTATATCATAAATTTCTCTTTGAATAGCTCCTTCTGCGTTGCTTCCCATTTCTAGTGGAGTATATCTAGTTGTAGCATCTCCCATTGCTAGCCAACCATTTGTGTTTAGTCCTGTTCCTTGTGCTGTTCCATCTCCGCGAAGTAAAACAGTGTATTCTGCTCCTCCTGCTGCTTTTACCACATTATATGTGTCCCATACTCTAACTGGAATTAATTTATTAGCTGTAGCATAATTTCCTAATTGGTAGTTTCCACCTTTTCCCCAAGTATAGACATTTCCTTGGTTGTCAATTGCAATACTATGTAACCCACCTGCTGCTACATCTATGATGTTTTGTAAATAGTTTTCTCCTGTTTCGTCCAATACTTTTTGAGCATAAGTTTGTTTTGCAGTAGAGTTAATACCTAGTTGTCCATTTCCATTTAGTCCCCAAGCATATACATAACCGTCTTTGGTAACTGCTAATACATGTGAATTTCCTGCTGCAATTCTAACAACATTGGTTAAGTTCGTATTCTCATCAATTTTGACTGGTTCTAAGTTCTCTCTATTTGTAGTAGTTCCATCTCCTAATGCCCCATTGTTATTTAGTCCTGTTGTCCAAACTGTTCCATCTGCTTTTAAGGCTACTGTAAATCCTGTTCCTTGTACTACCATTGGTGCTGTGATTGCTTCTGCTTTGTTGGCTGTTACATAGATAGTAGCTTGTGCTCTGTATCCATGTTTATCGTCTTTTGCAATAATGGTTGCTTGTCCTAATTCTTTTGCTGTGATATTTCCATTTTGGTCAATGCTAACTACATTTTCGTTCATAGATTTCCATGTTATGTTACCAAGTTCTGGTGCTTTTGCGAATACATTTAGGTTTTCTACACCTCTTACTTCTAATTTTTTAGTAGTTCCTTGTTTTACGTACTCTATTCTGTTTGCAAATTCCATGTAGCTTGCTAAAACATCTTCTACACAAGTTCTTGCGTCACTGTATAACCCACCATCTAGAATTTGTCCATTGACAACTTTACCATTTGCTAAAATACTGCCATCTTCTTTGATCATGTAATTGGTATATCCAGATGAAGACTCATTTAGTTTGACAACTGTTTTTTCTACTTCGTCTTTATACCTTCTAAGGTTTTTGGTTGCATAAGCTTTATTAGTTGTTGTACTGTCTCCTAGTTCTCCTGTTGTATTTAAGCCCCAACCATATACGATTCCATCTTGTGTTAAGGCAAATCTAGATTCCATTGTTCCACCAATATCTACTACATTTTCTAGATAAGTATTGGCATCTATTTTTACTTGAATTTGTGTTGTTTTTAAATAGTTTGCATTGCTACTGCTAGTGCTTAGAGTTCCATATCCTAAGGTTCCATATCTGTTAATACCCCAACACCAAACTGTTCCATCTGCTTTTAATACAGCAACTCCTGCATTTCCTGCTACTATTTTCTTGACGTCTGTTACACCTGTTGCTTGTACTGGTAATTTTTTAGTTGTTTTTGCTCCATTTCCTAATTGTCCTAAGGTTCCTGCTCCCCAACTCCAAACTGTTCCATCTTTTGCTAATGCTGCTACAAAGGCTTGTCCTACACTAACTTGTTTGATGTCTTTTAAATAGTCTGTTCCTGTAGCATCTAATACTTGTACTGCATAAGCACAAGTTGCTAGGGTAGAGTTGTTTCCAATTTGTCCATAGTCATTTCTTCCCCATGCCCAAACTGTTCCATCTGCTTTAACTGCTGCTGCATGATCTCTTGCTGCTGATATATCTACTACACCTGTTAATTGGTTTGCATACATGTCTACAACATAGATTGGTCTTTCTGCTGTTCCATTTGTGTTTCCTAATTGGCCATAGGTATTTTCTCCCCATGCTACAACAGTTCCATTTCTTTTTAGTGCTACTGTAAAGTTGTTTCCTGCTGCTATGTCTACTATATCTGTTAAATATCCTGTTCCTTCTGGGTTTAATACTTGTGTGGCTTGTGTGGCTTGTTTGGCGAAGATTTCTCCATTTCCTAGTTGTCCTACATTGTTACCACCCCATGCCCAAACTGTTCCATCTTGTTTTAGTAATACTGTATGGCTAGTTCCTGCTACTATTTTATGAATATCACTAAAATCTCTTTTTCCTACTGTGACATAAGCTGTTGTTTCTAATTCATTTGTAGTATCTGTTATGACAATTCCTGTAGTTCCTTCTTTCATTCCAATGACAGTTCCATCAGTAGATACTGTGGCAATTTCTTCATCTAATGATTGATAGGTTAGTTCTCCTATTTGTAGTGTTTTTTCAGAGTCTACATTTAGGTTAAATGCCGGTTTTATGTTAATGTTTAACTTGATAGTGTCGTTGACATAAGTTTCATAAATGTTACCTGTATCTAAAATTGCTCCTTGTATTCTTGTCATTTTATTACTACTAGCTAATGTCCAATTTCCATGTTGTCCACTAGTTCCAAGTCCTGTTACGCCAATACTTCCGTCTGTAAAAGCAAAGCCAAAAGTAGTATTTTTTGAACTAGAAATAGTAGCTACACCTGTTAATGGTTCACCATTTTCGTCTTTTGCTTGTGTGAATATTTTAACTGTAGTGGCATTTCCAATAGATAATTGCCCTGTAGTGTTTAGTCCTACTGCATATACATTTCCTTGTGTGTCTAATACATAGGTAGCTGATGGTCCTGTTGCTATATCTTTGATGTTTTGCATAATATCTGTGTTTCCAACGTTTTTAAGTGGAATGGCATGTTTATAGTTTGTGGTATTGTTCATACCAATTTGTCCATAATTGTTGTAACCCCATATCCTTGCTGTTTTATCTTCTTTTAATGCTATCGTGTGGTGGCTACCTGTGACAATTCTAACAACTCCTGTTAGTTTTCCATCTAGTGTTTCATTAATAGCATATACTAACTCTCCTTTGGTAGCTGCTGTGTTATCTCCTAATTGTCCTGAAGTTCCAAGTCCTACTGCTTGTACAGTTCCGTCCGCTTTTAGAACTGTACTTGTGTCTGAACCACCTTGTACTTGAATAATGTTATAGCTGTCATGCATTTTGATAGGTATAGCTCTATTGGCAGTATTATTAACTCCTAGTGAATGGTTGGTTCCAACTCCCCAACCTACAACTGTTCCATCTTGTTTTAATGCTAAACAATAGTCTATTCCTGCTGCTACATCTATGATGTTTTGTAAATAATCTTCTCCTGTTTCGTCTACAACTTGTGTGGCATAATATCTTGTGGCATTTGCTCCATCTCCTAGTTGTCCTGAGGTTCCAAGTCCCCAAGTCCAAACAGTTCCGTCTTTTCTAAGTGCTATTACATGTTCTGTTCCGATTTCTACTTTTCTAACATCTGTTAAATATTCATTTGTTCCAATTTTTACTTGTACTGGTTTATTGATAATTTTGGTATAACCATTTCCTAACATTCCATTTGCACCATCTCCTGATGTCCAAACGGTTCCATCTTCTTTTAGATAAACGGTTGCTAAGGTTCCACTAGCTACTTGTGGAAGGGCTGTAGCACCTTTTGCTACTATATTGATCATACTTTGTGTTGTATATCCATTTGTGGTGTCTTCTGCAATAATGGTTACATATCCTTTTGCTTTTGCGGTTATGGTTCCATTGGCACTAACTGTGGCAATGTCTTCATTTGAACTTCTAAAAGTTACATTTCCTGGTACTACTTTTCTGTTTAGTAGATTAAGTCCGTTATAGTAGCCTACTTGTAAGTTTAAAGTGTTTCCTACTTCTAGGTAAGATTGATTGTTGCTTAGTTTGAAATAGCTTTCATCTAGTCTAGTAGCAACATTTGTGGCAGTTACTCTGTCACTTAACATTTGGTAAGAAGTAGATAGTCCACTTCCATAAATGTCACCTTTTTCGTCTATGATGTAATGGGCATTTGTGTTTTGTCCTGTTGATAACATTTTAGTTCCTGTGATGTATTCTCCTGCTGGTTTCTTGGTTTGTGTTGCTATCAGTTTATTAGCTGCTGTTCCATCCCCTATTTGTCCTGAGGTATTTAGTCCCCAACCAAAGGCTTCTCCTGTTTTAGTAATAGCATAACTGGTTTCTAAATTAGCACTAATTTCTGTGATATCTTCTAGTGGTGTTCCTGCTGCTTTTAATACTTGTACTGGATATATTCTCTTGTATGAAGCATTACTACTGGAGGTACTTGCTGTATTAATTCCTAATTGTCCATATCGATTTAGTCCCCATGCCCATACTGTTCCGTCATTTTTTAATGCAAGTGTGTGTGATCCTCCTGCATCTATTTTTTCCACATCTTCTAAACCTTGTACTTGTGTTGGTATCATGACATTTACTGCTGCGTTGTTTCCAATTTGTCCTGATGTTCCAATTCCTGTGCAATATACTTTTCCATCATTGGTTAAAATTACTGAAAAATCATTTCCTGCTGATACTTGTTTTACATTGTCTAGGTTTACCGTTTTAGTTGTTATGTTTCCTTCTTCATCTGTTACTTCTACTTCTTTTTGCATTTTAACTGCATATGCTTTTTTGTAATTTGGATTGCTAGAAGTAGTTGATATTACATTTAATCCTAGTTGTCCTACATGGTTTAATCCCCATGCCCATACATTTCCATTATTGTCAATGGCTAAGGCATGTCTTTCACCTGCTGTGATTTGCTTGATATTTTCTAGTGGTACATCTTGTGTTGTTTTGTTACCTTCTTCGTCTGTTATGTCTACTTGTGTGAGTACATATTCTGGTGTTCCTGAATTTCCTGTGGCACCTCTACCAAGTTGTGCATAGTTATTTCTTCCCCATGCTATTACTTTTCCGTCTTTGGTTAAGGCATATACTTCATTAGTTCCTACTGCAATTTGTTTAATATTTTCTAGATGCCCTTCTCCTCCTACACCAATTACTTGTGTTAGTTCATAGGTTGCGGCATTTAGGATTTCTCCATTTCCTAATTGACCACAGTTGTTATTACCCCATGTCCATACAGTTCCATCTGCTTTTAGCACAGCTGTAAAGTTATTTCCTGCTGCTACACCAATATTTTCTTTTGCTTCATCTGTGAGGGTTGGCAAATGAGCGGTAGTGTCTTGACTATCGCTTAAAAGTTGGTATGCATTATTTTCTCTTTGCATTCCAAGTTTAGATAAATTTTCTGTTAGAGTTTTAAAGTCTGTTAGCTGTGTTGCTAATACCACACTGGTAGTCGCTACTGCTCCCACAAGGAGTGTTAATAGTTTTTTGTTTCGTCTCTTCCTTAGTTTTTTGCTTAGTTTCATTTGTTTTTCCCTCACATTTGTATTTTTTTGTTATTATTTTGCTGTTCTTTCAAATCTTGACAATATAGCATTTCGCAATGGAGCAAGGTATTTGAGATTTACGAAGTAAAGCCTCAAATAGCGGAGCGTCCGAAGTTGACGTTAGTCGTTAGCGAGAAACGAGCGTTACGAATAACTAATGCGTAACAACGTGAAACTCAGTGAAGAAATTGCTATATGGCTAGATTTGAATCAAGCCATGCTAAATAATTAATATATTATTATATATGCTTTTTATCTTATTTTTTCAATACTACTAAATTCTATATTACATATAAATATAAGTAGATAAATATACGGAAAAAGCACTTTCTCCTTAGAAAGTGCTTTTTTTGACATTTTATTTACTTTTGTGTTACAAATGAGGGGGCTATTTTGTGTTTTGCTAGGGAATACTAGGTTTGTGATTTTAGTGGAGATTTTTTATGATAAAAAAAGATATGCAATATAAGCATATCTCTAACCATTTATTGTACTGGCACACTATTAATTCTAGTAATTTTTCCACCATCTTTTTTGATTTCTACTGTATTTTCTTTTGATGATATATAATAATAATATTCATTTGCTCTTGAAAATTCTAATACTTCTAGCTCTTTTTCTCTTACCCATTTCTCGTCCAATTCTTTGAATTGCTTGGCTGCTAATTTCCTGGCTTCTTGCTCATTGATTTCGTTTGCACTATTTTCACTTTGCACTACTTTTGCTTCGCCTTTTTTACTTATTTCGCTATTTGTAGTAGGTTTTGTTTGATTTTCTGTTTGTGCCTTGTTTTGTACTTGATTTTTCTCTTGATTCTGTGCTTGTGTTTGCTCTTTAGCTTCTCCTACCACAGTTTTTTCGTCATCTTCTGAAAATAGCATATGTACTGCTACTGCTATTAGCAAAAGGCATAAAATAATGAGTAGGCTCTGTGTACTGATTAAACTTCTAGATTTGCTTCTTCTTCCCATGATTTATACTCCTCTTTGGTTTGTTTTTCTTTATTTTATCATTGTGTTTTAGAAATGTAAATGCTTTTTCAAAAAAAGACAACGACAAATAGACTGTCAAATATGGCAGTCAAAAAATATACTATTCATAATAGTTTGTTTTTTTGCGACACGACTAATAAACCTTTTTGTGAGGTTTTTATAATTTCAGTGTCTTTTTTATTCTATTTTAAAAATTTATTTTTAGTTGCTCCAACTATCCGTTTGTTGGAATACTCTAAACATTCTAATACTTTTATTTAATATATATAGCATAAGTTGTCTACAAAACTTCCTCTATCTCTGCCCTGCGCGCTTAGGTCAGAGACTCGGAAATTTTGTATGCGCGCTTGACAACTTTGCTTCTATTTACTTTTCACTGTACAGTTAACTATATTCTAGGAAAAATTGACTGTAAAGAAAATTTTTCCATAGAAGATAGTTATGTGAATGCTACAAAATCTTAAAAGCTACGCTTTTTTAGATTTTGTTAGTTCACGACATTTTTCTTATACAATTCATTTACGTTTCCTTGTATCAATTTCGAGCTCGTATTTTCGTTTTTAAGCGTTTTTCACTTCTATTCCTATATTACATGTAGTTAATGGGGTTAACTCATTTTATAGGCTATTCTAAGGTGATTTCTACTGGTTCACCTAGATATTTGATTTTTTCTTTAACAATTTCTCCTCTATGTTGGATTTCGATTTCTTCTTCATCTAATTTATCCGAAATAGAATCATTTAAACAAATCATGACTTTGCTATGGTATGTTTCTCCATCCAAATATTGGTCAATGTTAATTGTTAAATTATTTCTAGTTAATTTTTCAGTTCCAGCTAATACGAATTCTCCATCTTCTTCTACATAAATCTTAACATTACGACGTCTCATAACAACTAAAATAAGTAGTAATAAAATACCTAATCCGCCAATAATAGCTGCTACTGTTTTCTTATCTAAGCCATTGTTTTCGTCCTTTTCTCCTAATACTACCGTTGGCTTTTCTGGCTCTGGTGTTGGAATAGGAGTTGGTGTTGGTTCTGGTGTTGGCTCTTCTACTGGTTTTTCTGGTTCTTGTGGTGTAACTGGTCTTATTGGTCTTACTGGGATAACTGACGTTGTTTGTTCTTGTGCATTTACCATTACCACAAATTGTGTTTTCATTCCTTTATAAGTTACTGTAACTACCTGGTTTCCAGATTTTCTAGGGTTAAATCCTGATACCATCTTGTTTGTCACTTTCACTACAATAGTTCCACTTGACCTTACAACATTAATTGTTGCACCAGTTACATCTAGTTTTTCTCTATATTCGTATTCTACCTTATTTGGTAATTCGTTCATAGAGATACCTTTTACTTTATCTTCTACTGTTACTTGGAATTCTCCTTGTAATCCTTGATATGTAACCGCTATGGTTTGTTTTCCAACTTGTTCATTATTGAATATAGATATCATAGAAGCTGTTAATGGGGTTTCTTCTACCACTTTTCCACTTGCCATTAGGATACTTGCAATACCACCTGTTAAGTCTAAATCTTCTCCATATTCATATTTTGTTTTTGTTGGTGCTTTTACTTGTAATTTACTAATAAAGTCTTTTACATTTACGATAAACTCTTGTGTACATTCCTCATAAGTTACTGTAATTGTTTGGTTACCTAAGATATTTGGGGAATATCCTGATACCATATCTTTTGTCATTGGTATTGGTGAAGTTTGTCCACTTTCTTTGATAAGCGCTATACTTCCACCTGTTAAGTCTAATGATTCTCCATATAAGTAATCTAATTTATTTGGTAATGTTACTAAAATCATTCCCTTAACACTATCCATTACACTAACACTAAATGTTTTTGTAAATCCTTGATAGGTTACTGTAATTAGTTTTGCACCTTCTGTGCTTGAGTCAAATCCTGTAATCATGCTAGCAGTCATATCTACTGGGGTTGTGGTTGTTCCACTTGCCATTACTAATTTAACTGTTGCACCTGTTAGGTCTAATTCTTCACCTAAGCTATAAATTTCTTTATTTGGTCTTGTAATTTCAATATCTGTTACATAATCTTCAACTTCTACGGTATAATCTGTTGTTGCTCCTTTATAGGTAACCGTTAAAGTTTGTTCTCCTAATTGGTTAGGATTAAATCCTGTTACCATGTTAGTGTCTAAATTAATTGTTTCTGTTCTTCCACTTGATCTTGTAACTAATATAGTTCCTCCATTAATATCTAATGGTTCTCCATATTGATAATTTTGTTTTGGAGTATCTACCATTGCAATAGTTTGAACATTGTCTACTACTGTAATGGCAAAACTTGCTTGTTCTCCTGCATATTCTACAGTTATGGTTTGTGCTCCTTCCTTAGTTGGGTCATAAGTACCTAAAGTTACTTGAGTGGTATCACTTAAATCTACTGGGGTGGTAGCTGCTCCACTTGCCATTACTTTTTGTACAGTTCCTCCTGTTAAATCTAGTGCTTCACCATATTCATATTCTGTTTTGGTTGGTGGTGTAAGTACAATTCCTGTCATATAGTCTTTTACATTTACCTGATATTCTACTGTAAATCCACCATATTCAATAGTTACTGTTTGTTCTGCTATATTTTGTGGATCAAATGTAGAAGTTATCATATCTGTTGTTAATGGGATTGTTACATTTCCACTTGGTCTTGTGATTTCTAATTCTCCTCCACTAATATCTAATGGTTCACCATATAGATAATCGGTTTTTGGAGTTGTTTTTAAAGTTACACTACTTACATCATCTTTTACTTGAATGGTGTAATTTGTTTCTTTTGTAATTCCATTTTCTGTGTATTCTACTTTTAAGCTTAAATCTTTATGTTCTGCTGTAGTATCAAATCCACTTACCATAGTATCTACTATAGCAATGTTCTCTGTTCCTACTGCTCTTGTTACTAGGATTTCTCCATTTGTAACATCTAATGTATCTCCAATGTTGTAATCTTGTTTTGGTACTGTGCTTACTGCAATAGATTTGATATCATTAATAATTTCAATTGGATATTCAACTTCTGCTGCTGTTACACCATCTTTTGTATAGTTTAGTTTTAAAGTTTTATTTATCTTATGGTTACTTGCTTTATACTCATCTTCAGTTGCAGTCATAGTGTATGGGGTTCCATCACTATTTGTGATAGTTACATCTGACCAATTTCCTGAAATGGTATCTCCGTTTGCATAAGTTAGAGTAATCGTTCCTTCTGCTAAGTTTTCACTGTCATTGTAGATTGTCTTGTTAGGGGCGGTAATCACTGCTCCTGAAATTGCATTTGGTGTTTTTACTGTTACAGTTGCTGAGAAAGTTTCTCCATTTGTAGCACTTTGGCTATCATTATCTGTATAAGTAATTGTGATATCTCTATCACCTAAATCTGTTTTGTTGTATCCTGTTACCATGCTTTCAGTAGGTACTTCTGGGTTCAAAGCTCCTGCTTTTGCATAGTTAACTGTGTACATAATATTTTTATTTGTAATTAAATCTGCTAATTCTTGATTGTAAGTTCCGTCTACTTCTGTTGGTGTTACTGTAATTCCTGTTACATAGTCTTTGACTGTAACTGTATAAGTTGTTGTTTTTCCTCCATAAGTAACGGTTAAAGTTTGTTCTCCTAAGGTTTGTGGATCAAATGTAGATGTTATCATCGCATTTGTGATATCCACTGTTTTGGTTTCTCCACTTGCTCTCGTAATTGTTAAAGTTCCTCCTGTTGTATCTAGTGGCTCATTGTACTTATAATTTGTTTTTGGTGTATTACCCATTGTAATACTAGATACTGTATCTGTTACAGTTGCAGTATAACTCGTTGTTGGGGCAGGAGTTACACCGTTTTCTGTATAAGTTACAGTAATTACTAATGAATTGTCTGGATATTCTTTACTGCTATCAAATCCACTTGTCATTTCTTTTGTAATTGCTATTGCCTCTGAACCAACTGCTCTTGTTACCATGATTTCTCCACCTGTAACATCAATTGGATCATTAACACTATAATTTTGTTTTGGTACTTGATACATCGCAATTGATTTTACATCATTGATAATTTCAATTGGATAACTTACTTCTGCTGCTGTCACACCATCTTTGGTGTAATTTAGTTTTAAGGTTTTACTTATCTTATGTGGTGTACTGCTTGCTTTATACTCCGCTTCTGTTGGGGTTGGAAGCGCTGTAATAGCCGTTCCACCATCTGTGATAGTTACATCTGACCAATTTCCTTGGCTTGTTGTTCCATCTGCATAAGTTAATGTAACTCTTCCTGCTGCTAAACTTTCTCCATGTTTATATGTTGTTTTGCCTGGAGCTGTTATGGTTACTCCTGTAACTGAATTTTCTACTGTATAGCTATACTTCACTGTTTTTGTTACACCATTTTCGGTATATGTTACAGTAGCTTGTCTTGTTCCTACTGTATCTGTGTTAAGTCCTGTTATCATACTATCTGTAATTGGAAGTGTGCTAGTTGTTCCATTCTTTCTTGTAATTTCTATACTTCCTCCTGCATTGGTTATTGACTCTTTGTATGTATAACTTGTTTTTGGACTTGGTTTTAAAGTAATTCCTGTGATGACATTTGTAATAGTAATATCATAAGTTGCTGTTTCTCCCATATATTCTACTTTTAAGTGTTCTGTATATTTGTGATTTGCGTCATAAGTAGTTGGGCTCATGTTAATGGCTGTACCATTTGATTGCTTAATTATTACATCTGTATCTGACATTGCAATAATTTGTGGATCTGCTACTGCATAACTTACTGTAATTTTACCGCTTCCTACTCCAAAAGCTGCTCCATGTTCAAATGCCTTGGTTGGATCTGTTGTAATAGCAATACCTGTTACTTTGTCTGAAATCGTGATGTTATAAGTAGTAGTATAATTTTTGCTATCTTTCGTGTAAGTTACTTTTACAGTTTCTGTCGCTTGTCCATTTGTAAATTTGGATTTTGCGACTTGAGTGGTAACTGGAGTTGTGCCATCTGTTTGTGTTAATTTTACACTTGGGTCTGACATGTATATGGTGTCTCCCTTTGCTCCACTAGCATATACTGTCTTAATTCTACCATTTGTTGCTACAAACGCATCTCCATAATCAAATCCCATTGTACTTGGATAGTTATCTATGGCAATTCCTGTGATTTTGTCCTTCATCGTAATAGCTTGTGTTTTTGTAATTGGTACTTCATCAAAGGAATTGGTTCCGCTTGTTAACTTTATGTTAATAGTTTGACTACATTCATGCAAACTGTTAAATAACGTTGGTGCTGGTCTTTGGGTATATCCACTAACCATTCCTGTTGTGATTGGTTCTGCACTAGAGGTAGCACCACTTGCATATTTCTTTACATAAGTTGCTCCATTGATAATTGTAGCAACTGGTGTGTCATATTCAAAGACCGTCGTTGGAAATGTTGGTACCATATCTGTAATATAGTCTTGTAATTTTAATTTTGCTTTTGTTGACGCTGTTTTACCACCATAAGTTACTGTAAATTGTTGTTCATTCAGTGTATTAGCATTGTATGAACTCTTATCAATGTTAACTGAATTATGATCAACTGTAAAACTTGCTCCTCCTGCTGTGTTAACTGTTACTATTAAACCTGCAAAACTTGGATTCGTTTCTCCATATTTATTCTTTGCTGTCGGTTGTGTAGTAACATCAATATTATCTATTGTATCATTAACTGTAATTGTATATTTGGCCGTTTTTCCTTGATAACTTACTGTAATGTCTTGTGGTCCTGCATTTAATCCGCCTGCTATTGGCTGTGGATTTGCTACCAAATTAATATCAGCCTTTGTTGGTGATATACTAATTCCCGGGTCTGTCGCTGGAATTGTTGCTGTTGCTCCACTTTTTGTATAAGTAGTGATAGAACCTCCTGCAAAACTAATATCTTTACCATGATCATATGTTACTGTTGTTGGTGGTGTTACTGTAATATGATCTAATGGATCATTGACTGTAATTGGTAAATTTACGGTATATCCTTCACAAGTCAATTTTACCGGATTTTTATTGACATTTGCTGTTGTTGTATCAGTCGTAATGGTTTGATTTCCTAAACCTGTTGGAATAGACACAACCTCTTTGATTTCTGCTCCACTACTGTTAGTAAAGATGAAATCTACTTCTCCTCCTGTAAAGTCTAGGTTATCTCCATGATCATAAGTAGTTTTCGTAATATTTGTTTTTAAGCTTGCACCTGATAAAACATAATATGGAATTTCAGCTGTTTTACCTGAATAAGTAATAACTGCCTTTTTGGTTCCATTGGAAGCGTATTGTGTATCTACGGTAATACTTCCATCTTGTATTCCATCTGCAATACTTACATTTTCATCTTTAGAACCATCATCATAGTGAATTGTGATAGTTCCACCTGTAAAGTCCAATGTATCTCCATTTTTGTAAGTTACATCTGTTGGATTTTGTGTTACTTCTATACTGCTTACTGCTTTTTTAGCTTCTGCAAATCCATTATAGGAAACTGTTGTTGGATCTATACAAGTTCTGTCACTAGTACCAGTATTATTGTAAATATATTTATATCCTGTTGGCCATGTATCTGATACCTTTGAGAAATATAGCATATCATGTGTTAATTCTGTAATACTTTCGTCTACCAAAAGGAAATATAACTTTACAATTGGTAAATAATAATTATATCCATATGCTTCTTCTCCTAAGTCATCTTGTGAATATCCTTGTCCTCCTACATCTAATACTCTATCTCCTCCTGCTGGACAAGATACTGAAATTCTGATATTACTATTGGTTGTATTTAATGCTCCTGTGTCTAAGTCTAAAAAGCTTAATGCATCTCCAAACTCTGCACAACTTGTGGTAGGGTTATTCGCTGCTAATTTGGTCACTGTACATGCTGCTCCTGTTCCTCTTCTTGCTGGCTTAATTTTTGTACTATCATAACCTATTGATAAATCTGCAGATACAATATTTTCTCCTGTGATAGCATAGGTTACTTCAATTATTTTATTCCCACTACTAGAAGTTTTCGGTTGTGACGCTGTAACAGCTATTAAAGTATCTGTTGTTGGATCAACAGCTGCTTTTACTGTGCTTAATAATACAGTATAAGGTGAAAACATTTGCGTTATCATAATCATTAAAGTACTAAAAGCTGTTACTTGCTTTTTGGTCACTTGTTTTGCTTTTTCCCTTAGCCTGCCAAAAAACGATGTTCTACTGACTGACTGCGATTTTTCATATTGCTTTTGTTTTGTTTTTTCTATTAGTTCTTGGATTTCTGCATCTTGCAATATTTTTTCTCGAAACAATTCATCAGCTTTACTTAAGATTTGACTATATTGCTTTTCTTCGTCTAAATCTCTAGTTTGCATTCGTTTTGGCACCGCTAACGATTTAGCGTGCTTTCCTTTCATCTTTTTCCTCCTTACATATATATTTTTCTTATTTTTTAAGAATGATTAGAATTAAAATATACAATTGTCAGATTTTTATCTTGATTTTGTTTTGCATAGTTTAAATCCTCTTGTGCAACAACACCTATCTGTGACGGATTGTAATTTTCCAAAAAGTCCACATTGTCATTTAACATATCCATAACTTGTTTTACTTGGTTAATATCCTCTTGTGAAATGGTACCATCTCTATTGATGTCTCCTGCTGTCAACCTTATTTCTCCCATTTCTATAACATCCCCCTCGTTCAGCTCTACATCTGAATAAATATAATCTAAATATCCTAACCTTGTTATTTGGACGTCATATTCTCCTGGTATGATATGTATTTCAAAAGTTCCGTCGTTCTTACTACTCATAAATGTCTCTTTTGCTACATTCTCTAATTTTTCATAAGTAAATGGATCTGGGTAAATAATTTGATAAATATCTGGTATAGATTCCCATTCAGCTAAGTTTGGTTTGTATAAATTGATATCTACTCTATTATTCAACTCTACTCCATATACATCTAAAATATCTTGCACTTTTCCTTCATCATCAAAATCTGCTAGAATTGCCTTTCCTTTAATAGTTGCATACGGTCTTTTAATAGTTAGTTGATATTCCTTTTTCGTCTTCCCGTCTTCCGCTGTTGAAATAATGGTTAGAATTGTGTCTGGTTCTCCTAACTTATTTAAGATAACATTGAATGGCGTTTTATCCGCTATTGCTTTTTCTTCATACTCTATGGTTGTCCCATCTGCTTGATAAACTAAATTTCCATTTTCGTCTCTTTTTGGAACTTTTATCTTTAAAGTTGCTTTTCCATCTAAAGTCGTTGCTGTAATATCCATATTCTCTAAGTATTCTAACAATTTGATTTCATATGTTAGTGTATCTTTATCAAAGGTTGGTGTTAATGAATATTCTTTATAAGTAGAATTGTCTGGGTTGTCTGTATCAATTGTTCCTGTGCTTACTACTAAATTACTTAAACTGGCTTCTTTTGACGCTACCTCATCTGTAAATCGGAATGTAGATTGTGCTTCATATCGTTTGGTAGTTGTCATACTAATCTTTATTCCACTTGTTGGGTTGTATTCTGCTGAAGGTACTAGTTTAAACCATGAACTATCAAATTCGTCCGCTGTCATTTGAAAACTCATTGTTCCAATTAAGACATCTCCATTTGTATTGAAGGAATATTTGCCATCTTCTTTTAGAACAAAGTGGTCTGTTTCACCAGTAATAGGCGCGTTGACTGACCCTATCATCCTAATGATACTTGCTCCTTCTTCTTTTGGAATACCCTCTTCTTGAATCTGACTATCATCATATGGTAAGTCAAATATATCTAAGGAGCCATTATTAAATTGAGGTTCAAATTGAAAGTACTCTGTGATATCACTAGTTATTATATTGGTTGTGATATTCGATGGTTGTAATTTAGTACTTAAGTAGGAAAATCTAACATCAAATCCGTCTAAATTCTAGGTTGTGCCCCCACAGCTGCAGAATGACTTGTTTGTTTTGACCTATGACATCTTTTGCTTGTACTGCCTTTAACTCTAAGTATTGGTCATCTGTTGGTGTTAATAAATCTACGTCATTTGCCGCTAAAATGGTAGCAACATTTCCTAATAAAAGAAAAATACAAATGAGAACTGCAATAACAATTCTTCTTTTTCTTTTTTTGACTTGATTGCTTTCCAATTTTGGCTCCTTTCTTTCCAATTTTCGTTTTAGCTTACGATTAGTATCATATTATAAATAAAAAAAGAAACGTGTCAATCGCACTTTTCTTCTTTTTTCTAATAAATAGCTTTGCTTTTTCTTACGGATTTTCTAGGCTTGTATCGATTTTTTTTGAATTGTTAAGTTTGTATGTCTTTCTTATGACAATTATTACAATCACTTTGTCATATTATTGTGCTTTGTTGTATTCCCTAAGGTTTTTATTAATTTTTGCCTTATCACTAGACAAAGCATGCTTGATATTATAAAATAAGGCTTATGAAAAATGAAAAGGAGGCAAAAAAATGCCAATTGTTTTAAAATATTTAATTACATTCATCATTGGTATGGTACCTATTATAGAACTTAGAGGGGCTATTCCCATTGGTGTTGGAATGGGACTTTCTTATTTCGAAGCTTTTATTTGTAGCTTTTTAGGAAATATCATTCCTATCTACTTTATTGTAAAGTTTATTCGTCCTTTATTTGATTTTTTCGGTAGGTGGAAACCTTTTAAAGTTATTATTGACTGGGCTACCAATAAAGCTACTAAAAAAATTGAAGAGAACGAAAGACTACAAACTTACACAGCTTTAGCCTTATTCTTATTTGTTGCTATTCCGATTCCTGGTACTGGTGCTTGGGTTGGTTCTTTAATTGCTAACTTCTTGAACTTACCACCTAAAAAGGCTATTCCACCAATTGTAGCTGGTGTACTTACTGCTGGAATCCTTGTTTTAGCTGTTACTGCTGCAACTTATGGTGGTATTCAATATATTTTTAGTCATTAATAAATTATCTTAAACCCCTTGTATCCTTAAGGAGTTAGTGATATACTTTAAATGCGTTTGAGTTATACTCAAACGACAAATTAAAATAAAAGGAGTGTTTGAAAAAAATGGATGAAAAAAAATCTAAAAACAAAAAGGTCATTGTGATTGTCGCTATCGTTGTAGCAGTTATCGCAGTAATAGGAGTAATTGGATTTATGTTTGTCAATGACTTTGCTCAAAGAGCTATCATTGGTGCAGAAATGGAAAAAATCAATACTTCTGGAAAAATAGACGAAGACATCAAATCAAGTGGAAAATATGCTGATGTAGAAAAGGCATTAAAAGACTACGTTGTTGAGTATCAAGGTGTTGCTGTTTCAATTGCAAAACAATACGAAAATGAAAAATTAACTAATATCTTATCAGCAGACAATTACAAAAAAGATGGACCTGAATTCAAAGAATCTAAAAAATTAATTGAAGATGTAAAAAAACAAGGTGAAGAAGCTAAAACAAAACTAGCTGAAATGGTTACAGATGAATATAAAGATAAAAGAGCAGACGAAGCTAGTTTATCTGGAAAATACAAAGATTTATTTAAAAGCAGTATTCAATTAGAAGGTGAATTGACAGATGTGAATAAAACAATTGATAATGTAAATAACTACTTATCTAAAATTGATGATGTTTTCAATTTCTTAAAAGAAAATAAATCTAATTGGGAAGTTAAAAACAACAGAGTTGAATTTAAGTCAATGTCACAAGTAACTAAGTACAATTCTTTAATTACTATGGTAAATACAGCTGCTTCAAGATTAAAATAATTAAATTATGTATACAATTTAAAAAGAAAGTAGATATTTTAGAGTATCTACTTTCTTTTTTTTAACTTTCTATTACATTTTTTAAATATTCCCATGTTCTTTGTAGTGATGGAATAGATAATCTCTCATTTGGACTATGTACATCTTCTGTATTTGGTCCAATACAAACATATTCCAAATCTTTTATTTTATCCGAGAAAAAGCCTCCTTCCACTACTCCTTGTGTCATCATTTTTTCCAATTCCTTTTGATACATCTTTTGATAGATATGATTACATTTCGTAATTAAACTATTATGAATATCCTGTTCTACTCCTTTAAGTTCTTGGCTCCATATAATTTTCAATTCATATTTCTTTACCAACTTTTCTAGTCTTTCTAAATATTCATTTCTTAACTTCATATTATTTGCTCTAGTAGAATATTCGATATAAATATTTGCCTCATCTTCTCTAATAGCTGCCATATTGCAAGAAAGTATTACATTTCCATTCTCATACTCAATTGCCCCATTTTCGTAATTAGAGATAAAACCAATTATTTGTGTTGTTACTTCTCTTGAAAATGCTTTTGTATTTTCTTTTTTCGGTAAAATCTCAATATTCACATCTCCATAAAAGTTCTTTTGTTCTTCTATCATTTTATTGACCTTTTTTAAATTATCTTTTTTCATAAAAAATGTTACTGTGAAATCTCTTGGAATAACATTTACTCTACTACCTCCGTAAATTTCCTTAATATATACATCTTTTATATTTTTCAAAATCTCTATTCCTAATTTAATCGGATTTCCCCTTCTAGTATCTCCAATATTTCCACCAGAGTGTCCACCTTTAAAATTACTATACACTAATTCATATTGTTCATATTTTTTCGGTACTTCTTGATATTCTTTTTGAATTTTTGCTCTCCATTCTAAGCAATTTGCTGACCCTACTAAAATTTTTCCTTCTCTTCCGCCATCTAAAGAGATAATCTTTTTGCTTTCTAATTTGCTTAAATCAATCTCTTTTGCTCCTATCATAGTTGTTTCTTCTTGCACTGTAAAAATAGCTTCTATTTTAGGAAATTTCATTTCTTTGTTATCTAAAATAGCTAGTATTTGTGCTACTCCAATTCCATTGTCTGCCCCTAAGGTAGTTCCATCTGCTGTTACATATTTTCCATCTTTATACAAAATAATGGGATCCTTTTCAAAATTATGTGTACTATTTTCTGTTTTTTCGCAAATCATATCTGTATGTGCTTGTAATGCGATTGGTTCTTTTGCTTCACACCCTTCTACTGCTTCTTTTTCTATAATAACATTATAATTTGTATCTTCATACACCTTTAACTTTCTTTTCTTGGCAAAATTTACTAAGTAATTTTTAATGCCTTCCTCATTTCCAGATTCTCTAGGAATTTCAGAAACTTCTTTAAAAAACTTTAATACCTCCTTTGGCTCTTCTTTGCTAATATCTAACTTTTCCAAATTAACCTCCTTTACCTCTACATATCTTTTTAAAAACTCTTGCGTTCTTTTATTTTTTGGATTTTTAATCACTTCTTCTGGTTTTCCCTGTTCTACAATCACACCATCATCCATGAAAATGACTCTGTCTGCTACTTCCTCTGCAAATTTGATTTCATGTGTGACAATAATCATTGTTCTTTTTTCTTCTGCTAATTGCTTAATTGTTTTAAGTACTTCTCCTACTAATTCTGGATCTAATGCACTAGTTGGTTCATCCATACAGATAATTTTAGGGTTAATAGCCAAACATCTTGCAATAGAAACTCTTTGCTTTTGCCCACCTGATAGATTACAAGGGTATGCATTTGCTTTATCTTCTAGCCCCATTTTTTGAAGTAAATCTAATGCTCTTTGTTCTGCTTCTTTTTTATCCATTTTTAGTACATGTAACAAACTATGTGTTACATTTTCTTTAACAGATAAATGTGGGAAAAGGTTAAAATCTTGAAATACCATTCCTATGGATAAATTAATTTTTTTCAAAACTTCTTTGGTGTTGTATATTGGCTTATCTTTCTTATATTCTTTTACCATAGTTTCATTATTTACAATTATGTTACCTGAATCTATCTTTTCTAAGTTGTTGATGCATCTTAATATAGTAGATTTTCCTGATCCTGATGCTCCTAGAATGACTAGAGTTTCTCCTTCATTTACTTCAAAGGAAACATCTTTAATTACCTCTATATCTTGATACCTTTTTCTTAAATTTTTTACTTCTAATACTTTCATTTCGTTTCCTCCTATTAACTATAATATTCCAATTTCTTTTCAACTTTTCCAAATAGGAGAGTAACGAAAAATGTTAGAATCAGATAATATACTGCTGCAATTCCTAGTGGCATAATAGAAAACATATAATTTGCTTGTTTTTGTGCCAATGAAAACATCTCTGTTACCCCTATAATTTGTGCTAACGAAGTTGTTTTTAATAATGATACTACTTCATTAGAAAGTGGTGGTAAAATGATTTTCACGATTTGTGGTAAGAGTATTAAGAAGAAAGTTTGGACATTATTAAAACCTAATGTATAAGCTGCTTCTCTTTGCCCCTTTGGTATGCTATTCATTCCACTCCTAAATATCTCTGAAAAGTATGCTGCATAGTTAATAACACATGCTAATATAATAGCTAAAAATCTGTCATAGCTAATTTTGAATAAATAATATGGTGCAAAATAGACAATGATGATTTGTAGCATAATAGGTGTTCCTCTAATAATTAATATATATATTTTCATAATAAATGCAATGATTTTATACTTTGAATTTCTTAAAATCGCCATAATAATTCCTAATGGTATGGCTAATACTAATGTTAATATAAATATTTCTAAGGTTACTCCAATACCTGAAAATAAAATTTTAGTTACATTCCATATTTCTTCTATACTCACTTCTTATGCCCCCTATTACTTTACAATTACCATATCTTTTCCAAACCACTTTTCAGATATTTGAGTTAATTTTCCCTCTTGTTTTAATTCATATAAAGCGTTTTGAATTTTGTCTCTTAGTTCTGTATTTCCTTTTTTGAATGCAATAACACTTCCTTTTGATGTTGTTATGTCTACTGAAGGGATTGTTATGTAATCTTTCTTTTTGTCTGTGATAATATAATTTCCAATAATGTTCGAACAAAATACTGCATCAACTCCTCCTGCTTCTAAATCCATACATGCTGTTAGGTTATCTCTGTATTCTATCATTTCAACACTTTTTCCAAATTCAGAATTTTCCAAATCTTGTGCTTGAATAGAACCTGCTTGAACCCCTATTTTCTTTCCTTTTAGCTCTTCTTGACTTTTTATCTTACTTCCATTTCTCAAAATGAAATACATTTCTCCTTTAATATATGGCTCTGTCAATGTCATCTTAGCTGCTCTATCTTCGTTATAAGCAAATCCATTCCAAATACAATCTATATTTCCTGAATTTAATTCATCTTCTTTAGATGCCCATGTAATTTGTTGTAATTCTAATTTCATTCCTAATTTTTCACACACTTCATTTGCAATATCAATATCAAATCCTACAATTTCATTCTTTTCATTTCTAAATCCCATTGGTGGGTAACTATCGTCTAATCCTATTGTAAATACATTTTCATCTTTTGCTCCATTTCCTTTTACTAACATAACTGCTCCTGCAATTATAGCAATTAGTACAATTACTACAATTAAAATTTTTAAACTTTTCATTTCTTTAACCTCCTAATTTTACTCAAAAAAGTTCTCTCTTTTTGTATTTCATCAATTGCGCACTTCATGAAATACAAAAAGAGCCCTAAAGGTATTATGTACCTTTAAAGCTCTTAGAAACACTAAAGGCACAAGCATCATCAAAAGCTTGTGCCTAATATTTAGCGACACAAGCTATTTTTTATGATGATGTTTGTTACCTTTGAATAAGTTTGTCATAAAAAATATTCTCCTTTTTTGATTATGTTAATGAGTATAGCATCTTTTTTTTCATTTGTCAACTTCTTTTCTTTCCTTCTATTTATTATACTACCTTTAACTATATTACACAAAATTGAAAACATTGACTTTATTACGAATGAAGTGATATAATCAGCATATATTAATTAGTATAATAACTCTTGAAACTTTCGCTAATAAAAATAGTGAAAGTTTCTCTTAATATTAGGAGATAAAAATGTATCATTATAACGAAGAAGAATTAAAGTATTTAAAATTATTGTCTAAAAATTTTCCAACCGTTCAAGATGTTTGTACTGAAATTATAAATTTAAAAGCAATACAAAATTTACCTAAAGCCACAGAACACTTTTTAAGTGATTTGCATGGTGAATATGAATCATTTTTACATATTTTAAAAAATGCTTCTGGTGTTATAAAATCAAAAATAGATGACCTATTTGAAAATTCTACGACACAATCTGAGAGAAAAAAATTAGCTACGCTTATTTATTATCCTGAAGAAAAAATAGAATTAATAAAAAAAGAAACTGAAGAACTAAATCAATTTTATAAGATAACATTACATAGACTTATATTAATTTGTAAGCATCTATGTTCAAAATACAGTAGGTCAAAAGTCAGAAAAGCTATGCCAAAAGAGTATGAATATATTATAGAAGAATTGATAAATTCTAATGCGAATGAACTTGATAAGGAGTATTATTATGAACAAATCATTGACAGTATTATCAATTTAGATAGAGCAGAAGCCTTTATTATTGCCATTAGTAAATTAATTCAAAGAATGGCAGTAGATCACTTACATATTATAGGTGATATCTATGATAGAGGTCCTGGTCCACACATTATATTGGATGAACTTTTAAAATATCACTCTATAGATATACAATGGGGAAATCACGATATTCTCTGGATGGGCGCTGCTAGTGGAAACAAGGCTTGCATTTTAAATGTAATACGTATTTGTGCTAGATATAATAATTTAGATATATTAGAAGACGGATATGGTATAAATATTAGAAATATAGCTGAATTTGCCATAGATACTTACACTCACGAATCGCAAAAAGAATTTGAACCTAAACTTGCTAAAAGTGATATTATCTCAAACATTAATACAAGTCTACTCAGTAAAATTCAAAAGGCTGCTGCAATTATGCAGTTTAAAGTAGAAGGTGAAATAATAAAAAAACATCCTGAATATCATATGCAAAATAGATTAGTATTAGATTATATTGATTACAAAAAAGGAACTATAAATCTAGATGGTAACAAATACAAATTAAATAATACCTACTTTCCAACAATCAATCCAGACAATCCATATGAACTCTCTCCAAGTGAACAAGAAGTAATTGATAAACTAGTTCAATCTTTCAAAAATAGTGAAAAACTTCAAAAACATATTCAATTTTTATATACTAAGGGCAGTTTATACAAAGTATATAATGACAATTTATTAATTCATGGTTGCATTTTAATGAATAATGATAGTAACTTTAGAAAAATAGAGGTAGATGATAAGTTACTGCAAGGCAAAGATTACTTTGATGCAATTGAAAAAATTGTTAGACAAGGATATTTTGCTGATGAGGACTCTACAGAAAAAACAAATGGAATGGACTTCCTATGGTATTTGTGGTGTGGAGAAAACTCCCCCATTTTCTGTAAAGATGCCATGAAAACATTTGAAAGATATTATATTGAAGACGAAGAAACCTGGAAAGAACATAAAAATCCGTTTTATACATTCTGCCAGGATGAAAATGTTTGTAAAGAAATACTTAGAGACTTTGGAATCAATGAAGAAATAGGGCATATTATTTGTGGACATATTCCTGTAAAATACAAAAAAGGAGAAAATCCTATAAAAGCTTCTGGAAAACTTTTAATGATAGATGGTGGACTTTCCAAGTCATATCAGGAAACTACGGGAATTGCTGGATATACCCTAATTTTCAACTCATATGGTTTAGTATTAGCAGCTCATGAAAAGTTTAGTTCAACAGAAGATGCCATCTTTCAGGAAACAGATCTACATTCTTCGAAACAAATAGTTGAAAAAGTGGAAAGGAAGAGAATAAAAGATACGGATATTGGAAAAAGACTGCAAGAACAAATTGATGACTTGTCTAAACTTTTACATGCTTATAAATGTGGAATTATAAAACAATAATTGTATTCTTTATTTTATTATGTTATAATAATTCTTATAAATATTAATAGGAGGAAACAAGATGGAAGAAAGAATTGTAAAACCATTTACCATGTGGCGACATTTTAAGGGAGCTCGTGCATTTGTGATTACAGTAGCAGAACATAGCGAAACGGGCGAAAAGCTAGTTGTATATCGTTGTATGGATAATAATGGCAAAACAAATCACAAAGATGGTATTTATGCAAGACCATTGGATATGTTTTTATCGGAAGTAGATCACGAAAAATATCCAGATGCTACTCAAAAATACCGTTTTGAAGAAATTATTGATTAATTACATTAAATATTCTTTTAGCAATATTCTATAGTGATATAATTCTTTTATTATTTTCTTTCTAATGCGGTCGCAATTTGCGACCGCATATCTCTTATCATTTTTCCTTATTTAATTAAATTTAAAATATCATCTACTACATTTATAGTACTAACATGTCTCATATTTTTTAGTTCACTAATATTAATCCATTTTGCAGTTTCGGCATATTCTTTTTCGTCTTCATCAAAACCTTCACTTGAAATTTCGCCATCTACTATTTTAACTAAATAGTAAATTAAGTAACTTTGATAATCTTTATTTCTTTTTTGATGATGGAAAAAAGATGTATATACATTTAATAATTTAATTGGTTCTACTAGATATCCTGTTTCTTCTTTAAATTCACGTATTAGTGTTTGGATGTGGTTTTCTCCCTTTTCAGCAGTACCACCAGGAAAATCATAACCATCATATTGTGGTGAAATCAATATTTTTTCGTTTTCAATTGCAATTCCATAAATGTGTACAGATAAATCTAAATTATTTATATCTGTGGTATATTTGTTATTATAAACATCATAAGTATCAATTTTATTATTTTTCATTGATAACACTCCTATTCAATATTTTTAAGCGATTACCTTAAATTATTTGACTTTTCTTAAAAATCTGTGTATAATATAGATAGAAAATGAGTAGCCACAGACAATGTGTGTTACCTAAGTAAATAGACTGCACCACAAAGCTCGGCGAAAGCGTATGTGGTGTATTTTTATATTTGTTTATCAGTCCACATTATGTACAAAATACACAACAAGGCGATATTTATGGTTATTGATAACATTAATTCTATTATTAGGAATAGTAAGAATTCTACCATAAGCACTCACCTCCTCACTCTCAACATAAGTTGAGGTTTAGAGGTAACACACACATCTGCTTTTATCTCATTTCTATCTTTAACTACTATACTACATTATTTACAATAATACAAGCGAACAAAACAAAATTTTGTATATTTCTAACTTAAGTAAAGTAAAAAAATTGATGTATGAATTATGCTGTTAAAAAATCTAAATAAAGAGCAATAAACTACTAAAGAATAGGTTATTATATAAAACTTATTATTTAGTAGTTTTTAATCTATACTATAAAAAATTTTTTTACACAAATGTACACCAATTGTACAGCAAATTTTATACTAAACTGTGATAATCTATGATAGGTTCTATCATGTAAAACGAAAAAACACTCCCTTACAAAGAGAGTATTTCTGCATTTTGTGCTAATATATGATACTTTGTGATACTCTGTATCATTTGCTTAAAATGCTAATTTTTTGGAGCAGACGTCGTAGTTATCTACAACTTTTATCTCTCTTAACGATTGATACAAATATCAATCAATTTACTAAAGTATATCATAATTTTTATAAATTGCAATACATTTATATCAAAATTTATAAAAAGGTTTAATTTGTCCATTACAAGAACATAGGACAAGGGAGGTAGAAATTTGCATTGCAAAAATCCACCTCTCCTTTAGAGTTAACTATGCTAACAAAGATTCTTTTACTTCTTGCAGTTTGTAGTCAGGAATTGTAATATGTTTACCACTATAATCAATCACTGACCAAGTTCCACCTCCAACGTACTTTGCATGGATATGATTAACAGACCACTTTTTAAGTTCTTCGTCATATTCATGTTTTTCAGAATACTTGCCTCTAGCTGTGATATAGCCTTCCAAATACTCGCCATCGTCGATAACAACAATGTAATCAGGAAATACAATCAACTGCTTTACCGTTTTAACTTTTTTGCCATCTTCTTTCCTTGTTAGAGTAAAAATGTTAATACCTGTTCTTTCAATCCAAGAACAATCAGAAACTATTTCATATCCTTTCTTGTTAACAATCTTACAGTTCGAGTCTGATATCTCTCTGCAATTCCAACCATAGTTCCAAGAGCCTCCTTCAAACATAATGGCAAAATCTCCTACAAAGTGAGAGTCCAATAGATATTTGGGTTCAACAATCATATTTCCGTTTACATCTATCATTCCCCACTTGCCTTTGATACAAACAGGAGCAAATCCATCTTTGAAAAACTCAACTTCATCGTAAGCAACTTCTACTTGTGTTTCGCCAGTTTTGACATTTACAAATCCCCATTTCTTGTCAATCGCAACTGGAATAAGGTCTTCACTTAATTTATCCAGTCTTATGTCACCCCAGCAAAAATCAACCACAATAGAGCTGTCATGTTTGATTAAACCGTATAAACCATTCTTTTTCAAATCAAGATATTCACGGTTTCCAGTCCATGCTACTGTATCATTTACATGAAGCTCCCTATCATAGATAATGGGAATTACAATATCACCATTACTATCTGCAAATCCAAGTTTTCCGTCAAGTTCTACAGGATACAATTCAAAACGGGCTTCGCCTATCCAGTCATACCCCTGAGGTTCTAAAACTCCTTTTTTCCGAAAGTAGTACTTTTTAACTACTTCGAAGTTTTTCTCTGCTTTAGCCATAATAAAAACTCCTTTCACAAGTCCATATCTCTAAATTATCAGAGATATTTATTGAATAGACACATTTATTATATTTCGCTGTGCCCACGAACATTTTACTCCAATATCATACCATATTTTACATAAAATTGCAACTGATTATTTTTCAGTTTTGTTATATCTTATGATTTACACTATTAAACAAATACAAAGCTACTTTATTTCTTTCAACTTCTTGCATTTCCATAATTTTAGCCGTTGTGAACATTACAAGTTTATATTTGGCAAAATTTATAAGAGTAGTTCTATATTCTTCATCTATTTCTTTTAACATAATATCAAATCTTTCATACATTTCAGTTTTATTATATAAAATATTTGTCCAATCACTTGTAGTTAAACATATTCCTAATCTTAATTTATCTTTTATATTCATATCTTTAATTATATTTATTACGTTTTTAACTTTATCTTCTTCCATAATTTTTTCCTCCTTTTAAAATCTGGTATCATTATTTTTCTTTTTATTCTTGATTTGCTTGTTTTCATCTGGTATAGTTACTTTTCTAGCAAT